>NZ_JBTSWJ010000003.1:0-543065 GCF_054612375.1 Alsobacter sp. R-9 | reverse complement strand
GGGAGGGAAGGACTCGAAATGGAAAAGAACAATCGATGGGAGGGTGGTGGAGCGCCGCTGACAGGTTCAAAGCGGGGACGCGCAACCGCCTTTACCGAACCATCCTTCGACGGAGAGACCAGCCTGCCCAATAACGACTGTCGGGGGTGGAGGGGTCCCGCAACCAGCGTTGCTTCGATAAGTTGTCGGGCCGCATCCCTCGTCTTCCAACTCGCGACATCAACGTAGGTCGACGAGTTTTGAATTCTGCTCTGCTCGAGTCGCGCCATTTGTCCAGACGGCTAGACGTCTGGACCCGACGTAAACACTCGCTTGATTCAGATTTGCTGCACCACTGCGGCGCCCTCAGATAGTCGCCATTGCGGCGACAAACTGCTCGGGGCCGCAGGCGAAGCGAATGGGTTCGGTGAGAGGGATCTCGGCCCAGCTGAGGGTGTCGACCAACCCAAGGCTGTTCACGATGGGCAGAGCAGCCATGACGTCCCAGGTTGCGATGCCGTCGGCGTAGAAGCCGTCAAGGTAGCCCTGGGCGAGGTCCATCAACGTGATGGCGGCCGACCCGCAACTCCTGAAATCAAGTTTCATGCTGTCGATGATATGGCGGATGACCGACAAACGGCGCGTGGCCGAGATGGCCGGATGCAGGCTGAGACCAATCTGCGACCGCGACATGTCGAATGGAACCGGCGCCCGCAAGGCCGTTCCGTTCATCGTCCCTCGCTCCTGGAGACCACCTCGGAACAACTGGTCCCTGACGGGAGCATAGATCACGCCAAACTGCGGTCGACCATCGGCGAAGAGACCGATCGATACAGCCCACTGGTCATTGCCTCGTACGAAATTGGCCGTGCCATCGATTGGATCAACAACCCAAAGGCGGCCGCTATGGGCATCCAATCTCGCACCCTCTTCGCCGAGGACGCCGTCGTTCGGAAACAATCGCCGAAGGCCCTCGAGGATGTGTTTCTCGACTGATCGATCGGCCTCCGTCACGAGATCGAGATGGCCCTTCATCGTCACGGGCAACGTCGCGACCTCGGCGAAATGGCGCATGGCCAGGGCGCCGGCCGACTTGGCGAGGGACGCGACGGCTTCACCGTCGACGGGAGCGAGTGTGGGCTGATTCAGCGACATCCGAGGTCCAGGTAGCGCGTGTGGATCGCGACGTCGCCGCGCGTACCGATGCGGTGCAAGAAGTAGGCGTAGGGCTCTTCGACCAATCCTGGCTCCTCGACCCGACCCGTGAGATCGAGGCCAATCTGGAACGCGGGGCTTCCGGCCACCGCAGCGAAGCGACCTGCCCAGCGCACCTGAACCGGACGGTGGACGTGCCCGGCAAGGATGCAGACATCCCCGCGGACCTCGCTGATCAGGCCACGGAGTTCCTCGGCTCCCTCCACGAGGGTGGCGGCGTCCAGGGCATGAATGCCGGTCGCAAAGGGGGGATGATGCATCGCCACCACTGTTGGACCGCCATACGGCTCGGCCAGACGCTCCGCCACCCATGCGAGCCTCGCTGGGCACAGGCGACCCTCGACGCGCCCTTCGACCAACGTGTCAAGGGCCAGGATCCGAACGCCGCCGATGCGCACCTCGTAATGGAGAAAGTTCGCATCGGCGAAGGCCACGCGGTCGGCGAAAGCGGCTCTCAGCGTCGCGCGTCGGTCATGATTGCCCGGGACGACGACGATTGGGCAGCGCAGCGGGGCCAGGATGTCCTGAAGCAAACGGTAGTCGTCAACCGAACCGCCGTCAGTGAGGTCGCCGGTGAGAACGACGGCATCGAGCGGCGGATCGAGCGACGCCGCATCCGCAACGACCCGACGCGCAGCGGCGGCCGCATCGTCACGGACCAGTGGCGTCTCCTTGCGGTCGGCGAAGACATGAAAGTCTGAGATGTGGGCGAGAAGCATCGATCCGCCTCGCCGCTACCGGATACCCGCGCGCATGAAGCTCTGCACGAACTGACGCTGGAAGATGAGGAACGCGAGCAAGAGTGGCGCAACCGACAGCAGCGTCGCCGCCGTCACGAGGCTCCAGTCGACGCCCTGCTCGATGGTCGCAAACACCTGAAGGCCGACGGTGATCGGGCGCGTGCCCACCGAGTTGGACACGACCAGCGGCCACAGAAAGTTGTTCCAGTGGTAGCTGACCGTCACCAAGCCGAAGGCGATCAGGGTTGGCCGCGCGATGGGGATGTACACGCGCCAGAGTGTCTGCATCGGATTGGCCCCTTCGAGCCTTGCGGCCTCCTCCAGCTCCTTCGGCACTCCCTTGAACGTCTGCCGTATCAGGAAAATGCCGAAGGCTGACGCCATGTAGGGCAGACCCATGCCGAGGATCGTGTCAATCAGGCCTAGTTTGCCGAGGGTCCGGTAGTTCTCGACCAGCAGCGCTTCCGGCATGACCATGAGTTGCAGCAGAACCAGCGGAAACAGCAGATCCGACCCACGGAACGGAAAACAGACGAAGGCGTACGCAGCGAGCGTGCAGATCACCAACTGGCAGGCAAGGATCAGCGTCACGAGCATGAAGCTGTTGAGGAAATACTGTGCGAACGGAGCTGCATGCCAGGCGCGCGCGAAATTCTCGAGCGTGATCGGCGCCGAGAGGTCGAAACGGGCAGCGAAAGCCGGCGGATGGAACGCCGTCCAGATCGCATAGAGCAGCGGAGCGACCCAGATCAGGGCCAGGACCCAGCCCGCGACGTGGACGAGGACGCTGCCGGATCGGTCTGAGGCGGCAACGATCATCTGTAGTGAACCCGCTTGTCGGCATAGCCGAACTGGAACAATGCGATGACCGCCAGCAGGGCGAGCAGCACGACGGTGATGGCGGCTGCGTAGTTCGTGTCCCAGAAGCCGAACCCGACCTGATACAGATAGTACAGGAGCAGCATCGTCGAGTTGTCCGGCCCACCCTTCGTCATGGCGACGACATGATCGACTAGACGAAATGCACCAATCACCGCATTGATCGCGATGAAGAGCGTCGTGGGCATCAGCAGCGGAATCACCACCCGCCAAAGCCGCTGCCAGTAGGTTGCGCCTTCCAGGTTCGCTGCCTCCAGCAGCGTCGGCGAGATCTGCTGGAGGCCGGCCAAGTAGAAGATCATGAAGAAGCCGGCTTCCTTCCAGACCGTGATGGCAATCAGGGCCCACAGCGCCGTCTCGCGACTGCCCAGAAGGTTGTTTCCGCCAAGCCCGAACAGGGAGAGGACCTGATCGATCAAACCGTAGTCAGGTGCGTAGAAGAAGAGCCAGACATTGGCCACGGCGACCATCGGCAGGACGGTTGGCGTGAAGAACGCCATGCGCATCGCGGTCGTGCCGCGCAAGCTGCCCTGTACGAGCAAAGCCATCACGAGGGCGAGCACGATCGACAGAGGGATCGTGACCGCGGCGTAGATCACGTTGTTGGTCATCGCCTTCCAGAACACCGGATCGGCGAGCAAGCGGGCGTAGTGGTCGGCGCCGACGAAGACCGATGGGCGCCGACCACGAGGCGTTGAATAGAAGCTGTTGATGAGCGTCGTCAGGATCGGCTGATAGGTGAAGACCCACAGCAGTACCGTTGCCGGTAGCAGTAGAAGGCTTCCCCAGAGCGCGTTGCGCGAGACGCTCATCGAACAGATCCCGGCACTTCAGCGTCGATAGGGCTTGAGGATCGCGTCGATCTCGACCTGCGCGTCCGCCAGCGCCTTTTGCGGCGTCTTCGAGCCGGTGAGCGCCGCGCCGATGGCATCGTTGAGCACCTTGGTCGTGCGGGCGTTCTCGTAGGTCGAGAACTCCGGCACCGAGTTCGGGATCTGCTTTCGCGCAACGGTGGCCGCAGGCGTCTCCTGGACGTATTTCTTCAGCGTCTCGGTTTCCCAGGCTCCGTCGCGCGGCGCTACATATCCGGTCTGGACGCACCAATCGGCCTGCAGTTCGTCGGACGTCATGAACTTGACGAACTTGAACGCCGCCTCTTTCTCGGCCTGTGGGGCCTTGGCGAAAATGTAGAAGTTGCCGCCACCCAGCACAGACGCCGGCCTGACCTTGCCGGGATATGGCGCCAGTCCAAAGTCGAAGGTGGCCTGCCGCTTGATGTTGGTGAGATTGCCCGTCGTCGTCCAGATCATCGCGATCCGGTTCTCGAGGAAGTCACTGGGCGTCGTGCCCCACTCCTGAATCCCGGGCGGATGTATGCCTTCCTTGGCGCTCAGGTCGACCCAGAACTGAAGCGCCTCGACCACACGCGGGTCCGTCAACGTTACCTGCGTGCCGTCCTCCTTGAACAGCGTGGCGCCGTTCTGCGCAGCCAGCGCCCCGAACAGCCACTGCGACGAACCGACATTGCCCGGGATGCCGACGCCCCAGCGCGTCGTACGGCCCGAGGCGTCCTTGCGCACGACGGCCTTTCCGTAACGAACCATCTCGTCCCAGGTCGTCGGATACTTCTCGGGGTCGAGTCCGGATTCCGAGAAGGCCTTCTTGTTCCAGTAGAGTACAGCCGTCGAGCGCTGGAACGGCGCCGACCAGAGCTTCCCGTCAACCTGCGCGCTCTTGAGGAAGGCCGGCATGAATCCGGCAACCCAGCGGCGATCTTCATCGGTCTTGATGAAGTTATCGAGTGGGTCGATTAGGCCCTCGTCGAGGAAGGTGTAGATGTCGGTCGCGAGCAACACCGCGACCGACGGGGGCCTGCCGCTCTTCGCCGCCGTCATGGACTTGGTGGTGGTGTCGAGGTAGTTGCCGGCATAGACGGCCTCGACATCGATGCCAGGATTCGCGGCCTTGAAATTCGCGACGTATCCGTCGATGACCTTGGTCAACGGCCCGCCGACCTGGACGGGATAGTAGAAGCTGATCTTTGCTGCCTGCGCACGCGTGATCGTCGGCATCGCCAGCGTACCAAGCGCGGCCAGGGCGCCTTTTCCCATTGTCCTGCGAGATATTCTCATCGCTTCCTCCTGTGTTTTTGTTCGGCACACGTACCGTTGAGCACTACGCCACGAGACTTCCTTGCACTTCGGGCAGCCTCTGGCCGGTTGTGTCGTCGAACAGGCTTTCGGCGTGCTTGGACCAGGTCAGGTGAGCAACCGCTCCGACGTCGGCTGGCGGTCTGCCTGACGTCCGAACCAGCAAGTGTTGTCCCTCGTGGCGGCAGGACGTCACGGTGTCGGCGCCGAAGTACTCAGATCCTTCCACCACGACCGGCAGACCGCTCTCAGCGAACGTGATGTGCTCCGGACGAATGCCGACCTTGCGGATGTGGCCAGTGCCCGATGCATCGGGCAACTGCACGATGTTCATCGGCGGCGTGCCGATGAACTCGCCGACAAAAACCGAGGCGGGCCGCTCGTAAAGATCGGCCGGCGCGCCGTTCTGCTCGATCCGTCCGTTGCGCATCAGGATGACCCGATCAGCCATGCTCATCGCTTCGGACTGGTCGTGGGTCACGAACACCATCGTGATGCCGAGCCGCCGCTGCAGGGCACGGATCTCGGTGCGCATCTCCTGACGCAGCTTCGCATCGAGATTCGAGAGCGGCTCGTCCATCAGGCAGACGCGCGTCTGAGCGATCAGCGCGCGCCCCAATGCCACCCGCTGCTGCTGCCCGCCGGACAACTGCGACGGCTTGCGCTCGAGCAGGTGCGAGAGGCCGAGCAATTCAACGACCTTGTCGAGGCGATCGCGCTGCTCGGCCTTGCGCACGCCGCGCACCGAGAGCCCGAAGACGATGTTGTCGGCGACGTTCAGATGCGGAAACAGCGCATACGATTGGAACACCATCGAAAGCTGACGCCTGGCAGGCGGTAGTGCCGTGACATCCCGGCCATCGATCACGATCCGGCCCGCAGTCGGTGTGTCGAGCCCTGCGATCAGACGCAAAGTCGTGGACTTTCCGCAGCCGGACGGACCGAGCAAGGCGAGGAGTTCGCCCGATTCGACCCGGAAATCGATGCGATCAACGGCGTGCACCGCACCCCAGGTTTTGGTCAGACCGCTGACTTCGATCGCCGACATTCGCTCACCTAAGAACGGAGAAGCAGGGAGCCATGGGCAACGACCTTGGTGTCCGTTTCCGCGGGCGCTTGCTCGTCCGTCACGATGTATTCCAGCGCACCCAACCGGCTCACGACGGAAAGGGATGCGCGACCGAACTTCGACGAGTCCGCAACGACGATGGACGTCTTCGCTGCCTCGATCATCGCCTGCTGGACGCAGGCAAACTGCGGACTGGTAACACCAATCGTCCCACCTTCGACATCCACGGAGGCGACGCTGAGAATGGCCTTGTCGGCATTGAACTTGCGCATGGCCTCTGCTGCGAGCGGCCCTGCGAAGGAATGGTTGACGGGGTGGAACTCGCCACCGATCACGAACAACCTGTTGCCGCCCGGCGCGTTGGCCAACTCCCGGGCGACATCGAGGCCATTGGTGATGATCGTCAGACCACTGCGCAGGCCGAGGATCCGGGCAACCTCGAGCGTCGTTGTTCCGGCGTCGATGATCACCGTGTCGCCATCGAGAACCAGGTCTGCTGCTGCCTTTGCGATGCGCCGCTTGGCCTCGACGTTGGCGACAGTGCGGTCGCGGTTGGCTTGGTCGCGGGTGACCTGATCGACGAACAGCGCCCCCCCATGAGTTCGCCGCAACAGGCCCTGTGCTTCGAGTTCCGCGAGATCACGCCGTACGGTCGCGACGGAAACGCCGAAAAGCTCCGTCAGAGCCTGGACATCCACGAACCTGTGGGCGTGGACCTCCTCCAGGAGGCGGACCTGCCGCTGAGGCGCCGACAATGGGGCGTTCATCCCTTCACCGTGAGCGTTGGCGATCACGTTATGCTCTATAGCGATCACATGCGGGAGGAAAGTCAATAGCCCTTCTACGCGACTTGGCCGTATCTGATGCTGGATTCCGTCCGGTCCGGGTTCTGTCTAACCAAACAAAGGCGCGTCAAACGGCCCAGACAAGACACAATCCCATTCTTGCACGCGAACTGTCACGAAGCTGATCGTATTCGATCGCGATCAACGGGGAGAGGGTTCAGGGAGCTAAGCCGCCATCCGCCCAGACTTCATCGGCGGTGTTCCGGACCGGACAATCAAGACTTTGCGGGTCCCGTCCCTCAGTCGGAGTGGCTTCCCGTGTTCGGGGGAACGGTGGCCAGAAGATCGAGTGGTCGGGAACTCGCCGGACCCTCCTCGCTGGCATGTTCTCGGTGTCGCCGGCCCACCGACTGCCTTCGTAAGACTCGTGGCCGTTCCGCTGGTCGTGTCCGTCGCACGGCTATCGTCTGCCTGCTGATCGGCCAGATTAGGCCCCACCAATCCGCCCTGCTCGACGTGACGACGCGCTGCCTCCAAGCAACGTGCAAGGTCGTCCTGGTGCTAAACACCGACGGCGAGCCCGATGCCACCGAGGCCGCCCTTCGCCAGGCGAGCGCGACTGGTCAATCGTGGGCAAGTACGCCGACCGCGCGGCGAGCGGGTTGAGCAAGTTCAGGCCGGAGTACCAGACACGCAACCACCTTTACTGGCCGATCATCATGCGGAGGGATCGGCCAGTTGAACATTAACTCTCGAACGTTGCGGGGACGCGATGCCACCTTTACCGAACCATCCTCCGACGGAGGGACCAGCTGCCCAATAGAAACTCCCGGAGGTTGAGGGAAACGCGAATGCACCGAGAGTTGACTCTCCGGCGAAGGGGCTTAGTCCCGCCAAATGTCAACTTTCGATCAACATTCATGCAGATAAGCAATCAAAGGAGCGGCATGCGCCGCCGCTCACTGCTTGGCACCGCGCCACTGTCGAAGCCAACGACGAAAATCAGCGTCTTTGGAACGAGATTGCTCAGTGGTGTTGCTTCGCGTCGCACGCGCTACCGATGCTGTCCGTCCGATCAGCGAAATGGACGACAACAAGGGCCATCGCGAGCACGAGCGATGACGCCGCGAAGACGGCATGAGTACCGGTGATGGCAGATGCAGGCAGCATCTGCCCCGATCCCGGGCCACCTGCGAAGGCGGAAAATACTGCTCCAAGCAACGCAGCTCCGGTGATCAGGCCGAGGTTTCGCGACAGGCTCAACATTCCTGACACCGAGCCGCGTGCCTCCAGGCCGGCGGCACTCATGATGACTGTGTTGTTGGCGGCCTGGAACAGCGCATACCCCGTCGTCAGGACCATGAGGGGCACGATATAGCCGGCGACACCGAACTGATCGGGTATGACCATCAGCAGGATGGCGGCGAGAAGCATCGTGACCAGGCCTCCTAGCGCGGCCCGCCTACCGCCGAAGCGGTCCACCATGCGGCCCGCCGGCACGCCTGCCAGCGCTGAGGCGACCGGACCGCAAGCCATGGCGAGACCGGTACCAGCAGGGTCCAGGTCCAGCACGGCAGACAGGTAGAACGGACCGATCACGAGGGTGGCCATCATCACGCTCGATACTACGGCGGAGGCGATATAGCCGGCTCGGAAAAGTCCTTTGCTGAGCGTGGCCATGGGAACGACGGGCGACGGCGCGATCCTCTCGACGCGAACGAGGCCAAGAGTGGCAACAACCGCGGCCGCTGTCAGTCCGACGGTCACCCACATCGAAGCGCCACGACCGCTGGTCATCGCCAAGGCATACGCGGTCAGCGCGGCGGTCAGGAGCAGCGATCCGCGCCAATCGAAGCGAGACGCGGAAGACGCCGCTCCTGCCCGGGACACCGGGAGAAGCGCCCAGGCCGCTAAGGCAGCCGTCAGACCAAACGGAACATTGGCCAGGAAGACGCCCCTCCATCCCAACAGACCGATCAACAATCCGCCGGCGGCCGGGCCCAGGGCGGTGCCGATGGCAGACATCGTTCCCATCAGCCCCATCGCTGTTCCCATCCGATCCTGCGCTGCGATCCGGGGAACCATCGCGAGAGACACAGCAATCATGGCTGCGGATCCTGCACCCTGGACAGCCCTTGCGGCGACAAGGGCTCCAAGTCCCGGGGCGCTCGCACACACGAGGGATGCACCTGAGAAGACGAGAAGGCCGACGACCAGAACGCGTCGCTGCCCGATGACGTCGGCGATGCGCCCGACAGTCACGGCGAGCGCGGTCATGGCGACGAGATAGGACAGGACCACCCACTGCACGGCGTCGAAGGACGCGGACAGCGTTTCCGCAACGAAAGGCAGCGTGACATTGGCGCTGCTCGTCCCAAGCGAGGCGAGCAACGTTGCCGAGGCGAGGGCGGCCAGGCCGCCGCGCGGCGAAACGCCTCCCATGGTCGTGAGGGACACTGGGCCGCTGGCGCCGTCTGCGGGCGTTCGAATGGTCGTCATGGCCGCACCAGCGTCGCTACGATGCGCCGCGTCAGGGGAGCAACGACGAGCACCACGGGGAACGCCACAGCCCAGGACGGCAGCCAGGCTGTCAACCACGATGCTGCGAAGGCGTCGCCGACGCCGGTCACCCGGATCGAGGAAATGCCGGACACGAGAAAAGACATCAGCCCGGACAGAACCAGGCCGAAGAGCACGGGAACAAAGCGGGAAGACATTGATGGACCTCCGATGGGGCACGATGGAGGCCAACATCGTCTGCGGCTCCACATGGCGGTAGACGCAACGATCGCATTTTATCAATGCATCAAACGCCACATCTTCGTCCGAGGAAGGCCCCCGATGACTCGACCCGATCTCAGCCAGCTCACGACGCTCAACGTCCTGCTTGAGGAAGGGAGCGTCGTCCGTGCGGCACGCCGGCTCAGGCTGAGTTCCTCCGCCATGAGCCGGGCGCTGGCGCGGCTGCGCCGCACCATGGGCGACCAGCTGCTTGTGCGCGCCGGCCGGGACCTCGTGCCGACTCCACGAGCGCTGGCGCTGCGGGACCAGGTACGCCGGCTGGTTGATGAAGCGGAGGCGGTCTTGCGTCCCTCCGTGGCTCTCGATCTCGGTACACTGGCGCGAACCTTTACGATCAGGTCGAGCGAGGGCTTTGTCGAAACTTTTGGGCCGGCCCTCCTCCATCGCCTCGCGGACGACGCCCCGTCCGTGCGTCTGCGCTTCCTGCCGAAGGACGAACGCGACAATGTTCAGCTTCGGGACGGATCAGTGGATCTCGAAACCGGCATCGTCCGAGACACGAACGGGCCAGAGTTGCGCACGCACGCCTTGTTCCGCGACCGCTTCGTCGGCGTGGTGCGTGACGGTCATCCGTTTGCCGGCCGGTTGCCCGATCTCGCCCAGTATACGGCGGCAAGGCACGTCGTCGTGTGGCGGCGGGGACGCGAGACGGGGCCTGTCGATCGCGCCATCGAAGAGCGTGGCCTGAGCCGCGACGCGGTGGCAGTCGTCGGAGGGTTTGCGGAAGCTATCGGACTGGCTCGGAGAACAGATCTCGTGGCAACGGTGCCAGCCCGACACACCGAAGACCTCCAAGCCGGCATGCACCGTTTCGAGCTTCCGTTTCCCGTGCCAGAGATCACCGTCTCGCTGATCTGGCATCCGCGTATGGAGACGGACCCACCCCATCGGTGGATCCGAAGCATCGTCGTCGAGGCAAGATCCAGCGGGGCGGATGCTCGGTTCGGCCGGCGACGCATCGTACCAGCACGACCATCAGCAGGCACATCACGCACCAGCGGAACATCACTTCTTCCACCACGCCGCCATAGAGCAACCCCACGAGCAGGCTGCCGGCGGTCCACGCCTCAATGATGCTGGGCGGAAGACTCGGTGCGGTCTGCCACAGACCTCGCAGTCCGTGATCAGTCACAGCGATGGCGACACCCAGCAGGATCCCTATCGCCAACTGCGCCGCCCGCCCAGAAGGAGAGAGGCCGTGCGCCAGACGCAGCCCGGCACGTGCCGCGAGGCGGCTTCCTGCGAAGGCGGGGAAGAACAAGGAGCAGCGTAGGTTGGAGGAGCAACAACGCCCGCGGTATGCCGAGCACGGCAGGCAGCACATTGAGCAAAGAGACAGAAGCCTGGGCACGCTCGCGGGAAGGACTGGATTGCCAACCGCAGGCCGCATCCCGAGACCGTGATCTCCGACCTCGCCCAGGCGTTCGAGGCGGTCTAGAACTGCCAAAGCGGCAGTCGCTTGCGCTGCCGTCCGGGCCGCGTGCAGGCGATACGCCTTCAGTGAAGCGTACGTGTGTTGTAGCTCGCGGCGCGGCAGGGGTGATCAGCCCGAAGACCGGACTGCGGGATGATCACCGCAGCCGCCAGTCGTGCTCGAGAACCATTTCCGTCTTGCGCCTTTATGCTCATCGCTGAGGAGCCCCCCGGTCTTGTTACTTCCAGGTGCTTGCTGTTGCCGAAGAAGAAGAAGAAGAGCGTCAGGCAGCGGACCCCGCGCCCTGATCCCCGGGGGGCGCGCCGGAAGGAGGATGTGGCGACTTCCGTCGCGAGCTATCACCGGGCCATTCTGCGACTCGTTCGCAGGATGGCCGGGCCGCGGTCCCATGTTTTCGCGGCCCAGGCCACGTCATCAGTCAATTAGCTTTTCAATACGCGTCTGCATCGCGGCTGCGGCGTCCTTAGGTGACTTCATTCCGAGTACAGCAGCCTGCGATTCCTCGCGGAAGATCGCCGCGGCTTCGACCGAGCGACGGAAGGACGAAGGGATGACCTGCGCAATCTCGAGAGCCTTGGCCTCAGCCTTCGTGTAGGGCAGCTTCTGCTGCAGGCGGAGGTCGGAATAGGCCGTCGGATCAACCGGTCCGTTGCCGTTCAGCGCTATCCGGACCGTGGCGTCCTTGGTGGCCAGGGCGCGGATCAGGGCGTATGCTTGTTCCTTGTTCTTCGCGTTGCGGGGTATCGCCATCGACCAGATTTCGGTGATCGCGGTCCCTTCCGGATTGACCGCAGACGGCACGACGACCACGTCGATCTGCCCCGGAAACTTGGAGCTGGCCGGGTTGTTGTACACGGCATAGCGGGCGAACGGGTCGATCGCCATTGCCGCCTGTCCCGTCTGAACCGCCGTGATCACGTCATCGATCGTCATGGTGGCGTAGTTCTTGGGCAGGACGCCCTCCTTGTAAAGCGCTGCCATCGTCGTCAGCCCCTTGATCATCTCGGGACTGTTGGCGACGACCTTTCCGTTGTCGTCGAAGAGCCGTGCGCCGAAGGCCGACAGAAGCGTCAGGACCGCCACGTGCTCGTCCCCCGAGTTCATCACCAGCCCAGAGACACGGGTGCCGTCGGCCCGCGTGTAGCTCATCTTGCGAGCGGTCTCGAGCAACTCGTCCAGCGTCGCGGGAGCCTTCGTCACGCCGCGCTCGGCAAACAGCGCCTTGTTCCAGTGAAGCCCCGTGGTGGCGTGGCGGAATGGAATGGCCGTCAGCTTCCCGTCGTGCATGAGCGCCTTCTTGAGAGGCGCGGGGATCGACGGAAGTATTTCGATGGGTGCCGCGGCCATCCGCCCGTCGAGCGGTTCGAGCAGAGCCGCGATCCTCGGCGTGTGGAACTTGTTGATGACGAAAGCGACATCGACAGAGCTCTCGCCAAGGGACAGCTCGCGTCCGAGCCGATCGTGGATCGGGTCGATGTTTCCGGTCACCCAGTTGAACTTGACGCCGTTGGCGGCCGCCCATTCGCCCGCCACGTCGCCACCCGTCGTTCCGGCCGTGAGGCCGCGAGCGACGTTCTCGTGGACCTTGTGCGAAAGCACCGTGATCGTGGTCTGAGCACCGGCTGCGATCGTTGCGCACAGGTAGGCCGCCGAAGCGACACCGAAAGCGCTGCGTCTGATGAAACCCATCGTTCCCCCCGTTATGGAGCGCGCCAGATTGGATCCAGCGTTTTGGATCCAATCAGGAAAGGTGCAATGCGTCAACCGTTTGGGGCGCTTCTGGACAAGCCATGTTCACGCTCCTAATTTCATGGATCCAATATGCGGGAGCTCGACCGGAGGCTTTGGTGGCACGCGCAGTTCGCTTCAAGAGTACAGCCGACTACGCCACGTCCGAGATCCAGCGCATGATCCTCGCCGGTGAACTCGCCGCCGGGGAGCGGCTGGACCAGGTCCGCCTCGCCGAACAGCTGGAAGTGAGCCGTCACCCGATCCGGCAAGCCATCGAGCGCTTGGCCGAACGCGGCTTCGTCCTGCTGAGCCCCCATCGCAGCGCGGTCGTGACGGGCCATTCCATCAGCGACCTCAACGAGCTCTATTCGCTTCGCGAGACGCTGGAGGAAATGGCCCTGCGCGCAAGCTGGCCAACCTTGAGAGCGCAGCGCCTGACCGAGATCGAAGCGATCCACCAGCGCCTGAACGCCCGGAACGCGGAGGCCGATATCGAGCGGTACATGTTCGAGAACCGGGCCTTCCATCTCGCCTTCTATGCCGACTGTGGCAACCGGCATCTCCTGCGCACGATCACGATGCTCTTCGACTTGTCCGAGCGGTACCAGCGCACGGCCTTAAACTCCAGGAAGCGCAAGAGCCAGTCGCGGGAGGAGCATGCGGCGATGATGCAGTCCCTGCGTGATGGAGAACTCGAGACACTCCTCGACCAGTTGAAGGCCCACAATCGAGGGACACAGGATCACATCCGGGCGTTGCTCGGCGAGGATCAGGACTGCGAAGACTGAGGCGTGTTGCTGGTCAATGCGTGCCGTCGAGAACGGCGCCCTGCGCACGCAGTGCCTGGCGCAAGCGCGAGACCGGGATGTCACGCAGGTTGGCCTGATTGCTCTGGGTCGCAACCATCGCGGTCAGACTTCCCGCCGCCTGACCCATGGCCATGCAGCTCCCCATCACACGCGCCGATCCCTGAGCCTCGCGGGTTGCCGAAAGACACCGGCCAGCCACCACGACGTTCGCGATGCCCTTCGGCAGGAGGCTGCCCAGCGGAATGTCGTAGGACCCGCCATCGGCGACGGGGATCCGGATCTGCCCGGTGCCGTCCTGATGGATATCGACGTGATGGCAACCCTTTGCGACGCCGTCGGGTCGCTTCCGCGCCTCGAGAACATCCTCCTCCGTGAGGACGTAATCGCCCAGCACCCGCCTCGTCTCCCGGATCCCGATCCGTGGCGACATGCCCGAGATGCTGGCGTCCGAGAAGCCCGGAACGGACGAGCGCAGGAACTGGGCGCACTGGAACACCTGTCCCGTGAGGACCTGGAGCGCCTTCGCCATGTTGTCAGGGCGCGTCGGCTCGTCGAGGGAGATCCGGGTGGCGTTGATGCAGACCTCCCGGCGGACATCCGAGGTGGGCTGGATCATGACAAGCGCCGTCGGGAACATCCGGCCCCGGGCGATGGCGTCGGCCAGCAACGGACCGTTGCCCTTAAAGAAGACGCACGGCTGCCCCTGCCGGTAGATCTCCTCCGTGATCTCCCGGTCGGTTCGCCCGCCCCGGATCGCATCGCTCTCGCCCACGGCCACGCACTCCGGATGCGCGCGAACATACGAGAGCAGGGCGCTGGTCTCGACGCCGGACATCCGAAACATCATCGACATGGGCTGAGGCTTCTGGTCCCGCTCCACGCTCAGCATCTCGGCACCCGCCATGGCGCAGAGATCGCCGTCGCCGGAGGCATCGACGAAGGCCTTGGCCAGCAGCATCTGCCGCCCCCCCTTGTTGCGGACGACGACCCCGGTGACGTGCCCCGCTGATTGAACGATGTCTTCAGCGAACGTCTGGAGGTAGACGGTCACTCCGGCCCCGAAAACGAGTTGGGGGATGGCAATCTTGATGATTTCGGGATCGTAGGCGATGTACTGGATCAGCCTCCAGTCGTTCAACTTCGCGACGAAGCCGCCCATGTCGCGACAGAGGGCCATCAAGTCGTTCAGGACACCTCCGACGGTGTCTTCACCGCGCCCGTTGATGGCCCCGTCGACGGTCATTCCCGTCAGCAACTCGCCGCCCAGCATCGGGCCGGCCTCGATCAGGGCCGTGCGTGCTCCGCTGCGCGCGGCCGCGACAGCGGCCGAGATTCCTGCGCTGCCGCCCCCCAGAACAACGACATCAAACTCAGCGACCTTCATGTCCCGTCTCCGTCATCCGGTCCCCATGGTCATTGCATTATTGGATCCATGATGCAATATGCAAACCGTCAGCTGGGCTCCAGGGACGTCGGCGCAACAGACGAGTTTCGGAGACAAGCCTGGCCGTGCCGACGGCCGGGCTTGTGTGGCCTGCTGACCCTGAAAGGGAATTGACGCATGCTCGCGTCGGGGCCCGTAGCAACGGCAGAGAAGCAGACGCGATGCAGAACCGGCCAAGACCATCCACGTGGCTCTATCTTTCGCCGCTGCATATCTTGCTTCTGCTGATCCTCACCCTGCCGTCCCTCTACGTCCTGTGGTTGAGCCTCAACCAGTCGAGCTACGGGACGGGTCTCACCTGGGTCGGGCTGGAAAACTATCGCAGCGTCCTGAGCGATCCATACTTCTGGCGGGCAGGCCTCAACACCCTTGCCGTGATCACGGGCGTCGTGGCCGTCGAGTTGCTGATCGGCCTCGGCCTTGCGACGCTCTTCGCCACGCCCCTGCCAATGAAGGGCGTGCTGTTCGCGATCATCCTCATGCCTTATGCGATCTCCGAGGTGGTCGCGGTCCTTGTCTGGAAGATGATGATGGATCCCAACGTCGGCATCATCGCCCGGACGCTGGAGGACATGGGCCTCGGGCGCCTCAACTGGAGCGTGTCACCGACGACCGGCCTGACGCTAGTGGGCGTCATCAACATCTGGACGCACCTGCCCTTCACCTTCCTGATGATCTACGCGGGCGTCCTGTCCCTCGATTCCTCGCTCTACGAGGCCGCACGGATCGATGGTGCGACGCGGTGGCAAAGCTTCTGGCGCGTTACCCTCCCGCTCCTCGTCCCGACGCTGCTGATCACCCTGATTTTCCGTCTCATCTTCGCGTTCCGGATGTTCACGGAAGTGTGGCTCCTGACGAAGGGAGGCCCGGCCCGGATGTCCGAACTGCTGGCCGTGTACCTCTACCAGCACGGATTCCGGTACGGCGACTTCGGCGTCGCCGCAGCCACCGGCTGGTTGATGGTCCTGGGTTCGCTGATCATCGCCTCGGGCTTCCTGGCCGCCGTCCAGCGCAGCATGAAGGGTGCATGATGGACAACGCCTTCTCACCCCTCGAGCGATTTGGGCGAACGATCTTCCTGGCCGTCGCCATCGTCTGGTCGGCCTTCCCGATCCTGTTCATCGTGGCGTCGTCGTTCAAGCAGCAGGTGGACATCTTCGTCTACCCACCAAGGTTCCTCTTCGTCCCCACGCTCGCGAACTACGCGACCCTGTTTGCCCAGTGGGACGGGTTCTTCCGGGCCATGGGAAATAGCCTCGTGGTCGCGTCCGGCGCGACCCTGCTGGGAGGAGCCGTCAGCTTCCTCGGCGGATATGCCTATTCCCGCTACCGGGGCCGCCTTACCTCGTGGACGGCCGTCTACATAATCGCCGTCAGGGTCCTTCCGCCCATCGTCGTCACTCTGCCGCTGTTTCCGCTCGCCGACCGACTGGGTCTCAGCGACACGCACCTGCTGCTCATTCTCCTGTACGCAACCTTCTGGGTCTCGCTCAACACGATGATCATGAAGAATTTTTTCGATCAGGTGCCCTACGAGCTGGATGAGGCGGCCTACGTCGATGGCGCCTCGGAGTGGCAGTTGCTCACGCGCATCATGGTGAGATTGACCCTGCAAGGAATGATCGCGGGCTCGATCTTCATCTTCGTCTATGCATGGAACGAGTATCTCTTCGCGATGATCTTCACGACGAGCCATGCCAAGACGGCACCGCTCATCCTGAGCGAGCTGATGGGCGCCGTGGATGGGACCGAGTGGGGCGTGCTGTTCGCGGGGGTCACGCTCCAGCTTCTTCCTGTTGTGCTGCTGGTTGTGTTTGCCCGCCGCTATCTCGTCGCCGGTCTCACCGCCGGGGCCGTAAAGGGATGACTCGTCAAGGGCCGCAAAGTCGGCGGCAGGATGCGATGCAGAGCGAAACGTTTGACTACATCGTCGTAGGCGGTGGATCGGCAGGATGCGTCGTCGCTGCACGGCTGAGCGAAATCGCGGACGCCAGTGTCCTCTTGCTGGAAGCAGGTCCCGCGGATCGCAATCCTTGGCTGCACATCCCGTCGGGCTTCTTCAAGACCATCAACAACCCCAAGTATGATTGGCGGTACAAGACCGAGCCGGAACCTGAACTGAATGATCGCAGCATCGCTTGGCCTCGGGGGCGCGTGCTGGGTGGTTCTAGTGCCATCAATGGCCTCATCTACATTCGCGGGCAGGCTGACGACTTCAACGACTGGGCCCAGCGCGGCAATCCTGGCTGGAGCTGGGCGGATGTCCTTCCCGCCTTCCGCTCCGTTGAGGCCCAGGCTCGCGGAGAGAGCGAGTTTCATGGCGCAGATGGGCCGCTAGGCGTCGAGGATCCACCGGTTGAGCTGGAACTCGTCGATCGCTTCATCGAAGCGGGGCAGCAGGCCGGACTTCCCCTCAATCGCGATTTCAACGGAGCCAAGCAGGAGGGGGTCGGTCGTTACCAACTGACGACGCGAGGCAGACGCAGGTCCTCAAGCGCGAGGGCGTTCCTGAGCCAGGTGCTGCACCGTCACAACGTCCGGATAATGACCGGGATTGCAGCGGAGCGCCTGGAGATCGACGGCCATCGGGTGACGGGGCTTCGGTGCAGGCGTGGCGACGACACGATCACGTTTCGCAGTCGCCGCGAGATCGTGCTCGCAGCGGGCACCATCGGCTCGACGCAGCTTCTGCAACTCTCCGGCATCGGCGACCCTGAAAAACTGCTGGCCGCTGGTGTGACGCCCCTGCATCCGGTCAGGGGCGTGGGTCGCCATCTTCAGGATCATCTTCAGTCTCGGCTGACGCTCAAGCTTAATCGCCCTATCAGTCTCAACAATCTCACCCGGGGACCGTGGCGCAAGTTTTGGATCGGAGTCGATTATCTTTTCCGCCGTAGTGGCGTTCTCAGCTTCGGCGCGTCACTGGCGGGAGGGTTCGCGCGCACGCCTCTGGCAGCCGACCGTCCTGACGTTCAGTTCCATTTTCAGCCCCTCAGCCTGGACACCTACGACGGCGGCCTTCACCCATTTCCGGGGGCGACCATTTCAGCGTGCCAGCTTCGTCCAGAGAGCGAAGGAAGTATCTTCATCACGTCACCTGACCCATCCTCACATCCTGAAATCCGCGCGAACTATCTTTCGACTGACCGCGATCGGCGCACGATGATCGAAGGCTTTCGATTGGCACGGCGCATCGCTCGCGCACCGGCGCTCGCATCCGTCACTGCCGAGGAGTACAGACCCGGGCTTGAGGTCGAGACAGACGACGACATCCTCGGCTTCATTCGGGCAGCTGCCAGTTCAATCTACCATCCGATCGGCACTTGTCGCATGGGACCCGATCCCGACCGCGGAGATGTCGTGGATGCCCGCTTGCGCGTCCATGGTTTGACCGGACTTCGCGTCGCCGACTGTTCGATCATGCCGCGCCTGATTTCCGGCAATACAAATGCGGCGGCCATCATGATTGGTGAGCGCGCAGGCATACTGATCGGCGAAGATGCTGACGCTGCTCGCTGATGCCGGTACATGCTGACCGAGCAGCCGGAAGGGTGCAGGTCTGACCGCGTGGATCGGGGGCATGAGCGATGGGTCCAGCTGGGACGCTTCAGCAGCTAGGGGCCAAGCGGCTTGAAGATCGTCCAAAGGCTCGCGCGGGCCGGCTACCTGAAGAGCACGCGTGGCCGGGGCGGCGGGCTCGAATTGGGTGTTGATCCCAGCTCCGTGCGCCTCGGGACGCTGGTCCGGTTTCTCGAACAGGACCAGACACTGGCCGCCTGCTTTGGTTGCGAGGAGCCGTGCCCCATCGTTGGAAAATGCGGCTTGGAACGTACCCTCCACGGAGCACTCGATGCGTTCCATGCCTTTCTGGATCGGTTCACGCTTGCCGATGTCGCGCTGGCCCCGCGGGTTTTGAAGGGGTTGGAGAATTCTCTAGGGCAGGGGCACGCGTGAACTGGCCCATGGCAGCGACGAGGCTCGCCACATTTGTGCGCGCGACCTCCATCTGGCCGATAAGCAATCCTAGCGGCGCTTAGCCTCGTAGATGCCGGGGTTGCGAGCATACGCCTCGGCACATCGGTTCGAGCAGAACCACTTGCCCTCGTCCGCTTTCTTGTAGACGGCCAACGGAGCGTGCATCTTGCAGACGGGATCGATCCATCTGGGATCAACGGCAGGCGCCAATCCTAGAGCGAACAGTCCGATTGGATTCGACAACGAGCGGAGCCGATGATCGCCGCGATCCTCGACTGTGACGCCAGCCGCCCTTGCGGCATCCGCCAGCGGCTTCGTGGTCAGGAATTCGCCGGGACCGGCCAGTTCCGTGAGCCTCGCCGCAATGTTCACCGTGGCTCCGAAGACATCGCCACCCCGGCGGATCACGGGTCCGGTGTGGGCACCGGTTCTTGTCAGGGGAATGCGAGGTTCGTTGCGGCAGCGGCTCAAGAGAGTGCCCAAGCAGGTCAACGCAGATTCGCAATCATCGAAGGCGAGCATCACTTCGTCGCCGATCCACTTGAGGGGCGCATCGTCGCCCAGTGCATCATGAACGATGCCCTCGAAGACGCTCAACATCGCAAGCGCAAGTGCGTCGCCATAAACGTCAGTGGATGCGCTGAAGCCCGCGAGATCGATGAAGGCGATGACAGAGGTCGATCTAGGCTCGGGCACAACGCTGCTCTTGGCTGCTCAACGGCAAAATCCAACTACGAGCCTTTAGTTGATGTCGAGGCAAGTCAACAGGAGGACGCCCTTGTCCAGACCGGACAGTCGACGCTCCGAGTACGGTGCCCATGGCGCCGGCTGGCTCCGGCGGTTGCAGGACCGGACGGGCCTAACCGAGCATCTGCGTGTCGCCACACACGGATATGGCCTGCCCTGAGATCGACCGCCCCCGTTCACTGGCGATGAACAGGATCTGGTCGGCAACCTGCTGCGGTGTCACGTACTGCTTGATGGAGGTATAGGAGAACGCGATCCGCTCCATCTCCGCGAACGGGATTCCGCGCTGCTGCGCCTTGGCCTCGAGGACGCGGCGCTGGCGGTCGCCCGCCACAAGACCGGGAAGGATCGCGTTGACGCGGATCCCGTCGGAACCCAGTTCCATGGCAAGCGACTTCGTGAATCCGACGACGCCCCATTTTGCAGCCGCATAGGGCGTGCGCAGCGCGAAGCCGACCCGCCCCGCCACGGAGGACAGGTTGACGATCGAGGCGTTGCGGCTTGCGCGCAGATGAGGCATGGCGGCGCGCACGCAATTGAACTGGCCGGTCAGGCACACCGCCAGGGTCCGGTCCCACGCGTCGGGCGGGATCTCCTCGACCTTGCCCGTGGGTCCTGCAATCCCCGCGTTGTTGACCAGCACGTCGAGGCCACCCAGCGCACACACCGCCTCATCGACCATCACGCCGACCGCAGTCCTATCAGCGACGTCACAGATCGACCGTCCGACGGGCGGATCACTGTGAGCCAGGCAGGCGAGCGCATCGGCGTCCACATCGCAGACGTGCACGCGCGCTCCTTCGCGAATGAAGGCGCGCGCGATCTCTCGACCGATGCCAGCCGCACCGGCCGTGACCAGCACACGCGTGCCCCTAAGGCCAAGATCCATGACCGTCGTCCTTTGCCCGCGCCATGCCAATTCGTGGCACTCTTAGACGAGCCGCGAGCGGAGGTCACGACCCAGAACGGATGGATGGATATGGTCCGGCGGCCCTTGCTTCTGGCGTGCGATGCTGGAGGATCAGCGGGAACGGCCGAACCGGCCATGTGGGACATGACCCATGACGCAGACCCCGACCGTCGCCATCATCGGAGCAGGACTGATCGGCCGAGCGTGGGCCGCGCTCTTCGCCCGCTCCGGCTGGGAGGTGCGGGTCTTTGATCCGGTCCCCGAGGTGCTCGCCCATGCGCCGGAGCGGATCGCGACCGAGTTGCACCTTCTCGCCCGCCACGGCCTCTGCGACGATCCCGAGAGCGCTCGCCGGTCCGTTCATGTCGTCGGCAGCCTGGCGGAGGCCGTCTCGGGCGCCTGTTTCGTCCAGGAGAACGGCCCCGAGACCGAGGAGGCCAAGCGATCGATCTTTTCAGAACTCGACCGCCTCGCCGACGCGGACGCCATCCTGGCCTCGTCGACGTCGGCCGTTGTGCCCTCGCGCTTCACCGAGAGCCTCGCCCATCGCCAGAGATGCCTCGTTGGCCATCCGGTGAACCCGCCCCATCTCGTTCCGCTCGTCGAGGTTTGCCCAGCGCCGTGGACCAATCCGACCGTCGTGGAACAGGCGACCGCCATTTACACAAGCATAGGTCAGGTGCCCGTGATGGTGCGCAAGGAGGTCGAGGGCTTCGTGCTCAACCGGCTTCAGGGAGCGGTTCTCGCCGAGGCGTTCCGGCTTGTCGCCGAGGGCGTGATGTCGCCGCAGGACGTCGATCACACGATCAAGGATGGCCTCGGCTTGCGCTGGAGCTTCATGGGCCCGTTCGAGACGATCGACCTGAATTCCCCGGGCGGGCTTTCGGAGTATTGCGATCGCTACATGGGCTTCTACAGGCGCATCGCCGCGCAAGCAGCAGGCGCCAGCGCCTTTGACGAAGCGTCCCTCGAGCGCGTTAAGACTACGTGGTTATCGCCCGCGGACGCACGGCGCATCGCGGACCGGACGGCGTGGCGCAACGAACGGCTCGCGGCGCTGCGCCGGCACAAGCAATCGCAAGACCCCGCAACCGACTGATCGGAACCGCCATGTCACGCAAGGTCATCATCACCTGCGCCGTCACCGGCGCCATCCACACCCCTTCCATGTCGCCGGCGTTGCCGGTCACGGCCGAGGAGATCGCCGAGGCGGCGATCGGGGCCGCCGAGGCTGGGGCGGCGATCGTGCACCTGCACGCCCGCAACCCCGCCACCGGACAGCCTGACCAGACACCCGAGGCCTTCGCGCCGTTCCTGAAGGTGATCAAGCAGCGATCGAACTGCGTCGTGAACCTCACCACGGGCGGTGCGCCGACGATGCGCGTCGAGGAGCGCGTGCGCCCGGCGGCCACCTTCATGCCGGAGGTCGCGTCCCTGAACATGGGATCGATGAACTTTGGGCTCTTCGGCATGCTGAACCGCTTCAAGGCATTCAAGCATTCCTGGGAGCCGGAGTACCTGGGTAACAAGGACATCCTCTTCCGCAACACGTTCCGGGACATCGAATACGTGCTCACGACGCTCTCCGCGACGGGGACGCGCTTCGAGTTCGAATGCTACGACACGGCCCATCTCTACAACCTCGCCCATTTCCTCGAGCGCGGGTTGGTCAAGCCCCCCCTTTTCGTCCAAACGGTCTTCGGGCTCCTCGGCGGCATCGGCGCGCACCCGGACGACGTCATGCACATGAAGCGGACGGCCGATCGCCTGTTCGGCGAAGCCTATGCCTGGTCCGTGCTGGGCGCAGGACGTAATCAGCTTCCAGTGGCCGCGATGGCAGCGGCGATGGGCGGTCACGTGCGGGTCGGCCTGGAGGATTCGCTGTGGGCCGGTCCGGGCAAGCTGGCCGAGAGCAATGCCGAGCAGGTTCGTCTTGCGCGGCAGATCATCGAAGGCCTAGGGTACTCCCTTGCCACACCCGACGAAGCACGGCAGATGCTGTCCCTAAAGGGCGGCGATACGCTTGTGGTCTGACAATGCCGGCAGGATAACGCGACGTTCGGAGAGACGACCCGTTTCGCGAAGGCGGGAGTTCTCCTCGGCGCCGGGTCCTCTCGCGCAAGCCATTTCCAGTTTGTTAGCGTTGTTGGCATGTTTTCTTTGATTAGCAAGTCCAGTCATCCGACACCTTCGAGCATTGTTCTCGATGCTTTTGTTCAAGGTGATTGTGATGACAGTTTTGAACCGCTTTGTGCGCTTTCGGTCCCGTTCCGTGACGGTCCTCGCACCGGATGCGCCCCAGCCCTCGATCGCCAGTTCTGACGGCGCTGCCTTCATCATGACCCGCTATGATGATGGCGCCATCCCGCATTCGATCGAGAGGGTCATCCGACAGTTGGAGTATGAGACCGCCGGAATGGGACAGGATGGATGCGACGCTCCAATTGCGCCTCGTTCATCGTGCCCGGCATCACACGCTTAACTCAAGGACAAGCGGCACCTGATAATGGGGCGTCGGACGCCACGTGTCGTCCACGTGGAGCCTCGTTTTGACAGCCGTCGCACCCACCCACCTTGAGGACCTCGCCGTCAGCGATCTGGCGGGCCGGTCGGTGCTGCATGTGGGATGCGGAGACGGCACGCTGGGCCGGGCCGCGCGCGAGGCGGGGGCCCGCTTCGTGGTGGGCGTTCCCCTCGACCCGGCCGGGCCCGACCAGAGTGCGGCGCCGGCCATCACGGCGCTGCGCGGACTTGCCGCCCTCGGCGCGCGCCGGTTCGACCACGTGGTCCTGTCCTGGGCCGACCGCAGGGCAAGGCTGCCGCGGGAGGTGATCGAGGCCACGCTGGCGCGTACGGGAGACGATGGAACGCTCCTGATCGACATGCAGGCCTGCGGCGAACCGCTGTGGTCGTGGTCGGTCCGGAACGGCGCCGACGGCACGTGGGAGGCTCCGGGCCGCCTGCTGTTCGAACGCGAACTCCTCAGGGACACCGCCTTCCGCGTGCAGCGGGAGGCAGAGGGCCTGTTCCCGAACTGGCGCCGCTTCCTCGTGCGGGTCCAGCACTGGCGGCAGGACGTCCTGCTCGGGGCGGCCCCTCCTCAGTCCGGGAAGACCAGCCTGCTGCGCAACTTCTCCGAGCGCGGCATCGCCACATGCTCGCTCGATTATGTGCTTCAGCAGGTCGCGGCCGGGTTCGTCTCCGATGACGGACCCTTCGGAACGTTCGTCCGCGAACGCTTCACCTCCACCCGGATCCACGAGCTCGTCGCCGCCATCGACGACGACGCGGTTGCCGCCGGCGGCGCCGAGCTGCTCGCGCGCATCCTGCCCGTCGAACCGCGCATCCTGATGGTGGAAGGCTTCCTGCTCGCCAACGGGCGGATGATGGCGGCGGTGCTTGCCACGCTTTCAGCGCAAGGGCGGCGCTGCTGGCAACTCGACCGGCTCTACCCGCCGACGCCTGCTCCCGCGCAGAGCACGCCGGCAGGATCGAGCGCGGACTGACGGAACGCGGCCGCGGTGGCGCCTTCGGCGACGCACCGCACGCCCTCCTCGGGGGCCGGCCGTGCTCTTGGCCGGCCCATCGCTCAGGCGGCCGGATTCGTCTCGCGCAGCAGGCGATACATGGCCTGCCCGTAGCTCGTCTTCTCGTAGGTCTTCGCGTGCGCCTCGAGCTGGCGCGCGTCGATGAACCCGTTGAGGTAGGCGATCTCCTCCAGGCAGGCGATCTGGTTGCCCTGGCGGCGCTGGATGGTGCGCACGAACTCCGAGGCCTCGATGAGGCTGTCGTGCGTGCCCGTGTCGAGCCACGTATAGCCGCGCCCCATCCGCTCGACGTGGAGGTCCCCTCGCTGGAGATAGGCGCGGTTGACGTCCGTGATCTCCAGTTCGCCGCGCGGCGACGGCTTCACCGCCGCGGCGATGTCGAGCACGGAGTTGTCGTAGAAGTAGAGGCCCGTGACCGCCCAGGACGACACCGGGTTCTTGGGCTTCTCCACGATGTCGGTCGCCCGGCCGCGGGCGTCGAGCGCCACGACGCCGTATCGCTCCGGATCATCCACGTGATAGGCGAAGACGGTCGCCCCGCCCTCCCGCTCGGCCGCCGACTTCAGGAGCCCGGTGAGGCCTGCGCCGTAGAAGATGTTGTCGCCCAGCACGAGCGCCACGCGATCCTCGCCAACGAACTCCCGGCCGATGATGAACGCCTGCGCCAGGCCCTCGGGACGCGGTTGCACGGCGTAGGAGAACCGCACGCCGAACTGGTCGCCGCTGCCGAACAGGCGGCGGTAGTTGTCGAGGAATTCCGGCGACGAGATGATCAGGATGTCGCGAATGCCGGCGAGCATGAGCACCGACACCGGATAGTAGATCATCGGCTTGTCGTAGATCGGCAGCAGCTGCTTGTTGATGGCCAGCGTGGCCGGATGCAGCCTGGTGCCGGACCCTCCGGCGAGGACGATGCCCTTCATGCCCCGATGACCTTCTTGTGCATGGGCGCGCCCTGGAGTTCCTGCACGACGTCGGCGACGGCCTGTTGCCAGGGCCGCGGCGCGATGCCGTAGTCGCGGGTCATCCGGGACGTCGACAATCTGGAGTTGGCTGGCCTGCGGGCCGGCGTCGGATAGTCCGCGGTGGCGATGGGTTCGACCGGAACGCCCGGTCCGCCCATGCTCCGCGAAAGGGCCATGACCTCGCTGGCGAGGCCGTGCCACGTGGTCTCGCCGGCATTTGCGAAGTGGAACGTGCCGGTCGGCGCGTCTCCCCTTGCAAGGGCCGTCGCCACCGTGACGAGGGCGGCCGCGAGGTCAGCTGCGACGGTGGGCGTGCCGTGCTGGTCGGCGACGACGCGCAGCGAGGGACGCTCGGACGCCAGGCGCAGCATGGTCTTGACGAAGTTGGCCCGGAACGGGCTCACGACCCATGCCGTGCGCACGATGGCGTGGCGGGGATTGCCCGTCCGAACGCCCTGCTCGCCGCCCTCCTTGCTGGCGCCGTAGACACCCAGGGGAGCCACGGGATCGTCCGTCTCGTAGGGGGTGGGCGACGTGCCGTCGAAGACATAGTCGGTCGAGACGTGCACGATCGGGACGCCGGCCCTGGCCGTCTCATGAGCCAATACGGCGGGAAGAACGGCATTCAGCGTCCAGGCCGCGGCGACGTCGCTCTCGGCCTTGTCCACCGCCGTATAGGCCGCGGCGTTGATGACCGCCTTCCACGCCCGTCCCGCCACGACGCGCGCGACGGCCGCCATGTCCGAGAGATCGACATCGGCGCGGGTGGGCGCGAACAACGCAACCCCCTGCGGCCAGCGCGCGCGCTGCAGTTCGAGCCCGAGCTGGCCCGCTCCGCCCAGGATGAGGATGTCCATGGTGCCGCCTCAGCCGACGAGGCCGAGCCGCTCGCCGCGGTACCGGCCCGTGCGGATCGGCTGCCACCACCGCTCGTTGTCGAGATACCACCGCACCGTGTCCTCGAGCGCGGCCTCGAAGCTGCGCGAAGGGCTCCAGCCGATCTCGCGCTCGACCTTGGCGGAGTCGATCGCGTAGCGCCGGTCGTGGCCCGGCCGGTCCGCGACGAAGGTGATCAGCCGCTCGTGCGGCCCCGCGTCCGGGCGCAGCCGGTCCATGGCGGCGCAGAGCGCCCTGACGACCTGCAGGTTCGTGCGCTCGGAGCGGGCTCCCACGCAGTAGGTCTCGCCGACGCGCCCCTTTCCGACGATGCCGATCAGCGCCTCGGCGTGGTCCTCGACGTGGATCCAGTCGCGCACGTTCTGGCCGTCGCCGTAGACCGGCAGCGCCTTGCCCTCCAGCGCGTTGAGGATCATCAGGGGGATCAGCTTCTCGGGGAACTGCCGCGGGCCGTAGTTGTTCGAGCAGTTGGAGATGAGGATCGGCAGGCCGTAGGTCTCGCCGGCCGCGCGAACGAGGTGGTCGGACGCGGCCTTGGACGCCGAATAGGGCGAGCGCGGGTCGTAGCGCGTCTCCTCGTCGAAGTAGCCCGTGGGCCCGAGCGAGCCGAAGACCTCGTCCGTGGACACGTGCAGGAAGCGGAACGCCGCCTTCGCGTCCCCCTCGAGCCCGCCATGATAGGCCCGCGCCGCGTCGATCATCGACTGCGTGCCCATGACGTTGGTGCGCACGAAGGCCGCCGGCCCCGTAATCGAGCGGTCGACGTGGCTCTCCGCGGCGAGGTGCATCACCGCGCCCGGCGCGAAGTCGGAGATCAGCGCCCGCATCCTGGGTGCATCGCAGATGTCGGCCTCGACGAGGCGATGGCCGGGATGTCCGTTCAGGACCGCCAGCGAGGCCGGATTGGCGGCATAGGTCATGGCGTCGACCGTCAGCACCTCGATGCCGCGCTCCAGCACGAGCTTGAGGACCAGCGCGGAGCCGATGAACCCGGCGCCGCCGGTGACGAGGATGCGCCGGGGAAGAGTGTCGGTCATGGCAGTGAGTTCCAGTGAAAGATCACGCGAAGGGCGAAACGAAGGCCGCGAAGGCCGGCTGCATCCTGTCCTTGGCCGAAAGCACCGCCGCGCCCGGCGCGACCGGCCAGGGGATGCCGAGGTCCGGATCATCCCACGCGATGCCGCTGTCGCAGGCGGGATCGTAGGGGCCGTCCACCTTGTAGGCGACCTCTGTGTCCGGCTGCAGGGTGGCGAAACCGTGCGCGAAGCCGCGCGGCACGAAGAGCTGTTCCCCGCCCTCCGCCGTGAGCGTCGCTGCGCACCAGCGGCCATAGGTCGGGGACAGGCGGCGAAGGTCCACCGCGACGTCGAAGATCGCGCCCCGCACCACGCGCACCAGCTTTGCCTGAGGCGTCGGCGGCCGCTGGAAATGCAACCCGCGGACGGTGCCCACCTGCGCCGAGAAGGACTGGTTGTCCTGCACGAAATCCGCATCGATGCCGCCGGCCGCGAAGACGGAACGCGACCATGTCTCCATGAACCAGCCGCGCGCATCGCCGAAGCGACGGGGCCGCACCAGGATCACCTCGGGGATGGACAGCTGTTCAAACATTTCGTGACGAGCTTCGTTCGCCGCATCGCGCGTCTTCTGTGCCAGCATCATGTCGCGTTCCGAGAGACCGGGGCCAGCCCGACGTCACCCCGGAGGAGCCGGGTGCCGGGCCGGGAGACCGTGCCACGCAGCCACCCCGAGACAAACGTAAATCGAGCTTAATTATTGACGGTTTCAATTTTCTTGAAAGAGATCGAGAGGAAACGGGCAATCGAAAAGCGCGTGGGAACAATGAATCGCCAACATCTGCCGTTCAGAAAGGCAGACCGCGCGACGATGGCATGCCCCATGGACGGGGCCGACCGTGGAAAAGTTGATCGTTTCGATCTAAAGCAACCGCAGCCTGCATGGCCTGTCCCGGGGATCGCCCCATCGGCAGGGCATCGTGACGGAGACAGAGAATGCGCGTTGCAATGATCGGCTCGGGTTACGTCGGGCTCGTCTCGGGGGCCTGTTTCGCCGACTTCGGGCACGTGGTGACGTGCGTCGACAAGGACGCGGCGAAGATCGAGGCGCTGCGCGGAGGAGCGATCCCGATCTACGAGCCCGGCCTGGAGACCCTGGTCGAGACCAACGTCCGCGAGGGCCGCCTCACCTTCACGACCGACCTGGCCGCCGCCCTCTCCGGCGCCGACGCGGCCTTCATCGCCGTGGGGACGCCGTCGCGCCGCGGCGATGGCCATGCCGACCTCTCCTACGTCTACGCCGTGGCCCGCGAGATCGCGGAGGTCACGGCGGGCCCCCTCGTCGTGGTCACCAAGTCGACGGTTCCGGTGGGGACCGGCGACGAGGTGGAGCGCATCCTGCGGGAGGTTCGCCCGGACGGCGACTTCGCCGTGGTCTCGAACCCGGAGTTCCTGCGCGAGGGTGCAGCGATCGCCGACTTCAAGCGCCCCGACCGCATCGTCATCGGCACGGACGACGCCCGCGCCCGTGAGGTGATGAGCGAGCTCTACCGTCCGCTCTACCTCAACCAGGCGCCGCTCCTGTTCACCTCGCGCCGCACGTCGGAGCTCATCAAGTACGCCGGCAACGCATTCCTCGCGGTGAAGATCACCTTCATCAACGAGATCGCCGACCTGTGCGAGGCCGTCGGCGCGGACGTGCAGGAGGTCGCCCGCGGCATCGGCCTCGACAACCGCATCGGCTCCAAGTTCCTGCACGCAGGCCCCGGCTATGGCGGCTCGTGCTTTCCCAAGGACACGCAGGCCCTGACCAAGACGGCGCAGGATGCCGGCACCCCGGTGCGGATCGTCGAGACGGTGGTCGCCGTCAACGAGCAGCGCAAGCGTGCGATGGCCAAGAAGGTGATCGCCGCCTGCGGCGGCAGCGTGCGCGGCAAGACCGTGGCCGTGCTCGGCCTGACCTTCAAGCCGAACACCGACGACATGCGCGACGCACCCTCACTCGCCATCATCACCGCCCTGCAGGACCAGGGCGCCCGCATCCGTGCCTACGATCCCGAGGGCATGGAGGCCGCGAGGGCCATGCTGGGAGGCGTCGACTATGCGCCCAACGCCTATGCCTGCGTCGAGGGTGCGGACGCCCTCGTGATCGTCACCGAGTGGGACGCCTTCCGGGCGCTGGATCTCGGCCGCGTCCACGGCCTCATGAAGAGCCCCGTCGTCGTCGACCTGCGCAACATCTACCGCCCCGACGACATGCGGCGCAGGGGCTTCCAGTACGTCGGCGTGGGGCGGGGGTGACTTCGTGACGGCCGGCCGTGCGACACTTGCGGCCATCGCTTTCGTCGGCTTGACGGGGTGGTCATCCGTCGCGGCCGGCCAGCCCGCTGCCGGCCCCGCTTGCGAAGTCCGGGACCTGGAGAGCCTGCGCGCTTGCGTCTCGTCCGCGCCGACGCTTCGGGTGATCCGCTTCACCGGGGACGTCACCTGTGCCCGCGGCTGCTGCGGGGGTGGCGGCGCGCTGATCGACCTCAAGGGGATCGACGGGCTCATCGTCGAGGGTGGCGGACATCGGATCCGCCGGCTGTCCGGCCAACGCGACTGCCATGCCCTGCGGATCTCCGAGGCCCGGAACATCGAGGTCCGGGACCTCGACCTCGACGAGGCGGACGGTGCTCCCTGCCGCCCCGAGGAGTCCTGCGCCGACACGCTTTCGGTGCAGCGCTCGTCGGGTGTCGCGCTGCGCGCGGTCAGCGTGTTCCACGCCAAGCGCTTCGGCGTGTCGATTCTCGGCAGTCGCTCCGTGGCTTTCGCGGGCGGCGCGGTGGCAGACGCGGGGATCGTCGGGATCTATGTCGGGGCCTTCCGTGGCGAGCCGAGCCGCAGCATCTCGATCACCGACAGCGTCGTCGCCCGTAGCCGTGCGAACGGCATCGCCCTGCAGGGCGTCGACGGGGACGCGCCGGGTGACAACGTCGTGGCCCGGAACGTCCTCAACGCCAACCATTTCGCCGGAGCCTATCCCAACAGGGCCATGGGCAAGCCCTACAATGGCGGGCAGATCTACGTTCCCGACGCCGCAAACGTGACCATCAGCGAGAACGTCATCGGCGATGGGGGCTGCAGGGGTTGTGACAACCCCGTCGTGTGGGGGATCGAACTCGGGCCAAAGCGGTTGCAGTCCGTCGTGATGACACGGAACTACCTGTTCAACAGCGCGGGGCAGGCCTTCTTCGGCAATCGCGGGCTCTCCGTGGACGATACCGTCTCGATCACGGACAACACCGTGCATGGTTTCGACTATGCGTTCTCCAACCTGACAAGGGCACGTCAGGCGGCGAACGTCCAGACAGACACCACTCCAAGCCTGCGTAAGAAGGGCGAAGCGGACTACACGCTGTTCCGGATCCGGACGCCGGACGGATCCCGTCGCGAGGCCCGCGAGGCAGGCGAGACCGCAGGCACCGTGGAAGCGGTGCTCCGATTCAGCGAGGCGCCCCGCCCCGGTGCGCCGGCCTCTCCGATCTTCCGGTGCATCGACACCTCGGGCGCGGACTTCCCGTCGCTGCGGCGGGACTGCGAGAACCGGGGCAGGCTGCACTCGCTGCTCGGGTACTCGTTCGAGGATGCTCTGGAAGGCACCGCCGTCGTCTACCGGTGCCAGGGACGCGGTTCCGACCGCTTCGTGTCGCTCGATCCGTCATGCGAAGGATCGCGCGCCGACGGCATCGTCGGCAGGGCCCGCCCTCTCCGCCAGGCCGGCGGATCCTCTCCGCCCTGACGAGAGCCGAATGCATGGCTGGCGGCGCGCCGGTGGCCGCCCTTCTACGCCGCGGCCGTGTGCGCCGCTGCCCTCTGGCGGACCGGCGAGAGCCCGTTGTCGGACAGGAACGAACGGTACTCGGCCAGGAGCGCCGGGTAACGTGCGTTGATCCCCTCGATCGAGAACGCGTCCGCCAGCGAAGCGATCTCACGACGGGAGGCGTCCTCCAGGGACACGGCCGGCAGGCCGAAGAACCGGCACATCTCTTCGGTCCGGCTGTCGTGATGGATCCAGACCGCCGGCGTTCCCGAGGCCAGGGCGATCATGTTGCCGTGGAACCGCTGGCCGAACACGAAGCCGTACCGGGTCATGGCGTCCACCCACTCCGCGACGGACCAGAACGTCAGGAGATGGCTTTCGGTCCACTCGCGGAAGCCGGCAGGCGGCTCTGCTCCGTTGAAATAGGCCTGCGCGATCTGCGCCACCATGGCGTCCCGCTCGCTGCCCGGCGGCAGGTCCGGGATGCGCATCTCCTGCTGCTCGGTCTGCGCGACGAAATCGGCACCATTCTGGACGGCGAACGTCATGGCTTTGGCGAGCAGCCCGAGCACCAACTCCGGGTTGAAGGAATGCTTCACCACGTCCCGCGAAAGGTTCAGGGCGACGCGCGGATGAGTGGCGAGGCTTCGTTCGACCGCGTAGCCACGATCACCGCGCATGTAGAAGGACGGGCAGCCGAGCACCTTCACGTTGTGGACGCCGCGCTGCGCCAGCACCTCGGCCGTGAAGTGTCCGCGCACGCCGATCGTCCTGGCCCTTTCGGACAGGACCTTCACCAGACGCTCGGTGCCGGGCTTGAGATCGATCGCCGGCGAGTAGTCATTGCTCTGCGCGCCGAGACCAGCCACGGCGACGGGGAGCTTCGTGCTCTCGATGAACGAGGCCATGCCGCCGAAATCAAAGCCCGGAAACAGGAAATTGGCTGCGGCAATCAGGATCAGGTCGTACTCCTCGTCGACCCGACGCGGACCGATCCCGTAGTCCCAGGAGACGTGCTGATACTCGATCGTGCGCAGAAGTCCGTGCGCGATCACCTGGTTGCCGGTGTTGCCCCCCGTCTTGGCAAGCCGATGGTCGATGGACTGACCCGGAGCCACGTCGAACTCGGGCGTCGCGCCCAGCAGGAAGACACGCATCGGCTTCATGATCTCACACTCTGCGGCAGTCGCGATGCTTCCATATGGGCGAAAATCCTTGAGAAACATTGCTCGACCTCCCGCCTCGAATAGAGCGACGAAATGATGGACTGAGATGCCGTGCTGAGTTGCTCCAGCACATCAGGCGACTGGTAGAGCCTGACCAGGTTCTCTGCGAACGCATCCGGGCCGTCGAAGACGGTGCCGTGCGGCAGCCGGTCGACGGGCAATCCCTCGGCCGCCATGGACGACATGACGCAGGGAATGCCGAGCGCCCAGCTGTCGAGGACCTTTCCCTTGACGCCGGCGCCGAAGCGAAGGGGAGCCACCGTCAGACGCGCAGTCGACAAGGCGCCGGGCAGGCTCGGAACCCATCCATCGACGCGGACGCGCCGCGCGTCGTCGGCATACTCGAGCGGGATGTCGGGTCCGATCAGCCTCAGCCCGACGTCGGGCAGTCGCTCGCGGACGCGTGGCATGATCTCGCTCAGAAGATAGTCGATGCAGTCGATGTTCGGCCGGTGACGACCACTGCCGACGAAGGCGAGCTCGGTCCGGCGCTGCCAGTCCTCGATCGGCGATGCAAGCGGCATGGACCAGGGGACCACGTGGACGTCCGTGATGGCGAAGCGATCCTTGAGCAGGTCGCGCTCGACATGCGAGTGCACGATCGTGGCGTCCGCGAGCCTGATCATCCCGACCTCGTCGGCCTCGACCTGCCGCGCGCGGGCCCGCATCTCGTCGCTCCCTGCAAGCTCGGCCTCCCGCGCCACCCGAAGTGCGTGAAGATCGGCAACATTCAGGAGCACCCGGGCCCCGGGCATGACGGCGCGGATGCTGTCCATCCGTCTCATCGCCGTCGTGTAGCGGTGCAGGTAGACCGCGTCGAAGGGCCCGTCGTTGATCTGGACGGCGTCCCGCACCTCGTGGACGAACGGGGCAACGAGGCAGCGCACGCCGCAATCCTCGAGGGCCCGAGTCTGCGGGTCGATCCGGCTCGCGGTGATGTTCGGCATGAACGAGACATCGTAGCCCATTCGCTGGAAGGCCAGCATGTGGTCCACGATCGCCCGCGAGCCCGCGTCGCGATCGGGTGTCGGCACATGGTCGTCGATGAAGAGGATGGACGGCCTGGATGCCGGCAGCCTGGAGCGCTCCTCGCCCGACCAGCGGTCAAGCCAGTGGCGCAGATGGTTCTCGACCGGCCAGCGTGCCTTCCAGCGCTCGCCAATTCCTCCCCGGGCCCCGAGACGGACATGTCCGGCGACGATGGAGCGGAAGCCGGCCGCGCGGGTTCTGGCGGTGAAGTCGGCCTCGTGGTGCCCCGCGGGATCGTAGGCGCGGTCGAAACCCTGCAGGCGCTGCCAGAGCGAGCGCCGGAACGCCATGGCGAGGTGCGACGCCACGGCGCAATCGCGCGTGACCGTCACGGCCGGTGAATCGACGTCCAGCCCGCCATGGTCGGCAGAGATTTCACCAAGGGGCGAGATGATCTTCCCGGCCTCGAGGACCCTGTTGTTCTGGTCGGCGATGACCGGAGACACCAGCGCGATACCCGGATCCGCAGCCAGGCACTCCATGAGTCCGTCGACGGCGCCGGCCGCCAGCGTGAGACCAGGGTCCATGACCCAGACCACGGGAGCCGACACCAGCGCCATGCCCGCCCTGACGGCGTTGGTCCAACCCTCGCGGCCTTTCGTGCGGAAGACGCGAACCGCCGGCGGAAACACGAAGGAAGACAGCATCAGCAGGTCTTCCGAGCCGACATCGACGACGATGACTTCCGTGCTGAACCTGCTCTCGTGCTCCGCGATGCTGCGCACGGTGGCGTAGACCTCGTGGAACTGGTTGAACGCCGGCAGGATGATGCTGAGGTCGGGCCGCGCCGATCGCTGAAGTGCCAGCGGCGGATAGCTCGTCTGGAGATCCTGCAGGAGATTGCGCAGCGCGTTCCCGGAGACGCCGTCGGAGAGCCCGGCTTCGGGCCCGACGCCAGCGTCCGTCAGCCGGCTCCGGGCCTCGAGAAGCTGGTCCAGTTGCTGGAGCACGAAACCGATCGCCGGGCCAAGATCGGCGGCGACGCGGGCACCGGCGATTTCGCGCGCCACGTAGTCACGCGTCAGATCGGCCGCGCGGGTGGCGCGGAAGCCACCCTGCACCTCGAGCACGCAGGGGGAACCCGGCACGTCGACGTCGGTGCCGGCGTAGCGAATGCGCAGGACGTGGCGACTGGCGGGGAGCAGGCCGTCCGGCAACCTGACGCGGAAGCCGTGGCACCCGTTCCCGAGGCCGGCCGCCTGAAGGTCGCCGCGCAACTCGTCGGCGAGTGCGCGCAGCAACGGCCGGTCGCCGTCCAGCACCTCGACCTCCACGGCGGCATCCGGGCGGGCCGGGTCGTAGGCCCAGCCCGAGACAACCCGAAAGTCCGCGCTTTCGACGTATCCCTTCATGTCGACGTCCCACCCATCGTCTCGATGTTCAGGCCCGGCAACTGCCCCCGCGTGCCGGACCAGTTGTCCGGGCTAGAAGACGGCCCCTTGCTTCGAGCCCAGAAGTTGTTCGGTCACCTCGCGCAGGTAATCGCCCTGCGCCTTGCGGCAGCGCGGCGGAAGCTTGAAGCTCGACGCGGCGAACTCCTGCAGCGTGCGGATCTCGCCCACGTGGGCCTTCTTGTCGAGGCTGTGAGTCACGCTCGCCGAGTGGCGGCGGTGAACGTTCAGCATGTCGGCGCTGTAGGCGATCTTGGCGCCGGGCCACGACAGGACCTCGAGATAGATCCGCCAGTCGCCGGCCATCCTGAGGCGCTTGAGATCCGACCAGCTCGCCTCCAGCGCACGCCGCAACGCGTCGCGGCGCCAGAGGACCGAACTGACGTTCAGGATCACGTTCTTGATGCCCAGGTAGCGCGACACGAAGTCGTTGCCGTCGAAGATCTGGGTCCGCGTCAGCGCGCCAGGCTCGATGGTCCCGAAGTAGGGCTTGTAGCTGTCGAAAACCGGGCCGCCCTGCATGTCGATGGCGCGCGAATCCGAGAACGCGATGTCGATCGCCGGGTCGGTCCGCATCAGGTTGACGAGCGTCGACAGGAACGTGCGTTCCGACAGGTCGTCCGCCTCCGCGATCCAGACGAACTCCCCCCTCGCCATCTCGGCCGCCTTCATCCACTGCGCGAAGACCGATCCGGAATTCTTCTCGTTGACGGCCAGGAGCACGTCGCGGTCGCGCGACTGGGCGACGTCGCAGATCACCGAGACGCTGTTGTCGCTCGACGCATCGTCGAGGACGACGATCTCCTCCACGGGGTGCGACTGCTCGAAGATCGTGGTGAGACGCTCCTCCATGCAGTGCGCGTAGTTGTAGTTCGGCACGACGACCGAGATCGACGGAAGGTCAGGCACGGCGACGTGAAGCAGGTCGCGGACATAGTCGGTGAAGCCGAAGCGCTCCTCGATCGTGGCCCGATAGCGCTCCCGGACCTCCTCGGAGACGCCGGCCGACAGCTGACGACCCAGTTCCCCCGCCAGTGCTGCCGTGTCGCCGTAGGGGACGACGCAGCCAAGGTCTCCCTCCCGCAGGAAGTCGGGAATGCCGCCGCTGCGGTCGAAGGCGAAGACCGGCAGCCCGACCGCCAGCGCCTCGAGCACCACCGTCGGGAACGGGTCCTCGCGCGAGGTCAGGACGAACGCGTCGGCCGCCGAGAAGAAGGCCTCGACGTCCTTCCTGTACCCCGTGACGTGGAAAGTGCCCGAGGCCTTCGCATCCTCGATCTCCGGCCCGAACCACTCGGCCATCACGGGGTCCATGTCCCCGATCCAGCAGAAGTGCGTGCCGGGCCCCTGCTGGCCCATCAGACGCCAGGTCTGGAGGAAGAGATCGAAGCCCTTGCGCATGTCGGCATAGCCGACGCCGATCACGAGCCGGTCGTCAGGGCCGAGACCGAGTTCTTCGCGCACGCCGGCGCGCGCCTCCTCCGAGAACGCAACGGCCTTGTAGCTGCCTTGCGGGCGGATGAGGAAGTTCGAGGCACCCGTCAGGCCCAGGGCTCCGGCGGTACGGTCGCGGACGAACTCCGCCGCGAAGATCACCTGGTCGGCGGCGCGCATGCCGATACGGGCGCGGGTCTCGAGTCCCTTTTCCTTGAGGATCCGGGGTAATTCGTGGACGAGGAGCACCACCCGGATCCCGGCGTCAGCCAGCACCTTGACGGCCTCTCCGGTCACGACCGTGTTGGCGACCGCGTGGCGGAACCCCCGCTCGCGGAACTCGAGAATCTTCTGGGCGAGGCGGGAAGGCTCGGGAACGACGGTCGTCGGCGCGACCCGCGCGTAGTCGTCCTCCATGGCGCCCGGCCCGAGCAGGAGATACTCGACTTCGATTCCGAACCCGTTCCTGAGCGTGCGGCCAATGTTGAGCAGAAGGTGCTGCGCGCCGCTGGGGAAGGCGTCGTGCCCCACGAGAAGCAGCCGCGGCGTCTGCACGTCCGCGGAGAGGCCGGTGATCGCCCGCCCGGTGGCATTGAGATAGGCAGAGCCGAAGTGCAGGTCAGGCTCCAGATAGGCCCCCTCGCACCACTCGTTCCACGCGTTCACGCAGACGAAGGACTCGCCGAAGAAGCGCTCGCGCTGCGCCCTCTCGACGAGGGCGGACAGCCAGCGTTCGTACTTGGCCGGCGTGGAGCCGTGGACGACGAGACCGGTGCCCTGCCGCCGGGCGTCGTTGTCCCAACTGGGCACGACCGTCTTGATCAGCGGATAAGGAGGATTGGGCTCCTCGAGCGAGTGCCGCACCACGTCGTCGTAGGAGAAGACCTGCCCCCCGAACGTGTCGTCCATCAGCTGGATCTGGTCATTCACCTGACGGATCTCGGCGGTGACCTTGTGCGGCGGGAACTCGATGGCTCCGTCGAGCCCGAACTCGGTCGGGTCCTTCTGGTTGAACGTCTGCGCCATGACGAGGATCGGGTCCTCGCCGTGGTTGTCGCGGAACAGCGTCCGCCAGCGCGCCAGCGTCTCCTTGCTGTCGGGGATGATGCCCGGGCGATAGACCATCAGCAGCGGGCGGTCACCGACGCGGATGTAGCGGGGATCGGCGAAATGGCGGGCGAAGTCGGCGACGAGCGCCGCGTCGTCTTCCGGGTCGTAGTTCTGCGCGATCAGGACCTCGCTCTCCTCGCCGTCCCAGCGGCGGGTCCAGTTCTCGTTCGCCCACATCAGGCAGAACGGCATGTCGATGTCGCGGGCGCCGAGGAACTGCTCGAGCGGCTTCTCCATCAGCCGGTGGCCGTTGAAGGAGTAGTAGTAGAAGACGAAGCCGTGGACACCCGCGCTCTGCGCCATCTCCACCTGGCGGCGCATCACGTCGAGGTTCATGAGGTTGTAGAAGCCGAGGTCGCGAGGGACCCGCGGCTGGTAGTGGTTCTTGAAGCGCGGCACGCCCCTCGCGATGTTCGTCCACTCGGTGAAACCGGTGCCCCACCAGCGGTCGTTCTCGGGGAAGGCGTGGAATTGCGTGAGATAGTAGCAGAGCACCTTCGCCCGCTTCTTCGCTGCCGCCTTGACGGCGCGCGGCTCCTCGAAGTGGCTGCTCGGCTTGGTGAAGCGGCGGATCTCCGCCGGAATGGTAGCCTCGTTCTCCGGCGGGCGCGAGTAGATGCCGGGCTGCCCGCGGTTCTCCAGGAAGTGGATGAGCGGGTTCTGCTCGGCCTGGCCCTGGAAGTAGCGCTGGACATAGAAGCGCGTGTCGAACTCGGCGGAGGGATTGCGGCCCTCGCGGTAGCCGTAGTTCATGAAGTGCTCGAACGGGTCGACGCCGGCTCCCGCGACGTCCTTGTACGTCTTCAGGTAGTACTCGGCATCGAACTCCGGAATCGGGCTGAAGGCGCCGGTCCTGTTGCAGAGATAGTGCCCGAGGCAGCTCTCGCCCTCGGCGACGCCGTAGCGCGAGCGGTACCAGCCCGGATCGAACAGCGGAGAAGGCCGCCGCGACTCGCTCTCGCCGTAGAGGACGTAGTGCAGGAGCGGCTGGATGTCGGTGGAGGCCACGTCCTGGTTGGACGCCGTGTACCAGAGCGGATCGAACAGCGGGTTCGGCTTGCGGCCTTCCTTGTGGCCGTAAAGGAAGAAGTGCTCGAACGCGTCGACGCCTGCCTCTCGGATGTCGGGATGGGAGGCGAGATAGTATGCCTCGTCGAACAGATTCTGATCGACGAGCAGCTTGCGCACATCGATCCGCTTCTTGCCGACGACAACCTGTATGCTCATTCCCGCCGCCCCCAGGGTCCGCTCGTTCCGTCGCAGGTCCGGCGACATTCCCGCGTGGCCGACCGTTCCCGAATCCGTCGGCCGTGTCGCGGTGCAGACCGCCACCTGTTCCCCGGACCCCTGAACGTGCCTGACCCGCAGCGCTCTCTGGCGTCGCCGGTATCGGTGAATGCACGTTAGGAGCGGTCTGTTACGATTCCGGTCACGGAGAACAGCTCGAACGCCAGTAGTTTTTAGGCAAAAGCGCTTGGCATTTGACGAAATACTTGGCCTGCAATCTCTGGCCTGAACGTCGAATCTCGTCTGCCGCAGACGAGGCGCTGTCCGTCGCGTCCCGGTCAGGCGCCGCCGATGATATCGCGATACGCGGCGATGCTCTGCTCGACCGTGAACCGGTCTTTCACATGCAGGCGGGCTGCTGCGCCGAACGCATGGGACGAGGCCGGATCAGCCAGAGCCGCGCTCGTCGCCTCGACCAGTGCCGGCTCGTCGAAGAAGCCGACGAGGCGCCCCGTCAGTCCGTCGCTCACGACCTCGCGGAGAGGAGCAGTGTCCGATCCGACGATCGCGACGCCGCAGCTCATCGCCTCGAGCAGGGACCACGACAGCACGAACGGATAGGTGAGATACACGTGGACCCGCGCCACCTGCAGCACGCCGATGTAGGCGTCGTAGGGCAGCTTGCCGAGGAAGTGGACCCGGCCGGCGGGCAGGCGCGAGCCGACTTCGTCCAGCAGCGCCTCGCGCCACGTCGCGCGCGCCTTCGGCGGCAGGCCGTAGGACACCTCGTCGCCGCCGACGATCAGCACCTGGGCCTCGGGACGCCGCTCGAGGATGGCCGGGAGCGCGCGCATGAAGCGATGAAAGCCGCGGTAGGGCTCGAGGTTGCGCGCCACATAGGTCAGCACCTCGTCTCCGGACTGGACCGTGCGTCCGTTGGGGAGTTCGATCTTCACGCCGTCGTGCGGGGCCAGTCGCTCGGTATCCACGCCTTCGTGCACGATCCGGATCCGGTCGCGCAGGGGCAGCGGGAAGCGAGACGCCTGCCAGGCCGTCGGCGAGACGAGCACGTCCGAGCGCTCGGCCGAGAGCACCACGGCGGCGTTGCGCGCCATCAGTGCGGCCTGCAACGCAACGGGATCGCCTTCGAGTGCCGGAAACTCCGGATCGAAGTTCACGTCCCCGCCTTCGGCCGTGAAGAAGAACTCGAGGTACGAGACGATCCGCGCGGACGGAAAGACGTCGCGCATCAGCAGCATCTCGCCCCAGCCGGTATGGCCGACGATGACGTCGGGGACGAAGCCGTCCGCCCTCAACCTGGCCGCGGCGCGTGCGGCCGCCTCGCCGCACCGGCTGTCGAGCCCGTAGCGCGCGCCTGCGGCGTCGGCCAGGAGGCCGGGGACCGCGTCCGGCTCATGCCGCTCGAGCCTGATGCCCTGCATCGTCTTGGCGGTGGCTCCCCCGATGGCGGCGACCGTCCAGTCCGGACTGCGCGACAGCATCCGCGCGAGATGGACGAACTGTCCGGGGAAATTCTGGTGGACGAAGAGGATGCGTCGCATGCGCCTGCAAGGTGTCCGGGCGTGATCGCGGCTTGGATCGGTCGGCCTTCAGTCCCTAATGGGCGCCGCCGAACATCCGGTTGAGGAGCTTGGTCAAGCAAACGAAACTGCTTTGGTCGCAATGTAACGTTTGCATTCACCTCGAAAAATCAGTGATTTAGTCTCAAATTGCAATAATCGATGCTTAGGACTTGGGCAGTAGATCGGTTGGCGTCATCTATGCCACAGGGGCTGCTTCATGGTCTTGTCGCTGCCGATCTTGTCGGATCCCGCCAAGCGAGACCGGGCCGACGCCGTCGACGAGTCGTTTGCCGTCATCACCTTCGAGCCTGACGGGACGATCGTCAGCGCCAATGCCAACTTCCTGTCCACCATGGGCTACGCGCTGGATGACATCCGCGGCAGGCCGCACAGCATGTTCGTGGACGCGGCCGAAGCCTCGAGCGCTGCCCATTCGGCCTTCTGGGATCGCCTCCGGCAGGGGCGCAGGGAGGTCTCGGAATTCCGGCGGCTGAGGAAGGCAGGTGACGTCGCCTGGCTTCAGGGGGCCTACCACCCGGTCCGCGATCGGTCGGGCCGGGTGACGCGGATCATGATGATCGCCGCGGACATCTCGGAACGAAGGATGCGTGAGGCGCATCTCGAAAGCCTGCGCGAGGCCATCTCGCGCTCGCAGGCCATGATCGTCTTCGAACTCGACGGCACCATCGTCGACGCCAATGCGAACTTCCTCGATGCGATGGGGTACTCCCTCGACGAGATCAGAGGACATCATCACCGGATGTTCGTCGCCGAGGACGAGCGGACGAGTGCCGGATACGTCGCCTTCTGGGACAAGCTGCGCCGCGGTGAGTTCCACTCGGGACAATACCGGCGGTTTGCGAAGGGCGGTCGGGAGATCTGGATCCAGGCGACCTACAACCCCATCCTCGACGCCCAGGGCAAGCCTTACCGCGTGGTGAAGTTCGCGTCCGACGTGACGGAGACGGTCAGGGAGAGACTGCGGCTCGAAGACGTGATGCGCCAGGTTGCCGGCGTCGTCGAGACCGCCCGCCGAAAGGACCTGACCGGCCGCATCAGGATCGTCGGCGAGGCGGACGGTTCGCTGCAGGTGCTGTCGTCAGGGGTCAACGAGCTGGTCGAGGCCATGACCGATCTCGTCGGCGCCGTCCTTGCCGCGTCGTCCGAGACCACCGCAGCCTTCGACGAGATTGCGCACGGCAGCAGGAACCTTGCGGCGCGGACGGAGCAGCAAGCCTCCGCCCTTGAGGAAACCGCAGCGACGGCCGAGCAACTGGCGGCCTCGGTCAAGGCCAGCGCACTCGCGTCACGGCAGGCCGTGGGCTTTGCCGACGAGGCCAGGAGGGTGGCCGAGGAGGGAGGCCGGATCGCCGGCGAGGCGGTGGACGCCATGACGCGCATCGAGCAGGCGTCAGGCAAGATCACCGAGATCACATCCGTGATCGAGGAGATCGCCTTCCAGACGAACCTGCTCGCGCTCAACGCAGCGGTGGAGGCGGCGCGGGCGGGTGAAGCCGGGAAGGGATTCGCCGTGGTTGCCGCGGAGGTCAGGACGCTGGCACAGCGCTCGAGCGAGGCGGCACGCGACATCGGAGCCTTGATCTCTTCCTCCACCCGCGAGATCGGCCAGGGTGTCCGTCTTGTCCGCGATGCAGGGACGACGTTGGGACGGATCGTCGAGGCTTCTCAGAAGGTCGCGAACACGGTGGAAGAGATTTCCGTCGCCGCAACGGAGCAGGCCAGCGGGATCGACGAGGTGAGCCAGGCCGTCGCGCACATGGACGAGATGACCCAGCAGAACGCGGCGCTGGCGGAGGCAAGTTCCGCCTCGGCGGGAGCCGTGCTTGACCAGTTCGAACGCCTGCAGGCGCTGGCCGCGGGCTACCGGACGGACGCGGAGCCAGCGCGTGCCGCGCCTTTCCGGCACGGAGCGCGGCGGGTCGCGTGAGGCCCGGAAAGCGGAAAGGGCCGCCCTGCCGGGCGGCCCTTCCCTTCAGCTCCTGCCGGGTCAGGCGGCGCGAGCCAGCGCCTTTCCGACGATCGCCATGACCCGCTCGAATGCGGGACCATGCTCGACCAGCGGCCACGTCCGCGGGAAGTCGCCGTTCGCGTCCGGCTCCAGGCTGTCCTCGGCCCCGTAGAGGTCGACGTACTCCTGCCAGTTGGCGAACATCCGGCGGCTGTTGTGGTTCGCGTAGGTCTCCGTCGGCGCACCGTTGGCGAAGATCACGTCGTGGCTGTCGAGTTCCACGTGGAAGTACTCGATCAGGTCCAGGTCGCGGTCCCGCACGACGCTGTCGCCGTTGATGAGGTCCTCCGAGCGGACGAAGACGCCGTCGAAGAACATCGCATGCTTGGCCGACAGCGTCAGGTCGCGATGGGGCACGTTCGGCCCCAGGGCACCTGCACGGATGACGACCGGGCTCGCTTCGGAGTTCGGGCCCACGAAGCGGCGGCGGTACGAACGGCGACCGATCCACTTCACCGGCCTTGCGACCCCGTCGAGGTTGATCACCATGTCGCCGATGGCGAGGCTCTCGACCGGGACCTCGCCGTCCGGCGTGCGGATCAACGTGCCGCGCTGGAAGCATGCGATCACGTTTTCGCCGAGGACGAGCGATCCCGGCTTGACGCCTTCCACGGTGATCGACCCGGGCGTGTCGCCGGTCCATGTGATCACCGCGTTGCCGTCGACGTACTCGATCTTCACGTCCTCGGGACCATCGACGCCGGTGATCCCGGTCACGTCGATGATGTCCTTGTCCGCGTCGAAGTCGCCAATGGTGTCTTCACCGACGTCATCGCCGCTGAACACGAACCAGTCCCTGCCGCTTCCGCCGCTCAACTGGTCGTTGCCGCTGCCGCCGTCGAGGGTATCGTCGCCGCTCCCGCCACCGAGGTCGTCGTCGTCCTCGCCGCCGTTCAGGCTGTCCTCGCCGCTGCCGCCGCGGAGCTGGTCGTCGCCCTCGTTGCCGTAGAGCTTGTCCGCGCCGCTGCCGCCGTTGATGCTGTCGTCGCCCAGGCCGCCCCACAGCTTGTCGTCGCCGCTGCGTCCGAGGATGACGTCGTCATCGCCCGTGCCGACCAGTTCGTCGTCACCACCTCTTCCGATGATCCTTGCCATCGTGTGTCTCCACTCAATTCGCTGTTGCGGAGGTCACTGCTCAGACGGACGAGCCGCTGACAGCGATGTGGATGTGCTCGTCGGCCGCATCGAGCTTCGTGACGAGGTCCGCGACGATGAGCTTCTTCTCGATCGCGTCGCCATACGTGCTGATGAGGTCGTCGACGTAGTTCTCCAGCTGGGCGTTGTTCCAGGGATCGGCGTCGAACGCGTTGTTGATCAGGCTCGCGACGAAGCTCTTGATCTCCGAGTGGTCGGTCAGCGCCTCGTCGAGGCCGAGCTGAGACCCCGCCGGCTGCGCTTCATCGATCTGCTGCGCGATCGCGTCGAGGCCGAGGCCGCCCTCGTTGAAGCTGTAGAGCGCATCGTGGAGCTGGGCCGCGGTCGGATCCTTGTCCGTGAGCAGCTGGAACAGGCGCGCCACGTCGGCCTCCTGGTCCGTCCCGACCGTGATGAGCACGCCATTGTTGAGCTTGGTGTACTCCACGTCGGTGATCACGTTGCCACCGTTCGTCCAGGCACCGTCTTCGAACTCGAAGCCGGCGATGTTCGCCTTGATGACGGCCACGTCGAAGCCGGCGCCGCCGTAGACGGTCGTGTTGCCGACGCCGCCATAGATGCTGTCGTCGCCCTCGCCGCCCCAGATCTCGTCGTCTCCGGAGTCGCCCAGGATGGTGTCGTTGCCGTCGCCGCCGAGCAGGAGGTCGTCGCCTGCGCCGCCGCTGACGGAGTCATTGCCCTTGCCGGCGTCGACGATGTCGTCGCCCTTGCCGGCGGAAATCCGATCGTCACCCGTGCCACCGAAGACGAGGTCGTCGCCGCGGCCCGTGGTGATGGTGTCGTTGCCGCCGGCGCCGTCGACGGTGATGTCGCCGTCATCGTCGCTGGCCTTCACGATGAACTTGTCGCCGAAGGTGGTGAGACCGACGAGCTGCTCCTCGATGTCGCCGTCCACCGTGACGCTGACGCCATCGCCGTCGCTGGCGGAGTCGTCGAAGATCAGGATCGGGGCATCTTCGAGACCCGCAAAATCCTGGCCGTCGCGGACGAAGGCACCGCCGTATCCGTCTGCGTCGAAGTCGGTGCCGTCCTGATCGAACAGCTGCAGGTCGACGTTCGCGTTGTTCGGGTCGGCATCGGTGTCGTCGACGAGCGAACCGATCGCGTTCTGCACCGCAGCGCGGAACTCGCTGTCGTACTTGCCCAGGATCGCTCCGATCGGAGTCTGATCGCCGCCATTCAATGAGTAGGTGTAACTCGCCATTTTTTGACCTTCCCTGACAACTTGGCTTCACCGAACCGGATGCACCCCCGCACGCCCGGTCTTGGGATACTCACCCCCTCAACTCACGCCCAAAGATGTACGGGATCGAGGAACGCAGGTTAAGTCGACAACGCCACCCAAACTAGCGTTGTTTCGGCTGAATATTACTTCAAAACACGCTGCATAATGATCATAAGCAGTTCTATTGAGATTGAATTTCACTACATTTTTCTATTTTACAGCAGTAATAGGTCTTACTCCATGCGAAATCGCAACATACACCCGCAATTATTCATCGATATTCTTTTTCCTACTACCTTCTTTCGTACGCGTGCGGCACCGCCTTTGATGCGATCAGGTCTTTTTCTCTGGATTGTTCTACCCCCTCGACAGTGTTCGATTCCGATTTACAAGTAATCATCGATTAACCAACGACGTGATTTCTGACGATCCTGTGCGTTTCGTCTCTTTTGGAGCGTTTCGTACTTGCGTGAGCGCAACGTTTGGGGGCGCCCGGGCCGGTGTGTTCTTGCAGCAGGGCGACGTGAAGGGGCGGGATGGCCTCTGGAGGCTGCGGCGGCGGCCCGGCCTTGTGCATCCGGTGGATGCTTGTCACAGAGCGCACGATGAAGGCAGCCTCGCGGCTCCGCAGGCGTCGCCCACGCGCGCAATGAAAAAGGCGCCCGCATCTCCGCGGGCGCCCTCGCGCGTCGTCCTCCCCCTGAGGGATTCAGTGTTCCCGCATGCCGAGCTGCAGCCGGTTCAGGAGCGGGCCGAGGATGTACCAGATCGCCGTCCGCTCGCCGACCGCGACGACCACGTCGGCAGACATGCCCGCGACGATCTTGTCGCGGAACTCCTTCGGAATGGAGGCCTGGTCGACGGTGACCTCGGCCGCGAAGTACGGATCGCGGTTGGCGTTGTCGTCGACGAGACGGTCGCGCGAGATCGTCCGCACCTTCCCGAAGAAGATCGGCGGATGTCGGCTCGAGAACGCCGGGAAGCGGATTTCGGCCGTGGAGTCCAAGTGCACGTTGTCGACGTCGAGCGGGCTGACCTTGGCGCGGATCACGAGTTCGTCGGAGACGGGCACGATCTCCATCAGGACTTCCCCCGGCCGGACAACGCCGCCGACGGTGAACACCTTGAGCGACTGGACCACCCCGGTCTGCGGCGCCCTGATCTCAACGCGCCTCAGCACGTCGATCTGGACGGACATCTTCTCCCGCATCTCGGCGATCGTCTTGCGCACCGCCGGCAGATCGCGGCTGACGCCCTCGAGGAACTGCTGCCGCAACTGCTGGATCTGGATCCTCGTCTCGCCGATCGTCTGCTCATATCGGGCCATGTCGGCGACGGCGCGGCCGATGACGCCCTTCAGCCTCGCCTCTTCCCGTTCGAGCGACAGCACCCTCGGCAGCTGGACGAGGTTCTTGGCGAGCAGGTCGCGCAGGCCCGCGAGCTCTCTCCGGATCGTGGCGACCTGTTCCTCGCCTGCTTCCTTCTCCCCCTGCGTCCCTGCCATTCCCTCCCGCACCTGCTGGATGCGCGCTTCGAGGATGTTCTGCTGGCTGAGGAGGTTGGTGCGACGTTCCCTGAACGCAGCGACCTGATCCGCGACGGCCCGGTCGACCATCGGGTCACCCTGCATCTGGCGGACTTCGTCGGGAAACGTGACCTGGTCGGCGAGGTCCCGTTCGGCGACGAGCCGCGCCTCCTCGGCGAGCGCCGCGGCAAGCTGCTTGCGCACCACCTCGAGCGCGGCCCGTGACTGGGTCTCGTCCAGCCGGACGACGACGGCCCCCTCTTCCACGAGGTCGCCGTCGCGCACCCGCACCTCGCGCACGATGCCGCCCTCCAGATGCTGGACGGCCTTGCGGTTGGATGCCACTGAAATGACGCCCGGCGCGATCGCGCCCTGGTCGAGGCGCGCGGTCACCGACCATAGTCCGCCGAGCCCGAAAAACACGACGATGACCCACCAGGCCCGGTGGATCAGCCGCTGCCAGTCGGTGGGAGCCACCGGCGTCGTCAGCGGAGCACGCGGCGCCGCGGCGATCATCTTCTCGCGCAATCCGGCCAGCATCAGGAGGCCCTCACCACCGGCCGGAACTGGACGGTGTTCGGCGTCGCGAGGCGACGCAGCACCTCGTCACGCGGCCCGAAGAGGTGCACGCCCCCGTCCGCCATGACGAGCACCTTGTCGACATGCGACATGATGTTTGCCCGATGGGTGATCAGCACCACCGTCGAGCCGGCCTTCGCCAGGGCCCGGATTGCCTGGACCAGCGATTCCTCGCCCCGGGTGTCGAGGCTGGCGTTCGGTTCGTCGAGGACGATGAGCGGCGGCCGTCCGAACACGGCCCGCGCGAGCGCGAGGCGCTGGCGTTGGCCGCCCGACAGCTTCGCCCCGGCCTCGCCGATCTCCGTGTTGTATCCGTCCTCGAGGTTCTGGATCATCTCGTGGACGCCGGCAAGCTGAGCGGCCTTGATGACCGCTTCGCTTGAGGTGGAGGAGAACCGGGCGATGTTCTCGGCGACGGATCCCGCGAAGAGCTCGACGTCCTGCGGGATGTAGCCGACGTGCCGGCCGAGTTCGTCCGGATGCCACTGGTTCAGCTCCGAACCGTCAAGGCGGACGCTGCCTTCCGTCGGCTGCCAGACGCCCGTGATGACGCGGGCGAGGCTCGACTTTCCGGCGGCGCTGGGACCGATGACGCCGAGGATCTCGCCGGGTTCGACATCGAAGCTGATGTTGCGAAGGACCGGCTTCTTCCCGCCCGGTGGCACGACGGAGACGTTTTCGAAGGCCAGCCCGCCCAGCGGTTTCGGCAGTTCCACCCGGTCGGCCGCTGCCGGAGCACTCAGGAACAGCCGGTCGATCCGTTCGAAGGCATAATTTGTCGAGAGGTAGGCCTTCCAGTTGGAGGCGAGCGCACTCATCGGGGCGATCGCCTTGCCGGACAGGATCATCGCGCCGAACAGGACAGACGCCGATGCGATGTTCTCGATGACGAGCAACAGCGTGACCGAGGCGACGAGCGTGGCGCCGGCGAAGGTGGCAAACGTCAATCCGACGCTCGCCCACGAGCCGCTGTCCGCCGACATGGCCGACCAGCCCAGTCCCGCGTCACGAAGCTTCTTCCAGCGCGACTGGAGCGCCCCGACCATTCCCAGCGCCTGGATCGCTTCCGCGTTCCGCATCATGGACCCTGCGAACTCGGAAGCGGTGATCGAGACGGCCATGGACCGCATCGACCACTTCGACGCGGTTGAATTCATCACGAAGCCGAGAATGCCGACGGCGGCCATGATCGCCAGCGTCGCCACGCCGATCAGCGGGTGCAGCATGGCGCACGCCAGCAGGAACAGGGGCGCGAACAAGAGATCGACACCGGACGCGACCAGCCTTCCGGACAGGTTGTCACGCAGGGTGTCGAGGTCCCGCATGGCCTGCACGGGCGTGCCCAGCGTCGGGCTGGTCCCCTTGCGATTCAGCGTCGCGCGGTGCACGGCTGCGAAGAGATCGTCGCTGAGCCTGTTGTCGAAGGCGATGCCGATCCGCACCAGGGCGCGCGTCCGCAGGTTGGTCAGCAGGGCATAGGCCAACCCCATCGCCACGAGCAGCAAGGTCAGGAAGGCCCAGGTGACGTCGTTGCGTGACGACAGGACGCGCTCGTAGGCGCTCATCATGTAGAGCGCCGGCGCGATGGCCAGCAGGTTCAGGAACAGGCTGATCGCCGCAATGGATCGCAGCGCCGGCCCGAGTTCTCGCGCCGCATCCCGCAGCGGGGTCGTCTTGGTCGTGTCCAGCAGCGCCTTGAGCATGTCGCTCCTCGCCCCGAGGTTGCACGGGTCAGGCCGGAGGCCCCTGCCTCGACATCGCACGGCGGGGGGTTAATGGGAGTTAAGCTTTTGCCTTCAATCCGACCGGTCACGGTCGCCCGGGTCGCGACGGCCGAAGGCGGAGGCCGCGATGGCGGGGCGGCGTCGCAAGGCCTTCGAACGGGAACAGGTCGAGCCCGAGGTTGGGGTTGTAGAAGGGATCGTTGCCGAGCACCTCGGCCCACCGCTCACGCAGCGCGGCCAGTTCCTTGCGGGAGCGCGCGTGCTTCTCGCGGGTGAGGTCCTGGCCCCGGCTCGCGCTCTCCTTGTGAAGGAGGCGTGCGCGCGGCGACATCACGACCGCCTTTCCGAGCCGCCCGACCTTGAGGCAGAGATCGACGTCGTTGAAGTTCACCGGGAACGCGACCTCGTCGAGGCCGCCGACGGCCACGTAGTCCTCCCGCCGCAGGAGGAGACACGCCGCGGTGACGGCACTGTGCTGCCGCTCGCACAGGAGCATGTCGCCGTAGCCGCTCTCGCCGTCCAGACAGGCCGTGAAGGCATGGTGCGCCGCCATGTGCGACCCGACCACCACGCCACCGTGCTGGATGATCCGGCTTGGCCACAGCAGCGTGGCCCCGACGATGCCGACGTCGTCCTCGTGGAGAAGCGCGGCCATCTGCGCCAGCCAGTCCGGCTCGAGCACCTCGACGTCGTTGTTGAGCAGGCAGAGCAGCGGATGGCGGGCGTGTTCAACCGCGATGTTGTTGAGCGTCGCATAGTTGAACGGGATGTCGGCGCGCACGACGCCGTGTCCGAGATCCGCGAGTTCGGAGAGGTAGGCGAGGGTCGCCTCGTCGCGCGATCCGTTGTCGACGACGACGATCTCGTAGTCGATCCCGCGGGTGTGCTCGATGATGCTCTCGACGCAGGGCTTCAGCAGGTCGAGACGGTCGCGCGTGGGGATGATGATCGAGACGCCGCAGCCGTCCAGCGGAACCGACCGCCCGACCGACACAGCCGAGAGCACCCGGCCCACGACAGGCTCGACCGGCGGGACCGGCCCTTTCCCTCTGCGGGCGAGGTCCGCCTCGACTGCACGGGCAAGAGTTTCAGCCCGCTGCGCCGCGTCCCGTTCCGGGAGAACTGCGAGGAACTGGGGCACGTGGCCTACCGGCTCGGCCGCGTCCTCGCAACTTCCGGTACACCACAGCAGCAGGTCGCAGGCGCTCGACAGGCTGGGCGGGAAGGGCTGCTCGAAGCGGTCCACGGGAACGGCGAAGAGGTCGGCGCAGTAGGCCTGCGACCTCATCCTGAACCGGTCGTAGGCGGGAAGCGCCATGGGCACCGGCTTGCCATCGACCGTGCACACGATGTCTGCATAGACGAGCCCCGGCGCGCTGCGGTGCTCCAGCGCCGCGGCGAGGTGGCCGATCGCCAACGGATCGAGGCGGGCTCCTGCAGCCACGACGGCGACCCAGTCGGCACCCGCATCGGCGATCGCCTTCCGGGCATCCTCGAGGGCTGCGGCGTCCTCCTCGGGGGAGGCTCCGGTCGGCACCTGGAAGCCGATCCAGCCCGGGTGATCCTGGCGTTCGAGCGAGGTCATCGTGGCGGCCGCGGCGTCCTCGTCGCCGATCACGAGGACCGCGACGAGGCCTATCGCCGCGATGGGCTCCTCGACCGGAAAGTGCCCGAGCCACGACGCCGCCTCGGACAGCGGCAGGGCGCCGGGCATGAGCCGGTCGAGCAGTCTCGCCCGGATCAGGGCGCCGCTCCGCCCGTCCGGATCCAGCTCCCCGGCGAGCCCGGCGAAACCACCGTCATGGACGATGACGGTCGTTGGCGAGCCGCCGAGGTCGACACCGTTGACACTGGCCCTGAGCGCGTGGGGCGCGCCGTCGGCCATCGACAGGGGAAGCGCGATGTCGAAGCCGACGCGTCCACTGGGAACGGCCGAGCCGTCACCCATGTCCCGCCACTTGTCGGCCGCGACGCGGCACACGAGGTCACCATCGACATGGACCTCCACGACGGCCGGGCGACCGGGATCTCCGAAGTCGTAGGCGTAGCCACTGACACGCAGCCCCCCGATCCAGAGCGCCTCGCCGACCACTGCCCGCGGGCGCGCGTCGTCCGCGGCGGCCGTCGTCCGGTCGATCGTGCCGATCACCACTCCGGTGTTGGCGATCACCGCCTCGATCGTGGTGGCTGCCTCCAGTTGCGTGGAGGACAGCACGGCGGCGAAGCCGTGGCAGCCGTCCCCTCCGAAGAGATCGCGGACCTCCGCCGAGAAGGTCTCGGCCAGCGCCAGGGCAACATGCTCGCCGTCGGCCCGGATCTCCACGACGAAGCGGTGGCCCGGACGCTGCGGGTCGAGCACCCACCCCCCGACGGCGCAGTCGCCGATCGGATGGAATGACGCGGACAGCGATGCCGGGCTGGGCTGCGCGGATCCGGCCGGGATGAGTGGAAGGGCGTTCAGGGCCGTCATGACGCAAGGCGCTCCGTGCGCTTGTCGAGCACCGGTATTCCCGTGCCGGGGCGGCCGAGCACGCGGTCGACCACGAACGCGACGGTGTCGATCGACCAGCCGGGGTCGAGCGCGAGACCGTCGCCCCGGTCGAGCAGCAGGTCGACCGCGCCGCCGGTCGCGAATGCCGCGAAGGGCAGCGTGCTGCGCCGGACGAAGTCGATTCCGGGATTGATGAAGCTGCGGTCGCGCTGGACCAGCAGCAGCGACCGGCACCGGTGGACGGAAAGCACCTCCGCCGGATCCTCGTCCTCCAGCGGTCCGGTGACGAAAACGTTCCCCAGGCGGATGAGGCCAATGTCTCGGATCGTGTCGCCGAGGACGATCAGGCTGCGGTTGGAACGGCGCCGCAGCATCGCCTGTGCGAATTCGCGGACGAAGGCAAAGCTCGCGGGGGACCGGTCGGTCGGTACGATGCCGATCGTCTGTACCACCGCCGCGGAGGCATCGGGCGGAACGGAGTTCGCCACGGCCGGGACGGCTGGTGGAGGAAGCCGCACGACGCTCGCGGCAGGCCCGGCGTCAAGAGCCGCGTCGAGGCGGCCGGCGGCCGTCGCAGTCGGAGCGAGGATGTGGCGCAGGCCGGGCCGCCCTGAACGTCCCAGCCTGAAGGCTGTCAGGCCTGGCGGCGAGACCGCCCACTCCTCCCGTGGCAGGACATCGACCGGAAGGCCGGACTGGCAGGCGACGTCGAGCCACTCAGGGTCGATCGCCTTGTCGAGCACCACCACGACGTCGGTTGCGGCGGCAGCGCTCGCGAGTTCGACCAGCGCCTCGGCGGATGGCAGACCCCGCGCGTCGGGCGGAAGGGCCGTGGCGGCGTCGATTCCCGGCAGGCGGACGCGCCACGTACTCGGGTCGCCCGGTCGGCCACAGAGCGCCGCCAGGTCGACCGACCCGGCGTCCACGGAGGATCCCAGCCGTGTCCCGACGGACGGGTCGAGCGCAGCCGATGAGCTCAAGACGAGGCGTCTCGATCGCCCGGGATCGAGGGTCGCCCATGCAAGGGCTCCGCACACCGGCCGAAGGGGATCGTCGCGCAGGAACGCGGAGGTCTGCTGCTCGATCTCGGGCCATCGCCGCATGAGCGCGGCGGCGTTCGCGGTCACGAGGCTTCGCTTCGTCGCCCCGAAGGAGGCCTCGCCCTGGTGGCCGACGAAGACCGTCGGCGCGCAGATGTTGCGGTAGCCTGCCTCCGCTACCCTGAGGGAGAAATCGACTTCCTCCAGATAGCCGCGCTCGTACCGGTCGGCGTCGAGGCCTCCCACGGCACGCAGGGCCTCGTTCCTCACGTAGAGGCAGAAGCCTATGCCGTTGGGAAGGTCAACGGGCGGAATGGCCGCGGCCCGGGCCGCGGCATTGATGGCCTCGATCCGCTCTGGGGTCGGCATGGGGCTGGCGCGAAACCGCGACGGCACGCTCACCAGTTCGCCATTGTTGGAAAGTGGCGTGACGGTGCCCACGCCGGGTTGCGCGGCGATGGCGTGGAGCCGGTCGAGCCATCCCCGCGGTACATGCGTGTCCGCATTGAGAAGGACGATGTCCTCGCCGCCGACGCGTCGCAGGGCACGGTTGACCGCTCGGATGAAGCCGGTGTTGTGCGGATTGCGGATCAGCTCGATCCGCCCGTCAGAGGCGAGCCGGTCGAGATGGGCGCGGATCATGGGACTGGGACTGGCGTCATCGACGACGATGATCCGGCGCGCCAGGCGCGTGCCGTCGGTAAAGAGCGAGTCGAAGCAGCGGCGCGTCGCCACGGCGTCGTCATAGACGGGAACGATCACGGCCACCTGTGCCTGCACGCTGTCGCGCGCCGGCAGGCGCTCGAGGATCCCGTCATCGAGCATCGGAGCGCCGCGCAGCGAGGTGCCGTCGTCGCCGTCCCTGACGTCGACGACCGCCGTACTGGCGGGCCATTCGAACCGGAACGGGGCATATCGGAAACCCGCTCGGGACCAATGGGCGTGTCCCACTGCCGAAAGCGGAAGTGACGCGCGGCGACCGTCGGCAATGACGGTGAGACTGCGCGACGCATCGCCGCGCCATGCGCACCATCCGGCGCAGAAGCCGTCGCGCTCCTCGACCGACCCGAAGAACGACCAGTCCGGATCCAGTGCGTTCAGCGCGAGTTCGATCACGGCCGGGTCGCGTGCCCTGTCGACCAGCCGGCGTGCCAGACGCCGCAGCGGCTTCTCCCGGCCGAGTTCGGTCAGGCTACCGATGAGCGCCCGCTGGGCCCGCGCGTCGTTGGGGTCGATGTCGAAGGCTCGCTGGAACGCGTCCAGCGAGGCGGCCGTGCCGTCCAGCTGGGCGAGGATCGCGCCCTGGAGAAGCCGGTCGTCGACACCGTCGGGACCCGTCCTCCAGTAGCGATCGAGGATCGATAGGGCATCACGGTGCCGTCCGTCGCCGACGAGCCAACTGGCCATCAGCGGCAGCGAAGAGCGATGGCGCGTCTCGTCGAAAAAGAACGATGCGAAGCGGGAGACGACGCGCTCCATCCCCGCACGGGCGCCCTCGCGACGCGGGGCGGCCGCGTCGGCCTTGCCGGGCCGGGGAGACGTCATGCCGGCGATGTCTTGCGCAATCGTGAGACTGCTGCGGGCCATGTTTCGAAGTGGTCAAGGGTTCTGGGCTAGACCGGAACCCGGTCCACGACGAATAGGGCGGCATCATCTTGTATCTTTCTCTAAGGCCATTTGATCGCATTCTAGATTTGCCGCGATTACCGGAAGCTGGGCAGTCGCGGCCGCGCAGCAATCCGGTCGTGGTCTCGATCTCGCCGGTCGAGGTCGCCCTGCTCGCGCAGCGCTTTCCCGTCGCCTGGCGGAGGTTGCCGGAGGGGTGGGACCTCGTGGCCGTGACCGGTCTGACCCGCTGGCACGACTACCATGAGCCTGCGACCGCACCCGATGGCAGCCTCGTCTCGCCGCTCCTGCTGCAGGCCTATCCCTTGACGCTCGTCGACGACGGATCGACCGACGACCTGCCGGTGCTGGTGGACGAGACGGCGCTGGCGTGGGGCAGTCCGCGCCTCGACGAGGAGGAACGCGGTGTTCGGGAGGCCGAAGTCGAGCGTCGGTGCCAGGCCCTGTGGACCTACGTCAACTCCCGCCGGGCCCTCGTGCCGATCCATGCCGCACTCGAGGAGGCGGGCGCATTCGTGCCCTGGGACCTCACCTTTTCGCGAGGAGAGTCGCACTACGGGATCGGCGGCCTCCACGTCCTCGCCGAGGGCTTCTTCGGCTCGGTGACCCACCGGCGACTCGTGGCCGAGCACGGCTGGCTGGCCGCCCAGGTGGTGTCCATCCACCGGATCGCCCAGCACCGCATCAACGCCGTGCTGCGGGACATGGCGAAGGCCAGCTGACGTCGGCGCCAGCCCGGTCAGTAGAGGCGGGAGAAGTCGATCGTCTCGGATCGATCGAGATCGAAGACCATCAATGGCGCGGGCGGATCGTCATTGGGCGGCGGCCCGGCTTGGTCGTCGCGCTGCTGGCCACGTTCTCCCAGCGACTCCCCGATCAGGGACGCAATTCGGGTTTCGAGGTCCGCCGTCGCCGCGCGCGGATAATCGCCTGCGACGAGCCGCATCGAATGCACCGACGAGAAGGCGAGGTCGAGGGCCGAGGGCGTTCCTTCGGCCAGGCGCGCGAGCATGGGCGCCCGGGTCCTGGCAAGGCGCAGGCGATCGATACAGAAAAGAGTCGCAACGGTCTCCGAGAGCGGCTCCGCCAGATAGCCGGTGGCGACCGGCACGAGGAGCCCCGCGCCCTCCAGCGCCGACGCGAGGGCGGACAGCCGCCGCAGTCCGTCGGTCGCCTCCAGCAGCATCGCCTTGACGCGCGCGTAGGCCGGCGACAGCCGCCCGTCGGCCGCGAAGAAGGGATTGCCCCGTGCCGGCGGCTCGGCGATCCCCTCCGGCGCCACGTCCCACACGCCGTCCGGGCCGAGCCGGAAAGGATGGATCCGCAGCATGAAGGGCGAATAGTCGCCCGCCCAGGACCCGTCGTCCCGCAGCCGCGGCGCCCGAAGCGCCGGGTCGCCGAGCAATCCAACGACGGACCAGGCATCCCCCCGCTTCTCGAACAGAACGGGCATTTCGTGGCAGACGGCGTAGATCTCCGACGCGATCAGCGGAACGGTCGCCCAGCCACGTGCATGGCGAAGGTCGCGGCAATGCCGGAAGAGCCTGCCGCGGTAGGAGGCTTCGTTGCGGAGCTGCATGCGTGTCGCCGTTCCTCGCTTTCGGCCCATTGGGCTCGACGCGGAACGGCTCGCGCAAGGATCGACGCCTCCCGTCGTTATCGCCGGGTGAAGCGGGTCGGTCGAACTGTCTTCAGGCGCGGCCGCGGCGGGAAGCCCCGGGCTTCACGCGGTGGGCGATGAAGTTGCGGATCTCCGTCGTGCGGATCGAGTCGTCGAGCAGGTCGCGCCCGATGGCGTAGCGCCAGGCAAGATCGCTGCGGCCGCGATCCTCATGCAACGTTCGCAGGTCCTCGACCGTGGCCGCCTGCTGGGCGGCATCACGGAAGAACCCCTCCTGCTGGAGCGTCGTGCCGTAGCGCCCGAGGATCGCCGCCATCTCCCGCAGGCTGAACTCGGGATGGTACTGCACGCCCCAGAACAGACCGCCGTCGTGACGGATCTCAGCCGCCTGGATCGGGGATACGGCATTGGTGGCAAGCACGGTGACATCACCAGGCGGCACGGCGACCTCGTCGAGATGGATGGCGGGCGCATCCCACGCGCCGGCGCGACCAGCCAGCAGGGGGTGCCCCCTCCCCGCATCCGTGGGCGACACGTTCCGCGCAAAACCCACTTCACGGCCTCGCGGGTTGGCCCGGACCTCGCCGCCTGCTGCGACCGCCGCGATCTGGATGCCCCAGCATGAGCCGAAGAACGGCGTGCCCGACCTGTAGACCGCCCGGGCGAGTTCCACCTGCCGCAGAACCGCCGGAACGGCATGGTAGGCATGCAGGGCCGAACCGGTCAGGACTACAGCGTCGTAGCTCTCCAGTCCCGCAGAATCCGGAAGGTTGGCTCCCTCGTCCGCCGGCATCGCAAAATCGCAGACAGCGGCGGGCTCGATGTCGCGGATGACGGCCGCGTAGGATTCGCAATAGCTCTGCCCGTAGGTGGCGCGATGGGTTTCGCGTCCTTCGCGCGTGTTGCCGTCGACGACGAGAAAACGTAAGGGCATGGTCCGGGGGCTCGCGGTGGGGCGGGTCCGGCCCTGATAGCACCGGGTGCGGTCGCGGCCAACGGCGCGGCGCACGGGAGACGAGACGACATGCGCGAGACGCGGATGGGCCGCTGGTTGTGGGCCCAGCCCTACGTGCTGCTGTGCCTGACCATGCTGATGTGGGGCGGCAATGCCGTGGCCGGGCGCCTTGCGGTGGGCGAAGTCTCGCCGATGGTGATCACCTTCGGCCGCTGGTTCATCGCGTGCTCGGCCCTCCTGCTCATCGCCGGTCGCGAGATCCGCGCCGAGATCGTGGCCTTGCCGCCCTACTGGAAGCGCATCGTCGTCATGGGGATGCTTGGCTTCACCGGCTTCAACGCGCTCTTCTACGAGGCGGCGCACTACACCAGCGCGGTGAACCTGACGATCTTCCAGGGCGCCATCCCGGTCTTCGTGCTGATCGGGGCGCTGCTCCTCTATCGAACCCCGGTCACGCCGCTGCAGATCATCGGCATGCTGGTGACCACGGCCGGGGTTCTCGTCCTCGCCAGCCGCGGTGAACTCGCAGTGCTGCTCGGTCTCAGCTTCAACATCGGCGACGTCTGGATGCTGATCGCCTGCGTGCTCTACGCCGGCTACACCGTGGCGCTCCGGCAGCGTCCGCCGGTGTCGGGACTCACGCTCTTCGCCGCGATGGCCATCGTCGCCATCCTCTCGGCGATGCCGCTGCTCGCCGTTGAGGCGGCACGGGGGGAAATGCAACTGCCGACGCTGAAGGGACTGTTCGTCGTCGCCTATGTGGGGCTGTTCCCGTCGCTGTTCTCGCAACTGTTCTTCATGCGCGGGGTGGAACTGATCGGGCCCGGACGGGCGGGGCTCTTCGTCAACCTCGTGCCCGTGTTCGGCTCGTTCCTCGCCGTGGTGATCCTGCGCGAGCCCTTCGGCCTGCACAGCGGCGTCGCGCTGGCCCTCGTGCTCGGCGGCATCTGGATCGCCGAGCGGTTGGGGCGGCGCTGAGCCGCCCCAGCCCCAGCCGTCAGAACTTCAGGGCGCGTGCCTGCTTGACCCCGGCAATGGTCTGGATGCGCGCCAGCACGTCCGCCGGAACCGCGCCGTCCACCTCCACCAGCGCAATGGCCGAGCCGCCCTGCGCGTCGCGGCCGAGGGCGAACGTGGCGATGTTCACGCCCGCGTCTCCGAGCAGGCCGGCAAAGCGGCCGATGAAGCCGGGCTTGTCCTCGTTCGTCACGTAGATCATCGAGGGCGCGAACTCGGCGTCCACCTTGATGCCCTTGATGTTGACGATGCGCGGCTTGCCGTCGTGGAACACCGTGCCCGACACCGAGCGCTCCATCGTCTCCGTGACGACGGTCAGCGTGATCAGCGACTCGAAGTCGCCCTCCGCTGCCCGCGTCGTCTCCTCGATGACGATGCCGCGCTCCTTGGCGACGACCGGTGCGGAGACGACGTTGACGTCCTGCAGCAGCGGCCGCAGAAGGCCGGCGATGGCCGAGGCCGTGAGCGCCTTGATCTTGAGGCCGGCCACGCCGCCCTCGAAGGTGATCCGGATCTCCTTGATGCCGCTCTCGGTGAGCTGTCCGGCGAAGGAGCCGAGCTTTTCGGCCAGCGCGATGAACGGCTTCAGCTTCGGCGCTTCCTCGGCCGTGATCGAGGGGAAGTTGATGGCGTTCGAGATCGCGCCGCGGATCAGGTAGTCGGACATCTGCTCGGCGACCTGCAGCGCCACGTTCTCCTGCGCCTCGGTGGTGGAGGCGCCGAGATGCGGGGTGCAGACGACGTTGGGATGGCCGAACAGCGGGTTTTCCTTCGCCGGCTCGACCGAGAAGACGTCGAAGGCCGCCCCCGCGACATGCCCCTCGTCGAGCAGCCGGCGCAGCGCCGCCTCGTCGACGAGGCCGCCGCGGGCGCAGTTGACGATGCGAACGCCCTTCTTCGTCCTGGCGAGGTTCTCGGCCGAGAGGACGTTCTTCGTCTGGGCGGTCATCGGCACGTGCAGGGTGATGAAGTCGGCCCGGGCGAGGAGGTCGTCCAGTTCCACCTTCTCGACGCCGAGGTCGAGGGCGCGCTCGGGCGACAGGAAGGGATCGAAGGCGATGACGCGCATCTTCAGGCCGATCGCACGGTCCGCGACGATCGAGCCGATGTTGCCGCAACCGATAATGCCGAGCACCTTCCCGGTGATCTCGACGCCCATGAAGCGGTTCTTCTCCCATTTGCCGGCCTGGGTGGAGGCGTCGGCCGCGGGGATCTCGCGGGCGACCGCGAACATCATGGCGATGGCGTGCTCGGCCGTGGTGATCGAGTTGCCGAACGGCGTGTTCATGACGATCACGCCGTGCGCCGTGGCGGCGGGGATGTCGACATTGTCGACACCGATTCCGGCGCGGCCGACGACCTTCAGCCGCGTCGCGGTCTCGAGCAGCTTCGCCGTGACCTTGGTCGCCGAGCGGATGGCGAGGCCGTCATAGTCGCCGATGATGGCGGCGAGTTCGTCCTTGTCGAGGCCTGGCTTCACGTCCACCTCGACGCCGCGCTCCTTGAAGATGGCGACGGCGGCGGGCGACAGGGCATCAGAAATCAGAACGCGGGGTGCCATGGTGGGTCTCCTTCATCCCTCCCGCAGGAGGGGCGGCGCGTGGCGCCGGCTTGTCGTTGAGGGGTAAGGGTGGCAGCGGAGGGTCACCCGCCTGAGGAGGCGCTGTCGGGTTCCCTGCCCCTCCGCGGCTTCGCCGCTCCGGCCGGGGATGACGGCAGCGAAGGCGCGGTGCCTCCTGCGTCATCCCCAGCGACCGGTGCAGCCGGTCGGGAAGGGGATCCAGACGGGGAATGCAAGCCGGCTCAGGCCGCCTTGGCGAGGCCAGCCTTCGTCTCGTGGAAGGCCCAGCCGACCCACTGCATCAGGGCGGCGACGTCGGAGGTCTCGACCGTCGCGCCGCACCAGATGCGCAGCCCGGGAGGTGCGTCGCGGTAGGCGCCGAGATCGAAGCCGACCCCCTGCTTCTCCACGAGATCGACGACCCCCTTCGCGAAAGCCGCCTGCGCCTCGGCCGGCAGCGCCTTGACCGCGGGGTCGCTGAACACGAGGCAGACGCTGGTGTTCGAGCGGATCGCCGGGTCGTTGGCGAGGAAGTCGATCCACTCGTGCGCGGCGACGAAGTCGGCGACCGCCTTCGTATTGGCGTCCGCACGCGCGATCAGCCCTTCGAGTCCGCCGATCGACTTGGCCCACAGCAGCGCGTCGATGTAGTCCTCGACGCAGAGCATGGAGGGGGTGTTGATCGTCTCGCCCTGGAACAGGCCCTCGGTGAGCTTGCCGCCCGAGGTCATGCGGAAAATCTTCGGCAGCGGCCAGGCCGGCATGTAGGAGGTCAAGCGCTCGGCCGCACGCGGCGAGAGGATGAGCATGCCGTGCGCCGCCTCGCCGCCCAGCACTTTCTGCCAGGAGAAGGTGACGACATCGAGCTTCGGCCAGTCCAGCCGCTGTGCGAAGGCGGCGGAGGTGGCGTCGCAGATCGTCAGCCCCTTGCGGTCGGCGGGGATCCAGTCGCCGTTCGGGACGCGCACGCCGGAGGTGGTGCCGTTCCAGGTGAAGACGACGTCGTTGTCGAAGTTGACGGTCGCGAGGTCGACGATCTCGCCGTAGCCCGCCTTGAGGACGCGCGCGTCCTTCAGCTTAAGCTGCTTGACGACGTCCGTGACCCAGCCTTCGCCGAAGCTCTCCCACGCCACCATGTCGACGCCACGCGCGCCGAGCAGCGACCACATCGCCATCTCGACCGCGCCCGTGTCGGACGCCGGGACGATGGCGATACGATAGTCGGCGGGCACCCCGAGGACTTCGCGGGTGAGGTCGATGGCCTGCTTGAGCTTGGCCTTGCCCACCTTGGCGCGGTGGGACCGGCCGAGCGAGGCATCCTTGAGGGAGTCGAGGGACCAGCCGGGGCGCTTGGCGCAGGGGCCGGACGAGAAATGCGGGTTGACCGGCCGCACGCCGGGCGTCGGATTCGCCATCTGATGTCTCCATCCTTCCAGATGGGCGCCCTTCGTTGGGGAAGGGTGTCCCGCCATCCGGACTAGGCGAACGCCGGGACGGCGTCAACAGCAAAGGCAGCGTCGCGGAGGGACAAGTCGTCGGGAGGACCTGGCAACTTGACCCCGGCCACGTGCCGTTCCATCTCCCGCGCCATGCCTGCGACCCTGCATTCCTCCGGCGATCTCGCGGCCGATCGGCGCTACGCCTGGGCCGTCGCGGCGCTCGCGGATGGCGATGCGGCGGGCGCCGAGGACCTGCTCCGCCAGACGCTCGACCTGGCCCCGGACTGGGCGCCGGCGTGGCTCGCCCTCGGAGACGCCTGTCAGCGACAGGCTCGCAGCGACGAGGCCGTAGCGGCATGGTTGCGCTGCCGGGCACTCGACCCGCAGGACGTGCTGGGATCGGGGCTGCGGCTGGCGGAGGCGGGGCATCTGCCGCCGGACACGGCGATGCCGCCGGCCTACGTCGCGGCGCTTTTCGACGACTATGCGCCTCGTTTCGAGGGTCATCTGACGGGTGCGCTCTCCTACCGCGGTCCGGAGCTGGTAGCCGCGGCGCTGGACCGGGTGGCCCCGGCTCGTCGTTTCGCCCGCGCCCTCGACCTCGGCTGCGGCACCGGGCTTGCGGGCGTGGCCCTGAGGGACCGGGTCGAATGGCTCGCCGGCTGCGACCTCTCCCGGGAGATGCTTCGGCGCACGACGACGCGCGGCGTTTATGACGAGGTGGCCTGCGAGGATCTTGCCGCGACGCTGGCACGCCAGCCGGCGGCGTCGCTGGACCTCGTCGTCGCTGCCGACGTCCTGATCTACGTGCCCCGGCTCGGGCCCGTCCTCGCGGCCGCGGCCAGGGCCCTGCAGCCCGGCGGGCTCTTCGCCCTGACCTTGCAGACGACCACAGGCGCGGGAGAAGTCATCGGACCCGACCTGCGCGTGCACCATGCCCCGGCCCGATTTCGGGCCGAGGCCTCGGACGCTGGCTTCGCCTTGGACGAGGAGCGGCCCGACTGGGTGCGCCGCGAACGCGGCGAACCCGTGCCCGGCCTCGTGGCGGTTCTGCGCCGCAGGTGACGTAGGGGCCGCCGCGCGCTAGCTCTGGTGCGTGCCCGCCTCCCGTTCCCGCTCCGCCGGCTCGCCACCTCCGGATGCAGTATCGCCGGCTCCGCTGCCGCCGCGCTTCGCGGACTGGTTCGCCGCGCGCGGCTGGACACCGCGCCCGCACCAGCTCGAACTGCTGTCGCTCGCCCGCGGGGGCTCGTCCGTCCTGCTCGATGCCCCCACCGGCGCGGGAAAAACGCTGGCCGGCTTCCTGCCGACGCTGGTCGACCTCGCGGAGCGGAGCCCGGCCGGCGCCGGCAAGCCGAGCCTTCACACGCTGTACATCTCGCCGCTGAAGGCGCTGGCGGTCGACATCGCCCGCAACCTCGAGGCCCCGGTCCACGAGATGGGGCTTCCCGTCCGGCTGGAGACCCGCACGGGCGACACGTCGGCCCACAAGCGCGCCCGGCAGATCGAGCGTCCGCCGGACATCCTTCTCACGACCCCAGAACAGCTTGCGCTTCTTCTCGCCCATCGCGAGGCCGCGACGCTGTTCGGGAGCCTCCGGCGCGTCGTGCTCGACGAACTGCACGCCCTCGTCACCTCGAAGCGCGGCGACCTGCTGTCGCTGGGGCTCGCCCGGCTGCACCGGCTGGCTCCTGGCCTCACGGCCATCGGACTCTCCGCGACGGTTCGGGAGCCGGATGACCTGCGGCGCTATCTCGTGCCGCAGACCGCTCCGGACGCGATTGCTGCGCACGTCGTCGTGCGCGGCGGCGCCCGCGCCGACATCCACATCATGGACACGGCGCGGCGCCCCCCGCTTGCGGGGCACACGGCACTGCACGCCATGCGCGAGATTTATGCGGCCATCGCCGCGCACCGGACGACCCTCGTGTTCGTGAACACGCGCATGCAGGCCGAGTTCGTCTTCCAGGAGCTCTGGCGGATCAACGAGGAGGGCCTGCCGATCGCGCTGCACCACGGCTCGCTGGATGCCGGGCAGCGGCGGAAGGTCGAGGCCGCGATGACCTCCGGCGCCCTTCGGGCAGTGGTGTGCACGTCGACTCTCGACCTCGGCATCGACTGGGGTGACGTCGATCTCGTGGTGAATGTGGGAGCGCCGAAGGGCGCGAGCCGGCTGATGCAGCGGATCGGCCGGTCGAACCACCGCCTCGACGAGGCGTCGAAGGCGATCCTCGTGCCGGCGAACCGCTTCGAGGTCATGGAGTGCCGCGCGGCGGTCGATGCCGTTGCCGCCGCGGCGCAGGACACGCCCGAGCCGCGCACCGGCGCGCTCGACGTCCTGGCCCAGCACGTGCTCGGGATGGCGTGCGCCGGCGGCTTCGACGTGGACGACCTGCACGCCGAGGTCAGCGCGGCAGCGCCCTACGCGTGGCTCGACCGGGAGACCTTGGGCCGGGTGGTGCGCTTCGTCGCGACCGGCGGCTATGCGCTGTCGACCTACGACCGCTTCGCCCGGATCCGCCAGGGGCGGGACGGGCTGTGGCGGGTGTCCAACCCGCGCGTCGCGCAGCAGTACCGCCTGAACGTCGGCACCATCGTCGAGGAACCGATGCTGAAGGTGCGGCTCGGGCGGGTGCGCCGGTCCGCGCCAGGTGCCCCCACGGCGCCGGTGCGGGGCGGACGAGTGCTCGGGGAGGTGGAAGAGTACTTCGCCGAGACGCTGCTGCCGGGCGACACCTTCGTCTTCGCGGGCGAGGTGCTGCGCTTCGAGGCCATCGTCGAGACCGACGTCGTCGTCTCCCGCACTGCCCCAGGCACGGACCCCAAGATCCCCTCCTATGCAGGCGGCAAGTTCCCGCTGTCCACGTTCCTCGCCGAACGCGTGCGCGGCATGCTGGCCGACCCGCCGGTCTGGCGTCGGATGGAAGGCGGCGTCGCCGACTGGCTGGAGACGCAGAAGCGCAAGTCCCTTCTCCCCCGGCGCGACCAGATGCTGGTCGAGACCTTCCCGCGCGCCGGGCGGCACTACCTCGTCGCCTACCCGTTCGAGGGGCGCCTCGCGCACCAGACGCTCGGCATGCTCCTGACACGGCGGCTGGAGCGCGCGCGGCTGCGCCCGCTCGGATTCGTGTGCACGGACTACGGGCTCGCCGTCTGGGGGTTGTCGGATGTCGGCGCCGCCATCGGATCGGGACGAATCTCGCTCGAAGCGCTCTTCGGCGAGGACATGCTGGGCGACGACCTCGAGGAATGGCTGGCGGAATCCGCGCTGATGAAGCGGACCTTCCGGCACTGCGCGATCATCGCCGGGCTCATCGAGCGCCGCTTCCCGGGCCAGCAGAAGACGGGTCGGCAGGTCACCATGTCGACCGACCTCGTCTACGACGTCCTGCGCCGGCACGAGCCGGACCACGTGCTCCTGCAGGCGACGCGCGCCGACGCGGCGACGGGCCTGCTCGACCTGAGGCGGCTTGCCGGGCTGCTCTCGCGCATCCGCGGGCGAATCGTGCACAAGGATCTAGACCGCGTGTCGCCGCTTGCCGTCTCCGTCATGCTGGAGATCGGCCGCGAGGCGGTTTATGGCGAAGCTGCAGAGGACCTGCTGGCGCAGGCCGAGGCTGAGCTTCTGGAGGAGGCGCTGGCGTGAGCGTGGCCCGGGACGAGCGCAGGGATGCGGCGGCGACCGTCGTCGTCGGCGGGATCGCCTTCGTCGCCGATCCGGCGGGTGCACTGGTCCAACAGGAGGAGAGTCTGCTCCTCGTCGCCGACCTGCACCTCGAGAAGGGCTCCGCCTTCGCCCGACGGGGCGTGTTCCTCCCGCCCTACGACAGCCGGGCGACGCTCGCGGCGCTCGCCGACGCCCTGACACGATGGCAGCCCCGGCGCGTGGCGGTGCTCGGCGACACGTTGCACGACGCAGCAGCGATGGCGCGCATCGACCGCGGCGACCTCGCGACCTTGGCGAGCCTCCAGGCCGGGCGCGACTGGTTGTGGCTCACTGGAAACCATGATCCGCAGTTGCCGCGGGATCTCGGCGGAACGGTGCTGGCGCAGCTGGCCATCGCCGGCGTGACGCTGCGGCACGAGCCGTCAGCGCGGGAGACGGGAGCCGAGATCGCCGGACACCTCCACCCCGCCGGGAAGGTGCGAGGCGGGGGACGGAGCCTGCGTCGGCGCTGCTTCGCGGCCGACGGTCGGCGCTGCGTGCTCCCGGCCTTCGGCGCCTACGCCGGCGGTCTCAACGTGCTCGATCCGGCCTTCCGGCCGCTTTTTCCCGGTCCGTTCACGGCGCACGTGCTGGGCTCGGGACGCGTCTACGCCGTTCCCTCGTCGGCTCTGGCACCGGACTGACCGATCCGTCCCGCCGTCACGGTGGCGCGAGCGGCAGCATGGCCAGCGCGACGATCAGGACCAGCACGACCGCGGCCGTCAACCCCAGCCGCAGCGTCGCGTACCATCCCGGGGCGTGACCCCGCCGGACCATCGATACATCGGCGACGGCGAGCGCCAGGAAGCATGCGATCAGCAGCGCCAGGTCGTGCGGCCGCGGCAGGACCAGCGCCACCCATGCGGCCAGCGCCGGGATGACCGAGACGGCGAGCAGGCGGACGCGGTCGGGGTGGCCCGGTCGCAGGCCGACGCCCCAGCGCACCCCGCCGAGGAACGAGAGGATCACCGCTCCGTAGCCCACGAGAGCCTGCCGGAAGGTGTCGTGCGGCAAGCCGTAGCGCCAATCGAGCCCCAGCAGCGCCGCCGTGGCGAGCGCCGCGAAGGGCAGCACGCCCCCTGCCCCCAGCAGCAGCGCGTCGGGAGGCACGGACCTCGGATCGTCGTGTTGGCTCATGGGTCGGGCGTCCGTCACGGGCGGGTCCTGGGTTGGAATGCGCAGGTCATCCTTATGCGACCGCGCGGGGCGGCCGGTTCAGTCCCGCCGGAAGATCATCGAGGCGAGCCAGCCCATCACGACCGCCATGAACGCGGTTCCGGCCCCGTAGAGCCACGGGCGGTCCCGGGCGGACTGGTAGAGAACCTGCTCGAACCCCGCCTTCGACACCTCGAAGTTGGTGGTCTCCTGCGCGATCTGGACGCCGTCGGCCAGCAGCGCGATGTTGACCTCGTAAGTCCCCACGGGCGCTGTCGAGGGCACCGGGACCGGGGCGCGGAAGATGTCGGGTGCAATGAAGGTCACGGCGTCGCCGCGCTCGACGTACAGGCCCGCCTCGCTCCGCAGGCGCAGCAGGGCATTGCGGAAATCGTCGTCGTCGGGCGTGCCCAGCCCGGGGCGCGGTATGAGCGCGTCGAGGCCGATGCGGTAGCGCTGGCGCAGGTCAGGCGTGGCGATGTCGTCGATCGGCCGCGTCGACAGGACCGCCAGCGTCACCGGCAGCGCTCCGAACTTGCGCTGTTCCAGATTGGCCCAGATCGGTCCAAAGCGGACCTTCTCGCGCACCGTCATGTTCCCGGCAGGACCCTTGGCCGTCACGACGACGTCGTAGGGCCCCTGGCGGGCGATGCTGGCGCGGTCCCGCGTGATAACGCCGAAGATGACGAGCTCCGCGCCGGTGTAGGTCTGCGTGATGCGGACATGGTGGCTCGACAGCGAGACGATCAACGCTTCGGCCCGCGCCGGTGCGGCCGCGCCTGCGGCGAGCATCAGCACCAATGCCGCGCGCCAGTCACGCATCACTGCCGCAGCTCCGTCGCACCCAGCGAGAAGACGTCTGCCGGCCGGATCGTGGCCTCGGCCAGGAAGCGCACGCCCACCGCGAGCACGATCAGCGCGAGCAGGAGCCGGAAGTGCTCGCCCTTCACGTTGCGGCCCGCGCGGGCGCCGAACTGCGCACCGAACACGCCGCCGAGGACCAGGAGAAACGCGAGGATCACGTCGACGGCCTGGTTGGTGACGGCGTGGAGTACCGTCGCCGCGACCATCGTGAACAGGATCTGGTAGAGCGAGGTGCCGACGACCACGGCCGTGGGGACCCGGAAGAGGTAGAGCAGCGCCGGAACAATCAGGAAGCCGCCGCCGATGCCCAGGACGGCCCCGAGAAACCCGATGATGACGGACAGGACCGCGAGCGGGATGATCGAGCAGTAGAGCTTGGAGCGGTGGAACCGCATGCGCAGCGGCAGGCCGAAGTACCAGGGGTGGTGCGGCCCGCTGCGGCGTGGCGGAACGGCGCCCTTCCGCCCGGCCCACATGGCCTTGAGGCTCTCCACCAGCATCAGCCCGCCGACACCGCCCAGCAGCACGATGTAGGACAGGATGATGACGAGCTCGAGCTGGCCGATGCGGCGCATGGCGTTGAAGAACCAGACGCCGAGGAGCGTTCCGATCAGCCCGCCCGCCAGCAGGAGCGTTCCCAGCTTCACATCGAGGGCACGGCGTCGCCAGTAGGCCAGCGCGCCGGTCATTGACGACGCCGTGATCTGCGTGGACACGGTGGCGACGGAGATGGCCGCCGGCACTCCGATGAAGATGAGCAGGGGCGTCAGCAGAAATCCGCCGCCGACCCCGAACATGCCGGAGATGAAGCCGACGGCGGCGCTCAGGCCCAGCACCAGGAAGATGCTGATCGGCATGTCGGCGATGGGAAGGTAGATCTGCACGGCCGGTTCCTCGTCGGGCCGGTGGGCGGTCTCGGGCGGACGCCATGGGGCCTGTCAGGGGCCCTGCCGTCAACCGTCAGGCTGTCGCGGCGGCCCCGCGCGAAGTGCAGCGCTGGCGCCGGGGCGCGGGTTCGCCCTCAGCTGCGCGCCTTCTTGCCCTCCTTGGCGGGAACCACGTCCTCCCAGTTCGCCGGCATCGCGACGTCGTTGGCCGCGGCATCCTGCTTGCGCGGCTGGAAGCCGGCAGCGGTCGCCTTGGCGGTCGCGAGCGCCGCAGCGTCGAGGCGTGCCCCCACCTCGTCCCGCTTGCGCGCGGCGTCCTCGTCACCCTGGGTCGCGGCAATCGAGAACCAGACGTAGGATTCGCCGAGGTTCTGGCTCATCCCGAGGCCGCGAGCGGCGAGAATGGCGAGATTGTACTGGCTGTCGCGGACGCCCAGTTCGGCGGCCCGCCTGAACCACGCTACGGCGGACGCATAGTCCGGCTTGTCTCCGCCGCCATCCGCGATCAGGACGCCGAGGTTGTGCATCGCCTTCGCATTGCCCTTCCCGGCGGCGCGGGCATACCACTCGCGCGCCTTGGCGAGATCCACAGGGACGCCCGTGCCCTTTTCATACAGGCTGCCGAGCCGATACTCGGCGGGGGCCAGCCCGGCGGACGCGGCCTTCTCGAGCCAGCGGGCGCCCTGGGCCGGGTCCTTCGGCAGGCCGCGGCCGTCGATCATCCGCATCCCGACCTCGTAGGCGGCCGCGGGGTTGCCGGCGGAGGCGGCCTTCTGCAGGCCCGGCGGGAGCATGGCCCGCGCCACGTCGCCGAGCTGCGAGCCCCCGGCGGGGACAGGGTCTGTCAACGAGGGCACCGGCGGAAGCACGGGCTGGCTGCCGAGCGCCCCCACGGTGTCCGGTTCAGCCTTGCGGGAAGGAGCAAAGCCGTCGGTCGGCGGGGTGGCCGGAACGTCGCGGCTGAAGCTGCCCGCAGGCGCCTCGGAGGGGACCGCGAGCGGCAGCGGGGTCTTCGGATCCGCGGGCGGAATCGCCCCGGTCGACGGAGGATCCTGCCGGGGAGGCTCCGCGGGAGCCGTCGGGACGCCCTCGAGCACCGGCGCCTTGGGAACCAGCATGTTGCGAACGACGTGTGCCGTGCCGACCGCGAGCACCACGACGGCGAGACCGAGCAGGATCGGACGGCGCCGGCGTTCGATCGTCGCGCGCAGGGCCGCGAGGGCTCCGCCGGACGAGGGGGCGACGGCATCCGCCGCCAGCGTCCCGGCATCGGCGGCCACCGCCTTGGCGCGCGCGCTCTTGCCTGACGGTTTCGCCATGGCGGCACGGGCCGCGGCGATGAAGCTGTTGCGGGCCGGCTCAGGCTCGACGGCCGGCTCCTCGGCCGGCAGTTCGGCCTGGATCGGGACGGGCCTGCCGGTCCCTGGCTCCAGCGGCCGGTCGTCGAGATCGCCGGACAGGGCGGGTGGCACGGACGCAATAGCGGAGGCCACTGCCATCGATTGCGCCTGCTCGACGGCGAGGACTTCGAGCGCCAGCTCGGCGGACGCACGGGCGGCGGCGACGAGCTGCCTGGCCTCTTCCTCGGGGTCGGCGGAGCTTTCGGCGGGTTCGGCGGCCTGGGCAGCCGCAGCCGCGCCGACAGGGGCGGGCGGGACTGCCTCGACCCGCGGCGCCTCGACCGTCGCGGCGGGAGGCACGGAGGATTGCAGTCGGGTCGCCGGGCGCGCGGGCGGCTCGGAGTCGCGGGCGGCCCTCGCGGCAGCGGCAGCGGCGGCGATCTTCTCGGCGACACTCGGCCCGGCGGGTGCAGGCGCGACGGGCTGGGAGAGCACGAGCGTCTCTTCGCCGTCGCGACGGGTCTCGATGGTGTTCTCGAGGCGTGCAAGCCGCTCGACGATCCGCCCGAGCGTGGCCTGCACGGCGTCCATCGCCTCGCCCGTGCGGTCGTCCCGCTCGGGCAGCGTGAGAACGGACTCGGCCACGCGGCTGGCCGCGGTCTCGGCGGCCTCGGCGGCGACCGAGACGGTGGCCGCGCGTGTCTCCTCGATGCGGGCAAAGAGCTCGGTGATCGAGCGCTCCATGGATTGAAGCGCGGTCAGGCTCTCGTCGTTGCGCCCCAGCGCCTCGGTCATCGCCGCGAGCTGGCGTTCGAGAGCGTCGAAGTGCGAGGGGCTGGCCTCAGGCCGGCCGGCCGCCTCGATCTTCTCGCCGAGGCCGCGGATCAAGCCTTCCAGCGCGGACGTGTCTGCCACCGCAGCAGGCGCCGCCGGCTGTGACACGCGCTCCTCGATGGACTTCAGGCGGCTCTCGACGGCCGTGAGGTCCGGCGCCGCCATTCCGGCGAGGGCATCTCGAATATCCTGCGCAACGGCCTGGAGGGCCGCGGTGCCCTCGCTCTCGCGACGCGTGAGCAGTTGCTCGATTGTCTCGCCGAGAGAGTCGAGCCGGCGCTCGAGCTGTCCCACGGCAGCAACGCCGCCGGCAGCCTCCGCGACACCGGCCTTGAGGCCGGCGATCTCGTCGGAAATCGCGGCGATCGCGGTCGGCTCGTCGCTGGCCTGGGCGCGATCGAGACGACGGTCCAGGGCGGCGATGTCGGCGCGAAGGTCGGAAAGCGAGCGAAGCGGGGCGAGCGCCTCGCCCATCGTGGTGATCTCGGCACGCAGCGCGTCGAACGGGCCAGTGTCCTGGCGGGCGGGCAGGCTCGCCCGCAACGCCTCGATGCCGGCCGCGAGGCCGGTGAGGTTGTGCTCGATCGCGTCAAGGCGCGACTGCGGCGCGAGGGCCTTCACGGCCGTCGTGAGGTCGGCAAGGTCGCCGCGCAGGGTGGCGACGTCGGCGCGCTCGCGATGCTCTCCGGCGGCGGCCCAGGTGGCGGATGCCCGCCGCAGGTCGTCGATGCGGGCGGAGAGCTGCGCGATGTCGCCCTTCAGGGAGGCGACGAGAGCGTCGGCAGGCGCCGACTGCGGGGCTCGGCGTGGCCGGCCCTCGAGTTCAGCCTGCCTGGCGCGAATCTGGGCCATGGCCTCGTCGAGGTTTCCTGGCACCGCGGGATAGGCGTCGGGCGTCGCGGGTTCCTCGTCCGAGGCCATGTCGAGGCGCTCGAGGATCGCGGAGAGAGCCGTTTCGATCGTGGCGATGCGATCGGCCTGTTCGCCGCGAACCGGTCCGCGCGAATCGAACCGCTCGGCCACGGCGACGAGCCGCTGCTCGAGATCGCGGAGCGAAGCCTCGATGCGGGGCGGCACGGCGCCGGCCGCTTCCCTGGCATCGAGCACGTCGATGCGCTTCTCCAACCGCACGACGGCGGCACGAAGGCCGGCGTCGCCGCCTTCTGCCAGCGTGCGCTCCATGGAGTCCATGCGCGACGTGACGAGCGACAACGCATCGCGCAGGGCAGTCGAGGTCCGCTCCTGCGCAGCGGCGATGAGCCCCACCTCCTCGCGACGCTTCTCGTCGGCGCGCTCCATCCAGCGCACCATGGCGTCGAGCGCGCCGGCCGTCCGCTCCTCGACAGCGTTGGCCCGGCGGGAGGTATCGGCGATCGCGCGGCGCAGGACGGATTCGAGATCGGTCTGGGCGGTCTGTGCCGCGACGGCCGTATCGGCAGCCGCCCGGTCGAGACGCGCGAGGCGCTCGGCGAGTTCGCGGAGATCGTGTCCCTTGCGGCCGGAGCGAGCCGGTGCCGCCGGACCGGCAGCCTCCTCGGCGATGACGGTGTTCAGCCATTCGCCGAGCGTCATCCCCGCTCGGCGCGCGGCCTCCTTGGCTGCGTCGCGTGCCTGGACGTCCACGCCCTTCACGCTCCACGGCATCTTCATCGCGCCTGTTCCGGACGACATGCCCCGCCCCTGCCTCGCGTCCCTGCCGGCTCGGGGAGCCGGCGCACGGCCGCGCCACGAGAGCCCGGCCTCGGCGCCGACTGTTGAGGTTTATGGTAAACAGAGGGTTAAGTTTCGTTGTCTGGACGTTCATAAATTTGCAACCATCGCCTGGGGAACCCGGTTCATCCGGAGCGCCTTTCCCGCGTGCGGCCACCTTGCGAGGCAGCCCCTTCCCCATCCGGCGACCGTCCCGGCGCAATGGCTGGACACAGGAAAGCGCGACCGCCGCGACCTGCTCACGCTTGCGCGGCTCGACCGATCGTTTATATATGAACCATATTCGAAAGGTCGGCCCATGCCCGTCTACAAGGCTCCCGTCGCGGACGTGACATTCCTCCTTCGCGACGTCTTCGCCATCGAGCGCTATGCGAACCTGCCCGGCTTCGCCGACATTGCGGGGGAGACCCTCGACGCGATCCTCGCCGAGGGCGCGCGCCTCCAGGAGGAGGTCTGGCAACCGCTGAACCGGACCGGCGACGTGGAAGGCTGCACGCGGCACGCGGACGGCAGCGTCACCACGCCGAAAGGCTTCCCGGATGCCTACCGGGCCTACGCGGAGGGTGGATGGGTCGGCCTTTCGGCCCCTGCGGAGTACGGCGGCCAGGGGCTGCCCTACACGCTGACGGCCGTGATGAACGAGTTCGCCTCGTCGGCCAACGTGGCGCTCGGCATGTACCCCGGGCTCACGATGGGAGCGATCGCCGCCCTTGCCCGCCACGGCTCGCCGGAGCAGAAGACGACGTGGCTGCCGCCGATGATCGAGGGCCGCTTCTGCGGCACGATGAACCTGACCGAGCCGCACTGCGGCACCGACCTCGGTCTCATCCGCACCAGGGCCGTGCCCCAGCCGGACGGCAGCTACCGGATCAGCGGGACGAAGATCTTCATCTCGGCCGGCGACCACGACCTCGCCGAGAACATCGTGCACCTCGTGCTCGCCCGCATCGAGGGCGCGCCGGAAGGCACCCGCGGCATCTCGCTGTTCCTCGTGCCGAAGCGGTTCCTCAACGAGGACGGCACGAGCGGTGCCCGCAATGCCGTCGGCTGCGGCTCCCTCGAGCACAAGATGGGCATCCACGGCAACGCCACCTGCGTGATGAACTACGACGGCGCGACGGGCTGGCTCGTCGGCGAGGCGAACCGCGGCCTCAACGCGATGTTCGTGATGATGAACGAGGCGCGCCTCGCAGTCGGCATCCAGGGCCTGGGGCTCTCCGAGGTCGCCTACCAGAACGCGGCCGCCTACGCCCGGGAGCGGCTGCAGGGTCGTTCCCTTACCGGCGTCAAGGCGCCGGACAAAGCGGCCGACCCCATCATCGTCCACCCGGACGTGCGGCGCACGCTGATGACCATCCGCGCGATCAACGAGGCGGGGCGCGCGCTTGTCATCGCCACGGCCCTGCAGAGCGATGTCGCGCATCGCAGCGGCGATGCAGCCGCCGTGCAGGCGGCAGACGACCGACTCGGCCTCATGACGCCGGTCATCAAGGGTGTTCTCACCGATCTCGGCTTCGCCAACACGGTCATGGCGCAGCAGATGCTGGGCGGGCACGGCTACATCGCCGAGTGGGGGATGGAGCAATTCGTGCGCGATGCCCGCATCGCCATGATCTACGAGGGTGCCAACGGCATCCAGGCGCTCGACCTCGTCGGCCGCAAGCTGCCCAAGGACGGCGGCCGTGCCGTGATGGCCTTCTTCGGGGAGACCGCCGCCTATCTCAAGGACAAGACCGGCGACGAGACCCTGAACCCGCTGGCCGCGCCCGTCCTCGCGGCGCTCGGGCAACTGCAGCAGGCCACGATGTGGTTCATGCAGAACGGCATGAAGAACCCGGACCACGCCGCGGCGGGCTCCACCGACTACATGCACATGATGGGCCTCGTCGCCATGGGCACCATGTGGGTTCGGATGGCGGAAGCGGCCCTCGCCCGGAAGGCCCGTGATCCGGCGAGCGCCGAAACGATGGACATCAAGCTGGTGCTGGCACGCTTCTTCATGGAGCGCATCCTGCCGGAGACGGGCGCCCAGCTCGCCCGGATCACGGCCGGCGCAGACGCCGTGATGGCACTGCCCGCCGAGGCGTTCTGAGCGGCAGCCTCCGGTTGGCCGATGCCGCGCATCATGGTTGAGTGACGGAAACGACGAAACGCCGTTGGGAGGACGCGATGGCCGAGGCCTTCATCTATGACGCGGTGCGCACGCCGCGCGGGCGGGGCAAGCCCGACGGTTCGCTGCACGAGGTGACCGCGCTGTCGCTGGCCGCCCAGACCCTGACGGCGCTGCGCGAGCGCAACGACCTCGACACCGGCCTGGTCGACGATGTCGTTCTCGGTTGCGTCGACCCGGTCGGCGAGGCCGGCGGGGACATCGCGCGCATGGCGGCCCTTGTCGCGGACTACGGCAATGGCGTGCCGGGCGTGCAGATCAACCGCTTCTGCGCCTCCGGACTCGACGCCGTGAACTTTGCCGCGGCGCAGGTGATGGCGGGCCAGCAGGACATGGCGGTCGCCGGAGGCGTGGAATCCATGAGCCGCGTGGGCATCGGCGCCTCGGGCGGGGCGTGGCCCGTCGATCCCTCCATCGCGATCAAGTCCTACTTCATGCCGCAGGGCGTGTCGGCGGATCTCATCGCCACCAAGTACGGGTTCTCGCGCGACGCCGTCGACGCGTACGCCGTGGAGAGCCAGCGCCGCGCCGCGACCGCGTGGGAGGACGGGCGGTTCGCCCGTTCGGTCGTGCCAGTGCGCGACGTCAACGGCATCACGCTGCTGGACCGTGACGAGCACATGCGCCCGGGCACCGACATGCAGTCGCTCGGATCGCTCAAGCCTTCCTTCGCCGTCATGGGGGACCAGGGCGGGTTCGATGCCGTCGCCGTGCAGGCCCATCCGGAGCTGGAGCGCGTCCACCACGTGCACCACGCCGGCAACTCGTCCGGCATCGTCGACGGCGCGGCCGCGGTGCTGGTCGGCAGCGCCGAGGCCGGCCGCGCCGCCGGCCTGAAGCCGCGGGCGCGGATCCGGGCCTTTGCCAACATCGGATCCGAGCCGGCGCTGATGCTGACCGGTCCTGTGGACGTGACCCGCAAGGTGCTGAAACGCTCCGGCATGAACCTGTCGGACATCGATCTCTTCGAGGTGAACGAGGCGTTTTCCGCCGTGGTGCTCCGCTTCCTGCAGGCCTTCGACCTCGACCCGGCGAAGGTGAACGTGAACGGCGGCGCCATCGCCATGGGCCATCCGCTCGGCGCCACGGGGGCGATCATCCTCGGCACGGCCCTCGACGAGCTGGAGCGCACGGGCAAGAGCACCGCGCTCGTCACCCTGTGCATCGGCGCGGGCATGGGCACCGCCACCATCATCGAGCGCGTCTGAGCGGGAGAACGACCATGCAGGACACCGCCTTCCGCATCGAGGTCGACGGCGACGGAATCGCGCTGGCGACCTGGGACATGGCCGGACGTTCGATGAACGTCATCACGCCGCAGGTGATCGACGAACTCGCCGCCCTGATCGACCGGGTGTCCGGTGACGACGCCATCAAGGGGTGCGTGATCACGTCGGGGAAGGACAGCTTCTCCGGCGGCGCGGACCTGTCGATGCTGCAGAGCCTCGGCGCCGCCGTCGCGAAGCTCGCCCGCGAGCAGGGACAGGAGGCGGCGGCCCGCCACCTGTTCGAGGAGAGCCGTCGGCTGAGCCTGCTCTACCGACGCCTCGAGACCTGCGGGAAGCCGTTCGCAGCCGCCGTCGGGGGCGTGTGCCTGGGCGGCGCCTTCGAGCTCGCGCTCGCCTGCCACCACCGCGTCGTCGCCGACGACGCCGCGACGCGGGTCGGGCTGCCGGAGGTGAAGGTCGGCCTCTTCCCCGGCGCGGGCGGCACGCAGCGCGTGGCTCGCCTGATGCAGACGGGCGACGCGCTGCAGATGCTGTTCAAGGGCGAGCAGCTGCGCCCGGCCATGGCGAAGTCGATGGGTCTCGTCCATGACGTGGCGCCGCGCGGCGAGATCGTGGCCCGCGCCAAGGCCTGGATCCTCGGCGGCGGCAAGGGCGTGGCGCCCTGGGACGCCGAAGGCTGGCGCGCGCCGTCCGGCAAGGTCTATTCGCCGGCGGGGATGATGACGTGGCCGCCCGCCAACGCGATCTACCGGCGCGAGACCTACGACAACTACCCCGCCGTGAAGGCAATCCTGCATGCCGTCTACGAGGGCCTGCAGCTGCCCATGGACCTGGCGCTGCGCGTCGAGAGCCGCTGGTTCGCGAAGATCCTGCAGTCGAAGGAGGCGGCGGCGATGATCCGCACGCTGTTCCTCTCGATGCAGGAGCTGAACAAGGGTGCGCGCCGCCCGCGCGGCGAGCCTGCAACCAGCCTGAAGCGCGTCGGCGTGCTGGGGGCGGGGTTCATGGGCGCGGGGATCGCCTACGTCACCGCGCAGGCCGGGATCGAGGTCGTGCTCATCGACCGGGACGCGGAGACGGCCGAGAAGGGCAAGGCTCACTCGCACAAGTTGATGACCGACCAGGTCATGAAGGGCCGCGCGAAAACCGCCGACCGCGACGCCCTGCTCTCCCGCATCACGGCGTCGGCCGACTACGGGCTGCTCGCCGGCTGCGACCTGGTGGTGGAGGCGGTCTTCGAGGACCCGGCGGTCAAGGCGGAAGTGATCGGCCGCGCGCAGGCGGCGATGCGGCCCGACACGGTCTTTGCGTCCAACACCTCGACCCTTCCGATCAGCGGGCTCGCCAGGGCCTTTGCCCGGCCGGCGGACTTCATCGGCATTCACTTCTTCTCGCCGGTCGAGAAGATGATGCTGGTCGAGGTCATCATGGGCCGGGAGACGGGGCCGAGGGCGCTCGCCACCGCTCTCGACTACGTGCGCGCGATCCGCAAGACGCCCATCGTGGTCAACGACGGTCGCGGCTTCTACGCCAACCGCTGCGTCGGGGCCTATCTCCGGGAAGGCCACCTGATGCTGGCGGAGGGCATTCCGCCGGCGATGATCGAGAACGCTGCCAGGATGGCGGGCATGCCCGTAGGCCCGCTGTCCCTGAACGACGAGGTCGCGGTCGACCTCGCCCTGCGCATCGTCCGCGCGACGAAGACGCAGCTGGGCCCCGCCGCGGTTGACCCTGTTCAGGAGAGAATCCTGACGGCCATGGTCGAGACGCACGGCCGGCTCGGCCGCAAGAACGGCAAGGGCTTCTACGATTATCCGGAGAAGGGCCCGAAAACCCTCTGGCCCGGGCTTCGGGACGTCGCGGGCGCCGCGCTCGATCCGGACACGATCGACGTCGCCGAACTGAAGCACCGTTTCCTCGTGGTGCAGGCGGTCGAAGCGGCCCGCACGGTGGAGGAAGGCATCGTCACCGACCCGCGCGAGGCCGACGTCGGCTCGATCCTCGGGTTCGGTTTCGCGCCCTACACGGGAGGCACGCTCTCCTACATCGACGGGATGGGTGCGAAGGCTTTCGTCGCCTTGTGCGAGGACCTCGCGTCGCGCCACGGCGAGCGCTTTGCGCCCTGCGCGCTTCTCAAGGAGATGGCCAAGCGAGGCGAGACGTTCTACGGGCGCTTCTCGCCCGCGGCGACCGCCGCCGCGTGACAGGCCGACGACCGTTCCGCGCGGGCGCTTGCCCGCGCGCGGTCATCTGACGAGAACGTCGAAAGGCGCCAAAGACGCGGCGCCCGTGCCCGGCGCGAGCAGGCGTCGCCGGCTCAGGCCCGGAAGGCGGTCGCCAGAAGTCGCTGGTGGGCGTGGACCGGGTTCCCGACCGGAATCTCCTCGGCCGGCGGCGGGCCGTCCATCAGGTCGTCCAGATGCTTGATGCGGGCCTGCAGCCGCAGCGACTGGGCGATGAGGTCCTGCAGGGTCGCGGGCAGCGCCTCGATCGCGTCAGGTCCGTTGATGGGCGTCTGCTGCGCGAGGCGCACCTTCTCCTTCTGCCGGCGGGCCTCGTCGGGCGACATCTCGCCCTCCGCGACGGCGCGCTGCAGGAGCAGCCAGGAGGCCAGCTGCATGAGCCGCGTGGTCAGGCGCATGCTCTCGCTGGCATAGGCCAGCGCCAGCATGCGCGGCAGCGACTTCGATTCCTCTCGTCCGGGCCCGTCCAGATAGGCGGCGGTGGTCTCCACGAGGCCCATGCCTTCGCGGAAGAGGGCCCGGAACGCATCCGAGTTCACAAAGGTCGCGCCAAAGGAAATCGGCGCCTCGGCCGCTCGTTCGGGTGCACTATCGCTGCTCAACGCCACTCTCCACGCACCCGGCCCGCGGCGCGCAATGCCGTCACGGTTCCTGTCCGGGTCGAATTGCACGATACAGGGACGGCTGCGGCCCCGCGCGGGTAACGTACCGTTAACCCTAATGACGGTGAAGTTGCGGCACGCCGCCGGCAGGTGCGTGGCGGAGCCGCCGCGCGCATGGCAACGCGGGGTCTTCCCCTCTCCGGATAGCAATCGGACCGAAAAAAAGCCGCCCGAGGGCGGCTTGTGAAGTTTGATAACAGGGAGGCGTCAAACAGAGTGGACAGGAGCCACTCAATCCAGAGGGATTCTGGACATCTCCTCAATGCGCCCGAAAGCCTAATGCAACCTTAACATTTCGCGCTTGAGTCGAATTTGCACGAATTCGGTCACAAAAAAGTGCAGCTGCGACTTGACGACTATCGCTTGAAGAAGCCGTCTGCCGCCTGTCGCGAGGCGCGCTTGGCCTCCCGGGCCTGCTCCAGCCGCACGATCTCGGCCTTCAGGAGCCCGATCCGCTCGTCCAGCTCGTCGACGGATAGCAGGGCCAGATCCTCCCCGAGCGCGTGCCGCGCCGGCTTGGGCTTCGGGAGATCCTCGAAGGGTTCGGCCATGGCTCATCCTCTCGTTTCGGTCGCCTTCCCGCAGGAGCGTCCTTTCCGTTCTATGGTGGGGCAGCCGCCGGACGGCTACAAGACGCCGCAGCAACGCCGGAGTACCGCATGACCGCGTCCCTTCCCGCCACCATGACCGCCATCGGCATCAAGGCGCCCGGAGCGCCGGAGGTCCTCGTGCCGGAAACGCGCCCCATGCCTGCACCGGGACCGGGCGAGGTCCTGGTCCGGGTTTCGGCAGCAGGCGTCAACCGACCCGACGTGCTGCAGCGCAAGGGCCTCTACCCGCCGCCGCCCGGCGCCTCCGACATCCCGGGGCTCGAGATCGCGGGCACCGTCGTGGGCGTCGGCACCGGCGTCACGGCGCATGCGATCGGTGACCGGGTGTGCGGCCTTGTCGCGGGCGGCGGCTATGCAGAGTTCTGCTGCGTCCACGAGAGCAACGCCCTGCCCGTGCCCGCCGGCGTGTCGGACGTCGAGGCGGGGGCCATCCCCGAGACCTACTTCACCGTCTGGACGAACGTGTTCGAGCGCGGCGGGCTGCGGCCGGGCGAATGGCTGCTCGTGCACGGCGGGTCCTCCGGCATCGGCACCACCGCCATCCAGATCGCGAAGGCCAAGGGAGCGCGCGTGATCGTCACGGCCGGCTCGAAGGCAAAGTGCGAGGCCTGCATCGCGCTCGGCGCAGACCACGCGGTAAACTACCGGGAGGAGGACTTCGTCGCTCGCTGCAAGGCCATCACGGGCCGCGGCGTGGATGTCATCCTCGACATGGTCGGGGGCGACTACATCGGGCGCAACTACGAGGCGGCGGCCGTGGACGGCCGGATCGTGCAGATCGCCTTCCAGGGGCCGTCGGTCGCGGAAGTCGACTTCCGTCGGCTGATGCTCAAGCGCCTGACCCATACCGGATCGACGTTGCGCAGCCGCTCGGTCGCCGAGAAGGCGTCGATCGCGTCGGCGCTGCGCGAGGCGGTCTGGCCTCTGCTTGCCGACGGGCGCTGCAAGCCGGTCATCCATGCGACCTTCCCGCTGGCGGACGCATCCAGGGCCCACGCGCTCATGGAATCCAGCGCCCACATCGGGAAGATCGTCCTGACGACCGGGGCCTGAGCGGGTCTTCGCTCCCCGGTCGACGATCGTCCACCGGCCGAATTGCGCGGCGGCGCCGTTCGCTCTATATGAGCGGCAGTTTCCCGTCAGTCATGCGACGCAGGGGCTCCGGCCGAAAGGCCCGGTCGGAGAACGGGAACCCTTGCCCGCGGGCTGCCGTCCCGACGCAACGACCGGAACCGCGCCCCGCGGCCCGCCAAAGGAGATGGACCATGAGCACTGGACCGCTGATGCCGAAGGCGACCGCCGTCTGGCTCATCGACAACACCGCGCTGTCGTTCGACCAGATCGCCGACTTCTGCAAGCTCCACCCGCTGGAGGTGAAGGGCATTGCCGACGGCGAGGTGGCGGCAGGGATCAAGGGGCTCGACCCGACGGTCGCCGGGCAGCTCAGCCGGGACGAGATCGAGAAGGCGGAGAAGGATGCCGGCTACCGGATGAAGCTCCAGGCCTCGACCGTCCGCCTGCCTGAGCAGAAGCGGAAGAAGGGCCCGCGCTACACCCCGCTGTCGCGCCGCCAGGACCGGCCCAACGCCATCCTGTGGCTGCTGCGCAACCACCCGGAGCTGAAGGACGCGCAGATCATGCGTCTCGTCGGCACGACCAAGAACACCATCCAGCAGATCCGCGACCGGACGCACTGGAACGCCGCGACGCTGGCGCCGATGGATCCCGTCACGCTGGGGTTGTGCTCGCAGATCGACCTCGACTTCGAGGTGGGCCGCGCCGCGAAGGATCGTCCGCAGGTGGCGGAGGAGTCCGGCCAGACGCTGCTGCCCGCCGAGGTGACGACCGCCCGCGAGGCGCCGGCCCAGCCGTTCGCCAACCTGACGGCGCCCAAGGAGAAGACCGAGGAGGACGACATCGACGTCGCCAGCGTCTTCGCGAAGCTGAAGCAGCTGAAGACGCAGGAGTGAACGCGGACGGGCCAAGCCTCCTGTCCATGCACCTTCATGCAACTGTTGCGGAGTGACGAGGGCCGGGTTTTCCCGGCCCTTTTTCGTTTTCTGGTCCTGCGAAGCCGCCGAGGTCACGCCGTGACGGCCAGAAGTGCCGCAGTTTTGCCATTCATCGTCCGTTAACCATGGCGGCAATCGCTCGAATGCCACAGCGGGCGAAAACCCTTCGGAAAGGTTGATGGAACCTTCGCTTAACCCTGCCGGCCTAAGGGTCGAACCACGTATTCAAGGCCAGGAGCCCCCTCGATGATCGTGAATTCCCGGACCTCCGTCCGAATGGCCGTCGCCTTCGCGGCCCTGCTCGCGCTCGCCGCCTGCTCGTCGAACAAGGCCGCCGACGGCGCGGCCGGCGGCGCCGGCGCGTTCGGGGCCGGCGGCGCCGGTACCCCAGGTTCCGCACAGGATTTCGTCGTGAACGTCGGCGACCGCGTGTTCTTCGAGACCGATTCGAGCGACCTCACGCCCCAGGCGACCGCGACCCTCGACAAGCAGGCGACCTGGCTCAACCAGTATCCGCGCTACGCCATCACCATGGAGGGCCACGCCGACGAGCGCGGCACGCGCGAGTACAACTTCGCCCTCGGCGCCCGACGCGCCCAGGCCGCCCGCGACTATCTCGTCTCGAAGGGCGTCAACGCCGGCCGGATCAAGACGATCTCCTACGGAAAGGAGCGGCCGGTTGCCGTCTGCGACGACATCTCGTGCTGGTCGCAGAACCGCCGGGCGGTCACCGTCCTGGGCGGCGCTGCGGGCTCCTGACGTCCCCGTTCCTTTCGATCCTGCAATCGCGGCCGGCGCCCATCGGGCGCCGGTTTGCGTTTTTCTGCCTTCGACACATTTTGGTCCGCAAGTGGTCCCATGGTAGACGTCTCGTCATCCGGAGCCTGAAGACACAGCCGCCATGAACCGCTTCGTCGTGCGTGCCGTCGCCGTTCTCGTCCTTGCCCTGTCCCCTGCGGCCGCCATGGCGCAGGACGCCGCGGAACTGCTCGTGCGGGTCAACCGGCTCGAAGGCCAGGTACGGCAACTCTCCGGGCAGATCGAGCAATTGCAGTTCCAGAACCGCCGGCTGGAGGAACAGCTGCGCAAGTTCCAGGAAGACGTGGAGTTCCGCTTCCAGGACCTGAACAAGGGTACCCGCCCCGGCGTGGCCTCCGGTGCCGCGACACCCCCGGCCGCCGCTCCCGCCCGGCCGGCGCCGGCCCCCGCCGCTCCGCCCGCCGCCCAGCCGCAGAAGCGCGGCGACGCCTTCGATCCGTCGCAGCAACCCAATGCCCCCGGTGCGCCCCGCGTCCTGGGCTCGGCGGGAGAGACCGCCACGATCGCCCGCGGCCCGATCCAGCCCGGCATCGAGGACATCATGGCCGACGACGAGGAGCCGACCGGCCCGCTCGACCTGTCGCGCCGCGCCGGCGGCCTGCCGGCGCCGGGGTTGCCCTCGGGCGCCCTCCCCGCCCCCGCCCTCCCGGCGCCGCCCGCCGCCGTGCCGCAGACGGCAGGCCGGCAGGCGACCGCGCCGACGCCCGTCGCCGTTTCGGGCTCGGGCACGGCGCGCGACGATTTCGACATCGCCTACGGACTGGTGCTGCAGCGCCAGTACGACCAGGCCGAGCAGGCTTTCCGCCAGTTCCTGCAGACCTGGCCGCGCGACCGCATGGCCCCGCAGGCCACCTACTGGCTCGGCGAGACCTACTACCGGCGCGGCCGGTATACCGATGCGATCGAGCAGTACCTGAAGGTCTACAAGACCTTCGGTTCGTCCCCCGTGGCTCCCGACAGCCTCTACAAGATGGCCCTGTCGCTGCGCGGAATCGGCCAGCCCGAGCAGGCCTGTGCCACGCTGGCGGAGGTGGGGCGGAAGTACCCGTCGGCCTCGGCCGAGCTGAAGGCGGGCGTGGATCGCGAGCAGCGCCGCGGCAACTGCTGAGCCGATGGAGGGCGTCGAGCCCATCGGCGAGGCCGAGGCCTCTGCGGCATTCTCCTCCCTTCGCACCGAGAACGCCCTCCTCCTCGCCGTCTCGGGCGGCCCGGATTCGATGGCGCTGATGGGGCTCATGGCCCGATGGCGCCGCGGGCTCGATCGCGGCCCCCGGCTCAACGTCTGCTGCGTCGACCACAGGCTGCGCCCCGAGAGCGCCGGCGAAGCACTCATGGTCGTCGACGAGGCCGGGAAACTCGATCTCCCTGCGACATCGCATCCCGTCACTACGCCACTGCCCGCCACGGGGATCCAGGAGGCGGCCCGTGCCGCCCGATACGCCATCCTGGCGTCGGTGGCGCGCGACTGCGGCGCCCGGACCATCGTCACGGCCCACCATGCGGACGACCAGGCGGAAACGGTGCTGGCCCGGCTGCTCCACGGCAGCGGCCCGGCGGGGCTCGCCGGCATGCGCCCATGGCGCGCAATCGAAAGGGACCTGGGTGTCGCGCGCCCGTGCCTGCGCTGGACGAAGGCACGGCTGGTCGCCACCGCGCAGGCGCTCGGCCTCCCCTTCGCGACCGATCCCGGAAACGCGAGCCCACGCACCGAGCGGGGCCGCCTGCGCGCCGCCATGCCACGGTTCGAGGCCCTGGGCCTGACACGGGAGCGTCTGGTGCAACTGGCCGAGCGCGCCGCGCGGGCGGACGAGGCGCTGGCCGGCGCAGCCAGCGACGTGCAGGAGCGACATCGCCTCGGACATGACCGGGGCTTCGACCGCCACGTTCTCGATCATCCGGACGACATCGTCATCAGGGTGCTGCAGACACAGCTCGGCGGTCCGACGGCGACCAGACTCGAGAGGCTGGAGCGGCTCATCGCGGAGCTTCGGGAGGCGCGCGACGCTGGAATGACGCTGCGCCGCACCGCGGCCGGCCACATCGTGGAGCTCGACCGGGACGGCAACCTGCGCCTTCGCCCCGAAGGACCGAGGCGGCGCGGGCGCGGCTCCATCGCGTGACGGGACGACATGGCGGGCCGGCCGCTTCTGCACACTCGCCTTCAACACATTTGCGACATAAGGGAGTGCGACGAGATCGATCTGCGCTCCGTTTGGCGACGGACACCGATCTTTCGCGCACTGGCGGGCGGCGCCCCCGCCCTTCGACCGGCCGTCGGGCCCGCATCCGCCTCTTGCCTGACTTGGCAGACGGTGGCCGCGGACCTAGATTGCATTTATTCAACCCGTCCGGGGCGTCGCGCTGTCCCGGGCCGACCAAGGCGACCGATCGGTAATGAACCCGAACGTCCGCAACTTCGCCCTCTGGGTGATCATCTTCCTGCTCGTCCTCGCCCTGGTGACCCTGTTCCAGAATCCGGGCCAGCGGACGGCGTCGTACGAGATGCCCTACAGCAGCTTCATCAACGAGGTTGAGGCCGGGCGCGTCTCGAACGTGGTGATCCAGGGGCCCGAGATCCACGGACAGCTCTCGGACGGCCGCCAGTTCCAGACCTACTCGCCCAACGACCCGACGCTCGTGCAGCGCCTGTCCCAGAAGGGCATCAACTTCTCCGCGAAGCCGCAGCAGGAAAACCTGCCATGGTTCCTCGCGCTGCTCGTGAACTGGATGCCGCTGATCGTCTTCATCGCGGCGTGGATTTTCCTGTCCCGGCAGATGCAGGGCGCCAGCGGCAAGGCGATGGGCTTCGGCAAGTCGAAGGCCAAGCTGCTCACCGAGGCGCATGGCCGCGTCACCTTCGAGGATGTCGCGGGCGTCGAGGAAGCCAAGGAGGACCTGCAGGAGATCGTCGAGTTCCTCCGCGATCCGCAGAAATTCCAGCGCCTGGGCGGGCGCATCCCGCGCGGCGTGCTGCTCGTCGGCCCTCCCGGTACCGGCAAGACGCTTCTCGCCCGCGCCATCGCCGGCGAGGCGAACGTGCCGTTCTTCACCATCTCGGGCTCCGACTTCGTCGAGATGTTCGTCGGCGTCGGTGCGAGCCGTGTCCGCGACATGTTCGAGCAGGCGAAGAAGAACGCGCCCTGCATCATCTTCATCGACGAGATCGACGCCGTCGGCCGGCACCGCGGCGCCGGGCTGGGCGGCGGCAACGACGAGCGCGAGCAGACGCTGAACCAGCTCCTCGTCGAGATGGACGGCTTCGAGGCCAACGAGGGCATCATCCTCATCGCCGCCACCAACCGTCCGGACGTGCTGGACCCGGCGCTGCTGCGCCCCGGCCGCTTCGACCGGCAGATCGTCGTGCCCAATCCGGACGTGGTCGGCCGCGAGCGCATCCTGCGCGTGCATGTCCGCAAGGTGCCGCTGGCGCCGGACGTCGACCTCAAGACGGTCGCGCGCGGCACGCCTGGCTTCTCGGGCGCCGACCTGATGAACCTCGTCAACGAGGCAGCGCTGCTCGCGGCGCGCCGCGGCAAGCGCATCGTGACGATGAAGGAGTTCGAGGACGCCAAGGACAAGGTGATGATGGGCGCCGAACGGCGCACCCTCGTCATGAGCGACGACGAGAAGCGCCTGACCGCCTACCACGAGGCCGGCCACGCCATCCTCGCGCTCAACGTCAAGGCCACCGATCCCGTGCACAAGGCGACGATCATCCCTCGCGGCCGCGCGCTGGGCATGGTCATGCAGTTGCCCGAGCGCGACAAGCTCTCGATGAGCTACGAGCAGATGACCTCCCGCCTCGCCATCATGATGGGTGGCCGCGTGGCGGAGGAGATCGTGTTCGGTCCGGAGAAGGTGACCTCGGGCGCCGCCTCCGACATCGAGCAGGCGACGCGCCTCGCCCGCATGATGGTGACGCGCTGGGGATTCTCGAGCGAACTCGGCACCGTGGCCTACGGCGAGAACCAGGACGAGGTGTTCCTCGGCATGTCGGTCTCCCGGCAGCAGAACATCTCCGAGGCCACGGCGCAGAAGATCGACGCCGAGGTGCGGCGCCTGGTCGAGGAGGGCTACAGCGAGGCGACCCGGATCCTGAACGACAAGAAGGACGACCTGGAGTCGCTGGCGCAGGGCCTGCTGGAGTACGAGACGCTCTCCGGCGAGGAGATCGTCGACCTGCTCAAGGGAAAGCCTCCCGTGCGCGACATGCCCGACGACCCGCCGTCCCGCTCGGCCCCTGCCGTGCCGACCGCCGGCAAGGGCCGGCCGCGCCAGGAGCCGGATGCCGGCATGGAGCCGCAGCCTCAGGCCTGACGGCCTTCGCCGGAAGCGGACCGACAGACGCCCCGCAATGCGGGGCGTTTTCGTTCCGGCGCCGTGTTTCAGCCTGTAAGACTTGGTGAAGACCGGGTTGCTCCCGCACGCCGCCAATTGATGATAAACGATTTCGACCGATGATCCGGGGACATCTCCGTCTTCCCGGATGCAGGGCCGGCCCGCGGCCGCCCGCATCAGCGCCCGACCATGAGGCAGGAATGAGCAGGAAATACTTCGGTACCGACGGCATTCGTGGCCTCGCCAACCGTGTCATCACGCCCGAGCTCGCGCTGAAGGTGGGGCAGGCAGCGGGGCTGGCGTTCCAGCGCGGCGACCACCCCAACCGGGTGGTGATCGGCAAGGACACGCGGCTGTCGGGATACATGATCGAGTACGCGATGGTGGCCGGCTTCACCTCGGTCGGCATGAACGTGCTGCTGCTCGGACCAATGCCGACGCCGGCCGTCGCCATGCTCACCCGCTCGCTGCGCGCCGACCTCGGCGTGATGATCTCGGCCTCCCACAATCCCTACCACGACAACGGCATCAAGCTGTTCGGGCCGGACGGGTTCAAGCTCTCCGACGAGACGGAGCACGAGATCGAGGCGCTCATCGACGCCGACCTGACGGACCGGCTCTCCGCCTCGGCCGCCCTCGGCCGGGCGAAGCGCGTGGAGAGCGTCCATGCGCGCTACATCGAGTTCGCCAAGCGCACCCTGCCCCGCAACATGGACCTGGATGGCCTGCGGATCGTCGTCGATTGCGCCAACGGCGCCGGCTACAAGGTTGCACCGGAGGCGCTGTGGGAGCTCGGGGCCGAGGTCGTTTCCATGGGCGTCGAGCCGGACGGCTTCAACATCAACCGCGATGTCGGCTCGACCTCGACCGACGCGCTGGCCCGGAAGGTGCGCGAGCTGCGCGCCGACATCGGCATCGCGCTCGACGGCGACGCCGACCGCGTCGTCATCATCGACGAGAAGGGACACCTCGTGGACGGGGACCAGTTGATGGCTGTCGTCGCCAAGAGCTGGCGCGACGACGGCCGGCTGACCCGCCCCGGCGTGGTCGCCACCGTGATGTCCAACCTCGGACTGGAGCGGTTCCTCGGCGATCTCGGGCTGTCGCTGGCGCGCACCTCGGTGGGCGACCGCTACGTTCTCGAGCACATGCGCGAGCACGGCTACAACCTCGGCGGCGAACAGTCGGGGCACATCATCCTGTCCGACTATACGACGACGGGCGACGGACTGCTGGCGGCGCTGCAGGTGCTCGCAGTGGTCAAGGCGCAGGGCCGGCCGGTGAGCGAGGTCTGCCACTGCTTCGAGCCGCTGCCGCAGATCCTCAAGAACGTCCGGTTCAAGAGCGGCCAGCCGCTCGAGGCCGGAGCGGTGGTGAGCGCCATCAACGCCTCGCGCGAGCGGCTCGGCGTGCGTGGACGGTTGGTCATCCGGCCCTCCGGCACCGAACCGGTCATCCGTGTCATGGCGGAAGGCGACGACCGTGATCTCGTCGAGCGGGTCGTCGACGACGTCGTCGAAGCGCTGCAGTCCGTGGCCGCCTGAACGGCCCCACCGGAACGCGCACGGAAACGGGGTCGCCTGCGGGCGGCCCTTTTTCATGGGTTTCTGAATGATCATGGTTAAGCGGTAAGGTTAACCGGCTGGTAACGCCCCCGTGGCAAGCATCAACACGAAGTTGTCGAGCGTGGTTCGTGCAACCCGCGCAACGAGGGATGCGAGTCATGGGTATCAGGCAGTGGGCGATCATCGGTGCCACCCTTCTGGGGGCGACCGGAACCTTCCAGTCGGCGAACGCGGCAGACCTGCGGCTTCCGCCGCCGCCCGCGCCGCCTCCGGAGATGGTTGCCGACTTCGGCGGCTGGTACCTGCGCGGCGACGCCGGCGGCAGCGTCTACACGAGCGGCTCCTGGCAGCACGGTGCCATCAGCAACACGGCGACGGCAGTCTGGAACGAGCACAGCATCGGCAACGCCGGCTTCGTCGGCGGCGGCGTCGGCTACCAGTTCAACAACTGGTTCCGGGCCGACCTGACGGGCGAGTACCGCTGGGGCGTCGGGGTTGGCGCGGTGGCCTCCTACACGGCCTTCTGCCCGGCCGGCACCTGCTACGACATCTATGACGGCGGCACGATCTCCGGCTCGACCTGGATGGCCAATGCCTATGTCGATCTCGGCACCTGGGGCGGCCTGACGCCCTTCGTCGGCTTCGGCATCGGCGCCAGCTACCTGAACACCGGCAAGAGCTATGACTACGGCCCGCAGACGCTCGCAGTCGGCTGGATCGAGAGCGCCGACACGTGGAACTTCTCGTGGGCGCTCATGGCCGGCCTCTCCTACGCCGTGGCGCCGAATCTGAAGCTCGAGCTCGGCTACCGCTACCTCAACCTCGGCGACGCGAAGCTCGGCGCCAGCGTCTGCCCGGGCGGCGGCGCGTGCGGCTACAGCGGCAAGATCAAGGACGTCGCGTCCAACGACATCCGCTTCGGCGTCCGCTGGATGCTGGCCGAGCCGCTTCCCGTCCCGGAAGGCCCGATCGTCCGCAAGTACTGACGCCCGACACCGACAGGATCGAAGGGGCTGCGAGCCGGGAGGCTCGCAGCCCTTTTCCATGATGGCGGCGTGTGCGTTGGCGCACGTCCGGCCGCGCCGGCGTGAGGCATGGTCATTCCCGTACCGGCCACTCCCCTCCGGCCGGGCGTCCTTCCCGGTGCTGCCCTCCCACAGCAGTACCCACTGGCCCCGCCTCGCGGCGGGGCCATTCTTGTCGGGGCACCGCTTTGACCGCTCCCGCCGACGACCTATGTGTGGAGCATGCGGCCGAGCGACCTTCTCTTCCCGACGCCCGCGGGGCTCTACTGTCCGCTGGCCGACGTCCACATCGATCCCGTCCGCCCGGTCGCCCGCGCCCTCGTCACGCACGGCCATTCCGACCACGCTCGGGCCGGGCACGGCACCGTGCTGGCGACGCGCGAGACGCTCGCGATCATGGCGGTCCGCTACGGCGAAGACTTCGCCGGCACGACGCAGGCGGCCACGCTCGGACAGGCCATCGACCTCGGCGGCGCCCGCGTCACCTTCCATCCCGCCGGACACGTGCTCGGTTCGGCACAGATCGCCATCGAGGCCCACGGGCTGCGGATCGTCGCGTCGGGCGACTACAAGCGCGCGCCCGACCCGACCTGCGCCGCCTTCGAGCCGGTGCCCTGCGACGTCTTCATCACGGAAGCGACCTTCGGGCTGCCTGTCTTCCGGCACCCCGACACCCGCGCCGAGGTCGCGCGACTGCTCGCGTCCGTGGCGCTCTTCCCCGAGCGCACGCACATCGTCGGCGCCTACGCCCTGGGCAAGGCGCAGCGACTGATGAGCCTGATCCGGCAGGCCGGCTGGGACGGTCCGATCCACATCCACGGAGCGCTGGAGAAGCTCACGGCGCTCTATCAGCGGGAGGGGATCGACCTCGGCGACATCCGGAAGGTTGCCGCGCCAAAGCGGTTCGAGTTGGCCGGGGCGATCGTGATCTGCCCGCCCGGCTCGATCCAGGACCTGTGGTCGCGCCGTTTCCCGGACCCGGTGACGGCGTTCGCGTCCGGCTGGATGAGGGTGCGCGCACGGGCGCGGCAGCGCGGCGTGGAACTGCCGCTCGTCGTGTCCGACCACGCCGACTGGGACGACCTTTGCCGGACGATCCGCGAGACGGGCGCCGGGGAGGTGTGGGTGACGCACGGGCAGGAGGACGCGCTGGTGCACTGGTGCGTCACGCAGGGCATCCGCGCCCGCTCGCTCAACCTCGTCGGCTACGGCGACGAGGGCGAGGTCGAGCCTGAGACTCCGGCGACCGCGGCAGCGGGAGAAGGCGCCGCATGAACCGCTTCGCCGCGCTGCTGGACCGTCTCGCCTACGAGCCCGGCCGCAATGCCAAGTTGCGCCTGCTGACCGACTATTTCCGCTCGACGCCCGACCCCGAGCGCGGTTTCGCGCTGGCGGCGATGGCCGGCGGCCTGACCTTCGCCAACGCCAAGCCGGGGCTCGTGCGGGCTCTCATCGCCGAACGGACCGACCCGGTCCTCTTCGGCCTGTCCTACGACTATGTGGGCGACCTGTCCGAAACGGTCGCCCTGATGTGGCCGGCGCCCGCACACGACCCGACGCACCCTCCCCCCTCTTTGGCGGAGGTGGTCGAGCGGTTGCAGAGCGTCGGCAAGTCCGAACTGCCGGGTCTTCTCGCCCGGTGGCTCGACGGCCTCGACGAGACCGGACGATGGGCGCTCCTGAAGCTGATCACCGGTGCGCTGCGGATCGGCGTGTCGGCCCGCCTCGCCAAGAGCGCGGTCGCGGCGCTAGGCCCGCTGAAGCCGGACGACATCGAGGAGGTCTGGCACGGTCTGGAGCCGCCCTATGAACGCCTGTTCGCGTGGGCGGAGGGGCGCGGGGCGCGCCCGGAGGCGAGCGACCCGGCGCCATTCCGCCCGCCGATGCTGGCCCATCCGATCGAGGACGCCGACTTCGATGCGCTCGATGCGCGGGAGATGGCCGGAGAGTGGAAATGGGACGGCATCCGCGTGCAGGCGGTCGCCGGCACGCGGCCGGACGGGCGACGCGTCGCGCGGCTCTTCTCGCGGACGGGCGACGACATCTCGCGCAGCTTCCCCGACGTCGTCGAGGCGCTCACCTTCGACGGTGCGATCGACGGGGAGCTGCTGATCCTGCGGGAAGGACGCGTGCAACCGTTCAACGTGCTGCAACAGCGACTCAACCGCGCAAGCGTGTCGCCGCGCATGCTGGTCGAGTTCCCGGCCCACATTCGCGCCTACGACCTGCTGACGCTGGACGGGGAGGACCTCAGGCCGCTGCCCTTCGTCGAGCGCCGGCAGAGGCTCGAAGCCTTCGTCGCGCGGCTGGAGCATCCGCGGATCGACATCTCGACGATGATCGCCTTCGACACGTGGGACGAACTCGCCGCCGCCCGCGCGGCACCGGGCGAGGCCGGCGCGGGACCGGACGCGGAGGCGGTCGAAGGCTGCATGATCAAGCGGCTGGACAGCCCCTACGTCCCCGGGCGCCCGAAGGGCCTGTGGTTCAAGTGGAAGCACGATCCCTTCGTGATCGACGCGGTGCTGATGTACGCGCAGCGCGGGCACGGCAAGCGCTCGTCCTTCTACTCGGACTTCACCTTCGGGGTCTGGCGCGGAGGCCCGGGCGGCGACGAACTGGTGCCGGTGGGAAAGGCCTATTTCGGCTTCACGGACCGCGAGCTGCAGGATCTCGACCGCTTCGTCCGCCGCCATACGGTGAACCGCTTCGGCCCGGTGCGGGAGGTCGTCCACGAGGCGGACCGGGGGCTGGTGCTCGAGGTGGCGTTCGAGGGGATCAACCGCTCGACGCGGCACAAGTCCGGCGTCGCGATGCGGTTTCCACGGATCTCGCGCATCCGTTGGGACAAGCCACCGGGCGAGGCGGATCGAATCGACCTCCTCGAGCGGCTGATCGAGACGGGCGGGCGCCGCAGGTCCACGGACGGTGACGCGGCGTAGACAACCGACAACGGGAGATCGTGAATGATCGTGCGCAGCCTCTTCGTCATCGTCGCGCTCGCCCTGGCCGGCCTCATCCTGTGGGCCTTCGGGCAGGCGCCCTTCTGGGCGAGCGTGGCCAGGGTGGTGGCCGACCCGTGGGGACTCGTGATGCTCGGCGACCTCTACGCCGGGTTCCTGGCGACGACCGCGCTGTTCTTCCTCTTCGAACGGCCGCTGGTGGCGGTGCTGCTGTTCGTGGCGCTGATGGTGCTCGGCAACGTCGTCACGCTGCTCTGGCTCGCGGCCCGGGGGTGGTCGCTCCTGAAGACGCGCCTCGCCTGACGGCTACAGCGCCGCGTCCTCGACCGGCACGGCGACGGGCGGCGAGCGGACGAGCAACGCGAGGACGAGCCCCGTCGCAAGACCGGCCGCAATCCCGCCCAGCGCCGCACCGGACGCGTCGACCGAGGGCGCCAGGCGCCCTTCGAGCAAAAGCCCGGCCGTGGCAAGGCCCGCGACGCCGGCCAGCAGTCCGGCCCAGCGGCCTGCCCTCGAGACCAGCAGGCCGAGAATGACCGCCGGACAGGCCGCGGCCACGAACAGGGCACCCGCGACGGCTGCCAGCGAGGAGAGCCGGGCCGGATCCTGCATCGCTGCCGCCGCCGTCGCCGCGCAGACGACCAGGATCGTGAGACGGAGCCGGGCAAACCGCTTCGATGCCGGATGACGACGCGAATCGAGACGCCCCGGCAGCTCATGCCCGAGCGCGACGCCGGCCGCATAGAGCATGGCGAGAAGGCCGCACAGGTCGAGGGCGATCCGCAGCGCGGCCTGTCCGATCGCGGGGAACAGGGAGGCGGTGCCACCCTGCCCCTGCAGGACGATGGAGAGCCCGAAGGCGACGACGGCGCCGCCGAGCCAGGCGGAGCGCGCATCCCTGGCGGAGGCACAGGCCGACGACAGCTGCACCGCGTGCGGAGACAGCAACGCGGCGAAAACGGCGGCGAGGACCGCCGGTTCCGCCAGCGGCGGAAAGGCCCGCAGGGACGGGGACGTGAGGAGCGCCTCCCCCGACGCCGCGAGCGGGACCGCGGCGACGGCCACGAGCGCGGCGCTGAGCCCGGCCCGCACCACGCCCCGGAGTCCTCCCGGGAGGAGAACGACGAGGGCAGCGAAAGTCACGAAAGCGACGGATGTCGCCCTCGACAGGCCCGAGGTGAGGACGAGGGTGTCGGCGAGGTCGGAGACGCGTCCGGCCGCGAGGGGAATCACGGCGAGGGCCAGCAGCAGGGCGACGACCATCCGCAGGGCGGGATCGCCGAACCGATGGCCGAGCCAACCGGCGAGACCCGGCCATCCTGACGCCCGCACGGCCGGCGCGAGAAGGAGCCCTCCTGCGACGAGACCGAGCGCCGTCTCGAAAGGACGTCCCGAGACACTCGTGACGCTGGCGGCGCCGATCGCCAGCCCGACGGAACTGGTGGAGGCATTGCGGCCGGCAGTGATGAACGTGCGAAGGCGCATCGTGCCGCCGCTGGCGCCGCTGGCGACCACGATGACCACGACGAGGGAGGCGGCGGCACCCGCGATGACGCCCCCGGGAGCTCCCAGGCGATTGAGCACGACCCCGACGAGCCCCGCGACCGCCAGCACGGCCACCGTCGCCAGCCCGGCCCTCAGCAGAACCGGAACGTCCCTGCGCTGGCCCTCGCTCATCCCGTGCCCCGCATCATCCGCAGGCGCACCATGGGAGGCGGGGGCGCGTCGCGCAAGTCCGGGCCGGGGGCCAGCCCCTTGCGCCGGGGGCATTCCCGGCCCCACTATGTGGTTGGGGACAAGACGGAAGAACAAGATTCCGAGGGGGACAGGCATTGGCGGACGTTTCGCAGACAAAAATCATGATCGCGGACGACCATCCGCTGGTGCGCGGAGCCCTGCGCGAGGCGGTGAACGGGCTCGTCGACGGCACGAGCATCGTCGAGGCCGGCACGTTCGACGAGGTGAGCGACCAACTGGGGCGCGGCGTCGAGATCGACCTCGTCCTGCTCGACCTGACGATGCCCGGCGTGCAGGGCTTCTCGGGCCTCATGTACCTGCGGGCCCAGCATCCCGGCACGCCCGTCGTGATCGTCTCCGGCAACGAGGACAGGGGTGTCATCCGCCGCTGCATCGAGTTCGGCGCGTCGGGCTTCATTCCGAAGTCCGTGGACGTGGACACGATGCGCGGGGCGATCAGGACCGTGCTCGACGGCGGCACGTGGACGCCAGCCGACGTCGATCTCTCGGCTCCCGCCGACCGGGAGACGAGCGACCTCGTGAAGCGCCTCGGCAGCCTGACTCCCCAGCAGGTCCGGGTGCTGATGATGCTGTCGGAAGGACTCCTCAACAAGCAGATCGCCTACGAGCTGGGCGTCTCGGAAGCGACGGTGAAGGCCCACGTGTCCGCGATCCTCCAGAAGCTCGGCGTCGAGAGCCGCACTCAGGCGGTGATCGCCGCCTCGAAGATCGCTGCCGGCCAGCCCGTGCCGCTCGGCTCCGCGTGACGGCGCCGGGATCGGAGTAGCCCCGATGAACGACAACGTCTCGCGGTTCTTCGGGGGTTCGCCCGGCTCCGTCCTGGTCAAGCTCATCTTCCTGTCGCTGCTCGTCGGGGCCTTCCTCTCGCTCTTCGGCCTGACGCCGCCCGACATCATCCGCGGCATCAAGTCCCTGATCGACTCGATCCTCGACCTCGGCTTCGGGGCCGTCAGGGAGTTGCTCCGGTGGCTGGTCTACGGGGCGGTGATCGTGGTGCCGATCTGGCTCCTCATGCGGCTCTTCGGCAGCCGCAGCAGCTGAGTTCTTCCTCCAGTGACGACCTTGCCCGGCGGCGCCGCCGCTGCCCGGCGCATCGATCCTTCCGTGCGCCGGCTCGTCGCGCTCGCCCTGCCGATGATGCTCGCGCATCTCACCGAGCCTTTGCTCGGCCTCGTCGATGCGACGGTGATCGGGCGGCTGGGGGAGGTCCACCTTCTCGGCGCGGTGGCGATGGGCGCCATCGTGTTCGACCTACTCTTCTGGGGGCTCGGCTCGCTGCGCATGAGCACGGCCGCCTTCACGGCGCAGGCGCACGGGGCGGGGCAGGACGACGAGGTGAGCCTCGCCGTCGCCCGCGCGCTCCTGCTGGCCACGGCAATCGGCGGCGCGCTCATCCTGCTGCAGGGGCCCCTCACGGGTGCCGTGCTGGGCGCGATGGGACCGAGCACCGCAGTCGAAGAGGCAGCTCGCACCTACATCGCGGTGCGGATCTGGTCGGCGCCATTCGCGCTGGCCAACTACTCGATCCTCGGCTCGCTGATCGGCCGTGCCCGGACGGACCTCGGACTGGCGCTGCAGGTCGGAATCAACGTGTCGAAGATCGCGCTGACGATCGCCTTCGTCCCGGGGCTCCACTGGGGCATCGCGGGTGCCGCCTGGGCCACGGTGCTCGCGGAGTTGCTCGGAACCGTCGCCGGGCTTGCCGTGCTGGTCCGGCTCGGCACGGGGTTCCGCGCCATACGCCTTGCGGCGCTCGTGGAGGGGCCGGCGCTGAAACGGCTCCTGGTCGTCAATCGCGACGTGGCCATCCGGTCCTTCGCGCTCGTCACCGCCTTCGCGTTCTTCACGGCGCAGGGAGCTCGGGCGGGCGACCTGACCCTCGCCGCGAACGCGGTGCTGTACAACCTCTTCCTGTTCGGCAGTTACTTTCTCGATGGCTTCGCCGCCGCTGCGGAACAGCTGACGGGGCAGTCCATCGGCGCCCGCGACGAGAGCGGCTTCCGCCGCAGCGTCCGCAATGCGGTCTGGCTGAGCATCGCCACCGGTCTAGGAGTCACGCTGCTCGTGCTGGCCGGCGGCGGCCACTTCATCGCCTTCGTGACGACCCATCCCGAGGTGCGCGCCACCGCGCTCGCCTTCCTGCCCTACGCGGCACTGACACCGCTGGTCGGGGCGGCCGCGTTCGCGTTCGACGGGATCTATGTCGGGGCGACATGGACGCGCGCGATGCGTGACCTGATGCTGATATCGCTGGCTCTCTACCTGGCGACGTGGTGGCTCGCCTCGGGATGGTCCGCCGCGGGGCTCTGGATCGCGTTCCTCGTCTTTCTCGGGAGCCGCGGGATCGGCCAGGCGCTCGCCTATCCGGCCCTGGCCAGGCGCAGCTTCGGCACTCAGGTCCCCGGATAGGGCTCCGCGCACAGGGCCGCGGCGCGCCGGCCGACGAGACGGTCCAGCCCTCCGGCCCCCTTTGCCGAGGCGAGGAGACCGGCCTTGATGTCGTCCACCAGCGCCGGCCCCCGGTAGACGAGCGCCGAGTAGAGCTGCACCAGCGACGCGCCCGCCTCGATCTTGGCGAGCGCCGATTCGGCAGAGTGGATGCCGCCGACGCCGACGACCGGCATGCTGCCGTCGAGCCGCTGGTACACCTCCGCGAGGATGCGGGTGGACAGCGCGAACAGCGGCCGTCCCGACAGGCCGCCCTGCTCAGCGGCTACGACCTTGTTGCGAAGCGTCCCCGGCCGCGAGACCGTGGTGTTCGACACGATCAGCCCATCCACCTCCCGGCGCCGGGCGACGGAGACGATCCCGTCGAGTTCCGGCCGCGACAGGTCTGGGGCGATCTTCAGGAGCACGGGACGGCGCGCGGCGTCGGCCGAGTCACGCGCCTCGACGACACGTGCGAGCAGGTCGTCGAGCGCGGCCTCGTGCTGCAGGTCGCGCAGGCCGGGCGTATTGGGGCTCGACACATTGACCGTGAAGTAGGAGGCGAGCGGCGCGAAGCGGCGGATGCCCTCCACGTAGTCGGCGGCGCGATCCGTGCTGTCCTTGTTCGCTCCGATATTGACGCCGACGATGCCGCCGCGCGTCGCCCTCGCCGCGAGCCGCGCGTAGGCCGCGTCGTGGCCCCGGTTGTTGAAGCCGAGCCTGTTGATGACGCCCTCGTCGTCGGGCAACCGGAACATCCGCGGACGCGGGTTGCCGTCCTGGGGGCGCGGCGTGACCGTGCCGATCTCGGTGAAGCCGAACCCCAGCGCGAGCAGAGCGTCGGGCACCTCCGCATTCTTGTCGAAGCCGGCGGCCATGCCGATCGGATTGGGAAAGTCGAGCCCGAAGACGCGCGTGCCGAGGGCCGGGTCGTCCCGGCAGGGCAGCAGGGGAAGGTTCGACAGCGCCCGGATCGTCATCTCATGGGCCGTCTCGGCGTCGAGTGTCCGCAACGCCGGAAGGATCGTGGCGGACAGCGTCCGCAGGGCCAGGGAGCGAATCATTCGGGCACCTCCGCTGGGAAAAGGTGCACGCCGGCCGCGTCGACGGGGAGCGGTTTCGCCCAGAGGACGGCCTCCATCGGAAGTGGCCCATATAGGTGAGGAAAGAGGTCTCCGCCCCGCGATTGCTCGTATTTCAGGGCGTCACCGAGCAGTTTTTCATCGACGGCGACCAAAATCAAAGCGCTCTGGCCGCAAAAATGCTTCCTAGCCGTCTCCCGCACCTGCTTGAATGTTGATAAATGGATATAACCATCGATCAAGTCGACAGGTGCGCCTTGAAGAGAGCCGACAGCCATGGCGTCTTGCCAGAGCTTGGCAGTCACTATCTTATATATGATTGTCACGATACGACGTCCGCAGGAGGCGCTCCCTAGGGATAGGGTGCGGAGCGGATCCGATCAATCGAAGAAGTCAGCGTGAGACAGCGGGCCGGAAGGTGGAAGAAAGTGGTGAGCGTCTTGTCTCAGCCCCATGCGGGGACTAGCGGAGCAGCGGGCCAAGGGGGGTCCATGCTGACACACGCGCAGATATGGACGGCGATCGACGCCATCGCAGCGCGCTACGGCCTGACGGCTTCGGGCCTGGCCAAGCGTGCCGGACTGGACCCGACGACCTTCAACAAGTCCAAGCGGATTTCCACCGACGGTCGCCTTCGCTGGCCGTCGACCGAATCGCTGGCCAAGGTTCTCGACGCGACCGGCGCCTCTCTGGACGAGTTCATCACGCTGGTGGGCACCCGCGCACCGCACATCTCCAGCCGCACGATCCCGCTTATCGGGTTGGCCGAGGCCGGCGCGGACGGCAGCTTCAGCGTCGAGGGGCAGCCTTCCGGAGCGGCGTGGGACGAAATCAACTTTCCGGACCTCCCGGCCCAGGGCGTCTATGCCGTCGAAGTCAACGGTGACTCGATGCTGCCCGTGTTCCGCAGGGGCGACTTCCTCATCTGCTCGCAGACGGCTCCCGTCCGCAGGGGCGACCGGGTCGTCGTCAAGACGCTCGACGGGGAGTTGATGGTGAAGGAGCTGAAGCGGCGGACGGCCCGCACGATCGAGCTCGCCTCCCTCGCCCCTCGCGAGCCGGACCGCGTGATCCCCACCGCCAACGTCGCGTGGGTCGCGCGGGTGATGTGGGTGAGCCAGTAGGCGTCAGCCCGTCGCAAGCAGCCACAGGCCTCGCGCGACGTAGACGATGCTGATCGCGTTGATGAGCACGTTGCTCCAGCGCTTGAAGCCGCTGTCCGTCATGCGGTGCAGGATGCCCGCCGCAAACGTCGTTCCGCCGATGGCGCAGACGACGGCCAGCGCGATCACCCACCCCGGGGGCAGGTCCCCGAGCGCGAAGGCGACGCTCCCGAAATAGGCGATGCGCAACGCATGCGCCGCCGTCTGGGTGGCTGCCTTGGTTGCGACGATCGTCTTCCGGTCCAGCTCGCTCCGGTTGAAGAACATGTCGAGGACGCTGCCGGTCGCGCCCGCGATCAGTTGCAGAGGCATCAGGACGAGCCCGGACAGGAAGGGCACGCCCCGGCGGGTGATGTGAGGCGCGAGCGCAGGCGGCGCCTTGGCGGTGACGAACGGCACCAGGCCGAGCAGGATGTAGATGACCGCCTTGTCCGGCAGCAGAGCGACGGCCTTCATGGCCGCGAAGCTGACGAGCGAACCCGCGACATAGCCGCCGACGATCCGCCAGCGCACGTAGGAGCGCCACAGCCACGCCCGCCAGCCGTTGGCCGCGAACTGGATGATCCCGAACAGGATCATCGCCGGCGCCACGTCCATGACGAGTAGGAGCACGCCCAGCAACACCATGCCGCCGGCCATGCCGAAGACGCCGGACAGAACGCTCGTGCCGAAGACGACGCCGCCGAGAATCGCGACGGAGCCGGCCGAGACGATCACCTCAACGCGCCTTGCGGGCCGCCAGGAACGCCTCGTGTTCCGCGATCAGCGCCCCGCTCAGGGCCTTCTCGATCAGGCCGCGCGTCTCGTCGACGCCGTAGAGCGCGACGAACGACCCGAACCGTGGTCCCCGCTCCTGCCCGAGCAGGATGCGGTAGATCGTCTGGAACCACTGCTGCGACACGCCGGGGCGGCCGTCGGGGCTCTTCGACTTGCCGCTGAGGTCGGGGAAGTGGCGGCGACCGACCTCGTACACGACGGCCTGCAGGGCCTCCGCGTCGGTCGAGCCGCGATGCTCCGCGAGGACGCCGGCGAGGTCGGCGAGCGCCGCCCGCTCCGCGTCGGTGGCGGCCGCGTAGGTCTTCGCGGGACGCACGAAGTCGCGGAAGTAGGCGACGGCGTAGCCGACCATCCGGTCGAGCCGCGGATGGTTCTGTGGCGAGACCTCCGGCGCATAGCGGCGAATGAAGCCCCACAACACCTGTGGGTCCTCGGAGTTTGCCACCGCCACGAGGTTGAGGAGCATGGCGAAGGAGATCGAGGTCCCTGGCGCGTTGCTGCCGGCGGCGCGCACGGTCTCGGGCGCCGGCGGCTCCCCGGAGTGGATGTGCCAGACCGGGTTGGCGAGGCGCTCGCGCTCCGCCTGCTGCGGAAACTTGTCGAGGAAGGTGAGGTAGTCGTCCGCCATCCGCGGGATGACGTCGAAGTGCAGCCGCTTCGCCTCGCGGGGCTTCTGGAACATGAACAGCGAGAGGCTCTCGGGGCTGGCGTAGGTGAGCCACTCCTCGATGGTGAGCCCGTTGCCCTTGGACTTGGAGATCTTCTGCCCCTTGTCGTCGAGGAACAGCTCGTAGTTGAATCCCTCCGGCGGCGTGCCACCCAGCGCGCGGCAGATCTCGCCGGACAGCTTGACGCTGTCGATCAGGTCCTTGCCCGCCATCTCGTAGTCGACGCCCAGCGCCACCCAGCGCATCGCCCAGTCCGGCTTCCACTGCAGCTTGCAGTGGCCGCCCGTGACCGGCGTCTCGAAGCGCCGCCCGTCGGCGGGGTCGCGCCAGACGATGGTCCCGGCGCTCCGGTTCACCTCGTCGACCGGCACCTGCATGACGATGCCCGTCTCGGGATGGATCGGCAGGAACGGCGAGTAGCTCTGGGCCCGCTCCTCGCGCAGCGACGGCAGCATGATCGCCATCACCGCCTCGTAGCGCTCCAGCATCAGCAGCAGCGTCGCGTCGAAGCGGCCCGAGCGGTAGCACTGCGTCGACGACAGGAACTCGTAGTCGAAGCCGAAGTGGTCGAGGAAGGCGCGCAGGCGGGCGTTGTTGTGCTCGCCGAAGCTCGGGTGGGTGCCGAAGGGATCCGGCACCTGCGTCAGCGGCTTGCCGAGGTGGAGCGCCATCTCGTCCCGGTTGGGGACGTTGTCCGGCACCTTTCGCAGGCCGTCGAGGTCGTCCGAGAACGCGACGAGCCGTGTCGGGATGCGGTCCCCGGTGAGCACGCGGAAGGCATGGCGCACCATCGTGGTGCGGGCCACCTCGCCGAAGGTGCCGATGTGCGGCAGGCCCGAGGGGCCGTAGCCGGTCTCGAACAGCACCGAGGACTGGCCGGTCCGTTTGACCCGCTCGACGAGCTTTCGCGCCTCCTCGAAGGGCCACGCGGTGGCCTGGAGGGCGGCTTCGGCGAGGGACGGGCTGTCGACGGGCGCGGTCATGGGCGCGGCATCCGGGGCTTGCTGGCGAAGGAGGCGGCCGGGCCGATCGGGCCCGCCGCAAGGCGGCGGCACACTATGGACGATGCCGCCCCGGGTCAATGAACGCGGACGGTCAGTAGAAGCCGACGGGGAAGTAGCGCAGGTAGAGCTCGGCGTGCTTGCCCGTCTCGGCGAGCCGCTGCAAGGCGTAGTCCACGGCGCGGCGCAACGTCGGCTCGTTGGGCCGCATGACGATGACCACGCCCTCCCCGAACCACCGGCTCTCGGTGTAGGGCCCGCCCGCGAAGACGCAGCAGCGCGCCCCGTCGGTGCCGTTGAGCCAGATCGCGAGCGTCAGCCCGTCGCCGAACAGGAACTCGACCTCGCCGTTGCGCAGTGCCGCCAGCGCGAGGTCGAGGGTCTCGAAGGGCCGGATCGCGGCGCTGGCGAAGAAGGTGCGCAGGTAGTTCTCGTGGGCGCTGCCGGCGACCACGCCGACCGTCCGGCCGGCCGCGTCGTCAGGCGACAGCGGCGCAGCCCCGCCGGTCCGGCCGATGAAGCGGGCCGGCGTGCGCAGGTAAGGCCGCGACACCGCGTTCGAGGCACGCAGTTGCGCCGTGGCGCGCATGGAGGCGACCACGGCATCGCCACGCCCTTCCTTGAGGGCGTCGAGCAGGGTGTCCCACCGGCGCGACTGGATGGTGCAGGCGACGTTCAGCACGTCGCAGACGGCGCGCGCGAGATCGACGTTGAACCCCGCCAGCTTGCCGTCCTCCGTGAGGAAGTGCATCGGCGGGTAGTCGTCGTCGGTCAGGAAGCGGATCGAGCGGAGGCCCGTGAGGTCGGGCCGGTCGAGCCGCTGCGATGTCTCCCAGAAGTTGGGCAGAAAGACCTTGTTCTCCGCCTGGTTGGTCTGGGCGAACGCTCCCGACCCCGCGAAAGCGAGGAAACACAGCCAGAGCGCGAGACATGCCCTTCGCAATTCCGGACGGATCAACTCCCCCTCCGTAGCGCGGCGCCGGGGACGGCGCTTGAATCGGATCGCGGTCGCCTGCGGGTTGATTACCACCCCCGGCCGGCGCGCGAAACGGAGCGGATGCCATGGGACAGGCAGGGCCGGGGCACGAGGCGGGCGCACCGTCCGAAACCGAAGCCGACGGAGCGCCGCGCGAGAGCGACACGCTCGAGCCGGCGGACCTCGGCTTCCTGCTGCGGCACGGCATTCCGCGCGGGGCGCTCGACGCCTGCCGGGACGAGGCGCGGCGCATCGGCGTGGGGCTCGACGAACAGGTGATCGCGTCGGGGCTGATGGACGCGGATACCTTCTACCGCGCGGTGGCGCAGGAATGCCGGGCGCCCTTCCTCGCGCGGCCGCGCGTGGTGCTCGACGCACCGCCGCTGGTGGTGATCGCCGCCGGCCACGCCCGCGCCGCCGGACCCGGCGACCCGCGCTGGGTCGCGGCCCCGCGCGGCCCTCGCCTGCGGCTGCTCGTCGACATGGCGCTCACCGGACACGGCCCGCCGGACATCGGCATCACGACGCCGGCACGGTTCGAGCGGGCGGTGCTGGAGGCGGGCGGCGGATCGATCGCAGACCACGCCGTCCACGCGCTCCCCGACCAGGCTCCCGCCGACTCCTACCGGGGTGAGGCGGGTCCGAAGGAAAGGGTCGCGCTGCTGGCCGCGATCCTCGTCATCGCCTTCCTTGCCACCCTGTTCCCGAGCATCGCGGCGGACGCGTCGATCCTCGTCCTCGGCCTCTGCTTCGCGCTCACGGCGACGATCAGGATCGCCGCAGCGCTCGAACCGCTCCCGCCCGATAAGCTCCGGGAGACTTCGCTGCCGGACAGGCTATTGCCCCACTACTCCGTGTTGGTACCACTTTACCGGGAGGCGAACATGGCGCGCGACCTCTGCGCCGCTCTCGCCGCCCTCGACTACCCCCGCGCGAAGCTCGAGGTGCTGTTCCTGGTGGAGCAAGGGGACGAAGCGACCCGCGAGGCGCTCGAAGCGACGCTGGACCCGAGAACGCAGCGGGTTGTCGTCTGCCCATCCGGCCCTGTGCGCACCAAGCCCCGTGCCCTCAACATCGGCCTGCAGCTGGCCCGCGGGGCTCTCGCGGTCGTCTTCGACGCGGAGGACGAACCCGACCGCCACCAGTTGCGGCAGGCTGCAGCGGCGTTCGCGCGCGCCGACCGGAGCGTCGTGGCGCTGCAGGCGACGCTGCGGGTGGAACCGCGCCGGGGCACACGGCTGGGGCGGCTGTTCCAGCTGGAATACGGAGCTCTCTTCAACGCGGTATTGCCCGGCCTCTCCGCCATGGCGCTGCCGCTTCCGCTCGGCGGCACGTCGAACCACTTCCGCCGTGCCGCGCTGGTGCGGGCGGGGGGATGGGATGCCTGGAACGTCACCGAGGACGCCGATCTCGGGCTGAGGCTGGCGCGACAGGGGTACCGGATCCTCGCGCTGCCGGCGCGGACGCGGGAAGAAGCGCCAGAACGCCTGCGCGACTGGTTTCCCCAGCGGGTGCGCTGGATGAAGGGGTGGATGCAGACGACCGTTGTCGTGCTGCGCCGCTTCCCGCACCTCGCCGCCCGCGAACCCCTCGACCAGGCGACGGCTATCGCACACACGCTGGGAACGACGCTGTCGGCGCTCTTCGCGCCCTGGTGGCTGCTGACGCTCGCAACCGGCTTGGGTGAGACGGCAGGCACATCCTTGGCGTCCGCGCTGCTGGCGGGCTTGAACGCGGTCGTCCTCGCGGCCGGAGTCGTTTCGGCCTTCCTGCCCGCAGCGGTCGGCCTGACGCGCGCCGGACTGCCGGTGCGAAGCACCGACCTCGCGCTGCTGCCGATCTACTGGCTGCTCATCTCCGCCGCGGCGTGGGTCGCCTTATGGGAGCTCCTCGACGCGCCGCACCGCTGGAACAAGACGGCGCATGGCCTCGCTTCAGAACATCGCCTCCAGTTCCCGGGCGGAATCCGCCGGGGTGCGCTGGATGTTGAAGCCGCCGACGAAGCGGCCCTTCTTGTCCATCAGGTAGATGAGCGCCGTGTGGTCCATCGTGTAGGAGCCGTTGTCGAGCGGCACCTTGCGGGCGAACACCCGGTACGACTTCAGCATCGCCTCGACGGCGGCGCGGTCGCCCGTCAGCCCGACGATGCGTGAATCGAAGCTGGACAGGTAGGTCTTGAGGATGTCGGCCGTGTCACGCTCGGGATCGACGGTGACGAAGAAGCTCTTCAGCCCGTCGCCCTTCGGCCCGAGCGCGTCATAGATCATCGTGATCTCCTGCAGCGCGGTCGGGCACACGTCCGGGCAGTGGGTGAAGCCGAAGAAGACGAGCGAGGGCTTGCCCTCCAGCACCTTCTCGGTCACGGGCGTCCCGTTCTGGTCGACCAGCCGGAACGGGCCGCCCACCGCCGCCGGCGAACGGTCCCCCGAGGGCATGAACACGACCGCCACCGCCATCAGCAGGCCAACGGCCCCGAACAGGAACGCGAGCAGCGGCAGCGCGAGGCGCGACGCGCGGGAGGGGGCCTTCTCGGGAGTGTTCATCGGACTGACTTTCGGAACGGACGGGCGGTCCCTCAGAGGCACCAGGCGACGGCGGCCGACACCATGTCGACGAACACAGCCGCCCCGCGCGACGACCACAGGACCAGCCCCGCGGCGACCGTGAGGACGAGCGCACCACCCCACAGCAGCCGGCGTGCCCATCGGCCCGCATCCGCCACGGGGGCGGCCGGGACGATGGCGGAGGGGTCTGCCTCGTGGATCATGGCGCCCGCTTGGAAGCCGTTGATGGCGAAATCATGGTCCGGCCGGCCCCTGCGTCAACCCGCCAGTGGGCCGCGCGGCGGAAGGTCGGCGAAACGGCTCCCGCTGCGGGCGAGATCGACGAGCAGCGGCGCCGGCTCCCAGCCCGCGCCGAAGGTCGCCTCGATCTCCTGCACGTCGGCGAGGATCGACGCCAGCCCGACCGCGTCGGCCTCGAACATCGGGCCGCCGCGCCACGCGGGGTACCCGTAGCCGTGCACCAGCACGAGATCGATGGCCGCCGAGGTGGGCACGATGCCCTCGCCGAGCAGGCGGGCGCCCTCGTTGACCATGGCGGCGCACACCCGGCGCTGGATCAGCTCGGCCGGAACCGGTCGGCGGACGATCCCGAGCCGCTCCGACACCGCCGTCACGATCTCGGTCACCGCCGGATCGACCATGCGCTTGCCGTCGGCGTAGCGGTACCAGCCGGCGCCGCTCTTCTGGCCGAAGCGACCGCGCGCGCAAAGCTCGTCGGCGACCGTGGAGGCGTAGCGGGCGAGCGGGTTGCGGGTCGGCGCGAGGCGCTTGCGCCGCGCCCAGCCGATGTCGAGCCCGGCGAGATCGGAGACGGCGAAAGGCCCCATGGCCAGCCCGAAGGCCTCGAGCGCCGCGTCCACCTCCTGCGGCAGGGCGCCCTCCTCCACCGCGAACTCGGCCTGCTGACGCCACGTGGCGAGGATGCGGTTGCCGACGAAGCCGTCGGCGTTGCCGCACACGACCGGCAGCTTGCCCAGCCGGCGGGAGATGGCCACGCCGGTGGCGAGTGCGTCGGGGGCGCTCGCCGCGCCGCGCACCACCTCGACGAGGCGCATCACGTTGGCGGGCGAGAAGAAGTGCAGCCCGACCACGTCCTGCGGACGGCCGGACGTGGCGGCGATGGCGTCGACGTCGAGCGCCGAGGTGTTGGTGGCCAGCACCGCGCCCGGGCGCGCGAGGCGCCCGAGCCGCCCGAAGATGTCGGCCTTGACCGCCATGTCCTCGAAGGCCGCCTCGACGACGAGGTCGGCCTCAGCGAGCGAATCGAAGTCGTCCGTCACCATGACCCGGGACAGCCGCTCCTCTCGCTGCGCCGGGGTGAGGCGGCCGGACGCGACCTGGCGGTCGTAGAGGCCGGCGACGCGGTCCCGGGCGGCGCCGACGGCGGCGATGCTGGTCTCGACAACCGTGACGGGCAGTCCCGCGTCGGCGAAGCACACGGCGATGCCGGCGCCCATGGTGCCGCCGCCGATGACGGCGGCGCGGGCGACCGGGCGGGGCGCGACGCCCTCCAGCAAGGGAACCCGGGCCACGGCCCGCTCGGCGAAGAAGAGGTGCCGCAGCGCCGCCGACTGCGGAGACGCGACCAGTTCGAGGAATGCCTCGCGCTCACGGCGCAGCGCTTCGGCGGGCTCGAGGGTCGCTGCGAGACGAAGGACCTCGACGGCCTTCACCGGAGAGAGCTGGCCGCGCGCGCGGGCAACGACCTTGGCCGCGGCTGCATCGAACGCCGCGACGTCGGTCGGCGCAGGCCGCGCCAGCGTCCGCCGCGGCGGCTTCCCGGAAAGGTCACGGGCCAGTTCCGCGGCCACCTGCCGCAAGTCGCCCGTGGCGATCCGGTCGACGATGCCGAGCGACAGGGCTTCCTGCGCCCGCACGGTGCGGCCGCTGGCGACGATGTCGAGCGCCGGCACGAGGCCGACGAGGCGCGGCAGGCGCTGCGTGCCGCCGGCGCCCGGAACGAGGCCGAGCTTCACCTCGGGCAGGCCAAGAGAGGCCTTCGCGTGGGCGACGCGAGCGTGGCAGGCGAGCGCGAGTTCGCAGCCGCCGCCGAGCGCGGTGCCGTGGACGGCGGCGACCACGGGCTTGGGCGCGTCCTCGATCCGCTGCAGCACGTCCGGCAGGACGGGTGCCACGGGCGGCTTGCCGAACTCGCGGATGTCGGCCCCAGCTACGAAGGTGGTTCCCTCGCACGCGATCACCGCCGCGACAACGGCGGGGTCCGCCATGGCGCGGGCCAGCGCCTCGTCGAGTCCCACGCGGACGGCGTGCGAGGTGGCGTTGACGGGCGGGTGGTCGATCAGGATCCACGCGATCCCGTCCTCGACGGTCGATCGCACGGGTGACGTCGCGGTCATGGGCGGCCCCTGGGCTTGCGGCCTACAGGTGGCATGCCGGCCGGCCCCCCACAAGGCGGGGCGCGGCAGGTCTGCTGCGCTCAGGAGATGAAGGGGAGGATGCCCAGTTCGTACTGCCGCCGGCCGACGGCGTGCTGGATGATCTTGCCGTCGCGCACGATGATGAAGCGGGGCGTGCCCGTCGTCTGGCGGATCTGGGCCAGCACGGGCTTGAGGTCCTCCGGCCAGGCCGAGGCTTCCCGGATGTCGCTGTAGCGCATCACCTCGACCTCGCGGACCGGCGCGCCGGACTGGCGGCAGAGCCGCTCGAAGGTCGGGCGGTCATGGGCGTTCCAGTCCATGCACCAGGGACAGTCGCGCGCCATCACGAGGAGGATGTAGGCCTTCGGGGCCGCTGCCGCGGCAGGCAGGGCGCCGCCGCCCAGCATGGCCGCCGTCGCCAGAAGGAACAGGCGTCGATCCATCGCACGCTCCCGAGGTCGCCTCTCGCCGCAAGACACAGTGCCGCAGATCGGGTTAAGGGGCAATTGAGCCCGATGTCGGCATCAACCGACCTGTTCGACGACGAGTTCGAACGTCATCAGCACCGGGTTGTCGCCGCGCGCGAGCACGCCGCGCGCCATCGCGCCCGTGTAGTCGACGAGACCGGCGCAGAGGTGGGCAACCGGACCGTCCGGACCCGCCTCGATCGTGGCCCCGTCCAGGAACACCTCGGTGGCGAAGGCCTCGACCACCTGTCCCTCGTCGAAGTGCGCACCGATGGTGCTGCCGACCCCGCCGCGCAGGCGGGCCCGCGCGATGCCTTCGCGCCGGCAGAGAGCCTCCAGTGCCCCGGCGAAGTCCTGGTTGGGCCGCAACCGGACCGCGAAGGCGCGGGACGATGCATCGACCGGTCGCGACGGCGCAGGCGCCGGCTCGAAGAGCTTGAAGTTGGTCTCAGGGTCGACCGTGCCGGTGAAGACGCCGCCGTCGAAGCCGAACGCCTCCACCACCGCCTCGGCGGCGAGCAGGGTCTCGTCGGGCAGGATGTGGCCGCCGCTGCGGTGGCCGTCGGCCTCCTGCCAGAGCGCGTGGGCGTGGAAGAAGGGCGCGCCGTCGCGGACGCCGAACGTCATCGCGCCGCCCTCGACGACTGTCACGCCGGTCGGCCGGAACGTGTCGCTGTAGAAGGCCGCGTGCTGGGGCGTCGCCGACAAGGCCGGCATGACGTAGCCGAACGGGCCGAGACGCAGGCCCCGCAGGTCCACCGTCCCGCCGGGAAATCCGTGCGCCGCGAAGCCGTCCGCCACGGCATCGACGAGCCGCCGGCCGCGCTCGAGCGACAGCGTGAGGCTGCGCCCGCGCCCCTCGACGACCGCGAGCCGCTCGGCCGGGGGCGGGCCGGGCTGGCGGATGAAGGTGGGCCGGGTCACGCGGAGGGCCCCGATGACAGGAGGCCGCGGCGCTCCAGTTCGTCGCGCACGAGGCGCTTCGGCACCTTGCCGTAGCCCGACTTCGGGAGCGCCTCCCAGAAATGGATGCGCTTGGGCAGCTTGTAGCGCGAGAGCTGCGGCCCCAGCCACGCGAGAAGGTCTTCCTCCTTCGGCGCCTCCCCCTCGCGCGGCACGCAGACGGCGACACCGACCTCGCCCCACAACGGGTCGGGCACGCCGAGCACCGCCACCTCGGCAATCGCCGGGTGGGTGAGGATCTTCTCCTCGATCTCGCGGGGGTAGATGTTCGAGCCGCCCGAGATGAACATGTCGGAGGCCCGGCCCGTGATGTAGACGAAGCCCTGCTCGTCCCGGTGCCCGAGGTCGCCGGTCCGGAACCAGCCGTCGCGGAAGGCCTTCGCGTTCGCCTCCGGGTTGTCGTAGTAGCCGGCGAAGACGGCCGGCCCGATGACGCAGATCTCTCCCGTCTCGTTCGGCCCCAGCTCGCGCCCGGTGTCGTCCTGGATCGACACCTGCATGCCGGTGCGCTCGAAGCCGCAGGTGCCCACGCGGGCGTGCGGTCCGTCCTCCGGCTCGTGCAGGGCCGGCGGCAGCACCGTGATCGCCCCGGTCACCTCGCCGAGGCCGAAGTACTGGACGATCACTTTGCCGAGCACCGCCAGCGCCCGCTTCTGGTCCTCCCGGTACATCGGGGCGCCGGCGTAGATCACGTGGCGCAGGGAGGAGTGGTCGCGGCGGGCCGCGGCCGGGTGCTCGACCAGCATCTTCAGGATGGTCGGCACCGTGAAGAGGTTCGTCACCCGGTGTGCCTCGATCAGCCGAAAGGCCTCCTCGATGTCGAAGCGGTCGGTCGGCAGCAGAATCGTCGGCGCCCCGCGTGCTATCATGTTGAGCTGGTGCACACCGGCTCCGTGGCTGAGCGGCGCGACGACGAGGGAGGCGTCCTCCTCCGTCGTGCCGGGGAGCAGATCGCACAGGTGGTTGTTGATGACGAACGCCATTTGCCCGTGCGTCAGCACCGCCGCCTTGGACCGCCCCGTCGTGCCGGAGGTGAAGAAGAACCAGCAGGGGTCGTCGTACTCGACGGCCGCCGCCGGGCATACCTGGCCGGCATGGGCGGCGATCCGCTCCGCCGCCGCGGCCTCGCCGAAGCTACCCTCGTCGCCGAGGCGCCAGGTGAAGCGCACCGCGGGTGCCCGCTCCTCGATGATGGCGGCGTGGGCCGGGCAGGCGCCGTGGCAGAGGAAGGCCGAGGCGCCGGACGACGTGGCGAGGTAGACGATCTCCTCGGGCACGAGCCGGACATTGGTCGGCACCCAGACCGCGCCCAGGCGGAACGCCGCGAACATCGACCACAGCATCTCGTCGCAGTTGCGCGAGTGGACGAGGATGCGGTCGCCCTTGCCGATGCCACGGGCGGCCAGCGCCGCGGCGAAGGCCTCGACCGTCCGCTCGATTTCGGCCCAGGTCCAGCGCCGGTCGCCCCAGAGGAGGCCCGGGCGGTCCGGGAACCGGCGCGCGTTGCGGGTGAGCCAGTAGGACAGGTTCATCACGCGCCGCGAGACGGGCGCGACACCGCCGGCGGGGCGCACCGCGGCGGTCACCGCGTTCCTCCCGCAGTCCATCGCCTGGCCACGCTGCCGATCACGGCTGCGGTCGTCGTCCTTCCCATCGCGCCTGCCCCCCTGCCCCGCCAGCAAACACCGGATCGGCGCCGAACGGAACCGCCCACGAAAAAGCCCCGCCGGCGCGGGCGCGCGGCGGGGCCTGAACTGGAGCGGGCGAAGGGAATCGAACCCTCGACATACAGCTTGGGAAGCTGTCGTTCTACCACTGAACTACACCCGCGACGGGTCCTGTATACGGGATCAGGCCGCCGGTGCGCAACGGGGTCGCGGACGCGCTAGCCGCCGCGAAAATGCTTGGACAGCTTGAGGCCCTGCGCCTGGTAGTTCGATCCCAGGTCGCGGCCGTAGAGCGTCGCCGGCATCGCCGCCATGCGCTCGTAGACGAGCCGGCCGACGATCTGGCCGTCCTCGAGGATGAACGGGACGTCGCGGGAGCGGACCTCGAGCACGGCCCGGCTGCCGGAGCCGCCCGCCTCGGCATGTCCGAAACCCGGATCGAAGAACCCGGCGTAGTGGACGCGGAATTCGCCCACCAGCGGATCGAACGGCGTCATCTCGGCCGCGTGGTCCGGCGGCACGTGCACCGCTTCCTTGGAGGCGAGGATGTAGAACTGGCCGGGGTCGAGGATGAGCTCGGCCGCACCGCGGGCGTGGATCGGATCCCAGAAGTCGAGCACGTCGCAGGCGCCGACCCGGTCGACGTCAACGACCGCCGTGTAGCGCTTGGCCCGGTAGCCGATCAGCCGCTCCGGCCCGAAGCCCGAGAGGTCGACGCTGACGGCGATGCCGCTCTGGATCGACGGCTCGGACGAGGTGACGAGGCGCGAGCGGGCATGCAGCGCCGCCACCTCGGCATCGTCGAGGCGGGCGCTTCCGGTGCGGAAGCGCAGCTGCGACAGCCGAGAGCCCATCCGCACCAGCACGGGGAAGGTGCGCGGGGAGATCTCGAGGTAGAGCGGGCCCCGGTAGGCGGTGCCGATCTGGTCGAACTCGCGCGATCCGTCGGTGATGACGCGGGTGAAGACGTCGAGCCGGCCCGTGGAGCTCTTGGGATTGGCCGCCGCGGCGAGATCGCCCGGAAGGTCCAGTCCCTCCATGAGCTCGGCGATGTAGACGGCGCCCGTCTCGAGCACGGCGCCCTGTGCCAGGTCGATCTCGAAGAGCGAGAGCGAGGCGATGCGCTCGGCGACAGGCATGTCCCGCCCCGGCAGGAAGCTGGCCCGCACGCGGAAGCAGCGGCGTCCGAGGCGCAGGTCGAGGCTGGCCGGCTGGATCTGCCCCGCCGCGAGCGGCGCGGCCGTCGTCACGCGGCCCTCGGCCACGAGCGTCTCGATGGCCTGGGACGGCAGGATGCCGGGCGCGGTCGTCACGGATGCAGGTCCCCTCGTGGTTCCACTGCCTTGGTAGCCCACGGGGCGCGCGTGTCCAGCGGATCGCGCCGCAACGCACAGCCCAATTCGCGCACGGGTCAGCCGAAGCTGCGCCAGGCCAGGAGCGAGCGAGCCCCCGCCGTCACGACGCACAGCGCCCCGAAGCCGAAGGCGAGGGCCGGGAACAGCGAAGGAAAGAGGATCGCGGCGGTGAAGACCGCGATCGTCTCGGTCCCCTCGGCCAGTCCCGCGGTGAAATAGAGCGATTTCACGCCGCGGCTGCGCGATTTCATGCCCCTCTTGGCAGCAATCGCAGCGAAGGCGAGGAAGCTCGCGCCGTTGACGTAGAAGGTGAAGAGAAGCACCGCGGCCGGAAGGGCGTTCACGGCGGGATCGCGAATCGCGAAGGCGAGCGGGACGGCGCCGTAGAAGGCGAAATCGCAGACGATGTCGATGTACCCGCCGCGATCGGTGCGGCGCGTGACGCGCGCAATGGCCCCGTCGAGCCCGTCTCCGATGCGGCCCACGGCCAGCAGCAGGAGCGCCCAGCCGTCCCAGCCGAAGGCGATCGCCGCGGCGCAGCCGAGCCCGCAGGCGAGGGAAAGGCCGGTGACGGCGTCCGCCCCGATGCCGACCGCGGCGAGCCTGGCGGCGGCGGCGTCGAGCGGCGGATCGATGATGCGGCGCATCAACCCGTCAAGCATGGCGACAGGCCGCCCCGTTGACGCCATGCGGCGCGCCGAATACGACCCGGGCGGGAGCGGCATCCCTCGGGGAGCCGGGTCGCCGAGGCGAGAGCAGGATCATGTACCGAGCCGTCACGCGGGAGATCCAGGTCACCGTCACGCCGGCCTATCTCGAGGACCAATCCTCGCCGAAGGACGGGCGGTACTTCTGGTCCTATACGATCGAGATCGTCAACCGGAGCAGCACGCCGGTGCAGCTCCTGTCGCGCTACTGGCACATCGTCGACGCCGAGGGACGCGTGCAGGAGGTGCGCGGCGAAGGCGTCGTCGGCAAGCAGCCGCGCATCGCCGCCGGCCGAAGCTTCACCTACACGAGCGGGTGCCCCCTCACCACGCCGGAGGGGATCATGTCCGGCCACTACGTCATGGAAACGGAGGACGGAGAGCGGTTCGAGGTGACCGTGCCCGCGTTTTCGCTCGACATCCCCGACACGCGGCGCATCATCAACTGACCGGCCGGACACGCCGGGGTTGCGGCATCCGCCCGGTGCCGGCCGATTTCATTGGACCCTTCTCTTGCAGACCACGCTCGACATCCTGTCCCGTCTCGTCTCGTTCAATACCGAGACCCAGCGGTCGAACCTGCCGCTGATCGACTACGTCGCTGACATCTTCAGCCGGCATGGTGTCCCTTTCGTCCGACTGCCCAACGCGGACGGCGACAAGGCGGCGATCTATGCGACCGTGGGCCCCGAGGTCGACGGCGGCATCGTGCTCTCCGGCCACACCGACGTGGTCCCGGTGGCAGGGCAGGCCTGGACGAGCGACCCCTTCACGCTGCGCATCGCGGATGGGCGCGCCTATGGCCGCGGCGCGGTCGACATGAAGGGCTTCGCCGCGGTCGTGCTGTCGCTCCTGCCGGAGATGCTCAGCCGGCCGCTGCGCCGGCCGATCCACGTCCTGCTGAGCTATGACGAGGAGACGACGTGCCTCGGCGTCATCGACGCCATCGAGCGCATGGGTTCGGTGGCGCCACGGCCGGGCGTCGTCATCGTCGGCGAACCGACCGAGTTGCAGGTCGCGGACGCGCACAAGAGCGTGGTGTCGCTCATGACGCACGTGCACGGGCACGAGTCGCATTCGTCGAAGCCGGCGCTCGGCGCCAACGCGATCTCAGGCGCAGCCGCGCTCGTCGTGGAGCTCGACCGGATCGCCGACCTGTTCCGGGAGCGCGGCGACCCGACCGGACGGTTCGATCCGCCTTACGCCACCGTTCATGTCGGCACGCTCTTCGGCGGCACCGCGCGGAACATCGTGCCCAAGCTGTGCAGCTTCAACTGGGAGGTGCGTGGCGTCCCGGGAACCGACGAAATGGAGGCCGTGCGCCTGCTGCAGGCACATGCGGAGGCGCACGTGCTGCCGCGGCTGCGCGCCCATGGCTGGCCGGCCTCGGTCGAGACGGTCGTGGAGGTCTCGGTACCGGGCCTGGCGCCGGATCCAGGCTCGCCGGCGGAGACGCTGGCGCTGCGCCTCGCCGGTCGAAACAGCACCATCACGGTCCCCTACGGCACCGAGGCGGGACAGTTCCAGCGGCGCGGATTGCCGACGGTGGTGTGCGGCCCGGGCTCGATCGACCAGGCCCACCAGCCTGACGAGTACATCACGCTCGCCGAGATCGAGCGCGGCATCGCTTTCGTGCGGGACCTGATCGAGACCTGCCGCTGACGCGCAGAGGCGCGTCTACACCGCCGGAGGATCGCCCGGCAGGAGGCCCACGTCAGCGGGCTCGACGTGGTAGTGCGTCGAGCAGAACTCGCAGGTGATGCCGATGCGGCCGTCGTCGCCCACCATCGCGCGGCGTTCATCGTCGGAGAACTGGCGCAGCATCGTGAGGATCCGGTCGCGCGAGCATCGGCAGCGCTCGACCACGGGTTGCGGATCGAAGACCCGGACCCCGCGCTCGTGGAACAGCCGGAAGAGCAGCGCCTCGCTGGTGAGCGTGGGATCCACGAGCTCGTGGTCCTCGACCGTGTCGACGAGCAACCTCGCCTCGACCCAGGCGTCGTCCTCGGCGGCCTCGGGAAGGACGGACCCCTCCGGCGCATCGCCCGGCGAGAGGTCGGCCTGGCGCTGCCGCTCGGGCGAGGTCGGGAGGAACTGGACGATCAGCCCGCCGGCGCGCCAAGCGTGACCCGAGCCGTCGCCGCCGAGTGTCTCGCCCACGGCGAGGCGGACCCGTGTGGGGATCTGCTCCGACTGGCGGAAGTACTGGTGTGCCGCCTCCTCGATCGACTGCCCGTCCAGCGCGACGATGCCCTGGTAGCGCTGCATCGTCGGGCCCTGGTCGATGGTCAGGGCAAGGTGACCGCGCCCGAGCAGCTGCGGCGGCGTCGCCGTGTCCGGCAGCGCGGCGAGGCGCTCCGCGTCGAACCGCGCATAGGCACGGACCCGGTCGGGGGCCTCGAAGTCGACGACCAGCATGTCGACGGCCCCGTCGGACCGGGTCTGCAACTGGAAGCGGCCGTCGAACTTCAGGGAGGTGCCCAGCAGGACGGCCAGCGCGATCATCTCGCCGAGAAGCCGCGAGACGGGCGAGGGGTACGCGTGCCGCTCGAGGATCCGGTCGACGAGGTGGCCCAGCCGCACGACACGCCCGCGCGCGTCCAGCGCCTCGACGGCGAAGGGCACGACGCGGTCGTCGCGGTCGGCGTGCAGGTCGGATGCGCTCACGCGGGTCTCAGCCGATGGCGCCGAGACACCACGCCAGCACGCCCTTCTGAGCGTGGAGCCGGTTCTCGGCCTCGTCGAACACGACCGACTGCGGCCCGTCCATGACCTCGTCGGTGACCTCCTCGCCACGATGCGCCGGGAGGCAATGCATGAAGATGGCGTTGTCCCCGGCCGCCTTCATGAGCTTCGCGTTGACCTGGTAGGGCGCCAGCAGGTTGTGGCGTCGGCCCGCGTCCTCGTCGCCCATCGAGACCCAGCAATCCGTGACGACGCAGTCGGCGCCGCCGACGGCCTCGTGCGGATCCGAGATGTAGGCGACGCGGGCGCCCTCCCCGCGGGCCCATGCCAGCAGGTCGGCGGGCGGCGCGAGTTCGTCCGGGGACGCGATGTTGAGCCGGAAGTCGAAGCGGGCCGCGGCATGCACCCAGGAGGCGAGGACGTTGTTGCTGTCCCCGACCCACGCCACGGTCCGACCGCGGATCGGGCCCTGGTGCTCCTCGAAGGTGAGCACGTCGGCCATCACCTGGCACGGATGCGACGCCTTGGTCAGGCCGTTGATGACGGGAACGTCGGCGGCCTCGGCCAGCTCGCGCACTGCGTTCTGGTCAAGCATGCGGATGACGATGGCGTCGACGTAGCGCGACAGCACGCGGGCCGTGTCGCCGATCGTCTCGCCACGGCCGAGTTGCATCTCGGCTCCGGTGAGCATGATCGTGTCGCCGCCGAGCTCGCGCATGGCGAGGTCGAACGACACGCGCGTGCGGGTCGACGGCTTGTCGAAGATCATCGCGAGCGTCTTGCCCTCGAGCGGGCGGTCGACGGGGCGCTGGCCGCGCCGGCGCTCCGTCTTGAGACGGGCCGACGCATCGACGATGCGCCGGAGCTGCTGTCCGTCGAAGTCCGCGAGGTCGAGAAAATGCCGGGGGGCCGCCGTCATTCGGCCGCCCCCTTGACCGCGGCCGCCTCCAGCGCCGTCGCGGCGCGGTCGAGCCGCGCGACGGCGTCGGTCACGATCGCCTCGTCGATGGTCAGCGGCGGCAGCAGGCGAAGCACGTTGTCACCGGCCGGCACGGTGAGCAGCTTTTCCGCCCGCGCGGCGGCGGCGAGGTCCGTGTTCGGCACGCGGCACTTGATGCCGACGAGGAGGCCCTCGCCGCGGATCTCCTCGATGATCGAGGGATGGCGGTCCTTGAGCTCGGCGAGGCGCTGCTTCATGAGAAGCGCGATGCGCTCGACATGCTCGAGGAAGCCGGGCGCCAGCACGACGTCGAGAACGGCGTTGCCCACCGCCATCGCCAGCGGATTGCCGCCGAAGGTGGTGCCGTGGACCCCTGCCGTCATGCCCTTGCCGGCCTCGCGCGTCGACAGGCAGGCGCCGACGGGGAAGCCGCCGCCGATGCCCTTGGCGATCGCCATGATGTCCGGCGTGACGCCCACCTTCTGGTGCGCGAAGAGCTTGCCGGTGCGCCCGACGCCGGTCTGCACCTCGTCGAAGATCAGCAGCAGGCCGTGCTGGTCGCACAGCTCGCGCAGGCCGCGCAGGCATTGCGGCGGCACGGGGCGCACGCCGCCCTCGCCCTGCACGGGCTCGACGAGGATCGCAGCGGTCTCCGGGCCGATGGCGGCCTTGAGCGCCTCGTGGTCGCCGAACGGCACCTGGTCGAAGCCCTCGACCTTCGGGCCGAAGCCCTCGAGGTACTTCTTCTGCCCGCCGGCTGCGATGGTCGCCAGCGTGCGGCCGTGGAAGGCGCCCTCGAAGGTGACGATCCGGAAGCGCTCCGGATGGCCGTTCGCGTGGTGGTACTTGCGCGCCATCTTGATCGCGCACTCCAGCGCCTCGGCGCCGGAGTTGGTGAAGAAGACGTGGTCGGCAAACGTGTTGTCGACGAGCCGCTGCGCCAGCCGTTCCCCTTCCGGGATCCGGTAGAGGTTGGACACGTGCCACACCTTCTCCGCCTGCTCCTTCAGGGCGGCGACGAGATGGGGGTGGGCGTGGCCGAGCGCGTTGACGGCGATGCCCGAGCCGAAGTCGAGGTAGCGGTCGCCTCGATCGGTGATGAGCCACGGCCCCTCGCCTCGCTCGAACGACAGCTCGGCGCGCGCGAAGGTTGGCAGCAGCGGCGACGGTGTCTGGTTCACGGAGGCCATGGTCCTGTCTCTCGTTCGGGCCTGCAAAATCAAAAAGCCGCCCGACACGGGCGGCACGACCGAAAAACTAATGTGGCAGGCCTTTCTTCTTGTCAACGCGCGGCTGCGCGCGAGCGTCGCGGCACCCCCGCCGCGGTGGCGCCACGATCCTTGTTGAAAACGCGGGACCGGCGGACTGTCCGGTTGCACCGGAGTCCGCGGCTGGCGTAGGTTCGCCCCTGTCGAATACGACATCTGGTGCGGCAAACTACGGAACCATCGATATCTTGCGTGCGCTCGTCCGGGGAACGGGGGGAGCGAACGGAGGCGGATTCGAGGCGCCGCTCAACACAGACGGGGATGAGGCCGATGTCCTGGAACGACGATCGCGTCGAGCTGCTGAAGAAACTCTGGAACCAGGGTCTCAGCGCCAGCCAGATCGCCGCCGAGCTCGGAAACGGCGTGACGCGCAACGCCGTGATCGGGAAGGTGCACCGCCTTGGACTGTCGGGTCGCGCCAAGGCGCCGGCGCCGCAGGCCGCACGGCCGCGCAAGACCACCCGCGCGCCCAGCCATCCGATGAGCCACGGGCCCGCCGTGCGCGGCAACCTCGCGCTCAGCCCGAAGGCGGCGCCGACGCCGGCCCCCGTCGTTCACGTGGCCCCGGCGCCCGCGCCGGAGGTGGTGATCCCGATGTCGGAGCGGGTCACGATCATGGAGCTGCGGGAATCCATGTGCCGCTGGCCGCATGGCGACCCGACGTCGCCGGACTTCCGCTTCTGCGGCGCGAAGTCCCCGCCCGGCACCCCCTATTGCGGTTATCACGCGCAGATCGCCTATCAGCCGTCGCTGGAGCGTCGCCGCGACCGCAACCGGACCGTCGCGCGCGACTAGGCCGCTCAGGCGCCGTCGTCGCGATAGTCGGCAAAGCGCTGCCGCCGGTATCCGGGGCGGCGCGGCACGAGCCAGCGCGAGCGCCGGTGAACCCAGTCTGAAAGCCCGGGCTCCCGCAGGCGGATGCGCGTGCGTGAAGCCCGGCGATCGACCGTCGAGACGACCCAGACCTCTCCCGCCACCAGTGCCCTCAGCACCGCTTCGAGCTCGCCGTGGCGCAGGCCCCGCAGGCTGCCGTGCTGCTCGACGTCCTCGACATGGACCTCGTAGCGACCGCGGCGGACGTCGAGCCCGATGAAGAACCAGCAGAGGCCCGGCGAACCGGTTCCCTCGACCGAGAAGGTCGTCGGCGACTGGCGCAGGGCGATGCGGGACGTCGGCACGCGCAGGACGATCCCCGCCAGAGCCTCGGCGATGGCGGGCGCGGGCCGTCGCTCGGGCGGGCGCGCCGGCGGCGGGCGGCGGATGGGACGGGTCCGGATCTCCGACATGGGAAGAGCGTAGCCGCGTCGCCCCTCCGGGCCAAGCGGGGAGCCATGCGCGCCGGACAGTGCGGCGTCGTGCAACCCTTCAGGCGCGGCGGGAGAAGGTCTCGTCGAAGGAATACCCGGCGCCGCGCACCGTGCGGATCGGATCACGCTCCCGCGGACGGTTGAGTGCCTTGCGCAAGCGGCCCACATGGACGTCGACGGTGCGCTCGTCGATCTCGCTGTCCATGCCCCACACGCCGTCGAGAAGCTGGGCGCGACTGAAGACCCGGCCCGGCTTCTCCATCAGGAACTCCAGCATTCTGAATTCAGTAGGCCCGAGGTGCAGTTCCCGGCCGCCCCGGCGCACGCGCCGCGTCTCGCGGTCGAGCGCGATGTCGCCGGCCTCCAGAACGCTCGCGACGCGTTCGGGGGAGGCCCGGCGCAGCAGGGCCCGCACGCGGGCGAGGAGCTCGGGCACCGAAAACGGCTTGACGATGTAGTCGTCGGCGCCGGTGGCGAGGCCGCGGACGCGCTCGCTCTCCTCTCCGCGGGCGGTGAGCATGATCACGGGAAGCCGCTGCGTCTCGGGGCGCTGCCGCAGCCGGCGGCAGAGCTCGATCCCCGACAGGCCGGGCAGCATCCAGTCGAGAAGGACAAGGTCGGGAACGGTCTCGCGCAGGGTCAGCTCCGCGTCGTCACCGCGCGCAACGGTTTCCACGGCATAGCCTTCCGACTCGAGATTGTAGCGCAGGAGCAGGGTCAGCGGCTCCTCGTCCTCGACGATCAGGATTCGCGGCACGCTCGCCATGGTCACACCCCCGCTGGGACGCGTTCCTTCTATGACTGCGGGATGACGCTTTTATAACACCCGTCAGCCGACGCGGCCGTCTTCGACCCTCGAGGGAAGAAGGACCCGGAAGGTGGCGCCCTCGCCCGGGCGGCTCTCGATCACAAGGCGTCCGCGGTGGCGGTTGAGGACGTGCTTGACGAGGGCAAGGCCCAGACCCGTGCCTCCCTGGACCCTGCTCTGACCGGTGTCCACGCGATAGAACCGCTCGGTGAGGCGCGGCACGTGCTCGGGCGCGATCCCCGGCCCGTAGTCCCGGACCGACAGGCGAACCGTCCCGCCGGTGCCCGCGTCCGGTTCCTCGTCCAGCGTGACATCGACCTTTCCGCCGGATTGTCCGTACTTGATCGCGTTCTCGATCAGGTTCTCGACGACCCGCAGCAGCTCGTCCCGGTCGCCGGGCACGACCGGTGCCGGGAGACGCTGGTCGAGGGCGAGGGCGACGCCCCTGTCGTCCGCGAGGGGCCGCAGCGTGTCCATCACCTGCCGGACGACGGCGCCCAGGTCGACCGGCGCCTCCGGGCGGCGATGCTCGGCCATCTCGACCCGCGACAGCGTCAGGAGGTCGTCGATCAGCCGGGCCATGCGCCGGGCCTGCTCGCGCATGATGCCGAGGAACCGTTCCCTCGCCACCGCATCGTCGCGGGCCGGCCCCTGGAGCGTCTCGATGAAGCCGAGGACGGAGGCCAGCGGCGTCCGCAGTTCGTGGCTGGCGTTGGCGACGAAGTCGACGCGCATCATGTCGAGGCGCTGCTGCTCGGTGCGGTCGCGGAACAGGAGCAGCGCCGAGGGCTCGCCGCGCCCGGCGTCCGGCGCGAGGATGCTGGCGGTCACGTCGAAGAACTTCTCGACGGGAACGCGCTCCGCATAGGAACCGATCACGCGGGTTTCCCCGTCGCGCAGCCGTCGCAGTGCGTCCACCACGTCCGGAGAGCGAACGGCGAAGGAGAGCGGCCGGCCGGCGGCCAGCGCCGGCCATGCCGCGCCGGCGGATGCGTTGAAGGCCAGCACGACGCCGCCGGGATCCGTGACGATGGCCGGATCGGACAGCGCGGCGAGGATGGCCCGCATCAGGGCCTGCCCGGACGGATCGGGATCGTCGACGCGCGGCATGGTCTCCTCCGGTCGCAGCATCATGGTCATGCGTCGTGCGACGGTGGCGTGTCAGTCCTCGCGGACCGTGCCTTCTTCCACCCGCGCCCGGAAGGCCCGGACCCGGGTGGCGATCTCGAGCCCGCCGAGCACGAGAAGCGCGATGACGAACGGCACGAGGTAGTAGCAGATGCGGAACAGCAGCAACGCGCCGATCAGCCCCTCGTAGGGCAGGCGCCAGAAGGCGAGCAGGATGGTCGCCTCGAACACGCCCAGCCCGCCCGGGGCGTGGCTGACCATGCCGAGGATGCAGGCGAAGGCGTAGACCGCGGCGAAGGTCCCGAATTCGACGCCGTATCCGGCGGGCAGCAGCACGTAGAGCACGGTGGCGGCGCAGCAGACGTCACCGACGCCGAGCAGGATCTGCCCGACCGACACCCTGAAGCTCGGGAGTTCCAGCCGCCAGCGGCCGATGCGGATGCGTCGCCGGCCGAGCCACGAATAGACGATGTAGGCGCCGATGCAGCCCAGCACGGCGATGCCGATGAGCCGGTTCACGGACACCGCCAGCCGGTTGATCTCGGCGATGGCCTCCGCCCGGAAGACCAGCCCCGCGCCGACCACGGCGCCCATGCCGATGAGGAAGGTGGAGCCGGCGATGAGCGTCAGGCCGGCGACCTTGCTCGCAGGCAGCCCGCGCGGGGCGTAGATCCAGTAGCGGACGGCGCCCGCCGTGAAGAGCGGGAAGCCGAGCGTGAACGAGATGGCGTAGCTGGTGAAGGACGCGAGCGCCGTGAAGCGGTAGGCGATCTTCGCGCGCATCTGGTGCAGGGCGAGCGCGTCGTACCCTGTGAGCAGCGCATAGCTCAGCACGGTGAAAAGGAAGGCGAGCGCCAGTTGCTCGCGCGCCTTTCCTGCGAAGGCCGCCGTCACGTCCTCGAAACGGACCTGCTTGAGGATCTGCCAGAGGACGACGATGGAGAGGGCAAAGAGCAGGACGCTGAGGACAGACCCGATCCAGCGCCAGCGGGAGCGGGAGCGGACGATGCCGCTGCCTTCCTCCTCGTCATGCCCCTCGGGAGGGGGGGCGCTGGTCTGCATGCAAGCGTTCCTGCCGGACGATGGCGTCGCGCCGCCTCTATCGCAGCGTCGGCGGCGCACGGCAACCCGGCGCGGCGAAATGCCGGGGCGGGCCGGCGGCCGCGCGCCAGGGTCGGAAGGGCCGGCCTAGTGGATCTCGTCGGCGCGCGAGAGCGCATCGCGGAGCTTCTCGAGCGAGAAGTCCCGGCTCCGGGCCACGGCCAGGATGGGCTCCTCGCGCCGGGCGCAGAGATCGGCGGCTGCGGGAACCTTCGCGGCGACGTCGACCGGAATGACGACGGCGCCGTGCCTGTCCGCATGGACGAGGTCGCCCGAGCGCACGGTCATCCCGGCGACCTTCACGGGTTCGCCGAAGCCGGCGAGATGGACGTGGGCATGAGAGGGCCCGATCATGCCGGCGAGCGCCTGAAATCCCTCCGCCCACTGCGGAATGTCGCGGATGCTGCCGTCGGTGACGACGCCGAGACAGCCGAGCGCCTTGTGGACGGCGCTGTGCACCTCGCCCCAGAATGCGCCGAAACCGGCCTGCTCGCCGTCCAGGTCCTGGATGACGCTGATCCGCGGCCCTGCGCCGCTGCCGACGTAGTCATAGTAGGAGAGCCGCAGGGCGCGCTCCTCCTGCTTCCCGCGCGCCGAAGCGGTCGTGGCGCGGATCGTGGCCGTGCGGGCATAACCCACGATGGGCGGCAGGTCCGGGAACGGGCAGACGAGCGGGCGGACGGTGTAGCCGGTGAGACGCCGCTCCGGCACCACCAGCTCGAGAGCGTTGCAGATGGTCGGCGTGTCGTAGCGGCCAAGGGCGTCGAGGACGCTACGCGGCAACGGTTCGGTGCTCATGGGATGCTCCGGATCAGGACAGGCCGGCTGCGGCCGACAGGCGGGCGCGGTCGATGCCGACCGTCTCTCCCGAGGCGAGGATCTGCTCCCAGGTCGTCGTGTCGACGGGGATGCCGCCGGAGAGCCGCGCGGCGCGCATGGCGAGTTCCGGCTCGCCGGCCAGGAGCACGGTGGGCTCGCGGCCCGGCGGCGGCGACTTCGCCCACGCGATGAAGGCCTCCATCTGCTCGTTGAACCGCTCGCTGGTGCCCATCGCCTCCGGCGAGATGACGAACGACACCATGTTGTTGATGATGGCCGGCCGCTTCCGGCGGCCGTTCATGGTGCCGCCACCCGTCAGCGCGCCCGCAATGAGCTCGCAGGCGAGGCCGAGCGCCCAGCCCTTGTGCCCGCCGAAGGGCAGGATGGCGCCGAGCGGCTCCTCGAACATGTGGGCCGGGTTGGTGGTGGGTTCGCCCTCGTGGTCGAGAAGCGTGTCCGGCGGCAGCGGAATGCCCTTGTTGTAGGCGACCCGGACCTTGCCCATGGCGAGCTTGCTGGTGGCGAAGTCGACGATCACCGGCGGAGCGTCGCGACGGGGGATGCCCGCCGAGAACGGGTTGGTCACAAGCCGTGCCGCGCGTCCGCCAAACGGCGCCACGACAGGCTCGGACACCACGTTGACCATGTGCACGGAGACGAGCCCCGCCGCCGCGCACTGCTCCGACCAGTGGCCGATGCGGCCGATGTGGTGGGAGTTGCGCAGGGCCAGGATGCAGGACCCGTTCTGCCGTGTGCGCTCGATGGCCAGGTCGACGGCGTCGTGGGCGATGGTCTGCCCGAGGCCGAGGCGGCCGTCGCAGACGATCATGCCCCCCGTATCGAGCACCACCTCGGGCGTCTGGTTGAGGATGAGCTCGCCGGCCTTCAGGTTCGACAGGTAGGCGGGGATCATGCCCACGCCGTGAGAATCGTGGCCACGCAGGTTGGATTCGACGAGGTGGTCGGCGGCAAGCCGGCACTCCCGCGGGGAGGAGCCCGCCGCGGCGAAGAGGGCCTCGACGGCTGCCCGTAACCCGGGCTCGGTGATGATGATCTCGCTGGCCATGGCCGCGTCGCGCCCTCCCGTGCGGCTCGAAGCGGCCGCTTCCGCGACATTCTCCGCTGGCGGCCCCCATGGCAAGGCCGCCAGCGCCGACGCCAGGACATGACCGCCCGGCGCCGGGGGCTCGCCTGCACCTAGATGCGGGTCCCGGGATCGGTCGGCACGCCGGGCAGGTAGTCCGGCTCGCCGCCCGCCGGCTCGGCGGGAGGATCATCGACCGGATAGGGTGTCCGCGGCCCGTGGGGGCCGGGCACGGGCCGCTCGTCCGGCTCCGGCGCGGGCGGCGTCTCTCCGGGGATCGATCCGCCGGGCGCCGGCCCGGGCGGAACGGGATGACGCCCCGGATCGGGCGAAGGGGGTGTCGGATGCGGCATGGGCAGCCTCCGCTGGAGGGGGTGGACCCCAATGTCCGGCGCCGCATGCGGTTCCGACCCGCTTTGGCCGCGGCGGCCGGCCCCGGATGCGGCCCGCTGCCCCCTGCCCTGCAGCCGCCGCGCTTGCCAAGCGGCTCGGCGCGAACCAGTCTCCCTCGCACCAACACGGGAGGATCGCGATGGAGTACCGGACGCTGGGCCGCAGCGGGCTCAAGGTGTCGAAGCTGTGCCTCGGCACGATGATGTTCGGCGGCCCCACGGACGAGGCGACCTCCCACGCAATCATCGGCCGGGCCCGCGACGTGGGCGTCAACTTCATCGACACGGCCGACATCTATGTCGAGGGCCGGTCGGAGGAGGTCGTCGGGCGCGGCATCGCCGGCGACCGGCACCGCTGGGTGGTGGCGACCAAGGTGGCCAACCCGATGGGTGCAGGCCCGAACGGCCGAGGCCTGTCGCGCAAGTGGGTGATGGAGGCGGCCGACGGCAGCCTGAAGCGGCTCGGGACCGACTTCATCGACATCTACTACCTGCACAAGGAAGACCACGACACGCCGCTCGGCGAGACGGTTCGGGCGATGGCCGACCTCGTGCGCGCCGGCAAGATCCGGTACTTCGGCGTCTCCAACCACCGCGCGTGGCGGATCGCCGAGATCTGCCGCCTCGCGGACGAACTCGGCATCGACCGGCCGGTGGTGAGCCAGCCCTACTACAACGCGATGAACCGGATGCCGGAAGTCGAGCAGCTGCCGGCCTGCGCGCATTTCGGGATCGGCGTGTTCCCCTACTCGCCCCTGGCGCGCGGCGTTCTGACGGCAAAGTACGACCCGGCCCTGCCGCCGCCCGAGGGCACGCGCGCGGGCCGGCAGGACCCGCGCATGATGCAGACCGAGTGGCGGCGGGAGTCGCTGGAGATCGCCCAGGAGATCAAGGCGCACGCGGCCGCCAAGGGGGCGTCCCCGAACCATCTGGCGGTGGCGTGGGTGCTCAACAACCGGCTCGTGACCGGCGTGATCGGCGGACCGCGGACGATGGAACAGTGGAACGACTACATCGCCGCTCTTGACTACGTGTTCACGAAGGAGGACGAGGCGCTGATCGACCGGCTGGTGGCCCCGGGCCATCCCTCGACGCCCGGCTACAACGACCCCGCCTACCCGCTGGAGGGGCGCGTCAGCCACGTCTGAGACGTTCCGCCGCCGTTGACCGGCCCGGCGACGGATCCATGTCCGCCGCATGATCCGCTCAGCAACCGCCCTTGCCGTCGCTTTCTGCGCCTTGCTTTTCGGATGGGTCTCGCCCCCTGCGAAGGCGCAGGCTGCCGACCCGGCCTGGGAGGTCATGAGGCAACCCGGCGTGGTGGCCCTTATCCGCCACGCACGCGCTCCCGGCGTGGGCGACCCGCCGGGATTCCGGCTGGGCGACTGCACGACCCAGCGCAACCTCTCCGACGAGGGGCGGGCCCAGGCCCGCCGGATCGGGGAGACAGTCCGCGCCAGCGGCGTCGAGGTCGGGCGGGTCCTGACCAGCCAGTGGTGCCGCGCCCGCGAGACGGCCACGCTCGGCTTCGGGTCGGCGACCGACTTCCCGGCCCTGAACTCCTTCTTCGCCGACCGGACCGACGAGCCCGAGCAGACCGCCGCCGTCCGCGCGGCCATCCTCGACTGGCGGGGCCCCGGCCTTCTGGTGCTGGTGACCCACCAGGTGAACATCACCGCGCTGACGGGCGTCACGCCGCGGGAAGGGGAGTTCGTGCTGGTGCGGGGGCAGGACGGGCGGGTGGCGGTGGAAGGCCGGATCGCGCCATAAGCAGCTGCCGGCCGGGCCTAACCTTTCGCCTGCGCCGCCTTCAACGCCGGGTCGTCGAGCCAGCGGCGGATGCGGGCGATGTTGGCGCCGAGGTCGGAGCGGCCGAGCTGGCTGCGGGAGTAGATCGCGGCGGTGGACCGCCCGCCCTCCGCGGGCAGGACCATGATGTCGACCGTGTCCGGGTATCGCATCAGCGGCGTTCGCACGACGAAGCGGTCGCCGCGCCCGCCGCCCGCCTCGGCCACGCGCACGGCGCCGGGCTCGGCCGCGACGAGCGCCAGAAGACGCTCGCGCAGAGCATGGAACGGCAGGTCGTAGGCGGGCATCATGATGTCGACCGCTGCGGTTCCGCACAGCCCGGGCGGGCAGGCGAGCGCGTCGTTCGGTGTCGAACGACGGACGATGCGGGTGAAATCGACCGGGCCGAGGTCCGGGTTGCCGAAGAGTGCGCTCCAGACGCGCTCGATGCCGAAGGGGCGGTCGCGCAACGCGAGGCTCAGTCCGGCGAGCGCGAGGGCGGCGACGAAGGCGAGGGTCAGCCAGCGCATGTCAGCCCCGCCCCTGTCCCGCTTGCACCGCGCCGTCTAGGCTGCCCCCCGTCCCCTGATCCCTCGAGTCGTCCATGAGCTCTCTCGCCAGCCCGCACGTCCTGCCCATCCTGCTGCTTCTCGCGTCCAACGTCTTCATGACCTTCGCATGGTACGGGCACCTCAAGGTCCCGGACCGGGCCCTGCCCCTCGTCATCGTCGCCAGCTGGGGCATCGCCTTCTTCGAGTACTGCCTTGCCGTGCCGGCGAACCGGATCGGCCATCAGGTCTACTCGGCGGCGGAGCTGAAGACCATGCAGGAGGTCATCACGCTCCTCGTCTTCGCGGGATTCTCGGTGCTGGTGCTGAAGGAGCCGCTCGGCTGGAACCACGCCATCGGCTTCTGCCTCATCGCCGCGGGCGCTTTCTTCGTCTTCCAGGGCCGCTGACGGTAGCCTAGGCTCGGCTGCACTCAGAGAGGACACGATGTTCATTCCCACCGGCACCCCCAACGTCGACCGCTACATCGAGCACGGCTACGACAAGGTGCGGGGCATGTCCTCGCGCTTCGCGGCCAGCATCTGCTCGTGGCTGCTCAAGCACCAGGCGAGCCTGGGCATCCGCGGGCACTTCGCCGAGATCGGGACCTTCGAGGGCCGCTTCTTCATCGCCCTCGCGCTGGCGCTCGAGGAGGGCGAGCGGGCGGTGGGCCTCGACCTCTTCGACTGGCCGAACAACCGGGTGCAGGACCTCTTCCTCTCCCACTGCGCGCGGCACGGCCTAGACGCGGAGCGCTTCACGGCCCTGAAGCGCGACAGCCGCACGATGGCCCCGGACGAGCTGCGTGCGGTGTTCGGCGAAGGGGACGTCCGCTTCTTTCACATCGACGGCGAGCACGGCGACGAGGCGCTCACGAAGGACCTCGCGCTCGCCCTGCCGCTGATGCATCCGCAGGGCCTGATCTGCCTCGACGACATGCTGCATCCGGCCTATCCGCGGCTGGTCGATACCGTGCACCGCTGGCTGGACACCAACCGGGAGTGGTGCGTGATGCTGCTCATCGACCGCGAGGACATTGTCGCGGCGGCCAAATACGTGATGTGCCGGCGCGACGCCGTCCCGTTCTACGAGACCGCCCTTCTCGAGCGCTTCGAGAAGCAGGTGTTCGTGCTCGGCGGCGACTTCCTGGACAACGTCTCCGTGGTCCTGACGCCATACCCGCGACTGGCGGAGGTCGACTGACCCGTCAGGCCGCCCGGTCGCGGATCTGGTAGTCCTTCACGTCGGAGAAGGTGATCTTCTCCCAGCGCTCCTGGTCGTAGCGCAGCTGGAAGGCGTTGGGCGCCATGAACACCGGCGCGCCGTCGAGGTCGGCAGCGATCGACGAGAAGTGGGAGTCGATGAAACGGTCGAGTTCGGCCCGGTCCGGGCAGGAGATCCACCGGCAGATCGAGAACCGCGTCTGCTCGTAGCCGATCGGCAGGCCGTACTCGGCCTGCAGGCGCTCCTGCAGCACGTCGAGCTGCAGGGCACCCACGACGCCGACCATGGCGCCGGAGCCATCGTGCGGGATGAAGAGCTGGACGACGCCCTCCTCCGCCATCTGCTGCAGGGCCTCGCGCAGCTTCTTGGCCTTCATCGCGTCGCCAAGCTTGATGCGGCGCAGGATCTCGGGCGCGAAGGACGGGACGCCGCGGAAGAGGATGTCCTCGCCCTCGGTCAGCGTGTCGCCGATGCGCAGCGTGCCGTGGTTGGGGATGCCGACAACGTCGCCGGCATAGGCCTCCTCGGCCAGCGCGCGGTTGCGGGCGAAGAAGAACTGCGGCGTGTTGAGGCTGATCGGCTTGCCCGTGCGCACGAGCTTCGCCTTCATTCCGCGGGTGAGACGGCCGGAGCACACGCGCAGGAAGGCGATGCGGTCGCGGTGGTTGGGATCCATGTTCGCCTGGATCTTGAACACGAAGCCGGTCATCCGGCCCTCGTCGGCCGCGACCATGCGGCCGTCCGCCTGCTGGGCTCGGGGTGCGGGGGCGATTGCGGCGAGGGCGTCAATGAGGTCACGCACGCCGAAGTTGCGCAGGGCGCTGCCGAAAAACACCGGCGTGAGGTGCCCCTCGCGGAACGCGGCCTCGTCGAAGGGGCGGCAGGCCTCGGCTGCCAGCGCGATCTCCTCGGCGAAGGCGTCGCGCTCCTCGGCGGGAAGCAGGGCGAGCAGCGCCGGATCGTCCGGCCCGCTGACCGACATCGGCGTTTCGTCGGCGTCGAGCCGCCGCACCTGCCTGCGGGCGATGTCGTAGGTGCCGGCGAAGCTGCGGCCCCGGCCGATCGGCCAGTTGGCCGGCGCCGTGTCGAGGGCGAGCGTCTTCTCGATTTCGTCGAGCAGGTCGAACGGGTCGCGGCTCTCGCGGTCCATCTTGTTGACGAAGGTGACGATCGGGATGTCGCGGAGGCGGCACACCTCGAACAGCTTGCGCGTGCGCGCCTCGATGCCCTTGGCGGCGTCGATGACCATGATGGCGCTGTCGACGGCGGTCAGCGTCCGGTACGTGTCCTCCGAGAAGTCTTCATGGCCCGGCGTGTCGAGCAGGTTGAAGACGCGCCCGTCATACTCGAACGTCATCACCGAGGTCACGACGGAGATGCCGCGTTCCTTCTCGATGCCCATCCAGTCGGAGCGGGCGCTGACGCGGTTCTTCTTGGCCTTCACCTCGCCGGCGAGCTGGATCGCGCCACCGAAGAGCAGGAGCTTTTCGGTGAGCGTGGTCTTGCCCGCGTCCGGGTGGGAAATGATGGCGAAGGTCCGGCGCCGGGCGACCGGATCGGCGATGTCGTTCATGGTGGCTGTCGCTTCGGGCGGTCCGTCGGGCGCGCCGCGGCGCCCTGTCCGCAGGCTTCGCCGCCGGAGGTAGCGGGGAAACGGCGCCGGATCAAGCTTCGGAGGGCTACTCGGCCGGCCGGACGGGAGGCGCGGCGGGAGAAACGGCCGCGACTCCCCGCTCCGCCACTCCGCGCACGCGCTCCCGATACATCGTGTAGAGGCTGGATGCGACGACGATGGCGCTGCCGAGCAGCGTGAAGGGGCTCACCTCCGTCGCGAACACGACGAAACCGTAGACCACCGCCCAGATCATCATCGTGTACTGCATCGGTGCGATGACCGCGGCCGAGGCGAGGCTGAGCGCCCGCAGGATGAAGAACTGGGCCGTGCCCATCATAAGCCCGGATGCCGCCAGCATGCCGATGGAGCGCAGGTCGGGCGTCACCCAAACGAACGGCAGCACGGGCAGGCTCACCGCCACGAGGCCGAGCATGACGGCGGTCGCCATGGTCGACGCCGTCTCGATGCCGCGCAGGCGCCGCATGATGATGAGCGTCCCGGCCCCGCTGAAGGCCGTCGCCAGGGCGGCCAGATGGCCGAGCTTGAGCTCGGCGAAGCCCGGGCGGACCATCACCAGCACGCCGATGAAGCCGATGATCACCGCCGCCCAGCGCCGGGCGCCGATCTTCTCGCCAAGCATGGAAGGCGCCAGCACGGTGACGATGAGCGGCGCACAGAACGCAAGCGCATAGACGTCGGCGAGCGGGAGATGGCGGAAGGCATAGAAGCCGAGGATGGCGCCGACCCCGGCGAGGACGCCGCGCGCCAGAACCCAGACGAGGTTGTTGCCGCGCGGCATGCGCAGGCCGCGGCCGCCCAGGATCATGAACGTGACCGGAATCATGGCGAACACGGCCTGGAACGGCAGGATCTGGAAGGTCGAGTACCGGCCCACCAGCGACTTGATGACGGCGTCGGACGAGGAGAACAGGAAATAGGCGAACAGGGCGGACGCGATGCCCTTCACCGTCGCCATCCGCCGGTCGGGCTGGACGGCGCCTCGCAGGGCAGGGTCGGTCGACACTGCTGGACGTCTCCTCTGCTGCGATGGGCCCGTTGCGCGCGAGGACGGTTCACCGCCGGGGGCTTTGAATGATAGGGATAAGCCGCACCGCCGCCTGCGTCCATGCTCGGGAGCCGTCTGCGCCATGCATCGCCGGAAGGGGTGCCGCGCCTTTCGCGGGAAACCGCGTCGATGAGGACGTGTGCCAGCCCCGGCGCGACCCTGCGCCCCTACCGCCCATCCGACCGGGCCGCCTGCGCCGGGATCTACGTGCGGGCCAGGCGCCACGCCTTTCACTGGTGCCCTCCCGAGCAGTTCCGCACCGAAGACTTCGAGGCGGACAGCCGGGGCGAGGTCATCACGGTGGCGACGCTGGATGAGACGGTCGTCGGCTTTCTCTCCCTGTGGATGCCGGACCACTTCATCCACCTGCTCTTCGTCGACCCGCCCTTTCACGGCCGCGGCATCGGGCGCCAGCTGCTCGAGCATGCGGAGGTCACGTTCGGCGACTGGTCCTGGCTGAAGTGCCAGGCGCAGAACGAGCGGGCGCTCTCCTTCTACCGGGCCTGCGGGTGGAGCGTAGGCAGTGGGGGCGTGAACGAACTCGGCCCGTGGGTGGCCGTCTCATGGAACGTCAACGGAAGCGGGGCTAGACTGGGCCCGTGACACGCGCCCGCCACTTCACCGGATCCCGCCTCGCCATGGCCTCGATGCTCCGCCTTGCCGCAGCGGCCGCCCTCCTCGCGGCCTCGACGCTCGCGGTGTCCGCCCAGCAGTCGACGCAGGGGACGCCAACAGCGCCACCCATTCGCGTGATCATCGAGGTGCCCAACGACGACGCGGGGAAGGCCTTCGTCGCGGACAAGCTCATGCCGAAGCTGGGCAGCGAGGCGAAGCCGACGACTGCGCCTCCCGCCGGCCCGACCGCGGCGCCGGGGGCCTCGCCCTCCGCTGCCAACGAGCCGGGTGGAGGCATGATGGTCCCGTCCATGGCCGCCGAGCAGCTGACCTCGGTGCGCGACCGCGGCGAGAAGCTCATCATGGCGGTGCCCCGTGTTCCCGAGGCGGTGGAGTCCGGCTTTCGGACCTTCATGGCGATGGGCAACCGGTTTCACCTGCCATGGCTGCTGGCGGCCTTCGCCCTCTTCGCCGGCGGTGGCCTGCTGTTCCGGCGGCTGGCATGGTGGTCCGCCCGCGGCCTCCTCAACCGCATCCTCGAGGCGCCCGGGGCAACGCCGGGCGACCGCGTGCGGCTGCTCGGCCTGCGCGTGTCGATGTCGATCTACGTCCTGACGGCGACGACGCTGGGCAGCGTGGGCGCCTTCCTGCTGTTCCCGTGGCCGCCCGTCTTCCGCGAGGCGCTGCTCACGTTCCTGACCGTCTTCATCATGCTCGGGCTGGCGACGGCCTTCGGGCGGGTCGTCATCGCGCCGGGCGCGCGGCACGACTATTTCCGCGTCCTGCCGCTGAGCACGCCGCTGGCCGTCTTCTGGTACCGCTGGTGGATGCGCACGGTGTTCTTCGCCAGCGTGGGCTGGGCCGTGCTGAACGTGCTCAAGCTCGTCGGCGTCTCCCGCGACGCTCAGGACGTGATCGTGGTCGCCTGGTTCGGCCTCATCGCGCTGATGGTGATCGGGGTCATCTGGCGGCGCGTGACGATGCCCGAAGAGCCGCAGATCAGCCGTCTCGTCGCCGTGGTGCTGACCACGGCGATCATGCTGGCCTGGCTGTTCTTCGCCCTCGACATGCCGGCGCTGCTGCGCACGGTGCTGGTGTTCTCGCTCGCGCCGCTGGCCGCGGCCATCGTGCGGCTCGGGGTCCGCAACGTGGTCCGGGCCGAGGATGCGGCATCGAAGAACTCGGCCGTGCTGGCGTGGGCCGTCGTGGTCGAGCGGGCGCTACGGGTCGGCATCGTCATGGCCGGCGCCTCGGTCCTCGCGGGGGCCTGGGGGGTCGACCTCGGCGACATCGCCATGGGCGAGACCGGGTTCACGCGCACACTGCGGGCGGTGCTGCGCATCGTCATCGTCCTGCTCGTCGCCGACCTCGCCTGGCGCCTGATCAAGGCGCTGATCGACGGCCAGATGGACGGCGAGGCCGTGAGTACGCACGACGACTCCCCGGAGGCGCGTCGGCGGCAGCGCCTGCGCACGCTGCTTCCCATCCTGCGCAACTTCCTGCTGGTGCTGATCGCCTCGATCAGCATCCTGATGGTGCTGGACGCGCTGGGCATCCAGATCGGCCCGCTGCTCGCCGGCGCCGGCGTGGTGGGCATCGCCATCGGCTTCGGCGCACAGACGCTCGTCAAGGACATCATCTCCGGCGTGTTCTACCTGCTCGACGACGCGTTCCGCGTGGGCGAGTACATCCAGGCCGGGAGCCACAAGGGGACGGTGGAATCCTTCTCGCTGCGCTCGGTGAAACTGCGCCACCACCGCGGGCCGATCACGACCGTGCCCTTCGGGGAATTGGGCGCGGTGCAGAACCTCAGCCGAGACTGGGTCATCGACAAGGTGACGATCGGCGTCACCTACGACACCGACCTGGACAAGGCAAAGAAGATCATCAAGCAGATCGGCAAGGAGCTCGCCGCCGATCCCGAGTTCGCGCCCAACATCATCGAGACGCTGAAGATGCAGGGCGTCGAGCAGATGGGCGACTTCGCGATCCAGCTGCGGCTGAAGATGATGACGCGGCCGGGCGAGCAGTTCGCCATCCGCCGTCGCGCCTACGCACTGATCAAGAAGGCCTTCGCGGAGAACGGCATCCGGTTCGCCTTCCCCGTCGTGCAGGTGGCCGGAGGCGAGGGCGAGGCCACGGCCGCGGCCGCCCGAAAGGCCTTCGAACTGACCGCCACCCCACCCGCCGGACAGCCCACGACATGACGGGCCGTCGCGTCAGCGAACGGCCTCGCGCAATGTCACCGCTGCGACCAGCGCCGCCACGTCGTCGCGCAAGGCGCGGCGTGCGTCGTCGCGGAAGTAGAACATGTGCCCGCCGGGATAGACTTCGAGGCGCACGCGATCGGGATCGCCGAGCGGCGGCAGCTGGTCGATGAGGAGCTTGCTCTCGAAATAGGGCGTGACCAGATCAGTCACGCCGTGCACGACAAGGGCGCGCAGGGCCGGATCGAGCGCCGCCGCCTGCCTCAGGTCGTCGAGCGCCTCCGGAGCGGCGCGGCGGTTGCCCCACATCCAGCTGTTCCCGACCTCCCGGTTGAGCACTCGGTAGGGCCGGTCGATCTGCCAGCCCCACTGCCGGTAGAGGTCCGTCATCGCGGCGGTGAGCGGGGCGTCGACGGCGTCGAGGATCGGGTCCTCGGCGCGCGAGACATAGGCCAGCGGGTTGGGATCGAGCCCGGTGACAAGGGCGTCGTAGAGGCTGCCGATGCGCTCCTGCCCGCGGTTGCGCTCACGGACGAAGACGGACGCCTCGACGCGCCCGCCCAGCCGCCGCACGAGCGCAGGGTCGAGGCCGGTGAAACCCGCGACGCGGGCCGACATCCGGTCGAGGGCCGCCCTGTCGCGCTGCCCGCGCAGGAGATCGGCGACATACTCGGTGGCGGCGTAGCCCTCGACGTCGGCGAGGGCGTCCCGCCCGACCGTTCCCCCGCGGGCCGCGGCCGTCATCGACGGCAACTCGGCGATCCAGCGTAGCGGCGTGTGCCGGTTCTGGAACCGCCAGCCGAAATCGAGGACGGGCGACACCATGACGAGACCGCGAACGCCCACGCCCTGCTCGGACTGCAGGGCGCGCGCCAGCTTCGGCACGCGGAAACCGCCGTAGCTCTCCCCGACGAGGATCTTGGGCGAGGCCTGCCGCCCTTCCCGTTCGACATACTTCCGGATGGCGACGGCGAGCGACCCGATGTCGCCGTCCACGGAGTAGAACCGACGGCGGGCGTCGTCGCCACGCTGGTTCGTCCAGCTGTAGCCGGCGCCCACGGGGTCGAGAAACACCAGGTCCGTGAACGGCAGCCAGGTCTCGGCATTGGGCACGACGGCGGGATCGGTGGACGGGGCTATGGTGTCGAGCGGCAGGCGCCACGGCCCCACGCCGCCGATGTTCAGGAAGGCGGAGGCGGCGCCGGGACCGCCGTTGAGGAGGAAAGCCAGCGGGCGGCGCGCGGCCTCCTCCTGCTCCTTGCGCACGGCAACGAAGCCTATCTCGGCGATCAGCGGCCCGCCCTCGCCGTCGTAGAGCGGGATCGTTCCCAGGGTGACGGTGAAGGCGAGACGCCCGTTGCCGAGCGCAATCTCGTGGCGCGTCGTGCGTTCGGGCGGCAGCTTGCGGCCGTCCTGCTCGCCGCGAGCGCGCTCGGACTGGCCCTGACCCTGCTGCCGCTCCGGTGCGGATTGCTGCGCCGACGCGGGCGCGAACATCGCCGCCGGAAGTACCAGAGCCACGAGAGCCGCGAGGACGCCGCGCATGTCACCTCCCCTTGCCGCGGGCAGTGCCGGCCTGCCCTTCAACCCCCCGGCCATTGCGCCGGTTCGCCCGGGGCCGCTAGAAGGTCCGTGTCAACCGTACCGGACCGTCATGCTCCACCGTGCCCCACCTTCTCACGAACGGATCGCCGAAGCCCACCGGGCCATCGATCCCGTCTTCGTGAACTCGCCGCAACTCTCGAACCCCGCCCTCGACGCCGCGCTCGGCTGCAGCCTGCTGGCGAAGGTCGAGACGCTCAATCCCATCCGCTCCTTCAAGGGCCGGGGGACGGACTGGTTTGTCCGGACGGACAAAGGGACCGAACCGCTTGTGACGGCCTCGGCGGGAAACTTCGGACAGGGGCTCGCCCGCGCCGCCGTCGCGGCCGGACGTGCCATCGTCGTGTTTGCGTCGGTGAACGCCAATCCGCTGAAGGTGGCCGCGATGCGCCGGCTCGGCGCCGAGGTGCGGCAGGTCGGCGACGACTTCGACGAGGCCAAGGCCGCCGCGCGGCTCTTCGCCGAGGGCGGCGGGGGCCGGCTGGTGGTGGACGGCGACGAGCCGGCCATCGCGGAGGGCGCCGGCACGATCGCCCTGGAGATGCTCCGCGATGCCCCCGATCTCGAGTGCGTCGTCGTGCCGCTCGGCAACGGGGCGCTCGCCACGGGCATCGGCGCCTGGATCAAGGCGATGTCGCCGCGGACGCAGGTCATCGCCGTCGTCGCGTCGGTGGCGCCTTCGATGAAGCTCTCCTTCGACCTCGGCCGCGTCGTCGAGACGGAGGACGCCCCGACGATCGCCGACGGCATCGCGGTGCGCGTGCCGGTGCCCTACGCGCTGGACACGATGCGGGGGACTGTCGACGAGGTCCTGGCGGTCGACGAGGACGTCATCGTCGGGGCCATGCGGCTCGCCCACGAGCATCTCGGCCTCGTCGTGGAGCCGGCCGGCGCCTCAGGTCTCGCTGCGATTCTCGCGGATCCTGCCCGCTTCGCAGGCCGGCGTGTCGGCACCATCCTGTGCGGCGGCAACCTGACGCCGGACCAGATCCGGCAATGGCTGACGCCGTGACCGTTCCCATGAAGGACCTCATGCCCAGCGATCCCGTCGAACTCCTTGCCCGCCTCGTCGCCATCGACAGCGTCAATCCCGACCTCGTGCCCGGCGCGCGGGGCGAAGCGGCCATCGCGCGCTTCTGCGCCGAGTGGCTCGACGCGCGGGGCTTCGAGGTGCACCTCGTCGAGGAGGTCGCGGGTCGACCTTCGGTCGTCGGCATCGCGCGCGGCAAGGGCGGGGGCCGCAGCCTGATGTTCAACGGCCACATCGATACGGTGACGCTGCAGGGCTACGACGGCGACGCTCTGGCGCCCGTACAGCGCGACGGGCGGCTTTATGGCCGCGGCTCGTTCGACATGAAGGGCGGGGTGGCGGCCATGATGGTCGCGGCGGAGCGCGTGGCCGCTGCAGGCGTGCGTGGCGACGTCCTCGTCGCCTGCGTCGCGGACGAGGAGTATGCGAGCTTCGGCACGGAGCAGGTCGCCGCGCGCTTCCGGGCCGACGCCGCCATCGTGACCGAGCCGAGCCACCTTCAACCGACGGTCGCGCACCGCGGCTTCGTGTGGGCCACCGTGGTGATCGAGGGGCGCGCCGCTCACGGATCCCGGCCCGAGTTCGGGATCGACGCCATCGCGAAGGCCGGACACCTTCTCGTGGGGATCGAAGCGCTCGACCGCCGGTTGCGGGCGCACCCGACCCATTCGCTCCTCGGCAGCGGCTCGGTTCACGCCTCGCTGATCAGCGGCGGGCAGGAGCTGTCGAGCTACCCGGCCGAGTGCCGGATCGGGCTGGAGCGGCGGACCATTCCGGGCGAGACGGGCGCGCTCTTCGCCGCGGAGCTGGAGGCGATCATGACCGCGGCTGCGGCGGACGATCCCGACCTGCGCTGGCGCATCGAGATGAGCCTCGAGCGACCGCCCTTCGAGGTTGCGCCGACGGAACCGGTCGTCGCATCGCTGGCGCGTGCGGCGCAATCGCATCTGGGGACGCCGCCGGTCTGGCGGGGCGAACCGTTCTGGACGGACTGCGCCATCCTTGCCTCGGCCGGCATCCCCTGCGTCATGTTCGGTGCCGACGGGGGCGGGGCGCACGCGGCTACGGAATGGGCCGAGATCGCCTCCGTCCGGCAGCTCGCCGACATCCTCACGGCAACGGCACTCGACTTCTGTGGCTGACGTCGGCACAGCTTCCGCATTGCAGCCACAGTCATGGGTTGCAACGCCGGACGGGAACCGAATGCCCGCGTTGTCGCTTGACGGCAGCCGGAACAGAGAATGGACAAGCGCCTGATGATCGATCGACGCCTCTTCCTGCTGGGACTGCCCGTCGCCCTCGGCGGCTGCGTGTCACAGCCCCGCCCGCAGCCCACGGCGATGCTGCCGGTCATCGATCCCTATTTCGAGCGCATCTACGCCGAGATTCCCGGCGAGCGTTATCCGGTCCCGGCGGTCGACCTTTACGACGTCGACCCGGACTTCCTGCGCCGGGTCGTCGACTACGGCGGGCGGGAGCCGCCCGGCACCGTCATCGTCGACTCGCCCAACCGGTACCTCTACCTCGTGCAGCCGGGGAACCAGGCCATCCGCTACGGGGTCGGCGTGGGTCGGGAAGGGTTCGGGTGGAGCGGAGCGGCCACTATCAGGCGCAAGAGCGAGTGGCCGACATGGACGCCGCCCTCCTCGATGATCCGTCGCCAGCCGGAGCTCGAGCCCTATGCCTCGGGCATGCCGCCGGGCCTGGACAATCCCCTGGGCGCGCGGGCCATGTATCTCTACCAGGGCGACAGGGACACGCTGTTCCGCATCCACGGCACCAATGAGCCGAGCACCATCGGCACACGCGTGTCGTCCGGCTGCATCCGCATGATCAACCAGGACGTGATCGACCTCTACGGCCGTGTCCCGACCGGGACGCGCGTGGTCGTGCTGCGGGACGCGGAGACCGCGTGAGCCGTGTGCGCCGGCGCACATCGCTCTGGCGCCCGGCCCGCCATTCTGTCTTCATGGTTATGCAGGAGGCAGCGATGTCGAGCGAATCCAAGCAAATCCGTTCCGCTCTCGGTCACGATCGGGCCATCCGGCGCTTCGCCGTTCTCGCGATGCTGGCCTACGGCATCGCCTGCACCTCGATCACCTGCCTGCAGCTGGCGCACCTGTAAGGACAGAGGCGCAGATGGCCGACAGCTGGAGCTTCGGGGACGACCTCCTCGCCGTCACGGTCGGGGCGAAGGGCGCCGAACTGCTCTCGCTCCGTGATGCCCGTGGCCGGGAGTGGCTCTGGCAGGGTGACGAAGCCTCCTGGCCGCGCCAGGCGCCCATGCTGTTTCCTGTCGTGGGCCGGTGCGCGAACGGGATCCTGCGGCACCAGGGCCACGACTATCCCATGCCGCGCGGGCACGGCTACGCCCCCGAGCGCGCTTTCTCGCTGGTGTCGTCGACCGCCGCATCCTGCCGCTGGCGGCTCGATCCAGACGCCGAGACGCGCCGCTGCTACCCGTTCGACATGAGGCTCGACGTCACCTTCTCGGTCGCCGACGGCATTCTCACGCAGCGCGCCGAGGTGACGAACGTCGGCACCGGGACGGGCGTGGCGTCGGTCGGCTTTCACCCGGGCTTCCAGTGGCCGACGCCGAACGATCCAGGCGGTGCCCAGGACGCCTATGTCGTGCGCTTCGAGAAGGACGAACCCGCCCCGATCCGCCGTATCGTCGATGGCCGGCTGACGCGCGCGACCTTCTCCAACGAGCTCGACGGCCGGACGCTGCACCTGCATCCGGGCCTGTTCGCGGTTGACGCCATGGTCTTCGATGCGGTGCGGAGCCGGTCCGTGTGGTTCGGCCGGCCGGGCCTCGGCGGCGTGCGGGCCGACTTCCCGGACTGCCCGCATCTCGGCCTGTGGATGCGGCCTGGCGCGCCCTACCTGTGCATCGAGCCGTGGCAGGGCCACCACTGCCCGGAGGGCTTCGACGGCGACATCACCGACAAGCCCGGAATGATCCGGCTCGAACCCGGCGAGGGCTTCGTGCGGACGATGGTCATCTCGATCGACGCGCCGGAGCCGGTCTGAGCCGCTCCGGCGCGCCTGACGCGAAGACTTTTGGCTTTCAGAACTCTTCCCAGCCGCCGGTCGACCGACCGCCACCCGCCGCCTGGCGACGGACCGGCTTGGGATCGACGGTCCTCGCCGGCTTCGGCTCGCCCCGCGAGGGGCTTCCGGAGCCGCCGAAAGCGGCCTGCGCGAGGCGGCGCAGACGCTCGGGCTCGGGCGTCGCAGGGCCGGCATCGTGTCGCGCCGGGGCCACCGGGTGACCGCCCTGGGTGCGGAACGCGGCGACGAGGTCGTTGAGCCGTCGGATCTGGTTCGACAGTGACGAGGCGGACGCTGCGCTCTCCTCGGCGAGTGCCGCGTTCTGCTGAGTCATCTCGTCCATATGGGCCACCGCCGTCGACATCTCGCCGATGCCGCTCGCCTGCTCGTTCGCGGCGTCGGCAATGCGCGTGACCGTCGTCGAGACCTTCTTGGACGCCTCGACGATCTCGCCCAGAACCTGGCCGGCCGACCGCACGAGCTTCACGCCCTGCGCCACCTCGGCGGTCGACGTGTTGATCAGCCCCGTGATGTCCTTGGCTGCTTCCGAAGACCGCTGCGCCAGCGTGCGGACCTCGCTCGCCACGACGGCGAAGCCCTTGCCGGCCTCGCCCGCCCGGGCCGCCTCGACGGCTGCGTTGAGCGCGAGAAGGTTCGTCTGGAAGGCGATGTCGTCGATGACCGACGTGATGTCGGTGATCTTCTGGCTGGCCTGCTCGATGCGGGTCATCGCCTCGACGGCCTGCGTCACGATGGAGCCGCCCGTCTCCGCGACCCGCGTCGCGCCATCCGCGAGGCCCACCGCGTCGCGGGAGGCCTGTGCGGAGGCCTTCACGGATGCCGAGAGAAGCTCGGCGGTGGAGGCCGTCTCGACGAGCGAGGAGGCCTGCTCCTCGGTGCGCTTGGCGAGGTCGTCGGCGCCGCTCGAAATCTCCGTGGCGGCCGTCCCGACGTCGACCGCGGTCGTCTGGATCGTCGTCACGGTCTCCGACAGCCGGTCGATCGTATCGTCGATGCTGGCCTGGAGTTCTCCGAGGACGCCACGGTAGGTGTTCGTCGCCCGGCGCGTGAGGTCGCCGGAGGCGACGGCGCCCATCACCGCTGCGAAATCCTCGACGGCGGCCTGCACCGTACCGGAGACCTTGTTGAGGCCCTCGGAGATGTCACGGACGAAGCCGGTCTTGCCCGACATGTCCAGGCGCTTCGAGAAGTCCCCCTCGGCGGCCGCACTGACAACCTGCGCAATCTCGATCTGCGCCTCGAGCTCGGCCGTGGTGTCGTGCCACAGCAGCGTGTGACCGAGGCGGGCGCCATCGGGCGCGTAGATGTAGCTCATGTCGACGAGAATGGTCTTGCCGTCGACCATCAGGCGCACCTTGCGCACCTTGCCGTCGTCGATGATCAGCTCGCGGCGCAGGTTCGCGTTCTGATTGTAGTAATCGATGTGCTCTCCGAACATCTTCTCGACCGAGAAGTCGTGGCGCGCGGCGCGGAATGTCGGCTCAAGCTGCATGAAGAGGTTGAGAAGCGACCCGCTCATGAACACGACCTTCTCGTCAGGGTCGGTGATCATCAGCATGGTCGAGGAGCCGTCGAGCGCCGCCATGGTCAGCGCCTGCTGGGCGCCGAGGTCCTGGAAGCGCTTCAGGGCACGTGCGATCTCGCCGGTCTCGTTTGGCTTCTCGGTGTGTGCGACCTCGAAGCGGTAGTCGCCCTTGCGGAAGCGCTGCAGCGCGTCCACGACGTCCCCGATTTCGCCGCGGATGCGGCGCGCCATGAAGAACGCGAGCAGCACGGCGATGAGCAGGATGCCGCCCGCGATGGTGAGCTGGCGCACGGCATTCGACTGGAGGCCGTCGATGCGGGTGTCGAGCAGACGGTTCAGTTCTCCCGCGGCGCCGGTCCACAAGGTGCCGGCGAATGCATGGAGATCGGAGTCAGCCTTGTCGAAGGGTGCCTTCAGCTGGGCCGTGGGCTGGCCTTTCTGGACCTGCTCGGAAACGTCGAGCGCAGCCTTCAGGAGCGCGGCGCTGAGTTTCTTCACGAGCGCGGCCTTGCTCTCCAGGGCCTTCTGCGCGGAGCCGTCTGCATTGCCGCCGATCGAAGAGGCGAGCGAGCTCTGGACAGGATCCGCGGCGGCCTCGAAGCGGCCGACCGCGCGGATGAAGGTGACGAAGTCCGACGAGCTGGGCCTGGCGCCCGGCTGGAAGTAGATCGCCGCCGACTGGCGCAGCTCGGCCGCCGCAGCGACGAGCTCGGGCAGGCGGACGGTCGTGACGTCCATGAGGTAGTAGCTGTCGACGTCCGGGTCGAGGGTCAGGTTCGAGCCGTCGGAGACCTTCTGGATGGCCGTCTTGCCGAGCGACAGCAGGTCGACGCCATCCTGCGGCGCGACGAGGGCCTGCCCGAACGCGCGCGTGGCGGTACCGGCCTTGAACTGTTCCTCGTTCCCGGAGGCCTTCGCCGTCAGGTCCCGTCCGGCCGTCGCGAGGGACGCGGGAACGGGAACGGGGGCGCCGGCGGCCCAATGGGCCTTCCAGAGCGGCTCGACGGCCGCCATGCCGGCAACCTCGGCGGCGGAGAATGCAATTTCCTTGCGTGCCTGAGCGATGAAGAGCCAGACCATCAGGCCTAGCGGCACGCTGGTGAGTGCCATGATCACGCCGATCTTGGCGCCAATTCCCAGGTTGTTCACGTTCAACCGAGATACAAGCGATGGCATAGTGTGCCCCTGAAATAACTTCCGGGGTTTGTACAGAGCATTTGTTAAAAAGGCGCTGAGTGGCTATGCAATCCGCAAGACTCTATTTGCCTATTGCTTGTGCAGCGTGATTGACCTGCAGGCAGAATGTTAATGGGCCGGAAAAGAAAAGCGCCCGGAACGAGGTTCCGGGCGCTTCCTGGCGACGAATTGTTGACCTTCAGAACTCTTCCCAGCCCCCGCCTCCGGCGGCACGACGGGGTTGAGGGGCCGGCCGCGACGCAGCCGGCTTGGCGGCCGGCCTTGCCGAAGGCCTCGGCGAGGGCCTCACGGCGCCCGACGGGCGCGGCTCCTCCGCGAAGGCGTCCGCCGCGAGGCGACGCAGCCTGTCGGGTTCGCTCGTGGGCGTCGCGCTGCCGCGCACGGCGCCGGCTTGGCTGGTGCGGAACGTCGCGACGAGGTCGTTGAGGCGCTGGATCTGGCTGGAGAGGGACGCGGCGGACGCCGCGCTTTCCTCGGCCAGAGCCGCGTTCTGCTGGGTCATCTCATCCATGTGGGCGACGGCCTGGCTCATCTCGTCGATGCCGTTGGCCTGCTCGCTCGTCGCCGCCGAGATCTCGCTCACCGTCCCGGCCACCTTCTGGGATGCGTCGACGATGCGGCCGAGCGCGTCGCCGGCCGAGCGCACGAGTTTCACCCCCTGCGCGACCTCGGCGGTCGAGGACGAGATCAGCCCGGTAATGTCCTTGGCCGCTTCCGACGAGCGCTGCGCCAGCGTGCGAACCTCGCTGGCAACGACCGCGAAGCCCTTCCCGGCCTCCCCGGCACGGGCCGCCTCGACCGCGGCGTTGAGAGCCAGCAGGTTCGTCTGGAACGCGATGTCGTCGATGACCGACGTGATGTCGGAGATCTTCTGGCTCGCCTGCTCGATGCGGGTCATCGCCTCGACGGCCTGCGTCACGATCGAGCCGCCGTTCTCGGCGACCTTCATCGCCTCCTCGGCAAGGTCGACGGCCTGACGGGACGACTGAGCGGAGGCCTTCACCGACGCGGCGAGTTCCTCCGTCGTGGCGGCCGTCTCCTCCAGCGAGGATGCCTGCTCCTCGGTGCGGCGGGAGAGATCGTCGGCACCGGCGTTGATCTCGCGGGCGGCACCGGCGACATCGACGGCAGTTGTCTGGATGGTCGCGACGGTGTCGCTCAGCCGGCCGATCGTTTCGTTCACTGCGTCGCGCAGCAGGGCGAGCTTGCCGCCATAGTCGCGCGTGATCGGGTGGGTGAGGTCGCCGGCGGCGACGTGGGAGATGGCAGTCGTGATCTCTCCTGTCGCCTCGTCCATCACGGTGCTGATGTCGTTGATGGCAACCGACAGGTCGTGCATGAAACCGGACTTGCCGTCTAGCGGGATGCGCCGCGAGAAGTCGCCCTGCGCGGTCGCGCGGGCCACCTCGGCCACCTGCGTCTGGATCGCGACCTCGCCCGTCATGTCGCGCCACTCAAGCATCGCGCCCATCTTCTCGCCGGCGTCCGACAGGATCGGCGAGACGACGAGATCGAAAGTACGCGCACCCATGCGGATGCGCGAGACGTGCGGCTGGCTCATCCGCTCGATCATGCGCTCCTGGTGGGCGGGGTTCCTGTGGAACAGGCCCATCGACTTGCCGAGGATCGCGTCCGGGTCGAACTGCGGAAACGCCGTGCGGAAATCGGCGACGTAGGTGCGGAACAGCGTCTTGACCGACTTGTTCATGAAGACGATGCGCGACTCGTTGTCGATCAGCATCACGTTCGTCGGGGCCGTGTTGAGCGCGGCGTAGGTCCTGGTGGCGTCGACCGAACCCGTCTTCAGCCCGTCAAGGCTGGCCTCGACGCCGACAAGGCCGCCGGCGGCGTTGCCGCTCGCGGCGGCAAGGCGCGCCGCCGGGCCCATCAGCCGCGCCTGCACGAGCCATCCGGCGACCGCGAGGCAAAGGCCCTGGGCGGCGATCGTCGCACCGGCGGCGAGGGTAATGCCTGCGTCGCTCGCCAGCCATGCTCCGGCGGCGGAAAGCGCCAGCGTCGACGCGGACAGGAGGAGGAGGACGGGCTTGAGCGGGATCGACGTCATTGTCATCCGTTCATGATGGAGGGAAGCTCGAGCAACGCCACAACGGAGCTGCCCTTGACGGCCAGGGTGCGCACGATCTCGTCGCCGTGGCCGTCGAGGGCCGGCGCCGCGTGAAGTTCTGTTTCGCTGACGTCGACGATGTCGGACACCGCATCGGCGAGCACGCCGACGAGGCGGTCGCCGATGTCCGTCACGATGACGACGCTGGCGCGGGAGATTTCGGTCGGACCGAGCCCGAGACGGCGGCGCAGGTCCACGACGGGAACGATCGCGCCGCGCAGGTTGATCACCCCCAGCACATGCTCCGATGCATTCGGCAGGGGCGTGGTCTGCTGCCAGCCGCGGATCTCGCGAACCGCAGACACGTCGATCCCGAAGGCACGACCATCGGTCTGGAACGTGACAAGACGATCTGGCATGCGTCACCTTTGATTTTTGTCAAGCCTGCTGATGATATTCTCAGCCGCACAAGATCTGATTGCTCAAATTGATGTAACTGCTGATCTTACGTTCGCCTTCTGATAGTATTTCACACGAGAAACACGGATAAATTCTTAAGCGGCTCCGGAAGCAGCATACGGATTGACCCTTATGCCTGCGCCTGCGGCATGGTCCGCATGATTCTGAGGCGCGGGGCTTTCCCGTGGGAGCGGGAGGGGGATAAGAGGAGCAGTTGCGCCCTCGATCCCCCCGCCCCGGCATGACCGCCTTCATCGTCCTTCTGCTCGCCTACACGCTGAGCCAGTTCTTCAGGGCCTTCCTTGCCATCGTCGCGGGAAACCTGACGGCCGACCTCGGGCTGGACGCCCGGCAGCTGGGGGACCTCTCGGCCGTCTGGTTCATCAGCTTCGCGCTGACGCAGTTCCCGGTGGGAATCGCGCTCGACCGCTTCGGCGCTCGCCTGACGATCTTCGGCTTCATGCTGGCCGCGGTCGCCGGGTCGGCGCTCTTCGCGACGGTGACGAACTTCGCCGGAGCACTCGTCGCCATGGCCCTGATCGGCATCGGCTGTGCACCGGTGCTGATGGGAAGCCTCTATGTCTTCGGGAGGGCCTATCCGCCCGAACGCTTCGCCATGCTCACCTCGCTCATCATCGGGCTGGGCTCGGCCGGCAACCTGCTCGGCGCCGCACCGCTGGCATGGGCGGTCGCCGCCATCGGATGGCGGGCCAGCATGACGGCGATCGCCGGCGTCACCGCCGTGAGCTGCCTGCTCGTGCTCGTCCTGTTGCGGGAGCCGCCGCGGCCGGCGAGGAGCGGCTCGCCGTCCGACAACGGGCGGCTGACGGACCTCCTGCGGCTGCGCCCGCTATGGCTGATCGCGCCGCTCGCGCTCGTCGGCTATGCCTTCGTCATCGCGCTCCGCAGCCTCTGGATCGCGCCCTTCCTGCAGTCCGTGCACGGCTTCGACGCCGTCGCGCGCGGCGAGGCGGCACTCCTGATGGCGGCTGCAATGTCGATTGGAGCGCTCGCCTACGGCCCCGTCGACCGCTTCCTCGGCAGCGCCAAGATCACCGTCCTGGCAGGCAGCATCGTCACCGTGATCATGCTGGCCGCCCTCGGTCTCTGGGGCGACCGGTCGGCGACGGCCAGCGTCGCGCTGTTCGCCGCCATCGGCGCGTTCGGCATGAGCTACGGCATCCTGATGGCGCATTCGCGCCTGTTCTTCCCGCCCCAGCTGCTCGGCCGAGGCGTCACCCTGATGAATTTCGTCTTCATCGGCGGCGCCGGGATCGTGCAGTGGATTTCCGGCCGGTTCGTGCAGGCGACCCAGAACGCCGGGTGGGCGCCGCAGGACACCTACGCGGTCCTTCACACGGGCTTCGCCATCGTGCTCGCCGGCGCCACGGCCCTCTACTGCCTTGCGCCGCGGCGGCCCGACCCCAAGCAGGAGCCGTGACGCCAGGGCTTCGCAGGCATATCAACCGCCGGTTGTCTCCTGACGAGCCCGTTCGCGCAGCGTGCGGCGTACGATCTTTCCCGTGGTGGTGAGCGGCAGTTCGCCGACGAAGGCCACCTCCCGCGGATACTCGTGCGCGGCAAGCCTGGTGCGCACGAAATCCTGGATGTCGCGCGCGAGCGCGGGCGAGCCCGCGAAGCCATCCTTGAGGACGACATAGGCCTTCACGATCTCCGTTCGCAGGGGATCCGGCTTGCCCACGACGCCAGCCATCCGAACGGCGGGATGGCGGAGCAGACAGTCCTCGATCTCCCCCGGACCGATCCGGTAGCCGGCCGACGTGATGACGTCGTCGTCGCGACCCACGAAGCGGAGCATGCCGTCCGGCTCGCGGACGCCGGTGTCGCCCGTCAGGAGCCACTCCCCCCGGAACTTGGCGCGCGTCGCCGCCTCGTTGTTCCAGTAACCCAGGAACATCACCGGATCGGGCGACGCGACGGCGATGGCACCTTGCTCTCCATCCGCGCAGGGCCGACCCTCCTCGTCGACGACCTCGACACGATGGCCGGGCACCGCGCGTCCCATAAGCCCGGGTCGCGACGGCATGATGCGCTGGCAGGACGAGACGACCATGTTGCATTCGGTCTGCCCGTAGAACTCGTTGATCGTGACGCCGAGCACCTCGCGCCCCCAGTCGAGGAGCTCGGCACCGAGGGTCTCGCCGCCGCTCGCCACGGTGCGCAGGTCGAACGAGAAACGCGACCGCACGTCCGGCACGGCCCGCATCGTCTTCAGTGCCGTCGGCGGGATGAAGGCGTTCCGCACGCGGTGTCGGGCGAGCAGGTCGAACGCCGCCTCGCCGGTGAACTTGGCGAACCGCCGGGCGACGACGGGCACCCCGTGGTGGAGCGCAGGCATGAGCACGTCGAGAAGTCCGCCGATCCAGGCCCAGTCGGCGGGCGTCCAGATCCGGTCCCCCTCCACCGGGAACAGGTCGTGGCTCATCTCCACGCCCGGGAGGTGCCCGAGCAGAACACGATGGGCGTGCAGGGCGCCCTTCGGCAGGCCCGTCGTTCCGGACGTGTAGATGATGAGCGCGGGATCGTCGGCAAGCGTGTCCACCGTCGCGAAGGTGTCCGGACAGCCGCGCAGGGCGGCATGCAGAGGCTCGGCTCCGTCCACGCCATCCTCGGTCGCGAGCAGGACCCGCAGGTCGGGGAGCTTGCCGCGCAGGGGCACCAGCTTCCCGGCCCCCTCCCGGTTGGTGATCACGGCCCGGGCCCCCGAGTCGCGCAGGCGATGCTCCAGCGCCTCGGCGCCGAACAGCGTGAAGAGAGGGATGGCGATACCACCCAGCTTGTACACGGCGACGTGGGCTGCGGCCGTCTCCAGCATCTGCGGCAGGAGGATGCCGACCCTGTCGCCGCGCCCCACGCCGCGCGAGACCAGCAGGTTGGCGATCCGGTTCGACAGCGCGCGAAGCTCCGCGTAGGTGACGTCCCGGCCGTTTCCGCGGTCATCGACCTCCACGATGGCGACGCGGTCCGGCTCGACATCGGCCCAACGGTCGCAGACGTCATGGCCGATGTTGTACTGCTCCGGCACGATCCACGAGAAGCGGCGCCGCAGATCGTCGTAAGTGTCCGCCGGAACAAGCATGGCGTCCGGGCCTCCCTTCGCTGCGTGGCTCGCTTTACGCTACGCGAGCCCTTCGATAGTTCTGTCGCAGCCGACAACGGCTGCCAAGGGTCCGCGATCCACAGATGAGCACGGCGCGATGATGACGGGTCCGCATTCGGGGGCGGGGCTTGCCCAGCAGGGCCGGACCCGTGCCGAAATCCTGGCGAACCGGCTCGCCGAGGACATCGTCGGCGGGCGCTTCAAGCCCGGCGAGGCTCTCGACGAGGTCGGCATCGCCGGCGCCTTCGGAGTGTCGCGGACGCCCGTGCGCGAGGCCGTGCGGCAACTGGCGGCCATCGGCCTCGTCGAGATTCGCCCGCACCGCGCGCCGATCGTCGCCAAGCCCGACGAGCGGACCCTGCGGGAGATGTTTGCCGTCATGGCCGAACTGGAGGCCCTCGCAGCCGGCAGCGCGGCGGCAGCGATGACTCCGGGAGAACGGCACGCCCTCGAGGCCCACCACCTCGCGATGCGCGCGCTGGTGCAGGCCGGCGACACGGCCGGCTACAGGGATGCGAACACCGTCTTTCACCGGATGATCGCGGAGCTGTCCCACAACGCCTATCTGGCAGAACTGACCGCCGCGACCCAGCGGCGCCTCGCCCCGTTCCGCCGGGCGCAGTTCGACGCCAGCGTCGACCGCCTGACGCGCTCGCACGACGAGCATGGGGCGATCGTGACCGCCATCCTGCGCGGCGACTCGGACGGTGCGTCCCGGGCGATGCGAACCCACATCGGCCTGAGCGGCCGGGCGTGGGAACTGCTCGGCCGGCGGCTCGCAGCTGCCTGACCTCACTCCGCCGGGACGGGTGGCGCGTCCCGACGCCGACGACGGCGCGTCAGGCGCTGCGCGAGACGGTCCATCAGCACGTAGATCGCCGGCGTGGTGTAGAGCGTCAGCAACTGCGACACGAGGAGACCGCCGACGATCGTGAGGCCGAGGGGGCGGCGCAGTTCCGATCCCGGCCCCGTCGCGAGCACCAGCGGAAGGGCGCCCAGCATCGCAGCGAGCGTCGTCATCAGGATCGGACGAAAGCGGGCCAGGGAGCCCTCCAGCGCAGCCTGCTCGGGCGTCAGTCCCCGCTCGCGTTCCGCCTCGATGGCGAAGTCGACGAGCAGGATGCCGTTCTTCATCACGATTCCGATGAGCAGGATGATGCCGATGAAGGCAATGACGGAGAGCTCCGTCCCGGTGGCCTGGAGCACGAGCAGCGCCCCGAGCCCCGCCGCCGGCAGGGTCGACAGAATGGTCAGGGGGTGGGCCAGGCTCTCGTAGAGCACGCCCAGCACAATGTAGACGGTCAGGATCGCGGCGAGGATGAGCAGGGGCTGATCGTTCGCGGCACGGCGCAGCGCGCGAAGGTCGCCGTCGAAGTCGACGCGGACCGATTCAGGCAGATGGAGTTCGGCCACGGCCTGCCGCACGGCTGAAAGCGCATCGGCCATCTTCGTCCCTGGCGTCACGCTGTAGCTGATGCTCGACGACGGAAACTGGTTCTGGTGGCGGATCGTCAATGGTGCCGGCCCCTGCTCCACCCGCGCGATGGCCGACAGCGGCACCTGTCGTCCCGACTTCGAGGGCACGTACACGAGCGCAAGGTCGTTGGGATCCTGCCGATACTCCGCCTCCACCTCCAGCACGACGCGGTACTGGTTGCGGCGCCCGTAGAGGGTCGCAACCTGCCTTTGCGCGAACGCGTTCTGCAGCGCCGAGGATACGTCCTGCATGCTGACGCCGAGCCGCGCCGCCTCTTCGCGATCGACCACGACCGTTGCCTGAAGGCCGCTGCCGCCCGACTGGTCACCGCTGGCGTCGGTAATGCCCGGAACGGTCTTCAGCGTCTGAACCGCGCGCCGCGCGTGGGTCTGGATCTCACCATAGTTGTCGCCCCACAGCGTGAATTGATACGGCGAGCGCTGCCCTTGGCCTCCCCCGCCCAGGCGCACGTCCTGGATCGACCAGAACCACGTGTCCGCGCCCGCTACATGCCGCGTCGACTTTCGCAAGCGCTCCAGAACCTGCTGTGTGCTCGCATCCCGCTCTGCCGGCGGCTTGAGGACGATGGTCAACCTGCCATTGTTGACAGTTGCGGCCCAACCGCTGCCGCCGACGGAAGAACTGACGTGGCGCACCGCCGGATCCTCGGCAACGCGCGCAGCAACCCGCTTCTGCAATTCGACCATCGCAGGGAAGGAAACGTCGGACGATGCGCCGACCCAGCCACCGACGAGTCCGGTATCGTCCTCGGGGATCAACCCCTTCGGCGTCGCAATGTAGAGCCATACCGTGGCACCCGTGGTGAGCAGGACGGCGACCAGCGCCACGTAACGGTGTCGCAGCACCCACGGCAGCGAGCGGGCATAGGCTTGGTGGAGGGCGCCGGTCACCCCTTCGACCAGCCGATCGAACCAGTTCGCGGGACGCCCGCCCGGACGGATGAGATGCGCGCAGATCATCGGGGTCAGCGTCAGTGCGACGACGGTCGAAATCCCTACGGCGAAAGCCAGCGTGAGAGCGAACTCGCGGAAGTAGCGGCCCGTGATGCCGCCGATGAAGATCAGCGGGATGAACGCCGCCAGCAGCGCGATGCTGATCGCGACCACCGTCAGCGCGATCTGCGATGCGCCCTCGATCGCGGCGCGCATCGGGGTCAGTCCTTCGCCGATCTTGCGCTCGATATTCTCCACCATCACGATCGCGTCGTCGACGATGAACCCGACCGCGATGGCGAGCGCCATCAGCGACAGGTTGTCGATCGAGTAGCCCACGAGCCACATGGCGGCGAAGGTTCCGGCGAAGGCGAGCGGCACCGTCACGCCCGCAGCAAGCGTGGCAGCGCCCCGCCGCAGGAAGACGAACACCACCAGCATCACGAGACCGACCGTGACGGCGAGGGTCTTCTCCATGTCCTCGACGCTCGTGCGCACCGACGTCGTCCGGTCTGCGACGACGGTGACCTCGATCGAGGCGGGGACCCACCGGGTCAGTTCGGGCAGCAGCGCCTTCACGGCGCTCACGGTCTCGATGACGTTCGAATTCGGCTGCTTGGTGATGTTGAGGATGACCGCCGGGCGCCCGTCGAACCACGCGGCTGCACGGCTGTTTCGGACCCCCTCCTCAAGTTCCGCGACGGCGCCGAGCCGAACCGTGTTCCCGTCGACGGTCCGGACGGCGAGATTGGCGTAGCTGGCCGGCCGGCGCATCTGGTCGTTCGTGGCAATGGTGAAGGTCTGGTCCGCGCCGTCGATGGATCCTACGGGACCCAGCGCCACGGACTCGGAGATCGCCCGCCGCACGGCGTCCAGGCTGACCCCCATGGCCGCGAGCCGCGATGGATTGACCCGGACCCGCACGGCCGGTTGCTCGGAGCCGGAAATGGTGACGTCGGCGACCCCCGGCACCTGCATCAGTCGCTGCGCGATGGTCGTGTCGGCCACGTCGAAGATCATCGCAGGGGTCATCGCCGGCGACGTCAGGGCGATGACGAGGATCGGTGCGCCGTTGGGATCCGTCTTCCTGAAGGTCGGCGGATTGGGCATGTCGGACGGCAGGTCGGTCGCCGCCGCGTTGAGAGCGGCCTGCACGTCGCGGGCGGCCCCGTCCACCGACCGGCCGAGCTCGAACTCCATCCAGATGTTGGTGATGCCGAGGGTGTTGAAGGACCACACCCCGGTGACGCCTGCGATCTTGCCGAGGCGCCGCTCGAGGGGGGCGGCCACCGTGCGCGCCATCGTCTCGGGGTCGGCGCCGGGGCGGCTCGCCGAGATGCTGATGGACGGCAGCTCCACTGTGGGCAGCCCCGCGATCGGCAGGTGGCGGTAGGCGACGAAGCCGAGCATCAGAAGACCCAATGCCAGCAGTGTCGTCCCGATCGGCCTGCGGATGAAGGGCTCGGAGAGGGTCATGCCTCACTCCGCCGCGTGGGGTGCGCCGTCGACGACAGCAGCCCGCCGACGTCTCCGGATCGCGGAGGCGAGGCGCTCCATGACGAGATACATCACCGGCGTCGAGTAGAGTGTCAGCAGCTGGCTGAGCAGGAGGCCCCCGACGATGGTCACGCCGAGCGGGTTTCGCAGTTCCGAGCCAACGCCGTCCTCGAGCGCCAGCGGCAGCGCGCCGAAGAGTGCGGCCAGCGTCGTCATCATGATCGGCCGGAAGCGCAGGACGGAAGCCTTGACGATCGCCTCCCGAGGGCTCAGCCCCTCGGTGCGCTCCGCCTCCAACGCGAAGTCGATCATCATGATCGCGTTCTTCTTAACGATGCCCATCAGCAGCACGATGCCGATGACGGCGATCAGCGACAGGTCCATGTCGAATGCGCGCAGGGCCAGCAGCGCGCCCACGCCCGCGGACGGCAGCGTCGAGAGGATCGTCAGTGGATGGATGGCACTCTCGTAGAGAACGCCGAGGACGATGTAGATCGTGACGATCGCGGCGAGGATCAGCCACGGCTGGCCCTGCAGCGAGCGCGAGAATTCCGCTGCATCGCCGTAGTACCGGCCCACGATGCCATCAGGGATCCCGGTGTCCCGCTCGGCGGCGGCAATGGCGCGCAGCGCCTCCCCCAGCGAGGCCTCCGGCGAAACGTTGAAGCTGACGACCACCGAGGGGAACTGCTCGTCGCGGCCGACGACGAGAGGCGCGGTTGTGCGCGTCACGGTGGCGAAGGATGACAGCGGAACCTGGGCGCCGCCGCTGCCGGGGACGTAGAGCCGCGAGAGGCTGTCGCTGTCCTGCTGATAGCGAGGCTGCGCCTCCAGGATCACGCGGTACTGGTTCGCGTGGCCGTAGATGGTCGAGATCTGGCGCTGGCCGAAGGCGTCGTTGAGCGCGTCGTTGACCGTCTGCAGCGTGACGCCGAGGCGTCCGGCCTTCTCCCGGTCGACGCGGACGAACAGCTGTCCGCCGCCGGTCTGGGTCTCCGTGGTGACATCGCGGAACACCGGGTCGCGCCGCAGGCGCTCGGCGAGCCGCTGCGCCCAGGTCAGCACCTCCTCGCCGTCAGGACCGGTGAGGCTGTACTGGTAGAGCGCGCGGCTGGCACGCGTCGAGATCTGCACGTCCTGCACCGTCTGGAAGGTGACCGTGACGCCCGGAATTCTCGCCACCGACGCCTTCAACCGCTCGATGACGCCGGCGGCATCCTCGTCACGGTCGCGACGGTCGCGCAGAGTCACCATCAGGCGCACGGTGTTGGCCGTCAGGTTCACCGCGGTGACACCCACCACCGTGACGACGGCCGTCACGTCGGGATCGCGTTTCAGGGCATCGGCGACGGTCGCCTGGATCCGGCGCATCTCCTCGAACGACGCCGTCGCTTCCGCCTGAGCCACCGCTGTCACGAGACCGGTATCCTGCGCCGGCAGGAACCCCTTCGGCGCGATCACGTAGAGCCACACCGTCGCCGCGAGCGTGGCGAACAGCGACAGCATCATCAGCGCGGGGTGGCGCAGGCACACGAGGAGACTGCGTCGATACCCCTCGACCACCGCCGCGACGGCGCGGGCGCCGCGACCCGCGGCATGTTCCTCCGGCTGCGGCTTCAGGAGCCGGGCGCACATCATCGGGGTGAGCGTCAGCGACACGATGGCGGACACCACCACGGCGATGGTGAGCGTCAGCGCGAACTCGCGGAACATCCGGCCGACGAGGCCCGCCATGAACAGCAGCGGGATGAACACGGCCACCAGCGAAGCGGTGAGCGAAATGATCGTAAAACCGATCTCGCGGGCACCCTTGAGGGCGGCATCGCGGGGTTTCTCGCCGTTCTCGATGTGGCGGACGATGTTTTCGATCATGACGATCGCGTCGTCGACGACGAAGCCGGTTCCGATCGTCAGGGCCATCAGGGACAGGTTGTCGAGGCTGAAGCCGCACGCCCACATCACGGCGAAGGTCGCGACGAGCGACAGTGGCAGCGCCATCCCGGCGATGAAGGTGGCGCGGGCCGTCCGCAGGAACAGCAGCACGACGAGCACGACCAGCGCCACCGCCAGCGTCAGGGTGAACTGCACGTCGCGGATCGAGGCGCGGATCGTCCCGGTTCGATCGTGCACGACGGTGAGCTCGACGCCGGAGGGGATGGAGCGCTGCAGGCGCGGGAGCTGCGCGCGGACGCGCTCCACCGTCTCGACCACGTTGGCGCCCGGCTGACGCATCACGTCGAGGATGACGGCGGCCTGCCCCTGGTACCAGCCGCCGACGCGCGCGTTCTCGAGGCCGTCGACGATGTCGGCGACATCTGACAGCAATACGGGTGCGCCGTTGCGGTAGGCCACGACCAGCGTGCGATAGGCCGCGGCGGCTACCATCTGGTCGTTGGCGGCGATGGTGTAGGCCTGCTGCGGGCCGTCGAGCGCGCCCTTCGCCCCCGCCACGTTGGAGGCGACGATGGCGGTGCGGATGTCGGCCATGCTGACGCCGTACTGGGCGAGGCGGGAGAGGTCAACCTGCACGCGGACGGCCGGCCGCACGCCGCCCTGCACGGCGACGCTGCCGACGCCGGACACCTCGCTCAAGCGCTGCACCATGAGCGTGTCGGCGAAGTCGCTGAGCTGGCGCAGCGAGTAACTCGGCGAGGTCAGCGCCAGCGTGATGATGGGCGCGTCGGCCGGGTTCACCTTGGCGTAGATCGGCGGGTACGGCAGGTTGCGCGGCAGCGTCGAGGAGGCGGCGTTGATGGCTGCCTGCACATCCTGCGCGGCGGCGTCGATGTCGCGGTCGAGGCCGAACTGGAGGGTGATCTGGCTGATGCCGAAGGCGCTCTGCGAGGTCATCGTCGTCAGCGCCGGGATCTGCCCGAGCTGGCGCTCAAGCGGCGCCGTCACCAGCACGGCCATCGTGTCGGGGTTGGCGCCGGGGAGCTGCGTGGTCACCTGGATGGTCGGGAACTCGACCTGGGGGAGCGCCGACACCGGCAGGCCGACATAGCCGAGGATGCCCGCGATCATCACCGCGAGGCCGATCAGCGACGTCGCGATCGGCCGAAGGATGAAGGGGGCAGAGACGTTCATCGTGTGTCCGGTCCGGCTCCAGCCTCACCGCGACGTGGTGGCGCCGGCCGACGACTCGGTCCGGTTGGGGCGCGGCCGCGGTCGCTGCTCGGTGGGCGGCGCCGGCGCCGCCGGATCGCTTACCGACACCTTGGTTCCGTCGGCCAGCCGCGAGAACCCGGTCGTCACCACCACGTCGCCGAGGTTCACGCCGGCCGAGATCACCGCCTCGCTGTCGTTCTGGAGCGCCACGGACACCTTGCGCATGGCGACGGCGCCGTCCGTCACGACGTAGACGAACGGACCGTCCGGGCCGCGCTGCACGGCACCGGTCGGCACAACGGTGACGCCCCTCAGCGTCTCGACGAGGAGCCTGACGTTGACGAAGGCGCCGGGCCAGAGGGCAAGATCGGGATTGGGGAACTCGGCCTTCAGCCGCACGGTGCCCGTCTGCACGTCGACGGCGTTGTCGACCACCTGCAGCGTGCCGCGGTCGGCGACGCCGCGGTTGTCGGCATCGAGCGCCTCGACCGGCAGCGCGGCCGCCGCCGTGGCCCTGTTGATCCGCGGCAGCTGCTGCTGCGGCACCGCGAAGACGACCGCGATCGGCCTGATCTGCGAGATCACCACGAGGCCGTTCGGGTCCGAAGGCTTGACGATGTTGCCCTCGTCCACCGTGCGGATGCCCGTCCGTCCGTCGATGGGGGCCGTGACGGTGGTGAAGGCCAGCGTCGCCCGCGCACTGTCGATGGCGGCCTGGTCGGCGCGCAGCTGGGCCTCGATCTGGGCGACTGTGGCGCGCTGCGTGTCCGCCTGCTGGCGGGTCACGGCGTTTGTCTCGGCCAGTCGCTGGTAGCGCTCGAGGTCGCGCTTCGCGTTCTCGAGAAGCGCCTCGTTCTGCGCCTTTCGCGCCAAGGCCTGGTCGAGCTGGGCCTTGTAGGTGGTCGGGTCTATGCGCGCGAGGACGTCGCCCTTTCGCACGTCCTGGCCCTCCCGGAAGAGCACGGCGAGCAGCTGGCCCTCGACCTGCGGCTTCACGGTGACGGTGCTGGCGGGCCGGACCGTGCCGACGCCGTCGATGTAGACGGGCACGTCGGCCGCCCGCGCCGCGCTCGCCAGCACGGGCACCGGATCCTCGGACCCTCGGTCCCGGTTGCGGCGGCCCTGCCGCGGCGGGTCGGTCGGCGTCGGCCGGTCGAGAAAGACCGGCGCGACGACGGCCGCCGCGGCGATCAGCACGATCGCAGGCACGGCGACGCGCCACTTGCGCTTCATCACTCGTCTCCACCGCGGCGCCGCCCGGACGCCCGCGCGATGCACAGCTTACGTCAGGACGGCGGCGCGTGCTCGGCCGCCGTGATGCCCGGGGTTCTCACAAATCCGCCACCGAGGGCCTGATAAAGCGAAATGGAGGCCAAAAGGCGGGCGAGGCGCACCAGCGTCAGGGCGTCCTCCGCCTGGAACAGGCTCTGCTGGACGTTCAGGACCGTCACGATGTCGACCGTGCCCTCGCGCAAGCGCTGTCCGGCGAGTTCGTAGGCGCGCCGGGAGCTCTCCAGCGACTGGCGCTGCAGCCGTTCCTGCTCGGCGAGTTGCCGCACGGCGACCAGTGACCGCTCCACGTCGGCGAAGGCCGAGATCACCGACTTGCGGTACTCCTGCAGCAGTTCCGCCTCGCGCCCGCGGGCGAGTTCGAGTTCTCCCTCCAGCCGGAAACCCTGGAAGATGGGCTGGGTCAGCCCCGCCCCGATGGAGTAGAAGCCGGCGCCCGGGTTGAAGAGGTTGCGCAGGGCGATGCTCTCGAACCCGCCCGCCGCAGTGAGAGAGATCGTCGGGAAAAAGGCCTTTCGCGCCGCCTGCACGTCGCCGTTGGCAGCGGCGAGCCGCGCCTCGGCGGCGGCTATGTCGGGCCGGCGCAAAAGCAGCTCGGACGGGAGGCCAGGACGCGGCAGCGGCAGGCCAAGGGTGCCCATGCCGGTCCCGCGCACGCCGATCCGCTCCGGCGCCCGGCCGATCAGCACCGCGAGGGAGGCCGTGTTCTCCTCGATCGCCTGCTCGATGGGCGGGATGTCGGCCCGCAGTCCCGCGACGACGCTCTCCTGCTGGGCAAGGTCGAGCGCGGTCGCCGTGCCGGCCTCGACCCGCTCGCGGATCAGTGTCTCGACGCGCTGCGCGCTCTCGAGGTTCTTGCGAGCGATCCGGAGCCGATCCCGGCCGGCCATGATGCGCACGTAGAGCTGCACCGCCGACGCCGTGCTCGTCAGAGCGATCACATCGCGGTCGTAGCGGGACGCGAGCGCATCCGTCTGGGCGGCCGTCGCGATGTCGCGATTGCGGCCCCACAGGTCGATTTCGTAGCTGGCATTCAGGCCAACGCCGTAGCGGTTGATGCCCTCCCCCACCCGGGTGCCGTCCGCCGATCCCGCCCGCGAGCGCCGCGCATCCGCCGTGGCGCCGATGAGCGGCAGCAGGGGCGCCCCGGCGATCTGGGCTCTCGCATCCGCCTGCCGGATGCGCGCCGCAGCAGCCGCGATGTCGAGATTGCCCGTCTCCGCCGCCTCGGCGAACCGGGTGAGTTCGGCCGAGCCGTAACCCTTCCACCAGTCCGCCCGCATGGACGGAACTGGTGCCGCAGCGGCGTTCCTGAAGGCGGAGGGAACGTCGAGCTTCGGGTCCGGCGGCTCGGGTGCGAGGCATCCGCCGAGCAGGAGCGCGGGAAGCAGGCCCAGCAGGACAGGAACGCGACAGGACACCATGGCGCGGCGATCAAGGCAGGGTGCGCACCGCGACGCAAGTCCAGACAGGGCCACAGCTGTGGGTTGGGGACGTCCGTGGCCCGGCCGCCTCATCGCGGCCCTCGCTTCGACCCCACCCCTCCGTTACTCGGACCCTCCCCTGTGATCCCCCCGGTCATCCCCGACGGCAGGCGCAGCACGCCGGGGGAGGGTATCCAGAGCCTCGCCGTCCAACCCGACAAGACCGATCGGCCGAGCCGGAACCGATCGCCTCCCCCTCCGCGGGGACGGCGCCACGGCCGGGGATGACGCCGGGCATAGGGTGGGGCGGATGCGCGGGACGAGGGAACCGAAGGCCGGCCCGGGCGGCTCAGCGGTCCTTGCGGGGCTGCAGGCCGGCCTTGCGGAAGGCGTCGGCGAAGGCGTTGCCGCCGCCCGTCCCGCCGCCCCCACCACCGCTTCCGCCTCCCGGCCGCCGCTCGTCGCGGGCCGGGCGTGGGCCTGACGCGGGCCGCGCTGCGCTCGCCTCCCGGCCGGCCGGACGGGCGGTGGCATCGTCGTCGAGGCGCATGGTGAGGGCAATGCGCTTCCTCGGCACGTCGACCTCCAGGACCTTGACCTTCACGACGTCGCCGGGCTTGGCCACCGTGCGCGGGTCCTTCACGAAGGTGCGCGACATGGCCGAGATGTGGACGAGCCCGTCCTGGTGGACTCCGATGTCGACGAAGGCTCCGAAGGCGGCGACGTTGGTGACGACGCCCTCCAGCACCATGCCGGGGCGCAGGTCGCCGATCTTCTCGACCCCTTCCCGGAACTCCGCCGTCCTGAACTGCGGGCGCGGGTCGCGGCCGGGCTTCTCGAGCTCCTTCAGGATGTCGCTGACGGTCGGGACGCCGAAGGTCTCGTCGGTGAAGTCCTGCGGGCGCAGCTGGCGCAGCGCCGCGGCGTCGCCGATCAGCCCCTTGATGTCGCGGCGGGTCGTCGCGAGGATCCGCCGCACGACCGGGTAGGCCTCCGGGTGCACGCCGGAGCGGTCGAGGGGGTCGTCCCCGTCCGGGATGCGCAGGAAGCCGGCGCACTGCTCGAAGGCCTTGGGGCCGAGGCGCGGCACGTCCTTCAGCTTCGCACGGCTGCGGAACGGCCCGTTGGCGTCGCGGTGCTGGACGATGTTCTGCGCCAGCGTCTCGCCGACGCCCGAAACGCGGGCCAGAAGCGGCGCGGAGGCCGTGTTGACGTCGACGCCTACCGCGTTGACGCAATCCTCGACGACGGCGTCGAGGGAGCGCGAGAGCTTGTGCTCGGCGAGGTCGTGCTGGTACTGGCCGACGCCGATCGACTTGGGGTCGATCTTCACGAGTTCCGCCAGCGGATCCTGCAACCGCCGCGCGATCGAGACAGCGCCGCGCAGCGAGACGTCGAGCCCCGGCAGCTCCTGCGACGCATAGGCCGACGCCGAGTAGACCGAGGCGCCCGCCTCCGACACCATCACCTTGGTCGCCTTGACCGGCATCTTCTGCACCAGTTCGGCCGCGAGCTTGTCGGTCTCGCGCGACGCCGTGCCGTTGCCGATGGCGATGAGCTCGACCTTGTGCTTCTGGCAAAGCGCCGCCAGCACCGCGAGGGCTTCGTCCCACCGCCGCTGCGGCTCGTGCGGGTAGATGGTGGCGGTGTCGACGACCTTACCCGTGGCGTCGACGACCGCGACCTTGACGCCGGTTCGGTAGCCGGGGTCGAGCCCCATGGTCGGCCGGGTACCGGCCGGGGCCGCAAGGAGGAGGTCGCGCAGGTTGCCGGCGAACACCTTCACCGCCTCATCCTCGGCGTGCTGCCAGAGGCGCAGCCTCAGGTCGACGCCGATGTTGGTCATGATGCGCGTGCGCCACGCCCAGCGGACGCAGTCCTGCAACCAGCGGTCGGCCGGACGGCCGCGGTCGGCGATGGCGAACTGCGCGGCGATGCGACGCTCGTAGAGCCCCGGCTGGCCGGGGGGCGTGTCGGCCTCCTCGGCCTCCAGCCGGAGGTCGAGCACCTCCTCCTTCTCGCCGCGGAACAGCGCGAGGATGCGGTGGGACGGCATCCTGGCAAGCGGCTCGCTCCAGTCGAAGTAGTCGGAGAACTTGGCGCCTTCCGTCGCCTTTCCCTCCCGCACCCGGGAGACGAGCCGTCCGCCGCGCCAGAACTCCTCGCGCAGGGACCCGACCAGCGCCGGGTGCTCGGCGAACCGCTCGACCAGGATCGAGCGGGCCCCCTCCAGAGCCTCCTCGACGGTCGACACGCCCTTGTCGGCATTGACGAAAGCCGCTGCAGCCGTCTTCGGATCGGTCTCCGGCTTCGCGAGCAGGCCGTCGGCGAGCGGCTCCAGCCCGGCCTCGCGGGCGATCTGCGCCTTGGTGCGCCGCTTGGGCTTGTAGGGTAGGTAAAGGTCCTCGAGCCGCGCCTTGGAGTCGGCCTCCTCGATCGCCTTGCGAAGCGGGGCATCGAGCTTGCCCTGCTCCTCGATGCTCTGGAGGATCGCCTTGCGGCGCTCGTCCAGCTCGCGCAGGTATCGCAGCCGCTCGTCCAGCGTGCGCAACTGGGCGTCGTCCAGCGATCCTGTCGCCTCCTTGCGGTAGCGGGCGATGAAGGGAACCGTTGCGCCGCCGTCCAGGAGGTCGATGGCGGCGCGCGTCTGGCTCTCAGCGACGCCGAGTTCCTGGGCGATGCGCTGGCTGATCGAGAGCATGAATCGGGCCTCCGGATGGGGGACGGGCGGCGCTTGTACCGGCTCCTCGCGGAGCAGGTCAAAGCAGGCTGGGGATTGCGGCTGGCGTGCGACGGCGGTCGCGCCTCCGGCGAACCGGTCCTGCGCTGCGGCGTTGGCCGGGCGTCATGGCGTTCGTTCAGGGTTCTCTCCCCCGCCTCGGGCATCCCGCTCCGGCCGGGGCCGATTCGCGGCTCGCGGCAGCGGCCAAGGCACTCGAACGCTCCGCGGCCCCCGAAGTGACACTGCGCCTGAGCGCCGACGACGGTCGGCTGCTTCTCGATCTTGTGAAAGTCGACCCGGAAGCCCGAGGCCGCGGGCTCGGCCGCAAGGCGATGCGTGGCGTCGTCGCGCTCGCCGACGCCTGGGGCGTCCCGGTGACGCTTTACGCCCTCAGCCTCGCCGAGGGCGGCGCGGGCCCGGACCAGGGTGGTCTCGAGGCGTGGTACGGCCGGCTCGGCTTCGAGCGCACCGGCGCCCTTTCGGTCATGGGCCTCGCCGAGATGCGGCGGCTCCCCGGCCGGCATGCATGCCGCGAGGATCAGGCCCGCGGTCGGCACACAAGCTTGTGTCTTCCCACGGACCGCGGGCCTGTTAGCAATTCTACGGATGCCGGTTGCCAACCGACGGGACGGCGACCGCATGGCGAAAACCGGACGCAGGACGTCCGCAAAACGAATTCTGTGGGGAAGGACACATGGTCAAGCTCACTATCAACGGGATCGCGCGCGACATCGACGCCGATCCCGAGACGCCCCTGCTCTGGGTCATCCGCGAGCAACTCGGCCTCACCGGCACCAAGTACGGCTGCGGCGTCGCCCAATGCGGAGCCTGCACGGTACACGTCGACGGCGTCGCCATCCGCTCCTGCTCGATCCCGGTCAGCGCACTCAAGGCGGACCAGAAGATCGTGACGATCGAAGGCCTCTCGCCCGACGGCTCACACCCGCTCCAGAAGGCCTGGCTCGAGCTCGACGTGCCGCAGTGCGGCTACTGCCAGTCGGGGCAGATCATGACGGCCGCGGCCCTGCTGGCGGCCAACCCCAAGCCGACCGACGAGCAGATCAAGGCCGAGATGACCAACATCTGCCGCTGCGGCACCTACAACCGCGTCCACGCCGCCATCAAGCAGGCGGCGAACGGCATGGCCGGCTGAGCGGGGGCACCAACACCATGACCACCATCGACACCACCCGGCGCGGGTTCCTCGTGGGCTCGGGCGCCGCCGCCGCGGGCCTGTCCCTCGGCTTCCAGCTGCCCTTCGCCTCGACAGCCGAGGCGGCGCTCACCCCGGACGAGATCAACGCCTGGGTCGTCGTGAAGCCCGACGACACCGTCATCGTGCGCGTGGGTCGCGTCGAGATGGGCCAGGGTACGCTCACCGGCCTCGCCCAGCTCGTCGCCGAGGAGCTCGACTGCGACTGGTCCAAGGTCCGCACCGAGTACCCGACGCCCGGCGAGAACGTCGCCCGCAACCGCATCTGGGGCAATTTCGGAACGGCCGGCAGCCGTGGCATCCGCGATTCGCACGACTACATGCGCAAGGGCGGCGCCGCGGCCCGGATGATGCTCACGCAGGCCGCCGCCAACCAGTGGAACGTGCCGGTCGGCGAGTGCAAGGCGTCGAAGGGCGTCGTCACCCATGCCGCCTCCGGGCGCAGCGCCACCTACGGGCAGCTTGCCATGGCCGCCTCGAAGCTCGAGGCGCCCAAGGACATCCCGCTCAAGGACCCGAAGGACTGGACGATCGCCGGCAAGCCGCTGAAGCGGCTGGACACGGCCGACAAGCTGACGGGCAAGCAGGTCTACAGCCTCGACATGAAGCTGCCGGGCATGCTGAACGCCGCCATCAAGGCCTGCCCGGTGTTCGGCGGGAAGCTGAAGAGCTTCGACGCCGCCAAGGTCGAGGGCATGCCGGGCGTGAAGAAGGTGGTGAAGGTCGACGACAATGCCGTCGCCGTCGTCGCCGACACGTGGTGGCGCGCCAAGACCGCGCTCGAGGCCCTGCCCATCGTCTGGGACGAAGGCCCGAACGCCTCCTTCTCCAGCGAGGGCTTCGCCCAGACGCTGAAGGAAGGGCTCACCGCCGAGCAGGCCTTCGTCGGCAACCAGGCCGGCGACGTGAAGGCGGCTCTCGCGGGAGCGGCGAAGGTGGTCGAGGCCACCTACCGCGTGCCGTGGCAGCACCACGCCACGATGGAGCCGATGAACGCCACGGCGCTCTGGACGGCCGACAAGTGCGAGGTATGGACCGCGACGCAGAACGCCGAGGCGGCGCTCGCCACCACGGTGTCGGCCTCCGGCCACCCGATCAACAAGTGCGACGTCTACCGGCTCAACCTCGGCGGTGGCTTCGGCCGGCGCGCGACGAGCCACGACTTCGTGCGTCAGGCGGTGCTCATCGCCAAGGAACTGCCCGGCACGCCGGTGAAGCTCGTCTGGTCCCGCGAGGAAGACCAGCTGCACGGGCATTACCACCCCTACACCATGGCGAAGCTGACCGCCGCCGTGGACGGGCAGGGCAACGTGACCGGCCTGCACATGCGCATCTCCGGGCAGTCGATCCTCGCGGGCGTGAATCCGCAGGGCCTGCAGAACGGCCGCGACCCGGCCACCTTCCAGGGCCTGAACCCGAGCGGGGCGGAGGGCGTGTTCGGCTACACGACCATCCCGAACCTCCTCATCGACCACGCGATGCGGAACCCGCCGGTGCCTCCGGGCTTCTGGCGCGGCGTCAACAACAACCAGAACGCCTTCTACCTCGAGTGCTTCATCGACGAGGTGGCGCACGCGACCGGACAGGATCCGCTGGCGCTGCGCCAGAAGATGCTGGCCAAGAGCCCGAAGCACCTCGCCGTGCTCAACGCGGTCGCGGAGCGGGCCGGCTGGGGCAAGCCGGCGCCGGCCGGCGTCTACCGCGGCCTCGCCCAGCACATGGGCTATGGCAGCTACGTCGCCGCCTGCGCCGAGGTGTCGGTCGACGACAAGGGCAAGCTGAAGATCCACCGCATCGTCGCGGCCACGGACTGCGGCCACGCGGTCAACCCGCAGCAGATCGCGGCTCAGATCGAGGGCTCCTTCGCGTATGGCCTGAGCGCGGCCCTGCATGGCGAGATCACCGTGAAGGGCGGCAAGGTGCAGGAGGAGAACTTCGACACCTACCAGGTGCTGCGCATGGACGAGATGCCCGCGGTGGAGAGCATTGTCATGCCCTCCGGCGGCTTCTGGGGCGGCGTCGGCGAGCCGACGATCTTCGTCGCAGCGCCTGCGGTGTTCAACGCGATCTTCGCGGCAACGGGCAAGCGCATCCGCTCGCTGCCGCTGCGCGACCAGGACATCCGCAAGGCCTGATCGCAGGCAACCGAACGGCCGGGCGGCGCGTCATCCCATGCGCCGCCCGTTTCACAGGAGGTGACGCATGCGCCGCGCCACCGCGCTGATCCTCGCCCTCGGCCTTACGCCCGGAGCCGCTCTCGCGGCCTCCGCGCCGCCAGGTGCGACCGCGTGCTCGGGCTGCCACGGCCGCGAGGCGCCTGCGAGCGTGGGCCCGCCCATCGCCGGACGTGCGGCGGCCGACATTGCCTCGGCCATGGACGCCTATCGCTCGGGGGCAAGGGCCGGCACCGTGATGCCGCGCATCGCAAAGGGATTCACGACCGACGAGACCGAGGCCATCGCCCGGTGGTGGTCGGAACAGGCGGGGGTCAAGCCGTGAAGGGCGCCATCACCCGGCGCGCGCTCGTCGCCGGCGCCGCTGCCGCGCTCACCGCGCCCGCCGTGCTCGCGCAGTCTGCACAACGTGTCGTCGTGGTCGGCGGCGGCTTCGCCGGGACGACCGTCGCCCGAGCGCTGCGCCGCGAGGGCGTCGCCGTCACGCTGGTCGAGCCGAGTCCGGTCTACACCGCCTGCCCGATGAGCAACGCGGTTATCGCCGGCCTGCGCGGCATCGCCGAGCAGCAGTTCGACTACGCCGCCCTCGGGCCCGAGGGCATCGCGGTTGTCACCGGCGCGGCGACGGGACTGGACGCGGCGGCGCGCAAGGTCACGCTCGCGGACGGGACGGTGCTGGGCTACGACCGCGCGGTTCTGGCGCCGGGCATCGACATTCGCTACGACGCGCTGCCGGGCTACGACGAGATCGCCGCCAACGTGATGCCGCACGCGTGGAAGGCGGGCGAGCAGACGATCCTCCTGCGCCGCCGGCTGGAGGCCATGGAAGACGGCGGCACTGTCGTCATCGCTGCGCCGGCCAACCCGTTCCGCTGCCCGCCAGGGCCCTACGAGCGGGCGAGCCTCGTCGCCCACTTCCTGAAGACCCGCAAGCCGCGCTCGAAGCTGCTGATCCTCGACGCCAAGGACACGTTCTCCAAGCAGAAGCTTTTCCAGGCGGCGTGGGAGGAACTCTACCCCGGCCTGATCGAGTGGGTTGGCCTCTCGCAGGGCGGCAAGGTCACCGAGGTCATCGCGAGCGAAGGCACGCTCGTCACCGAGTTCGGCCGCCACAAGGCGGACGTCGCCAACGTCATCCCGCCGCAGCGGGCCGGCGGCATCGCGCGGCTCGCCGGCGCCGCCGACCGCAGCGGCTGGTGCCCGATCGACCCCGTGACCTTCGAGTCGAAACTCCTGCCCGGCGTCCACGTGGTGGGAGACGCCGCCATTGCCGGCGGAATGCCGAAGTCGGCCTTCGCCGCCAACGCCCAGGGAAAGGCTGCCGCGGCGGCCATCGCCACGCTGCTCGCCGGCAAAATGCCGGTGCCGCCGAAGCTCATCAACACCTGCTACAGCCTCGTGGCGCCGGACTACGGGATCTCGGTGGCGGGCGTATACCGACCGGCCAACGGCCTCCTCGCGGACGTCGAAGGCGCCGGAGGCACCAGCCCGGCGGAGGCGCCGCGCAGCGTGCGAGCACAGGAGGCGGCCTACGCCGAAGCCTGGTTCCGCACCATAGGGGCCGAGGTGTTCGGCTGAGATGAGGCTCGCCGTCGCCCTCGCCGCCGCGCTCGCCGCGTCGCTGTCGCCGGTCACGAGTGTGGCGCAGGCCCCGCTCCTGCCGTTTGCCATCGTGGACGACGGCATTCCCGAGCCGATCGGCGGCCTTTCCGGTGATGCGGCGCGGGGCCGTGCCATCGTAGTCGACCGGCAGCGGGGGCTTTGCCTGCTCTGCCACACCGGACCGTTTCCGGAGCAGCGCTTCCAGGGGACGCTGGCGCCGTCTCTGGCCGGGGCGGGGTCGCGCTGGAGCGCCGCGCAGCTGCGCCTGCGCGTCGCCGACGGCCGTCGCATCGATCCGGAGACCATCATGCCCTCGTACTACAGGGTGGAGGGCCTCGTGCGCGTGGCGCGGGCCTTCCAGGGCAAGCCGATCCTCGATGCCCAGCAGATCGAGGACGTTGTCGCCTTCCTCGCCACGCTGCGCGACCCCGCCGCCGGGGCCGCTCCGTGACCGGGTTGCCAACACGGGTTCCGCCAAGACAGGGATCGCCATGACCGACCGCCTGCCGCTGCTTCAACCCACTGACCGCCGCCGGCTTCTGGCCGGGGGCGCCGGCCTCCTCGCGCTCGCGCTCGTAAGGCCGGCCGGCGCCACGCAGGCGACGATGCAGAAGGCGATGGACGAGTTTACCCGCGGCGCGAAGGCCGAGGTCGCGCGGGTGACGATCGACATTCCCGCGCTGGTTGAGAACGGCAACTCGGTGCCCCTCACCGTGCGCGTCGACAGCCCGATGACGCCGACCGACTTCATCCGCCGCATCGGCGTCTTCAACCAGTTGAACCCGCAGCCCTATGTGGCGACGTTCCACCTCTCGCCGCGATCCGGACGGGCGCAGGTGTCGACGCGCATCCGCCTGGGCGACTCGCAGATGATCGTCGCCATCGCCGAAACGCAGGACGGCCGCTTCTTTCAGGCGAGCGCCGAACTCGTGGTCACCCTGCCCGCCTGCGTCGAGAGCTGAGGACTTCCATGGGCCGCGCCCTCATCAACGTCCCGCCGAAGGCCCGAAAGGGCGAAATCATCGAGATCAAGGCGCTCGTGTCGCACCCCATGGAGACGGGCTACCGCACCGGCTCCGACGGCAAGCTCGTGCCGCGCGACATCATCAACCGCTTCGTTGTGACGTGGAACGGCGAGGAGATCTTCAGCGCCGACCTCTACCCCGCGATCGCCGCCAACCCCTACTTCGCCTTCACCACCGTCGCGACGGAAAGCGGCACCGTCGCCTTCCGCTGGATCGACGACCGAGGCGGCGCGCAGGTCGAGACGGCGAAGATCACCGTCGAGTGAGACGCGGGGCATGAAGCGCGGTCCGATTCTCGCCGCGCTGGCCCTGTCGCTCGCCGGGGGCCTGTGGGCCGTCGCTGCACTCGGGCAGGCGGAAGGGCAGACGGACGGCCGGCGGTCGGGCTTCACCTTCATGGGACCCGACACGCAGGCGATGCAGACCGACGACGCCTCCAACCCCGGCATGCTCTGGGTGGCGGAGGGGGAGAGCCTGTTCGCACAACCCGCCGGCGAAGCGGGGCGCGCCTGCGCCTCCTGCCACGGCGCGGCCGGCGAGGCGCTCGCCGGTGCCGCCGCCCGATATCCCGCCATCGACGCCGCGACCGGGCAGGCCGTAACGCTCGAGGGCCGGGTCAACCTGTGCCGCGAGCGACACCAGAAGGCCCCGGCTCTCGCCCACGAGTCCCGCGAGTTGCTGGCGCTGGCCGCTTTCGTCGGGTTCCGCTCGCGCGGGGTCCCGATCACGCCGCCGAACGACCCGCGCATGGCGCCCGTGCGCGAGGAGGGCCTCGCGCTCTACAGGCAGCGGCAGGGCCAGCTCAACTTTTCCTGCGCCAACTGCCACGACGACAACGCTGGCGGGCGGCTGGGCGCGGCGCCGATCCCGCAGGCGCACCCGACCGGCTACCCGCTCTACCGGCTGGAGTGGCAGGGCGTCGGCAGCCTGCAGCGCCGCCTGCGCAACTGCATGACGGGTGTGCGCGCCGACCCCTTCGCCTACGGCTCGCGCGAGTTCACGGCGCTCGAGGCCTTCCTCGCCTGGCGGGCGCGAGGGATGCCCGTGGAGACGCCGGCCGTGCGGCCTTAGTGGCCTGGCATTGAACGCGACGGTGCCGCCTCCTCCCCCCGTGGGGAGGGGTAGGGGGTCGGGGGGCGCGCGGTGTCACGAGGGGCAGGCGCGGGAAGGCAGGGACGGAAGCATCCCCCTGCGGCGAGACCCTCATCCCAGGCCCTGCCCCACAAGGGGATGGGTGCGTGCGCCCCCTCTTCGCAGTCCTGAAGCGGCGCAAGCGCAAAGCCGCCCACCCGTCGGAGAGCCGCGCGGGCGCTTCTCTTCATGGCCCTGAAAGTCTGCTGCTGCGCTGCACCTTGCAATTGCGCGCGTCAACCGCTACGTAACACGCATCGACATTTGGCCGGACTATCGGGCCGTATCGCCGCATTCCACGGCGCACGTTCAGACGCTCCCCAAACATCGACGACCGGCAGGACCGCGCCACGGCTCGTGGCGAGGGCTTTGCCACTTATCCAAACTTCCCAGATGGGGACTGCTATGCTGACTGGCACCGTGAAGTTCTACAACGTTCAGAAGGGCTACGGCTTCATCCAGCCGGACAACGGCGAGAAGGACGTTTTCGTCCACGCCACCGCGCTGGAGCGTTCCGGCATGTCCGGACTGAATGAAGGCCAGAAGGTTGCCTTCGACACGCGCGAGGATCGTCGCACCGGCAAGATCGCCGTCGGCAACATCCAGCCTGCGTAAGCGTTGAAGCGGGAGCGGCGGGGCCAAGGCCTCGCCGCCTCCGCGACCCACGGCAAGGCTGCGGCATGGCCGCACACCCCTTCTGGTCGCTCAATCGCAAGAACAACAAGAGACCAGACATGACATTCACGTTCACGTCGCGCCCGTCGCGGCGCAATCCCGTCACCGATGCCGCCACGTTCCGCGTGGCGAGGCTCTGGACGGACGAAGACGGCGGAAACCGCCGCGAGGTGAGCCACCTCGTGGACCGGACCTATCCCTACCAGTCGATGCGCGAACTGCGCTGGCATCTGGCGGAAAGATTCGCAGAACCCGTCGAGACACTTGACATTCGGCGCGCTTGACGGCACGCCATCGCGCTCAGACTGTCGCCGGAGTCCGCGGCCGCCATCGGCACGCACCGGCCAAACCCCGAAGGAACGGAAGTCCGCAATGCAGGTTCTCGTCCGCGACAACAACGTCGACCAGGCTCTCCGCGTGCTGAAGAAGAAGATGCAGCGCGAAGGGATCCTGCGCGAGATGAAGCAGCGGAAGGCCTACGAGAAGCCCTCCGAGAAGAAGGCGCGCGAGAAGGCCGAGGCCGTCCGCCGCGCCCGCAAGGCGGCCCGCAAGCAGGCGCAGCGCGAAGGCCTGCTCCCGGCCCCCAAGAAGGTCGTGAAGCCGGCCCGTCCCCCGCGTCCCGCGGCGTAAGCCCGCAGGACTGCACCGGCCGGTTTTCCGCCCGGGGGCAGACGCCAGCGTCATTCCGTCTATGATCGGACACGGTCGTCGCTTCGCGGCGACCGTGTTTTCGATTGTCCGCACGGTGCCTCGAGCTTCGCCGCGCGGAGGGAATGGAGCTTCCGCGCCATGGCGCACTCGCCTGACTTCGCCCTCGACCTCGACCGTGTCCGCGCCGCCTTCCCGGCGCTGGCCTCCGGCTGGGCCTTCTTCGATAATGCCGGCGGCTCGCAGGTGCTGCGCACCGTCGCCGAGCGCATCTCGGACTATCTCCTGACGACGAGCGTCCAACTCGGGGCGAGCTACGAGGTGTCGCAGCTCGCCTCCGCCCGCTTCGCGCAGGCGCGCGCCACGGTGGCGCGGCTCGTCAACGCCCGCCGGCCGGAAGAGATCGTCTTCGGCCCCTCCACCACGCAACTGATGCGCAACCTCGCCGCCGCCATGGCGTCGCAGTTTGCGCCGGGGGACGAGATCGTCCTCACCGAGTTCGACCACGAGTCCAACATCGGCCCGTGGCTGGGGCTCGCCGAGCGGGGCGTGGTCGTGCGCACGTGGCGCTGCGACCCGCGCACGGGCGAGGTCGACCTGGCCGACCTCGAGGCGCTGCTCGGCCCTCGCACGCGGCTCGTCTGCGTGACGCACACCTCCAACATCCTGGGCACGATCAATCCTGTCGCCGCCATCGCCGAGCGGGTGCATGCCCACGGCGCACGGCTGTGCGTCGACGCCGTCGCCTACGCCCCGCACCGCGCGGTCGACGTGCAGGCCTGCGGCGCCGACTACTACGTGTTCTCGTTCTACAAGGTCTACGGACCGCACTTCGCCATGATGTGGGGGCGGCACGAGCACCTGCTGGAGCTCGACGGCCTCTACCACTGGTTCTACGGCAAGGACAAAGTCCCCACGAAGCTCGAGCCGGGCAACGCCAACTACGAGCTCGCCTGGGGCTGCACCGGCATCGTCGACTACCTCGACGCGCTGGGCGGCGGCACCGGCGACCGCGCCGCGCTCGAACGTGCCTTCGCCGCCATCGCCGGGCACGAGGAGGTGCTGGCCGAGCGCCTGCTCGACTGGCTGCGTCACCGCAACGACGTGCGCATCGTCGGCCACCGCGAGGCGGACCGGGCGCTGCGCGTGCCCACCATCGCCTTCAAGGTGGAGGGCCGCGACAGCGCCGAGATCGTGCGCAAGGTCGACGACGATCGCATCGGCATCCGCTTCGGCGACTTCCACTCGCGCCGGCTCGTCGAGCGCCTGGGCCTCGTGGACGGCAGCGGCGTCGTGCGCGTTTCGATGGTCCACTACAACACCGTCGAGGAAGTCGACCGCCTGATCGCCAGCCTCGACCGGGCGCTGTCGTGACCGGAGTCGCCGCCGCGCCGACGCTCGCGACCGCGCGCCTCACCCTCGCCGCCCACGCGCCTGCCGACCACGAGGACATGGTGGCGATGTGGGCGGACCCGGAGGTCACCCGCTTCATCGGCGGGCGACCCTTCGGCCGCGACGAGGTGTGGCACCGCCTGCTGCGCTATGTCGGGCACTGGGCGGCGCTCGGCTTCGGCTACTGGGCCGTGCGCGAGACGGACACCGGCCGCTTCGTCGGCGAGGTCGGCTACGCCGACTTCCGCCGCGTGCTCGACCCGCCGCTGCGCGGGCCGGAGGCCGGCTGGATCGTGGCGCCGTGGGCGCATGGGAAGGGCTACGCGCGCGAGGCGATGGAGGCGGCGATGGCATGGTCGCTGCCGCGCTTCGGCGACACGCTCACCACCTGCATCATCGCGCCGGAGAATGCCCCGTCTCTGCGGCTCGCCGGGCGCCTCGGCTTCGCCCCGGTGCGCGAGGCGCTGCACCACGACAAGCCCGTCGTGGTGCTGGAGCGGCCGCCCGGCTGAGGGGCGGGCTCACGCCTCGCGGCGGTCGGCCGGGCGCGGGATCGGCCGGGGCCGGCCGTCGTCGTCGATGGCGACGAAGGTGAAGGTCGCGTCTGTCACCTTCTCGCGCATCTTGGTCATGAAGCGACGCGCCCACGCCTCGATGTGGATCCGGAACGAGGTGCGCCCGGTGCTCTCCACCTCGGTGTAGACGCACAGGACGTCGCCCACCTTCACCGGGCGGATGAAGCTCATCGCCTCCACCGCCACGGTAACGACGCGGCCGCCGGTGAACTCGACGCCGGCGATGCCGCCGGCCTGGTCCATGCGCGACATCACCCAGCCCCCGAAAATGTCGCCGTTGGCGTTGGTGTCGGAGGGCATGGCGATGGTGCGGACGGTGAGCTCGCCTCGCGGCTGGTCCTCTGCGGACGATGCGTCCATGCGGTTCCTCCCTCTCAGGCGCCGGGCGGCGTGAAGCGCCGGTCGATGGCCTTCGGCCGGCCCGGCAGGTCGAGCGCCGCGGTGCGCGGCGGCGTGGTGGACACCACCCTGCCCTTCGACACCACGGCGAGGCGGTTGGCGCGCAGCCGCAGCGCGTCGACCGGGTCGTTGGCCTGCAGCACGACGAGGCTCGCCGTCGCGCCGACGTGCAGGCCGTAGCCGTCGAGCCCCATGATGCGCGCCGGCGTCTCCGTTACGAGGTCGTAGCAGCGGCGCATGTCGGCGGGGCTCGTCATCTGCGCCACGTGCAGGCCCATGAAGGCGACGTCGAGCATGTCGGCGGTGCCAAGCGAGTACCACGGGTCGAGCACGCAGTCCTGGCCGAAGGCGACGGTGACGCCGGCCTTGAGCAACTCGGGCACGCGCGTCATGCCGCGGCGCTTCGGGTAGGTGTCGTGGCGGCCCTGCAGCACGATGTTGATGAGCGGGTTGGGGATCGCCGCCACGCCCGCCTCCGCCATCAGCGGGATCAGCTTGGAGACGTAGTAGTTGTCCATCGAGTGCATCGAGGTCAGATGCGAGCCGGCGACGCGGCCCTGCAGGCCGAGGCGCTGCGTCTCGTAGGTGAGCTGCTCGATGTGGCGCGACAGCGGGTCGTCCGTCTCGTCGCAGTGGATGTCGACCCTGAGCCCCCGCTCCGCCGCGATCTCGCACAGCGCCGTCATGGAGCGGCGGCCGTCCTCCATGGTGCGCTCGCCGTGCGGGATGCCGCCGACTACCTCGACGCCCCGGTCGAGCGCGCGGGCGAGGTTATCCACCGCGCCGGGGCTGCGGTAGTAGCCGTCCTGCGGGAAGGCGACGAGCTGCAGGTCGAAGTAGGGCGCCACGCGCCGCTTCACGTCGAGGAGCGCGTCCACCGCGAGCAGCCGGTCGTCGCACACGTCGACATGCGTGCGCACCGCCAGCAGGCCCATCGACACGGCCCAGTCGATGTAGGTCAGCGCCCGCTCCGCCACCGCCTCGTGGGTGAGCAGCGGCTTCAGCTCGCCCCACAGGGCGATGCCCTCCAGCAGCGTGCCCGAGCGGTTGATGCGCGGCAGGCCGTAGGACAGCGTCGCGTCCATGTGGAAGTGCACGTCCACGAAGGGCGGCGACACGAGGTGGCCGGCGGCGTCGAGCGTCCGCCCCGCCGCGCCCGGCAGGTCCGGCGCGATGGCGGCGATGCGGTCGCCGACGATGCCGATGTCGGCCCGCGTCCCGTCCGGCAGGACGCCGCCGCGCACCACGAGATCGAACGCCATGCCTGCCCCTCCACGACCGTCGCGCCAGATGTAGCACGCCGTCCCGCGGACCCTGCAAGGGCCGGGCCGGCCTATCCCGGAACCGGTGGAAGAAACGGGGGGCGGGGCGCGCCGGGGGCGCTCCGGTCAGGCCGAGCCGGCGGCGGGGCGCGGGGCCTCGGGCTGGGGCGGCGCGGGGCCGCGCAGGCGCGACTCGCGCAATTCGCCCGCCTCCTCGAGGATCGGGTGGGCGACCGTGGTCAGGTGAGCGACGATGCGCTTGAGATCGCGCAGCATGTCGAGGTGCAGCGACGAGGTCTCGATGGAGGCCACGGCGCCCTCGCGCAGGCGGCGCAGGTGGTTCTCCGTCGCCTCCTTCTCGATGATCCGCACCTTGTCCTTGGCCTCCACCAGCTCGCGTGCCAGCCCCGTGTCGCGGGTGACGAACACGGTCACGGCGAGGCGCATCTGCTCCACCGCGATGGCGTGCAGCGCCCGCAGCTCCGACCAGCCTTCCTCGGAAAAGGAGAGGCCGAGCCGCTGCTTCTTGGCGGCGAGCACGAGCAGGTTCTTGTCGATGATGTCGCCGACGTGCTCGAGGTTGGTGATGAACAGGATCAGGTCGAAGGCGCGCCGGGAATCCTCTGTCGCCAGCGGGGCGCGGGTGAGCTTCGTCAGGTAGAGCTTGATCTCCTCCTGCAGCCGGTCCACCGCACTGTCGAGCCGGCGGATCTCCTCGCGCCGCGCGTCGTCCTTGTCCTCGAAGGGGTGGATCGCCTCGCGCAGCATCAGCTCGACGGTGTCGGCGAGCCGCAGCACCTCGCGCGTCGCGCCGGAGAGCGCCACGGCGGGCCGGTCGAGCAGGGCGTCGTCAAGGTGCTCGGGCCGGCGCTCGGCGGCGGGCGCGCGATCCTCGGTGACGAAGCGGGTCAGCAGATCGGCCGCCTTCCCCGTCAGCGGCAGGAAGACGACCGCGAGCACGATGTTGAACGCCGTGTGGAACATCGCCAGCTGGCGGGCCGGCGCGCCGAGGCCGGCGAGCAAGGCCGCCGTCTCGTCGACGAGCGCCAGCGCGGCGAGCGCGCCGACGGCGCGGAAGGCGAGGTTGCCGAACAGGACACGGCGCGTCGTCGCGCCGGCGGCGAAGCTCATGCCAAGCGGGATCAGTCCAGAGCCGACATTGGCGCCGAGCACCATGGTCAGCGCCAGCTTCGGTTCCAGCACGCCGGCCGAAGCGAGCGACACGAACAGCAGGATCGTTGCGACGCTGGAGTGCACGAGCCAGGTGAGGCCCGCCGCCAGCACCAGCGCCAGTACCGGCGAGTCGCCGAGGTGCTGCAGCACCATGGCGAGCAGCCAGTTGGAGCGCAGCGGCTCCGACGCCGTGACGATGAGGCCGAGCGCCAGGATCATCAGCGCGAGGCCGATCATGATGCGCCCCACCTGCCGCACGGTCGCGGAGGACGACAGCATGAAGGCAGCGACGCCGGCCACCAGCAGGACCGGCACGAGAGCCTTCAGGTCCACCGCCATGGCCTGCACCACCAGCGTCGAACCGATGTCTGCGCCCAGCATCACCGCCAGCGCCGGGGCGAGCGCGATGAGCCCGCGCTCGGCGAAGGAGACGACGAGCAGTCCCGCCGCCGCAGAACTCTGCAGCGACGCCGCCACGGCCACGCCGGCAAAGCACGCCTTCACCCGGTTGTCGGTGGCGCGGGCGATGATGTGGCGCAGGTTCTCGCCAAAGGCCCGCAGGATGCCCGTGCGCACCATGCGCGTCGCCCAGATGAGGAGGGCCACGCCGCCGAGAAGGTTGAGCACCAGATGCTGTGCGGACATGGGGGCGGGGTCCTGGCGGTCGAGGTCCTGGCGGTCGGGGGCCGCCGGCTGAGACGACAATTCGATTACAGCCGCATGACACGCTAACAGGGCGTTGACGACGTGTCTCTCCACGCCCCCGACTGCCTGGAACGCGCCATTCCATGAGAAGCGCGGGGCTTGCGAAGGGGTTCCATCGGCGGGATGGGCGCGAGGCAGCCAATTGCGGCTGGAACCCGCCTCTTCCGCGCCGTCATCCCCGGCCGGAGCGACTCAGCCGCGGAGGTGAGGGAAATCCAGCGAACGGCTGCTGAATGGCAGCCCGCCCGACCCGCTGTCCGGCGCCATCAGTCACGCGCCGCTGTCACCATCCCGCTGGATCCCCTTCCCGGCCCGCTGCACGGGCCGCCGGGGATGACGGCGGAAGGGCACGACGGGCGGGACGAAAGCCGCGTCTCCCTCAGCCCGCCGCGTGCTCCGGGAACAAGCCGGCCAGTCCCTCGCGGGTCGCCGGGCAGACACCGCGGTCGGTGATGAGGGCGGTGACGTAGGCGGCGGGGGTGACGTCGAAGGCGTAGTTCGCCGCCGGACTGCCCGGCGCAACGATCTCCACCGTCGCCAGACCGCCGTCCGGGAGGCGCCCGGTGATGTGGGTGACCTCGGTCGCGTCGCGCTGCTCGATGGGGATGTCGCGCACGCCGTCGTCCAGCGTCCAGTCGATCGTCGAGTGCGGCAGCGCCACGTAGAAGGGCACGCCGTTCACGTGCGCCGCCAGCGCCTTCAGGTAGGTGCCGATCTTGTTGCAGACGTCGCCGCGCCGGGTCGTGCGGTCGGTGCCGACGATGCACAGGTCCACCTGCCCGTGCTGCATCAGGTGGCCGCCGGCGTTGTCCGGAATCACCGTGTGCGGCACGCCATGGGCGCCGAGCTCGTAGGCGGTAAGCGACGCGCCCTGGTTGCGCGGGCGCGTCTCGTCGACCCAAACATGAACCGGCACGCCCGCGTCGTGCGCCATGTAGATGGGCGCCAGCGCCGTTCCCCAGTCGACAGTGGCGAGCCACCCGGCGTTGCAGTGGGTGAGCACGTTCACCGTGGCGTCCGTCTCGCGGTGCCGCGTGGCGATCAGCGCCGCGCCGGCCTCGCCGATGCGCCGGCAGGTCTCGACGTCGTCGTCGCAGATGTCCGCTGCCATCGCCCATGCGGCGTCCCGGCGTGCGGCCGGCGGCAGCGGGGCGAGGCCGCCGCGCAGCCGGTCCAGCGCCCAGCGCAGGTTCACCGCAGTGGGGCGCGTGCGGTAGAGCGTCTCGTAGGCGCGGGCGATGCCCTCGTCCGACCCGTCGTCGTCCATGGCAATGGCCATGCCGTAGGCGGCCGTCGCGCCGATGAGCGGGGCGCCACGAACCACCATCGTACGGATGGCGTCCGCCACCTCCCCCAGCGTGCCGAGCCGCTTCACGGCGAAGCGGTGCGGCAACAACGTCTGGTCGATGACCTCGACCGCGCGGCCGTCCGCCGTGGGCCAGATCGTCCGGTAGTGCCTGCCGCCGATGTTCATGCGTGTCTCTGGGTCACGAGTGTCGTTCCCTGGCCACCGCCAGTGCGAGGCTGCGGACGTCGGCCATCGATCCCATGGTGGCGCGGCCGAGCATGAGCGTGCGGGCCATGGACAGCGCCTTCGCCTCGCAGCGGGCCCGCACGTCCGGGTCGGCGATGCTCTCGAGGTCCGCCACGTGGGCGAGGCCGAGGATGCGGCGGATCATCTTGCAGGCGGCGAAGCCGAGCGTATCCTCGAACAGCCGCCGCATGGTGGCATGGCGGTACGCCTCCAGCGCGGCGCGCGAGCCATCGTCCTCCATCAGCCCGGCCGGGAACACGTCGCCCGGACCGCCCTCCCGCCAAAGCGCGAGGAAGCGGTCGTGGAAGCCGAGCCAGAACCGCTCGGCGGTGTCGAGAATCCAGCCGCGGTAGGCCTCGCGGTCGTCACCGGGCGTGGCATGGCCCTCCTGCGCAAAGAAGGCCAGCAGCAGGTTGGCGAGGAAGGCGCCGGTGTCAAAGCCCATCGGGCCGTAGACGGCGAACTCGGGGTCGATGACGCGGGTGTCGGTCTCCGTCACCATGATCGAGCCGGTGTGGAGGTCGCCGTGGATCAGCGCCTCGCCGCGCGACAGGAAGGCCCACTTCAGCTCCTGCGCCGCCACCTTCAATGGCGCATCCTCGCGGAAGCGCACCGCCACCGCGTCGAGTTGCGGGCTCGTCCAGCGGTTCAGCGGAGCGACGCGGTAGGGGTCGGTGAAGACGAGGTCCTCGGTGATCTTGCACAGCGCGACGTTGCGGCTGAACAGCGCCTGCCGCTCGCGCTTGGCGGCCGCCGGCTCGCCGAGGTCGCTCGTCGAGAACAGCGTCCGCGCGCAGAACGTCGCGATGGCGTCCGCGACGCCGGGGTACCGCGTGCCGGCGATCAGGCCCTTGCGCATGATGACGTGGGGTTCGAGCAACTCCATCACGATGGCCGCGCGGACCGGGTCGAAGCAATAGACCGTCGGGATCAGCTCGGGGACGACGCGCGCCTGGGTTGAGAGCGCCCGCGCTTCGAAGAAGGCGCGCTCCAGCGGCAGGGGCCAGCTGTCGCCGACGAGGCGGACATAGGGCAGCGCCTGCTTCACCACGACGCCACCCGCTGCGCCCTTGACGATGAAGACGAGGTTGAGGTTGCCGTCGCCGACCTCGCGCACCGTCCACCCGGCCGGGTCGCCGCCGAGGCGCAGCCGCACGTCCGGCAGCGCCGCGAGGAACGGGCGCAGCGTGTCCTCCCCGAGCGGCGCATACCCCGGCCCTCCGGCCAGGGTCACCCGTGCCTCACCATCCATCGCGAACACTCCCTCGCACCTCAAGCGCCCTCGACCGTCGCAAGGCTGGTGCCCCCCGCACATTCGACGAGGTGGCAGCGCAGGAGCCGTCTTGCACGGCGCAGAACATCCGAGAGGCGGGTCGCATCGGCGATCGGCTGGGCCTCAGCGGGGCTTGCGTGGCGGCGGTGGCCGGCGGGTCGATGTCCGCGGCGACTTGCGCGGTGCGGCCGGCCCGGCCGACGTCGAGTCCGGAGGGCTTTTCGGCTTGCCTGCCGAGGGTACCTTGCCGGCCTTCGCCTTGCGGCCCGACGCGGCACCAGGCGGCGTCGAAGCCGAGGATTTCGGCGACGGTCCTGCGGCGGGCGACTTTGCGACCGGCGCCGCTGCAAGACGGGTGGCACGGGCCGGCGACGCCGCCGGTCGTGCCGCGGCACGCGACCGTCGCGTGCTGAGTACGGCTGCCACAACGGGAGCGGGCGCCGTGGCCAACCGGGTCGACGCTTGCCCTCCGGAGGCCGCGGAACGACGCTTCTTTCCTTTCTCGCCCGAACCAGCGGTTGAGGAGACCGGCGACAGTGGCTTTGCCGCCGCGGAGAGAGGCGGAGGCGCCTCGGCAGAGGCCGCTGAAGGAGCGTCCGATTCGTCCTCGCCCACCTTTCCGCGACGCGCCTGCGGCGTGTCACCGACTGCGTCGAGGTCCGGCGCCTGGCCGTAGCTCATGCGCCGGATCTGCTCGATCACCTGCTCCATCTCGGCCTGCGTGAGCCGCGGCGGTTCGCCGATGGCCAGCGCGTGGACGTACATCTTCGCAAGGGTTTCAACCTCGACGGCGCGCCACAGGGCCTTCTCGAAGCTGTCGGCCAGCACGATCAGCCCGTGGTGGCCGAGGAGGCAGGCGAGCCGTCCGTCGAGGGCCGCGAGCGCCGCGTCCGACAACTCCTGCGTGCCGAAACATGCGTATGGCGAGCAGCGGATGTCGGTCCCGCCTGCGACCGCCACCATGTAGTGGAAGGCCGGGATGGCCTTCTCGTGCACGGCCAGCGTCGTCGAATAGGTCGAGTGCGTGTGCAGCACGACGTTCACGTCGCTGCGGTTCTTCAGGATGTCGCGATGGAAGCGCCACTCCGACGACGGCCGGTGCCGGCCGACATAGGTGCCGTCGAAGGCCATCTCGACGATGTCCTTGGGGCTCATGTCGTCATAGGGCAGGCTCGTGGGCGTGATGAGCATCCCCTCGGGGATCCGGTGCGAGAGGTTGCCCGAAGTGCCCTGGTTGAGGCCGATGCGGTTCATCTCGCGGCAGGTCCTGATGATGCCCTGCCGCAGGTCCCGGTGCGCGACTTTCGACATGACGTCCTCTCTTCCCTGCCATCGACCGCCGCACCGCGCGTTTCATGCGGGCCCGGCCCCGTTCCGGTTCTTTCAGGCCTCCGGCGTCCGCGCAAGCCGGCTCTCCGCCTCGCGCCGCCACCGCGTCGCCGCCTCCCGGAGACCCGGCCATGCAAACGGTTGCACGGACACCAGTTCAGGCGTTGTCACCGGGCCCCTGCGGTCGAAGCGGTTCCACAGCAGTCCCGCGCCCAGCGCGGTGCCGTCCTTGGACAGGCTCATCGAGACGGACTTTTGCGGTCGCAAGGTCGCCAGCAGGCGGCCGAAAGGCACGTTCAGGGCGAAGCCGCCGTCGACCACGACGGGGGCATCCGTTCCCAGCACGTCCAGGCAGAAATCGGCGCTGAAGGCGGCATAAAGGGCTGCCAGCCCGCGCCTTTCCGCAGGGTCGGTCGGAGGCGGGCCAGCGACATCGCCGCGGCGGGAGGACCCGGGGAAGAGCCCGTCGTCCTCGACGAAGCTGGGATAGGCCCACGTGCCGCGCTGGAGGAGCCGGCCGATCGCGGCCATCGTTTCGTCGTCCGCCGACGGTTGCGATCCCGCGAGGATCGCGTACTCGCGGCCGGTCATGGTGAGCGTCGAGGCGACGGGCTCACCGTCGACGTCGATGTTCGAGACCATCGCCCGGCGCTCGTCGAGCGTCCGCAGCGGGCGGCCGCGGTTGAAGCCGATCATCCACGTGCCGGTGGAGAGCACGGCCGTCCCGGCCATGCCGGAGGCCTTGTAGCGGAAGAGGTTGGCGTTGCTGTCGTGGACACCGCAGAGGATCTGCGTGCCCGGCAAGAGCCCGGTCCGGGCAGCAACCCCCGGGGCCACCGTGCCGAGCACCTCGCCCGCACGGGCCATGGGCGGGAACAGCCTATCCCACCCGTGACGCCGGACGACGGATGAGAGAGCAGCCGCTTCCGGCGCCCACAGGTGCCCCTGCGCAGCCAGCTGCGAGATCTCGCTCGCGGGCCTGCCGCCGAGCCGCCAAGCCATGTACTGCGCGGTCGTCAGGTACCACTTTGCGCTGCGGAAGGCGTCCGGAAAGTCCCGCTCCTGCCACATCAACTGCTTGGCGAGGCGCATGGCGCCGGGCCCGATGCTGCAGAACACCTCGCCATAGGTCGGAGCCTGCGCGGCGTAGGCCTCGTCCAGCCAGGCCGGACACGGCGTCTCGTAGTCCATCATCGGCAGGACCGGGCCCGTCTCGTCGACGAGCAGCGCCCCGCAGCCGTGCGCGGTCGCCACGACCGCCCCGATCGGGTGGCGGGTGGCAAGTTCGCGCAGGGCATCGAGGAAGAAGGCCTCGATCGCCTCGATGTCGATGGAGAGGTAGGGACCGTCCTTCACCGCCTCGTGCGCGCGAGACACGGCCTCGACCGGCCGACCGTCTGCGGAGGCGACGAGCACCTTCAGGTTGGTCTTGCCGATGTCGAGGACGGCGACGCGGGGGCCCTCGGTCATGGGCGCCTCACCCGAACAGCCGCTGCTTCAGCACCGTCATGCCGGTGACGGCGACGAGAATGCCGCCCCAGATGGCGAGCGTCAGGAACTGGCTGAAGTTCAACAGGTTGAAGGCCGACGAGATGATCTGCAGCAGGACGAGCGCGAGGATGAGTCCGCTGACCTTGCCGAACCCGCCCATCGGATTGATGCCACCGAGCACCGCGGCGAGAATCGTCACCAGGAGATAGCTCTCGCCATAGGAGGCGTTGGCGGAGTTGAACCGCGCCATCATCACCACGGCAGCAACCGCGGCGAGCAGGCTGGAGATCAGGTAGACCTTCACGATCACCCGGCGGGTGTCGATACCGGAGAAGCGCGTCGCCTTCTCGTTGGACCCGATCATGTAGATCGCCGTCCCCAGCGGGGTGCGCCCGAGCATGATCGCGACCGGGATGGCAACCAGCGCAAAGACGATCAGCGCCGCGGGCACGCCGAACACCGTGCCGTTGCCGATGAACACGATCGGGTCGGGGAACCCCGAGATGACGTTGCCCCGCGTCATGCCGATGGCGATGCCTTTCACGAGCGTCATCGTGCCGAGCGTGGCGAGGATCGGCGACACGTTCAGGTAGGCGATCACCACGCCGTTGAGGAGGCCGATCACGGCAGCCACGGCGAGGCCCGCGGCCAGCGCCGCCACCTGCCAGAACACCCACGCCGCTCCCTCGGTGCCCGGGATCATGGTCGTGAGGATCCACGCCATCGTCAACGCGCACAGGTTGGCGGTGGAGATGATGGCGAGGTTGATGCCGCCGGAGAGCAGCGTGATCATCATGGCGAGGGACAGGATGCCGAGCTCGGGCATCTGGAACGCCATGGACTGGAGCGCAGCCGGGCTGAAGAGCCGGTCCCCGAGCAGCAGGCCGAAGACGGCGAGCGCCCCGACGATGAGCGCGGCGAGCTTGGCATTGACGCCGTCCCCGCCGAGCACGAGCAGGCGCTGCCATGCGGTTCGGCCGTCGTCGGCGAGGTCGGCGGGGCCCGTGGTCATGCCGTGATGCTTCCCACTCGCTTGCGCCGCATGGCGAGCGCCGTCGACGACACCGACACCAGGATGACGAGCCCGGTGAAGAACTGCGACCAGTAGGAGGAGACCCCGGCCAGGACGAGCCCGTTCTGCATGATGGCGAGGAGCACGAGGCCCAGAACCGTGCCGAGCACGGTGCCGACGCCGCCGAGCAGGCTGGCGCCGCCGAGCACCACCGCCGCCAGCACGTCGAGCTCCTTGCCCACGAGAACCGTCGGCGCGACAGACTGGGCGAGCTGGGCCTGCACCAGCGAAGCCACGCCGGCCATCACGCCCATGTAGCAATACACGAGCAGGTTGAGCCGAAAGACATTGAAGCCCAGCCGTTGTGCCGCGTCCCGGTTCCCGCCGAGCGCGTAGATCTGGCGGCCGATGTTGGTGCGGTTGAGCAAGAGCCACGTTGCGACGAAGCTCAGCACGAGCGCCAGGATCTGCAGGTTGATGGCGTAGGGCATCTCGTTGGCGTCGACGTACTCGAACCACCAGATGCCCTTCGCGAACCAGTCGGCGAGCGAGTAGATGTACTTGCCTCCCGTCACGAAGACGAGCAGGCCGTAGAAGATGTTCAGCGTCGCCACGGTGGCGATGATGCTGGAAATCCGTAGCCCTTCGATGAGGAATGCGTTGACGGCGCCGCACGCCGCGCCGACGAGCATCCCGGCGAGGAACACGCTGACCCAGTCCATGCCATAGGCGTTGGCGAGCGTCATCGCCGCGTATTGCGCGATCGATGCGGTCGCGGTGAAGGAAATGTCGATCCCGCCCGCGATAAGGACGACGAGAAGACCGGCGGCAAGGATGCCGACGAAGGCATTCGAAGTGAGCAGGTCGAAGAGGTTCTGCAGGGTCAGGAAGCTGTCGGTCGTGACCGACAGGAGCGCGGCAAGCGCGAGGATCACCACGAGCAATCGGAACTCGTGCGTCTGGCGGAAGCGTCCGAAAGCCTCACGCATTGACCGCCACCCTCAGTTCCTCCTCCGACGAGCGGTGCGGGCTGAACTCGCCCGTGATGCGCCCGGCGCGCATGATGAGCACACGGTGCGTGTGGTACAGGACCTCCGGAATTTCGTCGGAGATCATGATCACCGCGACGCCCTCCGCTGCGAGCCGCTTGACGATCTCGTAGATGCCGTCCTTGGCACTGATGTCGACGCCCACCGTCGGGCTGTCGAGGATCAGCACCCGCGGCCCCGTCGCCATCCACTTCGCGAGGACGACGCGCTGCTGGTTGCCGCCCGACAGGGTCTTCACCGGGTTCTCCGGGTTGGACACCTTGATCGCGAGGTCTCGAACCCAGCGGCGCACTGTGCTCTGGCGCGTGCCGCCCGGAATGATCCCGAAGGCGCCGGCCAGCTTGTCGATGATGGTGAGGACGAGGTTGGAGGAAATGGGCTGCTCGAGCACGAGCCCGAGCGTGAGCCGGTCCTCGGAGACGTAGGCGATGCCGTTCTCGATCGCCTCCCGGTTGGTGGCGAGCGCCAGCGGCTTCCCGTCGAGCCGGATGGTCCCAGAGTCCGGCGGGTTCATGCCGAAGAGGGAGAGCGCCAGCTCCGTCCGGCCGGACCCGAGGAGGCCCGTGATGCCGAGAATCTCGCCGGCCCTGACCTGCAGCGACACGTCGCGGTAGTCACCGGCGCGGCTCAGGCGCTCGACGTCGAGCACGACGGGCCGATCCGCGAGATCGACATCCTTCAGGTCGTACCGGAATTCCTTCCCGGTCATCAGGACGGCGAGGCGATGGTCACTCATCTCCGCCGCATCGAACGTGCCGACCTTGCGCCCGTCGCGCAGCACGGTGACCCGCTCGGCGACCTCCAGCACCTCGTCGAGCCGATGGCTGACGAAGACGATGCAGATGCCCTGCCGCTTCAGGTCCCGGACGCGGGCGAGCAACGCATCGACCTCATGGCGCGTCAGCGAGGCGGTAGGCTCGTCCATGATCACGAGCTTCGCGTCCGCCGCCATGGCGCGGCTGATTGCGACCAACTGGCGGTTGGCGATGGACAGGTCCTCGACCCTGGCCTCGAGATCGAGCGAAACGCCGATCTTCGCCATCGCCGAGCGCGCCGTGTCGCGGATGCGCGACCAGTCGACCGTACGCAGCCCGCCGAGATGCTGGCCCACGGCGATGTTCTCCGCCACCGTGAGGTTGGGGAAGAGGGACAGGTCCTGGTAGATGACTTGGATTCCATGCCGCGTGCTCTGCACGGGATCGAGGTGCGGGTGCTCCCGGCCCTCGATGATGATCCGCCCGCCCGGCTCCGGCGGTTGGACGCCGGAGATGATCTTGATCAGCGTCGACTTGCCGGAGCCGTTCTCGCCCACGAGGCAGTGGACCTCCCCCGCCTCGAGCGTCAGGTCGACGTCCTCGAGCGCGCGAACGCCGCCGAACCTTTTCGAAATGCGGGACAGTTCCAGGAAGGGCGCCAAGGAGGCCTCTGGATCAAGAGCAGCAGCGAACTCCGCGGCGTGCCGAAGGGTCGCGCGGACAAGGTTGGGCCGGGCGCGGCCGAAGCCGGCCCGGCCACTCCTGGATCAGCCGGTCACAGGCCCTGGGCGATGAGCCCGTCCACGGTCTGCTTGTTGATCTGCATGATCTTGTCGACCTTGATCTGCTTGTTGGCCACGTCGACCGAGGCCTTGCCCAGGCCTGGCACCTCGACGCCGTCCTTGATCTCCTTGCCGTCGAGGACGAGCTTGGCGACCGCGACCATGGCGTAGCCGGCATCCGTCGGGTTCCACAAGAAGCCCTCGCGGATCGTGCCGTCCATGATCAGCGACTTGGCCTGCGACGGAAGCACCGTGCCGACGATCGCGATCTTGTTGCCGAGGCGCTTCTCGCGGACGGCATTACCGGCGCCGATCGGGCCGTTGGAGCCGAAGCCGAGGATGCCCTTCAGGTTCGGATAGGCCTTGATGACGTCGAGCGTCGTCTTGTAGCTCGTGTCGATCTCGTCGGCGCCCGGGAAGCGGTCCGTGACCAGCTTCATCTTGGGGTAGTTCTTCTTCTGGTAGGCGATGGCGGCATCCGCCCACTTGTTGTGGAGCGGCGTGGTGAGCGTGCCGACGTAGACGACGTACTCGCCCTCCTCCTTCATCTCCTTGGCGAGCTTCTGCATCTGGACCTCGCCGAACTTCACCGAATCGATGAGCTCGACGTTCCAGGTGCGGCCTTCCTGCTCGGGACCCTCATGGGTGATGACGGTGATGCCGGCGGCCTGGGCGCGCTTGAGCACCGGCTCGCAGACCTTCACGTCGAGGGGCACGAGGCCGATGACGTTGACCTTCCTGGCGATGAGGTCCTCGAGCAGCTTGACCTGCTGCGCCGGGTCGACGTTGGCCGGGCCGACCATGGTGGCCTGAATCCCGAACTCCTTGCCGCCCTTCTGGACGCCCTTCTCGAGCGCGTTGAACCACGGGATGCCCGCGATCTTGACCACGGTGACCATGGTCTTGCCGGCCTGCGCCGACGCGAGCGAGGGCAGGCCGACGACGCCCGCGGCCGCCGTGCCGCCGAGCAGTGAAAGGACTTCACGCCTGTTCATGGGGTTTCCTCCGTGCGGGCCCGTTGGTGGACCCTTGCTTTTGTCGCGACGGAAGCGGCCCGTGCGAGGGGCGGTGCCTCCGCAGTGCTGATTGTCCCGGACACGCCAGACCCGGCGCGACCGACTCCGCGACCGCCTCCTCGCGGCAGCACGGCCCGAGCATATTTGCCGGGTCGCGTTTCGCCTTCAAGACCGGAACGAGCGGCATTTTCGCAAGCCGGCGACGGGCGGCTTGTCGCCGGTGCCGGCGTGCTGCACCTTCCGGCACGCGTCCCCGGCGAAGAGCCTGCGGGATCGGGGGGGGGGAATTGGCCTCACGCATGGCGGCGATAGCGATCGGGATCGACGTGGGAACCTCGGGCGTCCGGGCGGTGGCGATGGCCGCCGACGGCTCCGTCGTGGCGCGGCATGGTGCGCCACTGCGATCGTCGGGAGGCGGCAGGGCCGCGACAGACCCGCGTGCATGGTGGGCCGCAACCGTCGAATGCCTGCAGGCCGTCACCGCGAAGGCCCGCGCGCGGGATATTGCCGCGCTCAGCGTCGATGCGACCTCAGGGACCCTGCTGGCGGTGGATGAGCGGGGCGCACCCGTCGGCGAGGCGCTTCTCTATTCCGACCCGGTCGAGGATGCCGACCTCGTCGATCTCGTGAACCGTCTCGCGCCGCTCGACAGCCCTGCCCGGGGCACGACGTCGCCGCTCGCGCGGGCGCTGGTGCTGATGCGCCGTCCCGGAGCGGCCCGCGTCCTGCACCAGGCCGACTGGGTGCTGGGCCGGCTCACGGGCCGCACCGACCTCACGGACACGAACAACGCGCTCAAGACCGGCTTCGACCCGGGAGGGGCCGACTGGCCCTCCTGGATCGCCACCACCGGGCTCGACAGCGCCTGCCTGCCGCGCGTGGTGACCCCCGGGACGCCGATCGGTCCCGCGACCGACGCCGCTGCGCATGAAACGGGGCTGCCGGCAACGACGCTCATCTGCGCGGGAACTACCGATGGCTGTGCCGCCTTTCTTGCGGCCGGCGCGTCGGCGCCCGGCGAGGCGGTAACGTCCCTCGGGACGACGCTGGTGCTGAAGGTCGGAGCCGCCCGACCGGTGGGCGACCCGACGCAGGGCATCTACAGCCACCGGCTCGGCGCGATGTGGCTTCCCGGCGGAGCCTCCAACAGCGGGGGCGGTGCGCTGGCTCCGTTCTTCGACGGCGAAGCGATCGCGCGCCTTTCCACGCGGATCGACCCGATGCGCGACAGCGGGCTGGACTACTATCCGCTGCCCCGCCCCGGCGAGCGCTTCCCGGTGAACGATCCCGCGCTCCAGCCGCGGCTCGAGCCGCGACCTGAGGACGATGCGATGTTCCTGCACGGACTGCTGGAAGGCATCGCGCGCATCGAGCGACTGGGCTACGAGCGGCTGGCGGCGCTGGGCGCCCCCTACCCCACCAGCGTACGGAGCGTGGGAGGCGGGGCGGCGAACCCGGTCTGGACCGCGATGCGCGAGCGGATCCTTGGCGTGCCGGTGCTGCCGGCGGCCTCCGAGGACACGGCAGCCGGGGCGGCGCGGCTGGCATGGCAGGGTGCGCGGCAGGCCGGAGTGGCGGCGTGACGGTGGCGCTCGCGGGGGTGGCGGAGCTCGCCACCCGGTTCAAGGTCGCGCTGATCGACCAGTTCGGCGTGTTGCACGATGGCTCGGCGCCCTACCCCGGGGCCGTCGAGGCGCTGTCACGCCTCAAGTCGGCAGGCGTCCGGGTCGCCCTTCTCTCCAACTCCGGCAAACGGTCCGAGCCCAATCGCAGGCGGAACGTCGGGCTGGGCTTCGACCCCACCAGCTGGGATGCACTGGTGACGTCCGGCGAGGTGGCATGGCACATCCTGCATCAGCGACGCAGCAGCACGTCCCGCGAGCGCTGCTACCTGATTGCGCGCGATCGGGACTCGTCCGCCATCCTCGGGCTCGGCTTCGACCCCGCGCCGTCGCCGGCTGAGGCCGACCTGATCCTGATCGCGGGCAGCGAGGGAGACCGCCGCACGCTGGCGGACTACGCGGCGGAACTGGAGCCTGCCGCGCGCACTGGCGTCCCCGCGCTCTGCACAAACCCGGACGACGTCATGCTGACGCGGGTTGGCCCGCGGTTCGGTGCCGGGCGGATCGCGGCGCTCTACCGCGACATGGGCGGGACGGTCACGATGATCGGCAAGCCGTACCCGGAAATCTACCGCTTCGCGCTGCGGCAGTTGGGGGATCCGCCCCTCTCGGACGTCGTGGCCATTGGCGACAGCGTTGCGCACGACATCGCCGGTGCGCGCGGCGCCGGGATGGCGGCGGCGCTGGTGCTGGGGGGCGTCCACAGTCTCGGGGGCGACGAAGGCGGGCCGGAGCCCGACTTCACGCTGCCGGCGTTCCGCTGGTGACGCTGCCTCACGGCATGTAGGCGCCGCCATTCACCCACAGCGTCTGGCCGGTCATGTAGCGGCTGCCAGGCCCCAGGAGGAACAGGATCGGGCCCACGACGTCCTCAGGCACGGCAATGCGCTTCAGCGGCATCATCGCGCTGTAGGCGGCGATGTCGATCGTGGTCTGGCCATCCTCGTCGGAGCGGCCCGTGCCGCCGCGCAGGAAGGCGGTGTCGACGGCCCCCGGCGCGACGCAGTTGCAGCGCACGGTGGGTGCGTGTTCCAGCGCCAGCGTCTTGGTGAGCGCGATCATGCCGGCCTTGGCCGCGGCATACGGGCCGTAGTGCGGACGGATGAACTGCGCGAGGCCCGACGCGATGTTGACGAGGCTCGGCCCCTCCCCCTTCTCCAGCAGCGGCATCGCCGCCGCGCAGGCGAGGAAGGTGGTGCGCAGGTTTCCCTCGATCGTGGTGTCGAAGACGTCCGCCGTCACGTCGCGCAGCGGCTTCATGCCCATCATGAAGCCGGCGAGATTGACGAACCCGTCGAGCGCGCCCCAGGCCATTTCGAGGTGGGCGAAAGCCTCTTTCACGGATCCTTCGCTGTTCCCCTCGACGGGGATCGCCAGAACGCCATCGGGCGGGGGATGGCGCTCCAGCGAGGCGGGCAGGTCGAGCACGGCGACCGTGTCACCCTGCCCGACCAGGGCGGCGACGAGGCTGCGGCCGATGCCGCCGCAGCCTCCCAGAACGGCAACCCTCATGATGCAGGTCCTGCCGTCGCGCTCAGCTCTGCGGGCACGGGTCGGCCGCATGCTGGTCGAACAGATTCCACTTCAGGTCCTTGATCTCGATGACGAAGCCAGGCAGCTGCGCATCGCGGGCGGCGTTGAAGCAGGTGTTGTCGCCCGTGACGCCGGTGAACCGGATGCCCTTCATCGCATCACGCACGGCGGTACGCTCGGCCGCGATCTTGGACGGATCGCCGGTGACGTTGGCCTTCTCCATGGCCTGCTTCAGCAGGTAGACGATGTCGTAGGCCTGCGCGTCCGTGTGGTGCGGGACCTTCTTGTTGGCGAGGCCGCGCTTGGCGTTCTCCTCGGCGAACTTCCTGGTGAAGCTGCGCGTCGCGTCGTTGCGGTCGGACCAGTAGCCGGCGACGATGAGCAGGCCGTCGGCGTCGCGGCCGAAGAGGTCGAGCGCATTCGGGTCGGCGAAGATCTGCGAGCCGATCACGCGACCCTGGAAGCCCTGGCGGCGCAACTCCTTGATGACCTTGCCGGCGCTGTCGGGCGTGGCGGCCAGCGCCACGACGTCGGGCTTGCGCTCGATGATCTGCGCCACCTGCGGCGCGACGTCGAAGCTCTTGTACTGCACCGCGACCGGCTCGCCGAAGGCGATGTTGTTGGCCTTGAAGATCGCCGGGTAGAACTGGGTGCCGGAGATGTTGGAGACGCGCTCGTCCGAGACATAGATGATCTCGGCCTTCTCGAGCTTGATGTTCTTGTTGCGCAGCGTGTTGATGAGGCGCGTGAACTGCTTGCCTTCGTCCGCCGTGAGGCGCCACGCATAGCTGAAGTTGGCGGTGAGGCCGGGCGTGGAGGCCGCATTGGGCATCTGCACGATGCCGAGGCGCTCGCCCACGGGGAAGGCCACGGCGGCCTCGCCGGACGAGAACGGGCCGATGATGGCCAGCGCATTGTCGTCCTGCACGAACTTCTGCGTCGCCGTCGCGGCCTGCTTGGGATCGGAGCCCGTGTCGAACTTCACGAGCTTGATCTTCTTGCCGTTGATGCCGCCCTTGGCGTTGATCTCCTCGACCGCGATGTCGACCGAGGTCTCGGTCGCCTCTCCCACCGTCTTGAGCGGGCCGGACTTCACCATCGCGAGGCCCAGCACGATCTCCTGGGCCGAGGCCGTCGCGGCCCAGCCGAACGCCGCGGCGGTCGCCGCGGTGAGGAGCAGTGTCTTCAGTCGGAATGCCATTGTCCCTCTCCCTTTTGACCCGGCCGCGCCTCAGGCGTGACCGAGATAAGCCGCCGCGAGGCGATCGCTCTGCCGCAGTTCCTCGGCGGGCCCCTCGAGGACCACGCGCCCGAGTTCCATGACGAGGCCGCGCGAAGCGACCTCGAGTGCCATGTGGGTGTTCTGCTCGACGAGCAGGATGGCGATCCCCTCGCCCCGCAGGGCGGTGATCAGCCCGAAGAGGCGCTCGACGAGCAGCGGCGACAAGCCGAGCGACGGCTCGTCGAGCATCATCAGCTTGGGCCGCGCCAGCAGGGCACGGCTGATCGCCAGCATCTGCTGTTCGCCGCCCGAAAGCACGGAGGCCGGCATCAACCGACGCGCTGCGAGGTTGGGGAAGCGATCGTAGATGGCGTCGATGTCGCGGCTCACTTCGCCGTCGTCGCGACAGTACGCGCCCATCTGCAGGTTCTCGTGCACCGTGAGGCTCAGCACGATCTGCCGGCCCTCCGGCACGAGCGCGAGGTTGCGGCGCAGCCGCTGCGGCGGCGACAGGCGCGTGATGTCGTGCCCGTCGAAGATGACCTTTCCGCCCGCCGCCGGCACGAGCCCCTGGAGCGCGCGCAGCAGCGACGTCTTGCCGGCCCCGTTCGAGCCGAGCACCGTCACGATTTCGTCCGAGGCGACGGACAGGGAGACGCCGCGCACGGCGTGCGTGCGGCCGTAGCGGACGTCGAGCGCCTCGACCTCAAGCAGCACGGCCGGCCTCCCCGGTCGTCCCGACGCGGCGCGTGCCGAGATAGGCCTCGCGCACCGCCTCGTCCTCCTGCACGCCGCGCGTCGGCCCGTCGTAGATCAGGCGACCGAAGTTGAGCACGACGGTCCGCTCGCACAGGTCGTGCACGAAGGACATGTCGTGCTCCACGACCAGGAGCGTCAGTCCGTCTGCCGAAATCCCCTTGAGAAAGGCCGACAGCTCGGCCGTCTCGCGCGGGTTCAGGCCCGCCGCGGGCTCGTCGAGCATCAGCAAGCGCGGACGATTCATCAGCGCACGGACGACCTCGATCTTCTTGCGCACGCCGTAAGGCAGGCCGGACACGGCAGCATCCGGATCGACGTCGATCCCCGCCTCGCGCAGGCGCTCCTCCGCCATGCGGCGCCAGCGTCCGTTGCGCTGCCACGCGATGGGGGCGAGGAGGTCCGCGAGCCCCGCCTGCGCATGCTGGCCGAGCATCACGTTCTCGACGACCGAGAGATGCGGCATGAGCCGGATGTTCTGGAAGGAGCGCGACAGCCCGGCGGCGATGCGCTTGCGCGGCGGCAGCGCGTCGATGACCGTCCCGTCGAGCGAGATCGCCCCTCCGTCGATGGGGTAGACGCCCGAAATCAGGTTGAAGAGCGTGGTCTTGCCCGCGCCATTGGGTCCGATGAGGGCCATGCGCGAGCCACGCGGCACGTCGAAGCTCACATCGTCGGTGACGGTGAGGCCGCCGAAGCGCTTCACAAGGTTGGCGATGCGCAGGATCGCGTCAGCCGGCATGGCGCTCTCCCAGCACGTCCTTGCGGCCTCCGAGCCACTGGCGCGGGGACAACCGCGCCACCAGCGACCGGGTGACGATTCCCTCCGGGCGGACCACCATCATCAGCACGATGGCGGCGCCGAACACGACGTAGCGCCACGAGCCGCCGACGCGCAGGACCTCCGGGATCAGCGTGAAGAAGAGGCTCCCGACAAGCGGGCCCCAGGCCGTCTGCGTTCCCCCGATCAGCACGAACAGCAGGACGTAGATCGACAGCAGCGCGTTGAAATACTGCGCCTCGACGAAGCTGAAGTGGTGCGCATAGAGGGCGCCCGACAGGCCGGCCAGAGCCCCGCCCAGCGTGAAGGCGAACACCTGCATGGCCCGCACGTTCACGCCCATCAACGTGGCGACGGGCTCGTCGTCGTGGATCGAGCGCATGGCGAGGCCGATGCGAGTCGCCATGAGGTAGAACACCAGCAACGTCACCAGAACGGCAGAGACGATCAGCAGCGGGACGCCGACGTGATCGGGGACCACCATGCCGATGGCGCCGCCGAAGGTTGTGGAGCGGAGCAAAAAGCCGGCCACCACCTCCGCGAAGGCGAAGGTGGCCAGTACCATGTAGACGCCGCGCGTTCGCAGCACCGGAAACGAGATGAGGAAGCCGACCAGTGCCGTGATCGCCATCGCCGCCGGAATGGTGACCCACACCGGCTGCATTGCGACGCTGGAAAGGTAAGCCGCGCCGTACGCGCCGATCGCCTGGAATCCCGCTCCGCCCAGGTTCAGCTGCCCGGCGGCGGCGGTCACGAAAATGGCGTAGGCGAAGATGAGGTTGATGCACAGGATCGCGACGATCCCGGCCATGTAGCCGCTCATGCCGAGCCTCCCCTCGCAAGGGGGCGCGGGCGGACGGAAGGCTGCCGGCGTCCAGCCATCACATCTTTCCCTTGCCGATGGAGGCTGCGCCGAACAGGCCCTGCGGCCGCAGGATGATGACGGCGAGGAGCAGGCCCCACACCACCATCTGCACGCTGTCGCCGCCGAACAGGTGGATCGACAGCGTCTCTGTGAGGCCGACGAGCAAGCCGCCGGCAATGGCGCCCCAGATGGAGCCGAGCCCGCCTAGCACCATCGCGGCGATGGCCTTCGTACCGACGTGGTCTCCCATGAAGGGAGAGACATCGCCGTAGTTGATGGTGAAGAGCGCGCCTGCCACGCCCGCCAGCAGCCCGGTGAGGATGAAGACGACCGGAACGATGCGGGTCACCTCGACGCCGAGCAGCGAGGCGGTGTCGGGGTTCTCGGCGATGGTGCGCAGGGCCCGGCCCATCCGTGTGCGCTTCAGGATGTAGGTCAACACCGCCACGATCGCGACGGCCAGCGCCAGGCTCATCAACTGGGCGCCGCCGAGCACGACGCCGAAGACGTGGATGTCGGCCTTGAACGGGACGGCGAAGCGCTGGGACTCCGAGCCGAGCGCGATCAGCACGAGATGCTCGAAGATCAGCAGGAAGCCAAGGGAGGACACCAGCGGAATGGCGTGCTCCGTCGCGTCGCCGTGCTTGGTCTTGAGGTAGCGGAACGTAAAGCGCTCGACGATCAGCGACGCCGCCACTGCCGCCGCCACCCCGAGGACCAGCGCGACGAGCCACGACCAGCCGCCGGCAAACCCGAGCCATCCGCGCGAGACGAGGCCCCAGGCGACCATGCCGGTCAGCATGAACAGCGTCGGGATGGTGAAGTTGAGGAAGTTCAGCACGCCGATGGTCAGCGTGAAGGCCATCGCCACCGTCATGTAGATGGCGCCGAGCATCAGGCCCGAAACGATCTGCTGGGCGATCACCTTTCCGCCAATCAGCACTGCGACGGCGAAGAGAGCCACGCAGGCGGCCGCGACGGCAGCAGGCTTGCCGAGCGAGGGCCTGACCCTCGGTGCGGGGGCGGCAGCGTCCGTCACGACGCGCCGCCCGGCGGGATATGCGTGGCGTGCTGGCCCCGGTAGCAGGCGGCCACCTCCTCGCGCGTCGCCCACCACACGCCATCGAAGCCCTTCGCATAGGCGAGGAACTGGCGCAGCAGGTTGATGCGGTGCGGCACGCCGATGACATGCGGGTGCAACCCGACGTTCATCATCATCCCCGTCCGCGCCCCTTCGGCATACAGCACGTCGAACTGCTCCTTGAGGGCGTCGAGCGCAGCGGCGTTGGTGAGGCCGCGGCGGGCGAGCAGGGTGAAGTCGTTCATCTCGATGGAATAGGGCACGCCGACGATCGGACCAGAGGGGGTATCGATCATGTAGGGCTGGTCGTCGTTCATCAGGTCGCACCAGAACTCCAGCCCGTTCTCCGCGAGAATGGCCGGCGTGTTGGTGGTCCCGCGCAGCGACGACGAAAGCCAGCCCTTCGCCTTGAGGCCCGTCACCGATTCGTAGACCCGCAGCGTCTCGCCGATGACCCGGCGCTCTTCCTCGGGCTTGTGCTGGAGATGGCAGAGCAACTCGCCCTGCTCGTAGTTGTGCGGGATGAGCTCGAAGCCGCGCGACAGCGCGCCGTCGATCACCGCGCGACGTTCCAGTGCCATCTTGGCGTTCATGGTGCAGCTGGCACGGACGCCGGCCTCGGTGAAGGCGTCGAACAGCCGCCACGCGCCGACCCGCTGGCCGTACTCCCGCCAGGACCAGTTCGGGAAGTCGGGGATGTTGCCGGGCAGCATGTCCGGCAGGATGGGCGGCCCGCCCGCATAGTAGGGCGCGCTCGTGTCCTTCACGAGGTCCCAGTACTCGAGGTTGATGGTGACGATCAGAGCCAGCCGCTTGCCGTCGGGCCAGCGCAGCGGACCGCGCATCGGCATGGGCACGAAGGGATAGCGCATCGTCACCTCGTCCAGTCACCCGGCTTGCCCGGCCCTCCGGCAGCGGCCGCGATGTCCCTTGTCGGGCGGGCCGAAGCCGGTCATGTTTGTCCGGACAACTGCATGATGACCGGCCCGCGCGGCCTGTCAAGGAAGCCTCGTCGGACAGGTACCATGAGCAATAAAGTGCTGATCGTCGGAGCCGGCCCGGTGGGCCTCGTCGCGGCCCGCCTGCTGGTCGAAGCCGGCATCCCGGTGACGGTCGTCGAGGCGGCGGCGCAGCTCCCTCGAGACCTGCGGGCGTCGACCTTCCATCCGCCGACCCTCGACATGCTGGAGCGCTTCGGCGTCGTGGACAGCATGATCGCGCAGGGCCTGATCTGCCCCACGTGGCAGTTCCGCGACCGGACCGAGGGAGTCGTCGCCACCTTCGAGCTCGACCGCCTCAAGGACGAGACGAACCACCCCTACCGGCTCCAGTGCGAGCAGTGGCGGCTCGGCGAGATGCTCTACGAGCAGCTCGAAGGCTCTGACCTCGCCGAGGTGAGGCTCGGCACGAAGGCGACCGCAGTCCGCCAGAATGACGACGGCGTCGCGCTCGACGTGACGCTTCCGGACGGGTCGCAGGAGACCCTGACGGGGGCCTTCTGCGTCGGGGCGGACGGGATCGGCAGCGTGGTGCGGCGCACCATGGGCGCCGCGTTCGACGGGCTGACCATCCCCGAGATCTTCCTGACCCTGTCGACCACCTACGATTTCCGCGAGGCGATGCCGGACATCGCCAACATCTCCTACATCTCCGACCCGACCGAGTGGTTCGTGCTGATCCGCACCGCCCGCGTGTGGCGGGCGCTTTTCCCCGTCGATCCGACGCTCTCGGATGCGGAGGTGACGTCTGCCGAGCGCGGCGAGCGGCTGCTGCAGGGGGCCGCGAAGCGCGACGTGCCCTACGAGGTCCTGCACCGGACGGCCTACCGCGTGCACGAGCGCGTGGCGTCCTACTATGTCGCCGGGCGCCTGCTGATCGCCGGCGACGCGGCGCACGTGAACAATCCGCTCGGCGGGATGGGCCTCAACGGCGGCATCCACGACGCGTTCAACCTCGCCGCCGCGCTGACGCAGGTTCTGCAGGGCGCACCGCTCGATACGCTCAAGCGCTACGAGCGCCAGCGCCGAAAGGTCGCCCTCGACGTCGTGCAGCAGACGACGCTGCGCAACCGGGCCATCCTGAACACCCGGGAGCCGGCGGCCAGGCAGGCCTACTACGACGATCTGCGCCGGACGGTGGCAGATCCGGCTGCGCACAAGGCCTATCTGCTGCGCACCTCGATGATCCAGTCGCTGCGCGACGTCGCGCTGATCGACTGAGCGAGGCGGTCAGACCCGGCCGTCGCGCCCACAGCAGGCCGGGCGAAATCCTCCCCCGGTCCGGTGGACGCGAAGTCCTGCGCTGCGCAAATGCGCGGGGACGAGAATGACGTCGTCGGCTGCGGCACGCTCCAGCAAGCCGGTGCGCGTATCCCGTGCGACACCCGCGTCGCAACAGAAGGCGCTCGACCACTCGGGGCGAATCACCTGTGCCGGGCTGTGGATGGCGTCGCCGCAGAACACCAGCCGCGTCCCGGCCGACGTGGCCACGTCGAGCCCCACCTGGCCCGGCGAGTGGCCGGGCAGCGGGATCACCGCGGCGTTCCCGGCGATGTCGTCGCCTGGCTGCACCGGCACGGCGCGGCCGGCCTCCACGATCGGCAGGACGCTGTCGAGGAAGGAGCCGTGGCCGATGGAGGGATCGCGCGCTGTTTCCGCCGACCAATGTTCGAGATCCGCGCGGCCCATGACGTAGCGGGCCCGGGGGAACGTCGGCACCCAGCGTCCGTCCTCCCGGCGCGTGTTCCAGCCGACATGGTCGGCATGGAGGTGCGTGCACATCACGACGTCGACGTCCTCCGGCCGGCAGCCGGCGGCGGCGAGGCGGTCAAGGTAGCCGCTGGCGGCGCGGTCGTTCCATTCCGCGCGGCGCGGCCGCGGCTTGCCCTCGCCGACGCAGGTGTCGACGAGGATCGTGAGCCCGCCCGTGCGGACGACGTGGGTCTGCACGGCCAGCAGCACGGTCCCGGCATCGAGATCGACGTGACCCGCGAGTTCGGCGCGATGCGCCTCCAGCGCCGCGGCAGCCGCATCGGGGAAGAGAAACCCCAGCGGCAGGGCGAAGGGGTCGAGGTCGATCACGCGGTGGACGCTCACGTCCCCGATGGCGAGATCGGGTGCAGCCTGGGCCAACAGTGGTCCCGCCATCAGAACTCGGCCAGCAGGCGGCCAAAGCCGTCCATCTGATCCGTGATGCCGTTGGCGCGCAGCGCGTGCCAGTAGGTCGCGGTGTTGATGGCGATGACCGGCTTGCCGAGCCACATCTCGGCAAAGGCCGCGAGCCTCACCATGGAGAGGTTGGTGCCCACCTGCACGATCGCGTCGACGTCGTCGCCGTCGAGGCGCTTGATGGCGTCGCGGATGGTGATGTCGTCGACCTCCGCGATGGCCGTCCACGAGCGGCACTGCAACGGCACGTCGCGGACGGTCTCGAAGCCCATGTCGCCGAAGTAGCGGGCGACCTCGGTGTTCATCACCGGCCAGTAGGGCGACAGGATCGCGATCCGCCTCACGCCGCCATAGGCGCGCAGCGCGGCCGTGCAGGCGTGGCTGCCGACCGAGATCTTCACCCCGGACACGTCCTCGACCTGCTTGACGAAGGCGTCGGCCCCCTTGGCGCCGTTGAAGAAGGTCACGGCCGACATGCCCATGACGAGGTAGTCGGGCGAGCAGGTCATCACGCTGCGCACGGCATCCAGCACATTGGAGGCGATCACCTCAGCACCGGCGCGGAAGCTCTCGTTGGAGACCGCGTTGGCGTTGGGCGTGAAGATGCGGCTGTAGTGGTTGGTGACGCCGCGCGGACGCATGGCGTCGAAGTCCGGCTGGACGATGGTGTTCGTCGAGGGCCCGAGGACGCCGAACTTCTTCCGCCAGCCCTGGTGGTCGACCATCTTGCGCTCCTTGCGTCGTGCGGGGTGTCAGCGGGCGGCGGCGGCCAGCGCCTCGTCGGCCGTCATCAGGTCCGCGTACTTCTGCCCCATGTCGAAGAGGTTGGCCTCGTGGGGCCCGATGGCGCGATCGCCCACGCAATCCGTCAGCACGATCGTGCGCATGTTGTGCGACACGGCGTCGACGACGGTCGCCCGGACGCAGCCGGAGGTCGTGCAGCCGGCGACGAACAACGTGTCGACGCGATGCCAGGCCAGCCAGCCGGCGAACTCGGTGCCGAAGAAGGCCGACGCCTGCCGCTTGCGCACCACGAGTTCGCCCGCGGCCGGCGTCAGCTCCGTGACGATCTGGCTCAGCGGGCTGGTCTCGGTCAGCTTCAGGAGGCCGGGGGCCTTTCGGGCGAACGCACCGGCATCCGATCCGTCGTCGGCGTAGACGACGCGCGTGTGCGCCACCGGCCAGCCGCGGGCCCGGGCCTCGGCGAGCACGCCGACCGTCTTCTCGATGGCCGGCCCGATATTGCCACCGCCGAAATGGGCGGGATCGGTGAAGCCGACGACGAAATCGACGATGACGAGCGCGGGCTGCGCGCCGATTCCGACGCGGCCGGCGAAACCCTGCTTCTTGTAGATGTCGAGTTCGCTCATCGCGGCACTCCTCCCGAGGCCCTTTCGCCGACAGGCTGGCACAGAAAATCTGTCCGGACAAATCCTTCGGACGGGCATCGCTCGCTGCAATGCAGCGCTTGCAACGGAGCCATCCCTCGCAGAATATGTCCGGACAAGATCGAGGACCCTCCGACGGGCAGGAGCACCATGGCGGACGCCGCATTGCGCCAGCATCTCGAGGCCGGCCGATTCATCTTCGCGCCTGGCGTCTACGACATGATCTCGGCCCTCGTGGCCGACCGGATGGGATTTCCCGCCCTCTACGTCACCGGCTACGGCACGGTGGCTTCCGCGCTCGGGCTGCCCGACGCGGGGCTCGCCTCCTACAGCGAGATGATCGAGCACATCGGCCGCATCGCGGAGATGTCGAAGACACCGGTCATCGCCGATGCAGACACCGGCTACGGCGGCCTCCTCAACGTGCGCCACACGGTGCGCGGCTACGAGAAGGCCGGCGTCACGGCGATCCAGATCGAAGACCAGGAGTTTCCGAAGAAGTGCGGGCACACGCCCAACAGACGCGTGGTGCCCATCGCCGACATGGTCCGCAAGGTGAAGGTGGCGTCCGACGCCCGGTCCAGCGCCGATTTCCTCATCATCGCCCGCACGGATGCGCGCACGTCGCTCGGCCTCGACGAGGCCATCCGTCGCGGCATCGCCTATGGGGAGGCGGGCGCCGACATCGTGTTCATCGAATCGCCGGAGAGCGAGGCGGAGCTCGCCGAGATCGCGCGGCGCGTCGGCAAGCCGGTCATCGCCAACATGGTCAATGGCGGGCGCACGCCGATGCTGCCGGTCGCGCGGCTGAAGGAGCTCGGCTACGCCGCCGCCATCTTCCCGGCCGTGGGCTTCCTCGCCACGGCGCAGGCATTGACGACGGCCTACCAGGATCTGAAGGATCACGGCACCACGAGCGCCGCCGTGCCGATGTACTCCTTCGCCGCCTTCAACGAGCTGATCGGGTTCAAGGATGTGTGGGACTTCGAGAAGCGCTACGCCGAGGTGGAGTGAAGCGTCCGGATCCCGACTGATCCCGCCATGCCTCGCGGCGGGGATGCGACCGCGATGAGCGTCGATCCGCCGCGTTACCAGCAGATCCTCGACGTCCTGCGCCGGCGGGTCGAGGACGGCTCCTATCCTCTCGACCAGAGCCTTCCGACCGAGAGCGAGCTTTGCGAGGAGTTCGGCGCCAGCCGCTACACGATCCGGGAAGCCCTGCGGCGGCTCGTGGAGCAGGGCATGGTCCTGAGGCGGCAGGGCGCCGGAAGCGTCGTGGTGGCGCAGAAGCCGCAGGCCCGCTACGTCCACTCGCTTTCGTCGCTGGCCGACCTCTTCCAGTTCGCGCTCGACACGCACTACGAGGTGCTCTCGATCGGCACGGTGAAGCTGCCGGCGGCGCTGGCCGAGGCGGTGGGTGGAACGCCGGGTGCTTCGTGGTCGCTGATCAAGGGCATCCGCCGCACGCAGAGGGGCGGGGACGTCGTCTGCTACACGCACTCCTACGTTCCGGACCGCCTGCGCCGGCTCGTGCGGTCGCTTCCGGGAACGGTAGGGCCCTTCTACGCGCATCTCGCCGAGCGCTCCGGGGAGGAGATCGTCGAGGCCGACCAGGAGATCCGGGGGGAGGCCATGAACGAAGAGGTGGCGGATCATCTCGGCCGCGAGCCCGGCACCGTCGCTCTGTGCGTGCTGCGCCGTTACACCTCCGCCCAGGGAACGCTGATCGCATCGTTCAACTGGCACGTCGCGGAGGACTTCAGCTCGAAGATGAAGATCCTGAGGAACATGTAGCCGCGGTGGGAGGCCGGTCCCGGCCACGCCGGAACGCAAATTTGGCGTTGCGCGGCGGCGGAGGCCATAGCACCGTCCTCGGCTACAAGACCGGGTGCCTGCCCGTGTCCTCCGGGAGGATCCCCCGTCCATGAAGTCGCATGCGCGTGTCGTCGTCATCGGCGGAGGCGTCGTCGGCGTCTCCGTGCTCTACCATCTGGCGAAGATCGGGTGGTCGGACGTCGTCCTCGTCGAGAAGAACGAGCTCACCTCGGGCTCCACGTGGCACGCGGCCGGCGGCGTCACCACGCTGAACTCCGACGCCAATGTCTCGCGACTGCAGAAGTATACGTTCGACCTCTACCGCGAGCTGGAGAGGGTGACCGGCCAGTCGTGCGGCATCCATCACAACGGCGGCATCTACCTCGCGACGACCGACGGGCAGATGGACTTCCTGCGCCTGATCCATTCGCGGGCTCGGTATCTCGGCATGGACACCGAGATGATCCCGGTGTCCGAGGCGAAGCGCCGCAACGTCCTCATCGAGGAGAGCCACTTCAAGGGTGCACTCTGGCGCGAGGACGGCGGCTATGTCGATCCGTGGCTGGTGACCCAGGCCTACGCGACGGCGGCGAGGGCGCTTGGAGCCCAGATCGAACGGTTCACGGAGGTGACGGCCCTGAAGCCCCTGCCCGAGGGCGGGTGGGACGTCGTCACGACGAAGGGGACGATCCGCGCCGAGCACGTCGTCAACGCCGCCGGCCTGTGGGCACGCGAAGTCGGGCGGATGGTGGGATTGTCGCTGCCGGTGCTGGCGATGGAACACCACTACATCGTCACAGAGCCCGTGCCGGAGCTCGCCGGCCTCGAGCGGGAGATCATCAACACCTCCGACTTCACCGGCGAGATCTATCTCCGGCAGGAGGGGCAGGGCGTCCTGCTCGGTACCTACGAGCAGAATTGCCGCGTGTGGGCGCCGGAGACCACACCGCACGACTTCCACAGCCAGTTGCTGCCCGACGACCTGGAGAGGATCGCGCCGGAGCTGGAGCGCGGCTTCCGGCACTTCCCGGCCGCCGGCCGGGTCGGGATCAAGAAGATCATCAACGGCCCCTTCACCTTCTCCCCCGACGGCAATCCGCTCGTCGGCCCGGTGAAAGGCCTGCCGGGCTACTGGAACGCCTGCGCCGTGATGGCGGGCTTCAGCCAGGGCGGCGGCATCGGGCTCGTGCTGTCGCGCTGGATCGCGGAGAACGACCCCGGCCAGGACGTGATGGCGATGGACAGCGCCCGCTACGGCCTGTTCGCGACGCCGGCCTACACCCGGGTGAAGGTGCAGGAGAACTACCGCCGGCGGTTCCGCCTCCTCTATCCCAACGAGGAGATGCTGGACGCCCGACCGTTCCGCCGCACACCCGTCTACGACCGGCTCAAGGAGCGCGGCGCCCTGTTCGGCGCCAATTTCGGGCTCGAATCGGCTCTGTGGTTCGCGCCGCCCGGCGTCGAGCCGAAGGAGACGCCCACCTATCGCCGGTCCGAGGCATTCCCGATCATCCGGGCGGAGTGCCATGCGGTGCGCACCGGCGTCGGGCTCTACGAGACCTCGAACTACGCCAAGTACGAGGTGACGGGGCGCGGCGCACGCCAGTGGCTCGACCGGGTCTTCGCCTGCCGCCTCCCGCTGCCGGGTCGCATGGCCATCGCGCCGATGCTGAACGAACGGGGGCGGATCATGGGCGACCTGTCCATCGCCACGCTTGCGGAGGATCGCTACCTCATTGTCGGATCGGGCTTCGCCGAGGCGTTCCACATGCGCTGGTTCGCGCGGCAGGCGCCGCCGGACGACGTCTTTGTCCGGTCCGCCTGTTCCACTCTGACGGGCTTCGCCATCTCGGGCCCGAAGGCACGCACCCTCCTCGCACGGCTTGCGGACTTCGACGTCTCGAACGAGGCCTTCCGGTTCTTCGCGGTGCGCGAGGGGGCCGTCGGCATGGCGCCGGCGATCGTGCAGCGCTGCGGCTTCACGGGCGAGCTCGGCTACGAGATCTGGGTGACGCCCGACTACCAGCTGCAGTTGTACGACGACCTTCTGGCGGCCGGCGAGGATCTCGGCCTCTCGCTCTACGGCGGCCGGGCGCTGTCGTCGCTGAGGCTGGAGAAGAATTACGGCTCCTTCAACCGCGACTTCCGGCCCGACTACACGCCGGGCGAGACCGGCCTCGACCGCTTCGTCGCGTTCGACAAGCCGGTGGATTTCATGGGCAAGGCAGCCGTCGTCGCCGAACGAGAGCGGGGTGCGAAGCGCCGGTTCGTCGTCATGGCGGTGGACGCCCCGCATGCCGACGTCGTCGGCTACGAAGTGATCCTCAAGGACGGCGCGCCGGTGGGGCACGTCACCTCCGGCAGCTTCGGGCACTGGGTCGGCAAGAGCCTCGCGGCCGGATACGTGCCGGCGGAGCTCGCCCGGGACGGCGAGACCTTCGCCATCGACATTCTCGGCGAGGAGTGCCGGGCGGTGGTGACTGCCGTGCCTCTGCACGACCCCGACGGAGCGAGGCTGCGGTCGTGAGCGAGGGGACTGGACGGCGCCGAGAGCGCCGGGGCGGGGCGGGGCGCGGAGCTTTCGAGCATGCCCCCCTGCCGCGCCTCGTGAATCCATGGGCTCCGCTGGACATCCTCACCGTCGAGCAGGTGGAGCGAATCGTGGGAGGCGCCTGGACCGTGCTGGAGGAGCACGGCATGGAGATCCGCAGCGCCGAGGCGCGGGCGATCTTCGCCCGGCACGGGGCGATCGTGGACGAGGCCACGGGCCTCGTTCGCATCGGCCGCGAGATCGTCGAGGCGATGCTGGCGCACGCGCCGTCGCGCTTCGTGATCCATGCGCGCAACCCGGCCCGCGACCTCCATGTCGGCGGCAATGTCGTTAACTTCGGCCCCGTCAACGGCGCGCCGAACGTCAGCGACCTCGAGCGCGGACGGCGCTACGGGGACATCGAGGCCTTCCGCGACATCCTCAAGGTGACGCACCGGCTCGGCGTGCTGCACTGGCAGGGCGGCGTCGTGGTGGAGCCGGTCGACCTGCCGGTCGCGACACGGCATCTCGACATGTACCGCGCGCACATCGCGCTCTCCGACATCCCGTGGGCGGCGCGCGGCGTCGGCAAGGTGCAGGCGGTCGACGCCATCGCGATGTCGGCGATCGAGCACGGAACGAGCGTGGAGGCACTGGCAGAGCGCCCCACGCTGATGTCCGTCACCAACGTCAACTCGCCCCGGCGCGTCGACGAGGAGATCCTCGACAACATCATGACGATGGCCGCCCATGGCCAGTGCGTCGTGATCACGCCCTTCACGCTGATGGGCGCGATGGCGCCGGTGACGCTGGCGGGCGCGCTCGTGCAGCAGACCGCAGAGGCGCTGGCCATCGTCGCCCTGTGCCAGATGATCCGCCCGAGCGCCCCCTGCGTCATGGGCGGCTTCACCTCCAACGTCGACATGCGGACGGGCTCGCCCGCCTTCGGCACGCCGGAATACGTGAAGGCCGCCATCGCCACGGCGCAGCTGGGCCGGAGGCTCGGCCTGCCGGTCCGCTCCAGCGCGGTGAACGCGTCGCCGTCGCCGGACGCGCAGGCGACATGGGAGACGGACTTTTCGCTATGGGCTGCGATCATGAGCCACAGCCACCTGATCAACCACGCCGCCGGATGGCTGGAAGGTGGCCTCACCGCGTCGATGGAGAAGATCGTCCTCGACGCGGAGGTGCTGCGCGGCTGGGCCGAGGTGCTGAAGCCGCTGGATTTCTCCGACGACGACCTTGCGCTCGACGCCATTGGCGCCGTGGCGGCGGGCGGGCACTTCTTCGGCTCCCCCCACACCCTCGCCCGCTACGAGACCGCGTTCCATCGCCCCATCGTCTCCGACTGGTCGAACTACGAGAACTGGCGCGACGCCGGGTCGAAGACCGCGACCGACCGCGCCCTGGGCGTGTGGAAGACGGCACGCGACAGCCATGTCGAGCCGCCACTCGACCCCGCCGTGGCGGATGAGCTCGATGCCTATGTGGCGCGTCGCAAGGTGGAACTGGCGACCGCGGCCGCATGAGCACACGCCCCACCCTTTTCGCGAATGCGCGCATGTATGCCGTGACGCCGGCCGTGGAGGAGGCCTGGCGGACCCTTCTCGCGCATGTCGCGGAGGAAGCCGGCGTCACGCTCGACTACCTCCCCTATCCCGCGCCCCAACCGCTGGAGACGCTGTGGCGCCGCGCCGACCTCGGCTGCGCCTTCATGTGCGGCTATCCCATCGCTCTACGATTGGCCGACGTGACGCCCATTGCCGCGCCGGTCCCCTCGCTGACCTGGGCGCAACACCGGCCGGTGTACAGGTCCGACCTCATCGTGCGCGACGATTCTCCCTTCCGCACGCTGGAGGACACGTTCGGGCATCGCGCGGGCTGGACGGTCGAGCACTCGCACTCGGGCTTCAACGCCTTCCGGCACCATCTGCTGGCCTACCGGACGTCGGAACGTCCTGTCCTCTACGCCGAGATGGTTGGGTCGCTCGTGACGGCGCGGGCCATCCTCGACGCCGTGCGCGAGGGCCGCATCGACGTGGGACCGCTCGACGCCTACTGGCACGCGCTGATCCGGCGGCACAACCCGGCGCTGACGGACGGCGTCCGCATCATCGCATCGACGGACGTCGCGCCGATGCCGGCGTTCGTCGCCGGCCCCGCGACGGCACCGGACGCGATCGCCCGGCTTCGGGCAGCCTTCTCCGTCGCACGCGACCGGGCATGGTTCGCGCCGCTGGCAGACACCCTGCTCGTCGAAGGGTTCGTGCCGGTCTCCCGGGACGACTTCGCGCCCACGCTGGCGTGGGACCGCGAGGCAGTCGCCGCAGGCTACACCGTGCCGCGCTGAAGCTCGACCGGCGCCTGTGCCTGCTGCCGTTCGTCCTTCGCGTCCGGCATGCTGCCATCCCGGAACGCAGCCCGGCCCGTCGGGTGCACCGGCGCGTCATGCCGGGTCAGGAGGAAGCGCCGGAACACCTCCGCATAGCCTCGATAGACGAGGCCACCATTGGATTCGAGGACGGCTTCCCGGTAATCCCCGTACACTTCGGGGAGCCGGTACCACGGCAGCGTGGGCCATCGGTGGTGGACGACGTGCAGGTTGTTGTGCAGGAACAGCAGACCCAGCACGGGAGCCCGTTCGACGATGGCGGTCCGCTGGTCCACCGCATCGCGCGCCTTGTGCTCGGCGAAGGAGCGCACCAACGCCAGCGACGTCCCGCAATAGACGAAGCCGAGCAGGTACTGCCAGACAGGCATGTCGCAGACGGCGATGACCCAGACCGCGAGCAGCCCCACCCAGAGGACATGCCAGCTCCAGTTGCGGATCGTCTCCTCGTCGCCCGCGAGCGCCTTGCGGACTTCGGTCAACCAGAAGTGCCCGATCGACCAGAGCGGACCGATGACGAGCCGTCCCAGCAGCGTCCCCTGCATCCCGACGAGGCGCCGGCCGAGCGGCCCCAGTTCACGCCAGCCCTCGGCGGTCCAATAGCGGCTCTCGGGGTCATCCAGCGGGTCGGTCAGGCGCTCGTCGCAGTGATGGATCAGGTGTGACCGGCGGTAGCACTCGAAGGGCAGCCACAGCCAGAAGGGCGGAGTGGCCAGCGCGGTGTTCAGGGCCCGGTTGCGCGTGGGGTGCCCGTGAAGCGCCTCATGCTGGGCAGAGCCCCACCATGCAGCCGTCCACGCCGCCAATGGCAGCCAGAGCCACAACGGCAGCGCATCATGGAGCCAGGTCAGGGCGAGCCAGAGCCCATAGATGACGACGAAAAGCGCGACGGTCGGCCATTCGACGGCGGGGAGGCGCTGGATGGGCTGGATCTGGTCGAGGGACATGTTGCGGCGGGCGACTCGGGCTTCGCCATTGTGACGTCGGATCGCCTGTCGCCTCAAGCGTCGTACCGCCCTGTCCCGCCCCCTCGGATGACGTCGTGGGGCACCTTTCCCGATCCGCGCGTCCGGATGGGTCCCGGCCAATCACCTGAACCGGCGCGTCGTGGCGTCCCGGAGCAGCCGGCGCTTGCGGATGCGGCACCAGCAGGGGGTTGCAATGCCGGACCGGAGCCGCTAATGAACCCGCCCGTGCACGGCGTTTGCCGCCGACGCACCGCGCGCCCGTAGCTCAGCTGGATAGAGCACCAGACTACGAATCTGGGGGTCAGAGGTTCGAATCCTTTCGGGCGCGCCATTTCAGTACAGAACTATGAACGCCGAACGCCGCCGATTTCCCTCCCGAAGCGGCGGCGACGAGCGTTCGCAGCAATTCCGACTTCGATCCCATGATGCGAGCCTCGGCGTCGTCAACTTCGACGCGCTGTGCGAGTGCGCGCAGATGGTCACGGCGATAGCCGCCATCTTCCAGCCGTATCCGCTCGCGCGCCTTGCGGGCGAAGGATTTGAGCATGTCGGCGGTGACGGCTTCGCCGCCCTCGCTTTCTAGCGCGGCCTCTATGCGGTCAGCGTCGGCCTGAGCTTGATCCCTGACCGCCTTGAGGCCGGCAATGCGATCTCTCGCCACCGAATCGTCCTTATCGACCAAGCCGGATTCGATGGCGTCAAAGAGACGGCCGAGCCGCTGGTCTGCTTCCGTGATTCGCCGATGCAGTTCGGCAAGATGCTCGCGACGGCGCTCGGTTCGCTCCTGGCGACGGTCGATGATGCTGGAAAGGATGGTTTCCAGCCGTGTCGGCCGGAGCAAGCGGCCCTCGATGTGATCGACGACAAGATGGTTAAGCCTGTCCATCTGGATCGTGCGCCCCTCGCAGCCGGTCTTACCCTGCCGCGCCTTGGTCGAGCAGGTGTAATAGCGATATGTGCCACCCGCGCTGCCTCGGCCGGTGCGCAGCGTCATTGCGCCTCCGCACTTGGCGCAGAAGCAAATGCCGGTCAGAAGCGTGGGGCCGCTCGAAACGCGCGCCGGCGTCACCATCGGCTGACGGGATTTGAGACGGGCTTGCACCGCGTCGAAAAGCTCCCGCTCTATCAAGGGCGGCACCGCCATGATAGCGACCTCGCTCTCCGGCTTCTTCTGGCGGTCCTTGTGCGACCGCGTGTTGAACCTGTGCTCGCCGATATAGGTGGTGCGGGTCAGGATGGCATGGACTTGCGCCAAGCCCCATCGGCCGCCGTCGCGGGTGAAGATGCGGCGCTCGTTGAGGTAGGTCGCGATGGCCTTGACGCCCATTGCGCCGGACGTGCCATCACCTTCAAGGAACAGGCGATAGATCAGCCGCACGGTGTCGGCGTGCAGCGGGTCGATCTCCAGCTTCTTCTTGATCTTCGATCCCCGCTGCTCGGCCGCGAGGATGCGATAGCCGATAGGTGGCCGTGCGCCGTTCCAGAAGCCTTGCCGGGCGTTCTCGTTCATGGTGCGCAGGACGTGCTTGGCGTTCTCCTTCGACTGGTATTCGTCGAACAGCGCCATGATCTGCCGCATCATCTGGTGCATCGGATCGTCGCCCATCTCCTGCGTGATGGAGACGAGCTTGATGCCGTTCTTTGCGAGCTTCCTGACGTAGAACTCCAGCTCAAAGTGATCGCGGAAGAAACGGCTGAACGAATGCACCACGACGATATCGAACGGCGCGGGCTTGGTCGTTGCCGCCTCGATCATGCGCTGGAATTCCGGGCGCTTGTCGTTGGTGGCGGAAGCGCCGGCTTCCACGAAGGTTTCGACAAGCTGGTAGCCGCGCGAGGCGCACCAGGTTTCGCCCTGCTTGCGCTGGTCGGGAATCGACACGTCATGCTCGGCCTGCCGCGCTGTCGAGACGCGCAGATAGAGCGCGGCGCGGGTGGCGACGTTGGGATTGTGGAAGTTCATCGGCTTCCTCCCGCAGCTTTCCGCGTTTCGACGCGACCGATCAACGGCAACGCCAGTTCCACACGGTCATGAACGACCCTGGGCGCGAGCTTGCGGCCGTGGCCGCGCTCGAAACGGACGAGGCCGTAGGTTTCCATCGTTTTCAGGGTGCGCGAGAGATTGGAAGCCGCCCGCCCGGTGATCTCCGCCAGCTCCTCAAGCGATGCAGGCGCTTTCTCGGCGATGATGCGCAGCAATTCGCGATTGCCGGCCGACAGCACCTTGGCGAAAGATTCGGTCGAAGTGAACCACACCTTCGGATCGCCTGCCGCCGACTTTTCCTCGCCGCGCGCAATCCGCATGGTGCGGGCTTTCATTTCCTCGTAGTCGGCAATCCCGACTTTCAATGTGGTCATATCACGCCTCGCTCCTTCAACACCGCGTCCACCGCCTGCCAGAAGTCGGCCAGCAGCGTGGCCGCATCCTCGTAGGCGTAAGGCTTCACGGTTTGGAGGCGATGCCGATGGTCCATCGGCTCGCCGCGCCTGCCTCGGCCGACCGGATGGGCGTTGTCGAAGCCGACCAGCCGTTCGCCCGAAGGCCCATGAAGCGTGAGCGAGTAATCGAGGCCATGCGGCTTTTCCGGCGACGCCGGAACGCGGGTGACGATGAACTTCACCCAATGGCCGCCTTCGGGATCGACAACGAGCACTTGGCCGTCGAGGTCCAGAAGCGTGTCGAGGTTCGGATCGCGATCCTCGCTCATGCCTTTTTCCTATCAGTTTGTGATAGGAATGGCAAGCCGTCTTTCAGTTTTTTCGGGCTTAGCAGCTCATCGAAAACATCGCCGAACCATCGCTCGAATACCTCTATCTCAGCCTCGGTGACGGGCACATCATCGGGCCAATCGTCGGTGACGGAAAAGTTCTCCCCGTCTATGGCGTCAAGCAAAGAGTTACGGCGCTGGCGCGTCGGCGCTGGCTCGTCGTCATAGCTGTATAGGTCGTCGGGGAGTGTCTTCGGGGCCGGCTGCCGGGGGCGGCCCTTTCTGGTGCGACGGCGTTGTGCGCACATGGAGTCCTCCGTGGTTCGCTGCTGGATTCCGGGCAGCTGGAAGCCCCGGAATTAGGCGAAGCATGGAGGGGGATCGGCGGCGCGTAGCGTGCCGCATTTGCGCTGCTGTGCTGGCGGCACCCCTGCTGTCGGGTGCCGCCGGTAGATCAGCCGGCCGCGCGCCGGGCTTTCTGAAACTCTCGATCCGTGGCGAGGAAGCGTTCCAGCATCGGCACGATGAGTTTTTCCGGCTCGATTGGCGGCTGTCCTGCGCCGGCCAGCAAGCGCCCGTAAAGCTGCAAGTCCCGAAAGAGCGTCGCGGGCAATTCGCGCGACACCTTGACCGGCTTGTCGTCGGGGAGCGCGCCGAGTTTCAGCTTGGTCATGGTCAACTCCTGTAGGGTTCGAGCACAAGGTCGTGCGTGACCACGATCCTGACCGGGAAGCCCGGCCGGATGGTCAGCGTCGGCGCGATGTTGAGCTGGCGTCCGACGATCTGCTGGCCGATCTGACTGGTGCTGTTCGACGCGCCCTGTTGCAGAGCGCGGGCAATGTCGCTCTCGTTGCCCGAATAGCCGGCTTCCGAGCCGACGCTAAGAACGGTCGAGAGCAGCGCGGCCTTGAACAATTCGCCCCAATGATAATCGACGCCATCCTCAAGCCCGGCATAGCCCTGGCTGTCCGCGCCCGGCTGCCGCTCCAACACGATAGAGCGGCCATTCGGGAAAATGAGGCGATTCCAGATGAGCAGCACGCGCCGCTGGCCGAACTGCACGTTGTTGTCATACTGGCCGATGATCCGCGTCCCCTGCGGCACGAGCAGGATGCGCCCGGTCGGGCTGTCATAGACCGGCTCCGTCACCTGGGCGGTGATCTGGCCGGGCAAGTCGGAGCGGATGCCGGTGATGAGCGCGGCCGGGATCACGGCCCCGGCCTGAAGCACGAAGGGCGATGCGGGAGCCGTGACGCGATCCGCCGATGTGGTGCGGCGATCGACCGGCGCATTGAGGAAAGCAAGCTGCTTGTCCTGCGCGGTCTGCTGGCCGGGCTGCCCTGTGAGGTTGGCAAGGTCGAGGCCGGCAAGCCCCGGCGTGGACGTGCCGGGCGGACTCGCGGTGCGCGCCTCGGTCTGGAAGAACACGCGGCTGGTGCGCGCGGATTCTGCCTCGGCGAGCCGGCGTTCCTCGGCGCGATCTACGGCCGGCGCGGTGATCGTCGGCGGAACAACCGGCTGCCCCCTGTTCTGCGCGTCGAGGATCGGGCGGCCAAGATCGCCTGGCAGCGGCGGCCCCAGGACCGGGCCGGTATAATCCTTCGGCAACCCGGCGAGGCCATCGGCAGGCTGGCGGTTGGAAGTCGAATACAGCTCCTTGCCTCCGTCGCCGGGCGCGCGGGTCTGGAGCGCATAGATCAGCGTTCCACCGATCCCGACAAGCGCGACGGCCGCCGCGCTAGCGAGCACCTTGCGCGACAGGCGGGTGACGCGCGGCGGTTCGGCACGAAGCCGCATTGGAGCGGCGGTGTTGGTTTCGGTATCGGTCATTACGATGGCCTCCCGTCCGTGCGGACAATCCTGACGGTCTGCTGGCTCTTGCCGCCGCCAAGGCGCAGCTCGGCCGCGCCGAACAGGCGGTCCACGATCAGGATGTTTTGATAGATGCGGCTGTTGGCGATTTGCGCTTCGCCGTCCGCGCCGATGACGAAAATGGGTGGCATTTCGCCCTGCACGATGCCGCGCGGAAACTCGACATAGACCCTGCGGCCATCGTCATAGACCGCGACGGGTTTCCACGGCGGATTGTCGCCGGTCAGGCCATAGCGGTAGTTGCGCGCCGCGGCGGCCGGAATGACGGGGGTGGCCGGCACCGCCTGCCGCTGGTTGGCTGGTGGCTGCGGATAGGCCCAGGCGACGGCGGGCATATAGGGCTTCTGATCCGAGCGCAGCTCGAGCATGTAAACGCGCCGGTCGGTGGTCACGACAAGGTTCGTCGTGAGGTCCGGCCGGGACGGCTTCACAAGGATATGCACGCGGCGGGTGACGCCGGAGCCGGATTCCGTGTCGCCGATGATCCAGCGCGCCGTGTCGCCGGCTGCAATCGGTCCCGCGCCGGTCAGGCTCTCGCCCGGCTCAAGCGCAATGTCGGTGATCTGGCCGGGCGCGGCATAGACCTGATAGAGCGCGCCTTCGCTCCAGGGATAAATCTGGATGGCGTTGTAATAGCCTTCGCGGCGCGGCTGCACGCGGGCGGCGGCGTTGGCGTTCTCGACGCGGCCAAGCGGCGTGCCGGCTGCCGTGCCTCCCCTGGCGGGGGTCCAGGCTGGCGGGATATGCAACGGCTTCGGCGTCGTGTCGATGACGGCGGCGGGCACGGCCGGCAATGGCGGCACGTTGGCGTCGTAGCTGATTTGCGGCGGCTTGTAGGTCGCGCAGCCGGCCAACATAGTCGCGGAGAGCAGGACGGCCGCGACAGCGGGCGTGTGGATGGATGCTCTCATTGGCTCATCTCCCGCGACCACGAAATTGCGTTGACGTAGATGCCGAGCGGATTGGCTTTCAGCCGGTCGGCGTCGCGCGGCGGCTGAATCACGATGGTCAGGATCGCGGTCCATCGTTCCGTGGTGGCGAGCTTGCCGTCTTCATAGTGCTGCTCGGTCCAGGCCACGCGGAAGCTATTGGGCGAGGCGCGAATGACGCTCGACACATCGACCGAAACCTGTTGCTTGCCGACTTTTGCAAACGGGTCGTTGGCGCGCGCATAATCGTTGAGCGCCGCCGCGCCCTGGTCGGTCGTCCATTCGTAGGCGCGAAGCCAGTTCTGCCGGACAATGATGGGATCGGCGGGGATGCTCCTGACCTGCTCGATGAAGCGCGCCAGATGCCACGCCACTTGCGGGTCTGTCGGCCGATAGTCGGCGGTGGCCGGCGCGACGGTTTGCGCCTGGCCGAGCTTGTCCACTTGAACCACCCAGGGCACGACAGTCCCGCGTGCGGTCTGCCAGACAAGGGCGGACGCGAAGCCGGCCGATAGGATCAGGCTGCCGAACGCCATATAGCGCCAGTTGCGAGCCTGGACGCGAGCAGAACCTATCCGCTCGTCCCAAACCTGCGCGGCGCGCTGATATGGCGTTTCGGGTTGTGGGGTCTTGCCGTAATGCACGGCGGGTCGCTTGAAGATGCTCATGTGCGGTCGCTTTCAGAGAGGTTGACGGAAGAACTGGAGGCATGGCCGTCGCCGGAGCGGACGGCGTGCGCGGCTGTCTGAACGGCATGGGCGGTGTGTCCGCCCTGCCGCATCCGCTGCGCCCAGCCGGGCGATGCGCCAGCGGCCGGCGCGGATGCGGACGCGCCGCCAACCGTGCCAGCGGTCGATGTGCCGCCGGTCGCGCCGAACCCGGCCTTCACGCCATCGGCAAAGCTGGATTTGACGCTTGCGGCCGCGCGACGCAGCGGCGATGTGGCCGCGCTGCCTGCGGCGCGCGCCACGCCGCCCAGGCCGGAAGCGACGCCCGCCGCGCCGGACTGCCCGAACGAACCAAGGCTATAAGCGGCGGATGCCGCGCCGGCTGTGGTCGCGCCACCGCGCACGGCCGCCGCGCCTCCCTTTGCGGCAAGGCCGACCGCGCCGCCTGCGGCAAGGGCAGCGCCGCCAACGGCAAGGCCGGTGCCGACTGCCGCGCCCGCGCCAAGCTGCGGCCCGCCACTGACAAGACCGGACGCGATGCCGGGACCGAATATGCCAAGGCCGACGAGCGACAGCGCCGCGAGCACGATAGCCATTGCGTCGTCGATGCTCGGCGTCTGCCCGCCGAAGCCTTGCGTGAATTGCGAGAACAGCGTCGAGCCGATGCCGACGATGACGGCGAGCACCAGAACCTTGATGCCGCTGGAAATCACGTTGCCAAGCACGCGCTCGGCCATGAACGCGGTCTTGCCGAACAGCCCGAACGGGATGAGGACGAAGCCGGCTAAGGTGGACAGCTTGAACTCGATCAGCGTCACGAAAAGCTGGATGGCGAGGATGAAGAACGCGAGGATGACCAGCGCCCAGGCGAACATCAGGCAAGCGATCTGGATGAAGTTCTCGAAGAACGACACCCAACCCATGAGGTCGGAAATGGAGTCGAGAAGCGGCCGGGCGGCGTCTAGGCCGGTTTGCGCCACCTTGCCGGGCCGCATCAGGTCGGCGGCCGAAAATCCCGTCCCGCTCGCCTTCAGGCCAAGGCCCGCGAAGCTGTCGAACACGATCTTCGCAAGGTTGTTCCAGTTGCCGATAAGATAGGCGAAGACGCCGACGAACAGCGTCTTCTTCACCAGCCGGGCAATGATGTCGTCATCCGCGCTCCAGCTCCAGAACAGCGCAGCGAGCGTCACGTCGATGACGATGAGCGTTGTCGCCACGAAGGCGACTTCGCCGGATAGCAGCCCGAACCCGCTGTCGATGTAGCGGGTGAAGGTGCCGAGAAAATTGTCGATGACGCCAGCGCCGCCCATGCGTCACCGCCCTTCCGGCGCGGCCGGCGCGTGGGTCCGGCCGAGAAAGCGGTCGCGGGTTTCGGCCCATACGCGCAGGCATTCCGCATCGTCGGCCGCTTTCTGCCCAAGCTGCTGGCACCGCCGCTGCCCTGCGCGCAGCGGGTCGCTGTCGGGCTGGACAGGACGTGCCGGCGCCTCTGCCGGCACGTCTTCCTTTCGGGTCATCTGAATGGCTGTCGCCGTGATGGCGATGGCGACGAACACGATTGCGCCGATGCGCGCCAGCAACTTGCCGTCCATGCGCCCGCCCTCAATTGCCGTTGTTGAACATCTGCGCATTGCCGGGCGTGTAGCCGCTGCCCGGCGTGAGGAAGCGGCGGCGTTGCTCGCGGCCCTGGTCGGCGGCTGCCGCTCGCTCGGCCTCTGTCAGCGCGCTTGACCGGCCATTGGCGGCGAGCAACGCGATTAGGTCGGAAAGCTGTTGCGACTGGAGCGCGAGAATCTGGTTGCCCGCCTGCGTGGCTTGCAGCGCGCCGGTCGCGCCCTGGCTCTGACCGACAAGCGCCGACATCTGCGTGCGGTTGGTGTCGATGTTGCCGACGACGCCAGCCTGAACCCGCATCGCGTCCTGCAAGCCGCCCACGGTGTTCTGCCAGCGCGCGCGTGCATCAGCGACAAGCTGCTGGTTGGTTGCCGACATCGACACGTTGCCGTATTGGCGTTGGAACGCCTGGTCGATCTGCTGGACGTTGAAGGCGATGTTCTGCGCCTGACTCAAAAGCTGCTGCGTGCGCTGGACGTTCTGCTGAATCTGCTGGAGCGCGGAGAACGGCAGGCTCGCCAGATTGCGCGCCTGATTGATGAGCATCTGCGCCTGATTTTGCAGGTTGGTGATCTGGTTGTTGATTTGTTGGAGGGCGCGCGCGGCAGTCAGCACGTTTTGCGCGTAATTGGTCGGATCATAGACAATCCATTGCGCGGCTGCCGGCGTCGCCAGCATGGGCGAGATGGCGAGCGGCGCGGCGAACACGGTCGCGGCTATGCAGAAAGCGCGCGAACGGAAACGACGAATGGTCATGAGCGGAACTCCTTTTCGGTTTGGGGGATGAGCGTCGGGAAGCCGGGAAGAAGATCGACGGCCCAGCCGACATCGCGGGCGGCGAGCCACGCGGCGAGAAAGCCGTCGCGGCCGTGATCGGCGACGATCTGCGCAATGAGCGTCTGGTCGGATTTGGAAGATGCGGCGCAGAGCGCGAGGCCGACTTCGGACAGGCCCAGCTCGAACAGGCGATTGCCGCGCCGCGACTGGCAGTAATAATCCTGCTTGGGCGTCGCCCTCGCGAGGATTTCTATCTGCCGGTCGTTCAAGCCGAACCGCCGATAGATGGCGGTGATTTGCGGCTCGATGGCGCGTTCATTCGGCAGGAGCAGCCGCGTCGGGCAGCTCTCGATGATCGCGGGCGCGATGTTGCTGCCGTCGATGTCGGACAGGCTTTGCGTGGCGAAGATGACGGAAGCGTTTTTCTTCCTGAGCGTCTTCAACCATTCGCGGAGCTGGCCGGCGAAACCCTCGTCGTCCAGCGCAAGCCAGCCTTCATCTATGATGAGCAGCGTCGGGCGGCCGTCGAGCCGGTCGCCGATGCGGTGAAAGAGATAGGCCAGGACCGGACCGGCCGCGCCGGTGCCAACAAGCCCCTCGATCTCGAACGCCTGCACGTCCGAGCTGCCAAGCTGCTCGGCCTCGGCATCGAGCAACCGGCCATAAGCACCGCCGACGCAATACGGCCGAAGGGCTTGTTTCAGGTCGTTGGACTGCAACAGCACCGCAAGGCCGGTGATGGTGCGTTCCTCGACGGGCGCGGAAGCTAGCGAGGTCAACGCGGTCCAAAGATGCTCCTTCACCTCCGGCGTGATCGCGATGCCTTCGCGCATGAGGATCGCCACGATCCAGTCGGCCGCCCAGGCGCGTTCATAGGTGTCGTGAATGCGCGCGAGCGGCTGGAGCGAAACGGAAGTGTCGGAACCTTCTGTCAGGCCGCCGCCCAGGTCGTGCCAGTCGCCGCCCATCGCGAGCGACGCGGCCCGGATGCTGCCGCCGAAGTCGAACGCGAAGACTTGGGAACGGGGATAGCGCCGGAACTGCAAGGCCATGAGCGCGAGCAGCACCGACTTGCCCGCTCCGGTCGGGCCGACGACAAGCGTATGGCCCACGTCGCCGACATGGAGGGATAACCGGAACGGGGTCGAGCCTTCGGTCTTTGCATAAAGCAGAGGGGGCGCACCGAAATGCTCGTCCCGTTCCGGCCCCGCCCACACCGCTGAAAGCGGGATCATGTGGGCGAGATTCAAAGTGCTGATAGGCGGCTGCCGGACGTTCGCGTAGGCGTGGCCAGGCAAACTGCCGAGCCATGCGTCAACCGCGTTGACCGTCTCGACCATCGCCGTGAAATCGCGGCCCTGGATGACCTTTTCGGCGAGGCGCAATTTCTCGTCGGCTATCCGGGGATCGGCGTCCCATACGGTGATGGTGGCCGTGACATAGGCCATACCGGCGACATCGGCCCCAAGCTCCTGCAAGGCCATGTCGGCGTCGGCGGCCTTGTTCGCCGCGTCCGTATCGACGAGAACGGACGCCTCGTTCGTCATCACCTCTTTCAGAATCGCGGCGATGCTCTTGCGCTTGGCGAACCATTGCCGCCTGATCTTCGTGAGCAGTTTGGTAGCGTCGGTCTTGTCGAGCAGGATCGCGCGCGTGCTCCAACGATACGGGAACGCCAGCCGGTTCAAATCGTCGAACAGGCCCGGTGTCGTCGCGGTGGGGAATCCCACGATGGTGAGAACGCGGAGATGCTGGCCGCCAAGGCGCGGCTCCAGTCCGCCGGTCAACGGCTCGTCTGTGAGCAGCGCGTCGAGATAGACCGGCGTTTCCGGCACGCGGACACGATGGCGTTTCGTCGAGACGCAGGAATGAAGAAAGGTCAGCGTCTCGCTATCGTCGAGCCATGCACATTCCGGCATGAAGCCGTCGAGCAATGCGAGCACGCGGTCGGTGCGGTCGATGAAGGCGCGCATGACTTCATGGGGATCGACGCCCGATTGCTCGCGGCCCTCGTAAAGCCATGTCTCGGCGCGAGCGGCTTCCTCGGCGGGCGGCAGATGGAGGAAGGTCAGGAAATAGCCTGACACGAAATGCGTGCCGGCTTCCTCGAAACCGGCTTTGCGCTCGGCGTCGAGCAAGGCCGATGCGGGATCGGGAAACGTGCTGTCGGGATAGGTCGCGGCTTCGCTGCGCTGCGCCTCGACGAAAATGCTCCAACCCGATCCGAGACGGCGGAAAGCGTTGTTGATGCGGCCGGCGACCGCGACCAGCTCGGCCGCGACGGCGGAATCCAAGTCGGGACCGCGAAACTTCGCCGTGCGCTGAAAGCTGCCGTCCTTGTTGAGAACGACGCCTTCGGCGACGAGCGCCACCCACGGCAGAAAGTCGGCAAGCCGGCTGGCGGTGCGGCGATATTCGGCAAGGTTCATCATGGCCGCGCCCTCACGCTGCGAGGTTCGCGGGGATGCGCAGATGCCGCCGCCCGACCTCGACAAAGAGCGGGTCGCGCTTCGCCGCCCATACGGCTGCGAAATGGCCGATGGCCCATATCGCCAGCCCGACAAGCCAAAGACGCAGGCCAAGGCCCACGGCCCCGGCCAGCGTCCCGTTCATGATAGCGATGGAGCGCGGTGCGCCGCCGAGCATGATGTGCTCGGTCAGCGCCCGATGGACGGGAATGGAAAATCCCGGCACCGCGTCGAGTTGTTCGAGGACGGCCGCCATCAAACGAGCGCCCCGCCGCCGAACGAGAAGAACGACAGGAAGAAACTCGACGCGGCGAAGGCTATCGACAGGCCGAACACGATCTGGATGAGGCGGCGGAAGCCTCCGCTGGTGTCGCCGAAGGCGAGCGTGAGGCCGGTCACGATGATGATGATAACGGCGATGACCTTGGAAACCGGCCCTTCGATGGATTGCAGGATTTGCTGCAAGGGCTGCTCCCACGGCATCGACGAGCCGGACGCATGGGCGGCCGGGGCCGTGAGCAGCGTGACGGTCACGAAAGCTGTGGCCGTCGCGAAGCGGCGACGGATGTGCGAGACGGATTGAATCATTCGGGTTCTCCTGTGCTGGCGGGGGTGATGCGGTAATCGCCGTCCGGCCCCAGCCCTTCGACGCGGGCGAGTTCGGCGAGCCGGCGCGCGGAACCGCGACCGGCGAGGACGGCAACGAGGTCGATGGTTTCCGCGATCAGGGCGCGGGGGACGGTGACGACAGCCTCTTGAATGAGCTGTTCAAGGCGGCGCAGCGCGCCCATGCCTGTGCCGGCATGGATGGTGCCGATGCCGCCTGGATGGCCGGTGCCCCAGGCTTTGAGCAGGTCGAGGGCTTCCGCGCCGCGCACCTCGCCGATGGGAATGCGGTCGGGGCGCAGGCGCAGCGACGAGCGCACAAGGTCGGAGAGCGTCGCCACGCCGTCCTTCGTCCGCATGGCGACGAGGTTGGGCGCGGTGCATTGCAGCTCGCGCGTGTCTTCGATGATGACGACGCGATCCGCGCCCTTCGCCACCTCGGCGAGCAGCGCATTGGTCAGCGTCGTCTTGCCGGTGGACGTGCCGCCTGCGACGAGGATGTTTGCACGCGACGCGACGGCCGCGCGCAGCGTCGCGGCCTGGTCGGCGGACATGATGCCGGCCGCCACATAGTCGTCGAGGCTGAACACCGCGACGGCGGGCTTGCGGATGGCGAAGGCCGGCGCGGCGACAACAGGCGGCAAAAGCCCCTCGAATCGTTCGCCGGTTTCCGGCAATTCCGCCGACACGCGCGGCGCGCGGGCATGAACCTCCGCGCCTACATGGTGAGCAACAAGACGGACGATGCGTTCGCCATCCGCCGGAGACATGGTTTCGTCCGTATCGACCAGCCCTTCGGAAAGTCGGTCGATCCAGATGCGACCATCTGGATTCAGCATGACCTCGACCACGGCCGGGTCTTCCAGAAAGCTGGCGATGGCTGCACCGAGCGCGGTGCGCAACATGCGCGCGCCGCGCTGGACCGCTTCCGGCTTATGATGTGTGGTGGTCAATCTCGGCCCCATTTCCTGACGGGGCGCAATTGACGGTCCCCGCAACGGGGCTGATTAAGAAAGGCGGAAGTCGGACCGATTCAACAACTATCGAAACGGATGCGGTGATCGGCGGCTATCGGCGGCGAATAGGACGGGTTGAATATTCAGGATGGATCGCCCGTCGCCTCGGATTGATCTTGCGTAGGACTGTCACGAAGCGAATCGACATCGCGCGACAACTCTTTGAGGAACCTGTCGCCGGTCGCAAGACGCCGGCCGAGCGTCTGCATGAAGCCCTCGAACCGTTCGGCTCCTTTCGCGCGCGCGGATGCTTGCGCGCTCTCCGGCAGCGGCGGCGTGGAGGCAAGCCAGATGTTGACGAACAGCGAAACGGTTTCGCCGAGCACGGCCAGATCCTCGTCGAGCGCGTGGATCTCGCGGCCGAGCTTGTCGAGGCGTCGCGACATCGCCGCCTCCAGCCGATCCGAAGTGTCGCCGGATAGGAAGGACGCGACGGCCGCCTCGATGATCGCGGATTTCGACACTTGCCGGCGCAGCGCCAGCGCCTCGACCTGTTTCAATAGCTCAAACTCGAAATAGACGTTCATCCGGGTTTTGGTGGTCATGGGCGTGTCCTTCAAAGCTCGATACCGTCGCCGGGGTCGAGCAACGCTTGCCGCGCGACCACCCGCATCCGCTGGCGCAGCGCGCGGGCCTTGGCGGCGTCAACGTCCGGCTCGTCGTCCGGCAAGTCGAACTCCTGTTCGGGCGGACGTGGCGGCGCGACGATTTCCTCATGCTCCGGCAATTCCGGCTCGCGGCGGATGCCGGCATTGGCCGGATCGCTCTCGGTCGCTCCGGGCGCGGGCGCGACTGTGGGCTTCGCTGCCGACACCACGCGGCTCGACCAATCGTCGGATGACGGCGCGGCGGTGGGATTGGCTGCCGGATCGGGCGGGGTCAGGATGCGTTCCATCAACCGCGCGTCTTCGAAATAGCGCGCCTTTGCGGCCCGGATCGGCGGCGTTCCCGCGACCATCACGATTTCGTCGGATGGCGGAAGCTGCATGATCTCGCCCGGCGTGAGCAGCGGCCGGGCCGTCTCCTGCCGCGACACCATCAAATGTCCTAACCACGGCGCGAGGCGGTGGCCGGCGTAATTGGTGGAGTCGCGCATTTCGGTCGCGGTGCCGAGCGCGTCGCTAACTCTTTTGGCCGTCCTTTCATCGTTCGTGGCGAAGGCGACTCTGACGTGGCAGTTGTCGAGGATGGAATTGTTCGGGCCGTAGGAGCGTTCAACTTGATTGAGGCTCTGCGCGATCAGAAAACTCTTGATGCCGTAGCCCGCCATGAAGGCTAAGGCGCTTTCGAAAAAGTCGAGGCGGCCGAGCGCGGGAAACTCGTCGAGCATCAACAGCAACCGATGGCGCTTGCTGGTGGTGTTCAATTCCTCGGTCAACCGCCTGCCGATCTGATTGAGGATCAGGCGAATGAGCGGCTTGGTGCGGTTGATGTCGGACGGTGGGACGACGAGATAGAGACTGACCGGCTCCTTGCTTCCGACGAGATCGGCAATGCGCCAGTCGCAGCGCGCCGTGACGCGCGCCACCACCGGATCGCGATACAGTCCCAGGAACGACATGGCGGTGCTCAACACGCCCGACCGCTCGTTCTCGCTCTTGTTCAACAGCTCGCGCGCTGACGATGCGATGACGGGATGAACGCCGGCTTCGCCTAGGTGCGGCGTGTCCATCATTGCCCGTAACGTCGCCTCGATGGGACGGCGCGGGTCGGACAGGAAGTTGGCGACGCCAGCCAGTGTCTTGTCGGCCTCGGCATAGAGGACATGGAGGATCGCGCCGACAAGCAGGCTGTGGCTGGTCTTTTCCCAATGGTTGCGCTTGTCGAGGCTGCCTTCGGGATCGACCAGAATATCCGCGATGTTCTGCACGTCGCGGACTTCCCATTCGCCTTGCCGGACCTCCAGCAGCGGATTGTAGGCCGACGATTTGGCGTTGGTCGGATCGAACAGCAGGACGCGACCGTGCTTCGCGCGAAAGCCCGCCGTCAGCGTCCAGTTCTCCCCTTTGATGTCGTGGACGATGCAGCTTCCGGGCCAGGTCAGCAGCGTCGGCACCACAAGGCCAACGCCCTTGCCGCTGCGGGTCGGCGCGAAGCATAGGACATGCTCCGGCCCATCGTGGCGCAGATATTCCCGATCCTGCTTGCCGAGCAGGACGCCATCGGGACCGAGTAATCCGGCGGCGCGGATTTCCTTGTCTTCCGCCCATCGTGCTGAACCATAGGTCGCGACGTTGCGCGCCTCCCGCGCCCGGATGATGGACATGGTGATGGCGGCGGCGATGGACATGATGCCGCCCGATGCCGCGATAGCGCCGCCCTCGACGAAGATCGAAGGCGCGTAGGCGTCGAACGCATACCACCACCAGAACAGCGCAGGCGGGTAGTAGATCGGCCAGCCGGCCAGCTCGAACCACGGATTGCCAAGCTGTGCCTGAAAGCCGAGACGCCATGCGGTCCATTGCGTCGCCGCCCAGGTCATCACCAGAACGATGGTGAAGACCACGGCGATCTGACCCCAAAGGATTCGGCCTCCGCGCATAAAGGCTCCAGTCGAGAAAAGGGACGGAGCCGATCAGAGAGTAGGCAATTATGGGACAGGCAACAGGAAAGAGGATGCGGGAGGGCTGCCGGATACTATCGGCGGCGAATAGGATGGGTTGCGCTTTAGTTATCGCCCGCGTTGTTACTGCTGCGCAACGGGCTGAATCGAATCGCGACGGCTCAATCCGGTCGGATTGGCCCGGCCTATTTCACTGGCGAGAGTGAGCAGGTTTCGGAGAGCCGCGCCTTGATTGAATGGCGACCACACGGCAGAAAACGACGCCGGCTCGGGTTCATCCGCGATGGGTAAGAAAACCACGCCGGACGTTTGAAGCAGCGACGTGGCCGCCCCGACGATGGTGATGCCGAAGCCTTGACCGACCATCGAAAGCAGCGTGCCGCGCTCGACATTGAAACGCAGGATCGACGGTGCAGACCATCGCCCGGCGAGACGCAGCACAATATGGTCCTGCACCTGCGGCCCGGTGCCGCCATAGCGGACAAGGAATGTTTCCTCGGTTAAATTAGCCCAGGTCACAGAGGACTGTTCGGCGAGCGGATGCCGCTCCGGAAGCGCGACGGCAAGCGATTCTGTCCAGATTCGCCGCGTGTGACAATCGGGCAATTCGGGTGTTCCGGCTACGAATACAATGTCGAGCCGGTTTGCGCGCAGTTGCATGACCGCCTCTCGGGCCGTGCCCTCCGTGATCTCGATTTCGATACTTTGATGCTCGTTACGGTATCGCTCGATCAACTCTGCCAGGAAGCTGCCAGGAATGAGGGCGTGGACGCCGATACGCAAACGGCCGCATTCCCCTGCTGCCGCCATGCCCGCCGTTTTTACGGCGTGGTCGAGTTCATCGACGCCTGCCGCGACATGCTCGACGAAGCGGCGACCGGCCTCTGTCAGTCGGACGCCCCGCGCATGACGCTCGAACAGGAGGATGCCAAGGTCTTCCTCCAGCGTCTTCACGCGGGCGCTGACGCTCGACAGGCTGACGCCGAGCGCATTGGCGGCGTGGCGAAAATTCAAGTGCTCAGCAACGGCGAGAGTCTGAATCAGTGCTGCCAGTGGAATTCTGCTTCCTAATAAAGGAGGAATTCTTCTTTCAAATGTGCCGTTTAATTTGGATCGCAATTGTCGCATATGGTTGTCTATCTTGAGACATCTCTACATTCGCCATGACATACACGATAATGAACCCACTATAAGATCATATAGAAATACTGAAAGGGACTCAGTCTTATGACCTCAATAAGCGATGCTTTCGTTAGAACGCACACACAGGTCATCAGGCGATGCAACGAAACGCTTAGCACCCCGACGGTATCTCGATTTAATTGCCTTTCATATCGGCAGAACCGTTCGAGGATGAAGGTGGAAACAGACATTTCAAGAGCAATGCCGCGAAGAGCGCGATCAGCGCAATGCCTGTTGATACGTAAAGCGCACCGACATCACCAAACCAACTCATGAACATGGCGTAGATGAGCGGGGCTGCCGCCGACAGGATGAAACTCGGGATAATGAGAACGCCAACGAGCCGCCCGTAGCTGCGATGATCAAACAACACGAGTGGAAGTGTGCCTCGCGTGATCGTCAGGATGCCGTTACAGGCCCCATATAGAAACGCGAATCCGAGGCCAATCGCCACAGAGCTTCCGCTAAACAAGCCAAGAACAAAGGAAATTGGCATGATGACACACGCCAGCAGATTAAGAGCGACCGGATCGACCCGACGTCCGAACAATATTTCGCAAAGCCGCGCCGCTGATTGTCCGATGCCGCGCAACGTCGCGATCCACACGGCCACCGGCGCGCCGATTCCTAAACCGATCAACACAGGGATCATGTGTGCGGACATGCCCGCGTTGAGGCAGTTCGCCCCCGTCGTGATCACCGCATAGAGAGTGCCGGCGACGAAGATATCGCGACGCGCTACCGCGAGGGGGACGCTCGCTGCGGCTGACACGCGATCCGGCGAGTGGTCATAGCTCGCGTTCGGAATGAGAAGATGCAGCGGGATCGTCGCGATCGCCAGCACGGCGTATCCGACCAGTGCGCCGCGCCAGCCGAACTGCGTGGATAGCAGATGCCCGAAGGGCCAGAAGACAGAAGACGCCAATCCGCCCAGCAGCGTGATCTGAGATATCGGGCCGCGCGCCTCCGGCCCGCCGATACGCGCCAGGGCGGCGAAGGCCGCGTCGTAGAGTGTCAGACGCATGCCGAGTCCGAGAACGATCCAGGAAGCAAAATACATCGCGACGGTGTGCGAGCACGCAAGCCCAAAGCAGCCCACGGCGTTCATGACCGCGCCGACGTTCATGATTCTGCGGCCGCCATGGCGATCCACCCAACGGCCAGCGACGGGCGACGTCAGCCCCATCACCAGCAATGCGGCGGAGAACCCGCCATAGACGATATCACGGGTCCAGCCGAGGTCCGACGCGATCTCTTCGCCGAAACCGCCGATCAGATAATAGGTGATGCCCCACGAGATGAGCTGGCTGAACCCGAGCGCAACGACGGTCCGGCGCGCGATCACCTCGTTCGCTCTTGCCGGACCGTCAAGGGAAGCGCCGTATCTCCCGGCCCAAGCGCGCGCTGCATCAGGACCGTATCGACCCACTGGCCGAGCTTGAAGCCGACCGAGCGAAGCGTGCCGACATGCTGGAAGCCCAGTCTTTGATGAAGCGCGATCGATCCGGCATTCCCGCTGTTGCCGATCACGGCCAGCATCTGCCGCCATGGACCAGCCTCGCAGCGCACGATCAGCGCCTGAAGCAGGGCCGCGCCAATGCCACGGCCGCCCAGCCCATCCGCGACGTAGACCGAATCCTCGATCGTGTGGCGGTAGGCCGGACGCGGCCGGTAGGAGGTTGCGTAGGAATAGCCGACAATCCGTCCGTCGGCTTCCGCGACCAGATACGGCAGACCGGCGTCAACCACCGAGGCACGCCGCGACACCATCTCTTCAGCCGAGGGCGGAATCTCCTCAAAGGTCGCCAGGCCATTCAGCACATAATGCTGATAGATGGCCTGGATCGCTGTCATATCGGCCTCGTTTGCATCCCGGACGATCACAGCATTATTCATCGGCACTTTCCTCGCCCCCAACGACTCATCTGAGTTTCCTTTTCACGTCGTTCTGCGCAGGCCGCGGGCTTTAGTCGTCTGGATCGCGGCGTCCCCGCCGCGCTTCCCGTCGCGAGAGGCCGATGTCCGCAAGCAGGTGGTCGTCGAGCTCTCGCAACTGCTGCAACTGCCGGATTCGCGACCGTGACGAGCAGGCGAGATATCGCCCCAGCTCGATCCAGAAACCGCAAAACGTTTTGACTCGCCACAACGTCTGTCGCCGACCTTAAGCGGCGGCCCCTATGGCCGCCGTTGCTTGACCATGCCAGATCGGGCTATATAAAAGAAGATTTTAGGAATTATACGAAGCATAAGAGATGCTTTGATGAGAAGTCTCAACCTCGACTACCTGCAAACCTTCGTCATCGTCGTCGAGCACGGCAGCTTCTCGGCGGCGGCGGAGCGCCTGCAGCTTACGCAGCCCGCCGTCAGCCTGCAGATTCGCCAACTTGAAAGAACGCTCGGAGCGGGGCTCATCGAACGCGTCGGGCGGAAGGCGAGGCCGACAGCCGCCGGCGTCGAGTTGCTCAGCCATGCCGGTCAGATTCAGGATGCCGTCGCCGCCGCCCTGGAGGCGGTCGGCAGCCGAACCAAGGGCGTTGCAGGTCGTGTGCGTATCGGCACCGGCGCAACCGCCTGTATCTTCCTGTTGCCGTCGATTCTCGGAAAACTGCGAAAAAAATATCCCGCGCTTGAAATCACCGTTGTCACAGGCAACACAGCGGATATCGCCAAATCGTTGGAAGAGAATACGATCGACGTTGCGCTCGTTACTTTGCCGCTGTCAGGGCGAATGTTCGAGATCATGCCTGTCATCGAAGACGAGTTCGTGCTGATTGCACCGACAGACATGGTGCTTCCGCTCCGCATTACGCCTAGCGTTCTTTCGGCGAAGGCAGTCATCCTCTACGAGCCAAATAGCAATACACGGCGCATTGCGGATAATTGGTTCCTGCGTGGTGGGGTATCATTAAAACCTGCTATGTCACTTGGGAGCGTGGAAGCTATCAAGGAGATTGTTCGTGTGGGACTTGGCTGCGCCATTCTTCCGAGCATGGCTCTACGCAATGAACAAGCCCGGCAGAGTTTGGCCATTCGCTCCCTCTCTCCACAGCTCTCTCGTCAGCTTGCTGTCGTGGTTCGTCGTGACAAGCGTGTGGATACGGGTCTCAGACACACGTTGTCCGCACTTAAAGCGATATGCTCACAAGGTTAGCGCCACCATTGCCGATAGATCAGGTGCAGGCATTCTCACCTAAAAGCATCACATTCCATTGCGGAGCGACGATTGGCTGAATGAGATTGCGGGTGATTAACCAAGCCGGCAAACGCCGCAACCTCTTTAGACGTTTTGCGATCTGTTCAGCGTCAGCGAGAAATTGCACACCGACATTTAGAGCCCCATCTCACGCGCTCTTCCGAGATGCCACGACACCGACCCATCTTGCATGACGCCTACGACCTCGCGGCCAAGCTGCCGGTCGATGACTGGCCGCCATGGGACGAGAGTGAACTCGTGCGCCTGTTCCACGATGGCGAACTTGCCGCTAGTTAGCTGCACGGTCCCGGTGAACTTGCCGCTGACGGTTTCGCCATCGGCGGCGGCGCGGAACGGCAGCGCCTTGTTCGCGGCGATCTCCGCTCCGACGCTGGCGACCTCGCGCTCGCGTAATGTCGCGAGAAGATTGCGCCGATAGAACACGCGGCCGTCCTGCCGACGTGTAGCGTCGCCCTGTTCGATGTGATGCTCGCGGCGCTGGTCCATCGCCTCGCGCACCTGCTGGCCGAAGCCGGCCGAAGCAAGGTCGGATGCGTCAGGCACTACCAATCGGCGGTCGAGCCACGTCGCGCCGTCCGCGCCGATCTGCTTTTCAAGATCGAGCACCGACAGGACGCGAACGCTGGCCTGCCGGTTGCGGCCGGCATCGTAGGCGGCGGCGCGACTCTCGAAGTCCTCGGGGATGCGCCATTGGTCGGCGTCGATCCGCTCGACGATCCCGGCGCGGCGCAACGCCTCCAGCCGGCGCACATGAGCATCGACATAGCCCTCATAATCGCCGCCCGGAACGCGGCCCTCGAACTTCGCCCGCTCCAGATGGCGGCTCGGTCGATAGACGCCATCCTCGGCGATGGCGGCAATGCTTCGGTCGGATGGCCGCTGCGCGGTGTCGGCCGGGCCGATCTCGACGATGCTGCCGATCCGCGCATCTTCAACGCGCGCCGGGTCGATGCCGGCTACATGGTGGGTCCGGCCGTCGATCCCGTCCACCACAACGGTCAGGTTCTCGCCCAACTCGTCGGATAGATACTTATCGACGACGCGGCCGACGAGGGGCTTTTCGGGCGGCCCGTCATGGATTTGGAAGGTGAGCGGGTCGCGCTCCAAGCCATCGGCCCTTAGCGCCTTGTGCATGTTGCGGATGATGTCGCCGCGCTCGCCCATCTCGCGCAAGGTCGGCTCCATGCGCTCGCTCAACTCCCAAACGCCCGGCGCGTGCTCGGTCGCCAGCCCCATCTTGTCCAGCTTGGCAAGACGGCGCAGGCGCAGCGCGCGATTGAACTGGCGGCGCGGCGCGGCCGGCTCTTGGCGAAGGTCGAGGAACCTGTCGTCGGCTTCCTCGACCATAGCCCGGTCGATGCGGGTGAAACGGTCCTGGTCGATCTCGGCCGACAGTTTGTGAGCCTGCTCGATCTCGGTGACGGGGCCAAGTTCGAGGCTCGCAAGCTCGCTCGCCCGCTCGCGCAGCCCGGCAGAGAGATAATCGCCGTTGATGACCAAATCCGCGCCTGTGTCATCGCGGCCGTTGACGACGATATGCACATGGGGATGCCCGGTGTTGTAGTGATTGACCGCAACCCAATCGAGTTTCGTGCCAAGGTCGGCCTCCACCTGGCGCATGAAGTCGCGGGTATAGGTCGTAAGGTCGGACAGGTCCGCGCCATCCTCCGGCGAGACGATGAATCTGAATTGGTGGCGATCCTCCTTGCCGCGATCAAGGAAGGCGTCGCCATCGGCGCGGTCCTCACGCGCCGAATAGAGCTGGCCGCGCTCGCCATCGCGCGATGTGCCGTCGCGCTGGATGTAGCGAAGATGCGCGCGGGCGCGACCGTCCTTCCACGCGGCCCGAACGCTGCGTTGCTTGACCATGACGCGCCGGCTGCCGGGCTGCCGGTGATGCCAGTTGCCGGATATGTTGCGGGCGCGGACGAAGCTCGCGCCCCGGCCGCGCTTCACGCCCTTACCGCTGGCGATGATGGCGCGGGAGCCGCGCGACGCTGTTGACCGGGAAGACGATGGCGCGGCGGGCGCATGGGAAACGGCCGCTCGCTGCTGCCGGGCGATCTTCTTCGCCTGGGTGAAGAAGCTCCTTGTCTTGCCCGCGCGTGGCGCATCGGATCGGATGCGACCGGGCTTCGGCCGGAAGCGGTTTTCGTCGTCGGCGCTCATGCCAGCGCCTCCGGCCTAAACCCAAGAAAATCGGGCGTTCGGCGGTCATGGTGCCGGTCGAAACCCAGCAAAGCCAAGGCTTTGCACAAGATCACGGCTCGCGGGGTCCAAAAACACGGTGCCGCTCGCGGCTCCCCTAAACAGTGTGCAGACAACAACAATTTCCAGAAGCGGCCCGACATGGTGCCGGCTTCTTTAATCTTGCCCTCCGCTCCTTCGGCCCTTTCTCCGCTTCCTGCCTTCACGGTTCTGCTCCATCCGCTGCCTGATTCCGAACACCGATGGATGCCGCGACCCGCGCTGCTGGCTCGTCCGGCAATGCGAATTTGAGACGCCATGTGCGCCATGCTTCCGCGACCGCGCCGCTGCCGGGAAACAGGTCGTCGAGCGTGTCTTCGGGGCGCGCGGCGACCATCTCGAACGCCCAATGGCAGACCGCTTCGGGCTTCGCGCCAGTGAGGCCACGGCGAAGCGTGATGCTCTCCTGAATCCAGTCCCGCATCACTAGCCGCTTGCTGACGACTGGCTTTCGCGCGGCCTTCACGATGACCGGCTCCCACGCAAAGGCGACGGGGATATTGCGCTTGAACGCGGCAAATCCCTTCACCCAGGCCATCCACCGCGCGCCCGTCCGCTCGACCAAAGGCGCGAGCGTCGCGACGGAGCGCGGCGTCGCGGCGGCGTGCAAAATCCAGCCGTCATAGTCGCGCTCCAGCCGCTCTATCAGGCGTGCATGATCGACCTCGCCGGCATAGTCGGGATGGTCGCGGTAGAGATGCGCGCAGCCGATATAGGGCGGGTCCGCGTAGGCGATTTTCATCGACGGTCCCGCTCCGAAACGGACGCAAACAGATCGCCGGATTGCGCATCGGATGACGGCGCGACCGTCGCCCGGCTGTCGGTCGGCCGCACGATAAAGAGCGGAGCGTCGCGCCAGTCGGGCGGCGGCGGCGGTGGTGCTAACGGTGCTTCGGATGTCGCCGTGCCGCCCAGGATCGGCGCGAGCGCGGCGACATAGGCGCGCGTCTCGGCCGGCAGCGGATGGCCGGTCGAACGATGATCGTCATAGCGACCGGGACCGGCATTGTAGGCCGCGAGCATGGCTACGACATTGCCGTAGCGGTCCCACATTTCGCGCAGATACGCCGCGCCCGCCATGATGCTGTCGCGCGGGTCATAGGGATTGCGACCGAGCTGGTAGCGGACGCGCAGGGCCGCCCAGGTGTCGGGCATGATCTGCATCAATCCCATCGCCCCGGCCGATGAAATCGCGCGCATGTCGCCCGCGCTCTCGGCGCGCAGCACGGCGCGAATCCAGGGTTCGGGGATGCCGAACCGCTGCGACGCCTCGGCGATGTGAGCGGCATAAGGATCGGGGGCAGGACGCGCGACCGGCGCGGATTGCGCGACCGCGACGCCCGGCCCGGCGCAGACGGAAAGCGCCCCGGCGAGCAACAGGACGGCACAGCGCCATGCCGCCCCATCGCCGCTATGACGCCAGCCTGCCAGCGTGCTCGCTACGGTCAAGGGTGCGCGCAAAGCGCCGGCCGATGGCCGCCCCTGACCTTCGCTGCGCGCGCCGGCCGTCTTGTCGCCGAGCGGGACGAAGGGATGCGAGTGCGTTCCCGCGAACAAAGGGATGATCGGAAACCGCACCGATCAGTTCCGATCCTCGCGCGCCTTTGGCCGTTTCCACGCCAGCCGAAAGGTGCGTCCCTCGTCGTCGGCCTGGAACAGTGCCGGACGAAATAGCGCGGGGAAAAGCGGGCTGTCGATCTCCAGGGCGATGTAGTCGCCAGCGCGTTCGCCGACACGTTTCCAGCCGCCGCCGATTTCGGGGCCGTCCTCGTCGTCGAGGTGGATGCGGTAGGCCGGCGCGTTGTCGGCGTCGCTCGGCTCGATGGCGACGAGCACGATTGCCTCGTCGATTCCGAACAGCCGGACGCGGCCGGCGTAACCGTTGGCGGTAGGTTCAAAGATATTGGCAGGCATTGTCAGTCTCCTTCTGGTTGGTGGGGGGAAATGCGAAGTCAGTGCGTCGGCGCGCGCCATTGGAAGCGGCCGTCGCCGTCCTCGTCGGTCCAGAGCGGCACCGCTCGGCCGATGATCTGGTCCGTGGAAATCAACCCGAAATACCGGCCGTCCAGGCTGTCGCGGACTTGCCAGTTCATGAGGAAGATTTCGCCGGTATGGATGCGCTGGCAGCCCTGCCAGACGGGTAGCGCACGGCCGATCCGGTCGCGTTCGAGCGCGGCACCGGCAATGATGCCATCGACGGTGATGACGTGGCCGATCCTGCAAACGGTCTGGCCGGAAACGGCGCGCACGCGCTTCAACAGAGGCACGCCCTTCGGCAGATAGCCGCGCTCGCTAAGAAAGGTCGCGAGCGGTTCGGGTGCATCAGCGGCGACAAGATCAGTCACCTCGAACGGGCCGTCGAAGTCGATTGTGTAGAAGCCGATTGGCGCGCTGGCCGATGCGTTCCAGATGAGTTTGATCGGCATCGGCGTGAGGCCGGGATAGCCGACGCCGACAGCCGCGAGCGCCGTTGCGATAAGGAGGCCGGCGCGCGTCATGGGCCGATCCTACGCCGCCCGATCCACGCGGCATGACGTTCCGGCGTGTAGGCGCTCGGCTCCAGATTCGCGGACAGGCGGTTGTGCGCGTGCCGCCAGTAGTCCGGGGACACGTCGGCCGGGTCGAGGCCCAGCGCCTCCACGGCGTCGATGACGGCAAGCGCGCGCTGCACCTTCGGCCAACCGTCGAGGCGTAGCATGATGTCGCCCCCCGGCCGCACGAAGGGCAATGTCTGAAACGGCTCGCCCCGGCCGATGGCGCGCACGATGTCGATGCGGGAAATGATCGTGCCATGCTCGCCGGCAGCCCAGCGGACGAAGGCGAATGTGCTCTCCGGCGCGAAGCCGACGACGCTGCGGCGACGGTCGAGTATCTGTTCGTAGCTCTTACGGCCGAAGCGTATCCAGTGCTCGACCTTGCGTTTGTCGAAGGTCAGTTCAACCAGCGTCGTGAAGGGCGCAGGCCCGTCCGGCAGCGGACGGCCGTGTGCGCCGCGATGCGCGCTGCGGGTCATTGTTCGTCTCCGGGGATGGGATGGGGATTGCGCGCGAGCGCCATGCCGGGGGCGCGTGTCATGGCTCGCCCTTCGGCGTGGCACCGGCACCACGGCGCGCTTGCGCGCGCGCCAAACAACAAGAGTTAGATTCTCTGTTAGATTCTTCTATAGAGTCCGGCGCGCGGTTTGCGCCTGATGTGCCGATAGTGCGTGCGCCTGATGTGCCGATGGCGTCCACACGGTTTTCAACAGGCACTGTGGATGCTTTTGCCGGCCGCATAAGCAGCAGCTCGCGGCCGTTCTCCCGCTCGATCTGGAGCCGATAGCCGGGGAGCCGCTGGCGCTCGGCGATGCGGCGGATGTCGAGCGCGAAGTCTGACGGCCGCGCGAGGCTGCCGGACTTCGCGTGAAGGTGCGAAACCTCGAACGTCCAGCCGTGGCGCTGGTGGCCGGCGTGCTTGCGCGCGACACGGTAAAGCCAACGCTCGATACCACCTGTGAGCCGGAAATAGGCCGGGTCGATGGTGAGAACTAGCGAACGGTCAATGACGCTGTTGTAGAACCATTCTGGTAGGACGAACTCCATGCCCTCGACGCGGCCGGCGCGCGTCGTCATTTCCTCCCATTCATTCACCCAGGAGAATTGCCGGCGACGCCAATGCGGGCCGTTGCGGATCGTTGTGGCGATGACGGTCGATTGCAGGCGCGCGAGCGCGGCTTTCAGCAATAGATATTGATGATTGCCGGTCGGCCGCCCGATGGCGCGCAACAGATGGTAAGGCGTGAAGCGGAAGAAGCGCGACGTGCGAAGGCCGCTATTCTCGGCCGCGACGATCTGCGAGGCCGCCCATATCAGCACATCGGCGTCCCATATGGTCGCCATGCCGTGTTCGGGCATGGCGAGCACCTGCACCTCGACATCGGCAGCCTTGTAGAGAATCGGCTTGGTGCGCGGTGTCTTCGCCAGCGAGAAGAAAGGCCGCTCCATCAAATCGCGCTGGTCACGCGGCGCGGCGTCGCCCGTAGCGACTATGAAGGGGTCGAGCCGGCTGCGTTCGCTGATGTCGGTCGGCCGCGTGGGTCTATGATCGTCGCGCGGCATTCAGAGCTTGCCCCGCTCGTCGGGCGTGAGCGGGCGAGCGGGAAAGACCGTGCCGGCGTTCTTGTCGCGCGTGGATTTGCGGGTGCCGACCGCGCTCCAGGCTTCAAGGTCGCGAACGGTGTAAAGGACACGGCCGCCGATCTTGCGATAGGTCGGGCCGGTGCCGTAGGTGCGATGTTTTTCAAGCGTGCGGATGGAGATGCCGAGAAAGCGCGCGGCTTCCTGTGTGCGCAACAGGCGCGGCGGCAGCTCCGCATTGCGGCGGATGGCCATAAGATCACCTTGGGTTCGTTGATGTGGCCGCCGCAAACTTCGGCGGGCTGTGGCGAACCTTGGCGGGGGATCGGCGGCGCGTAGCGTGCCGCATTTGCGCCTATGCGCTGGCGGCACCCCTTGGGACGCGCCGGCAAGCTGAAAAGATGATGGATTTCAGCGCGTCATTGCCTGTCGCGCCGAATAGGGAAAGACATCCGGGCGCGGTTCGGCTAGACATGAAAGTGGAGCGGACGCGCCGCTCTGGGGCGTAGTAACCCCTCATGACTAGGAAGGTGTCGCCGAATTGGCACCACTCTTCGACCTATGGTCGGGGAGCCTGCGGCGTATGCAACAGGTTCTCCGAACTAAAGGCCGTGGGGCCGTGTCATGCGGTTACTAACTCCCCGATCACCAGAGTCAGAGAGCACCGTTTGCGGGGGCGCACCGCAGACAAACCCTCTCGGATACGGGGAACAGACATGCGAAAGCCTGTCGAACTCGATCCCGATGTGGACGACGAAGCGCCAGCGGGAAACGACATTACGCCTTACGACGAACAGCACTACGTCACTTATTTGCGCCTTCTCGACGCGAAGGCGGACGGCGCGGACTGGAAGGAAGCCGCGCGAATCGTGCTGCATCGCGATCCGGTCGGCGACGAAACGCTGACGCGCCGATGTTGGGAAAGCCACCTCGCGCGCGCCGAATGGCTTTCACGCGCGGGCTATCGCCGAATCCTGGAACAGGCGGTGGCAGCCGGGCGCTGATCGTTGCTGCAATAACCTACCCGCAACAGGCCGGCGCTCCCGTCTGCTGCGCGCGATGCCTGGGCTTGCAAATCGCGGGGCGCGGGCTGAGGCGCACAACTGCCCGTTCGCTCTCGATTTCGATGCCCGCCACATCATAAACTTGCATCGGATCGCCGGGTCGGCTCACTTCCCAGGTCAGCCGCGCATTCGCGTCGAGTTGCACTCTGCTGCCGACCTTGCCGAGAATCGACCGGAACTTGGTGACGGTCATGGGCGCGTTGCCCTTGGTCAGAGGAATGTCCTCGACCTGCAAGACGGTTTCCCGCCACGCATCGGGATTGCCGCCGCAATCGAGCGTGACGAATGAACCGGCTTTAACCTCGGTGACGTGATAGCCGGCCTGCACCTGCCGTCCGTCGCCATAGGTGAGGACAAGAGCCTTGTCGGCATGGGCTTCCAGAACGTCGAGGATCGCCCCGAGCGAAGCGTCATCCTGAAAATCCGTCTTTAGGGGGCTGGCGTGAACGTTCATGTCCGTGTATCCATATTTCAACGATTCTTGAGATGTTGAGATATTAATGAACGAAAAGCAAGCCCTCTCCGCCTTCGCGGCGCTCTCGCAGGAAACCCGCCTGCGTATCGTGCGCCTGCTGGTCACGGCCGGGCCGGATGGGATGCCGGCCGGGGCCATCGGGGAAGCGATGGATAGCGCGTCCTCGTCGCGCATGTCCTTCCACTTGAGCCACCTTGAACAATCCGGCCTTGTCGAGTCGCGCCGCGACGGACGCTCGATCATCTACAGCGCCTCCTATCCGGCGCTGTCCGGCCTGCTCGAATTTCTCATGCGCGACTGCTGCCAAGGTCATCCCGAAGTGTGCAGCCCGGTCGCGAGCAAACTTATCGCCTGCTGTGAACCTGCCACGGACAAAGCCCATGTCTGATAACACTACGCCCGAACGCATCTTCAACGTCCTGTTTCTCTGCACCGGCAATTCGGCCCGCTCGATCCTGGCCGAAAGCATCCTGAACAAGGATGGCGGGGGCCGCTTCCGCGCCTACTCGGCCGGAAGCCAGCCCAAGGGGACGGTCAACCCGCTCGCCATCGCGACCCTCAAAAATTTTGACTATCCGACCGATGGCCTGCGCTCGAAGGCTTGGGATGAGTTTGCCGGGGCTGACGCTCCGGTCATGGATTTCGTGTTCACGGTTTGCGACAACGCGGCCGGTGAAGCCTGTCCGGTCTGGCCCGGTCAGCCGATGACAGCGCATTGGGGGATCGAAGACCCCGCCACTGTAGAAGGCCCCGAGATTGCCCGACAAACGGCGTTCGTGACCGCGTTTCGCTATTTGCGGAATCGTATCGCGGTCTTTGCCGCGCTTCCCGTCTCCAGCCTCGACAAATCGACGCTGCGAGCCCGCCTTGTCGAAATCGGCCAATCCGAAGGCGCAAGCTCGCCGCGCGGCAGCGCGGCATGAGGCCGGTCATGGACATCATTATCTACCACAACCCAGATTGCGGCACGTCTCGCAACACGCTGGCGATGATCCGTAACGCAGGCATTGAGCCGCACATCATCGAGTATCTGAAGACGCCGCCGACTCGGATCATGCTCACGCAGCTTATCGGGCGCATGGGGATTTCGGTTCGGGCTTTGCTCCGCGAGAAGGGCACTCCCTACGCCGAACTCGGCTTGGATAATCCGCAGTTGTGCGACGGTCAGCTTCTTGACGCGATGATGGCGCATCCGATCCTCATCAACCGGCCAATCGTCGTCAGTCCCAAGGGCGTAAAGCTCTGCCGCCCCTCCGAAGACGTGCTCGATCTGCTGCCGCCGCAGCAAGGCGAGTTTTTCAAGGAAGACGGCGAGCCTGTGGTGGACGGGCATGGTCGCCGCGTGGCGACGGCGTGAGGATGATCCATGTCCACCTTTGAACGCTATCTCACCCTTTGGGTGGCGCTGTGCATCGTCGTCGGCATCGCCCTCGGACATTGGTTCCTCAACGTGTTCCACGCTGTCGGCGGGCTGGAAATCGCCAAGGTCAATCTGCCGGTCGCGGTGCTGATCTGGCTCATGGTCGTTCCCATGCTGCTCAAGATCGACTTCGCCGCCCTCGGGGAAGTCGGCCGGCACTGGCGCGGAATCGGCGTGACGCTATTCATCAATTGGGCGATCAAGCCCTTTTCGATGGCGCTGCTCGGCTGGCTGTTCATCGGCTGGTGGTTCCGGCCCTATCTGCCGGCCGAGCAGATCGACAGCTATATCGCCGGCCTCATCATCCTCGCCGCCGCACCCTGCACCGCAATGGTGTTCGTCTGGTCTAATCTGACCAAAGGCGAGCCGCATTTCACGTTGAGTCAGGTTGCACTCAACGACGCCATCATGGTGGTGGCCTTCGCTCCGATTGTCGGCTTGCTGCTTGGTCTGTCCGCCATCACCGTGCCGTGGGGAACGCTAGTCCTCTCGGTTGTGCTCTACATCGTCATTCCGGTGATCGTCGCGCAGATCGTCCGGCGACGGCTCCTTGCGAGGGGCGTCGCTCCGGCGCTCGCCGCGTTGCTGGCGAGGCTCGGGCCGCTGTCGTTGGTCGCCCTGCTGGCGACGCTGGTGCTGCTATTCGGCTTTCAGGGCGAACAAATCATCGCGCAACCGCTCGTCATTGCCCTGTTGGCGGTGCCGATCCTGATTCAAGTCTATTTCAACGCGGGGCTGGCCTATTTGCTCAACCGGGCCTTCGGCGAACAGCATTGCGTTGCTGGTCCCTCGGCGCTGATCGGCGCATCCAACTTCTTCGAGTTGGCGGTTGCCGCCGCCATAAGCCTGTTCGGCTTCCACTCCGGGGCCGCGCTCGCAACCGTGGTCGGCGTGCTGATTGAGGTGCCGGTGATGCTCTCGGTCGTTTGGATCGTGAACCGCTCGAAAGGCTGGTATGAGCGCGACGGCCGACGCGCCGCTCCCGTCGAGGCGGAACACTGATCCAGCATGGTCCAGGCTCAAGCGTCCGAAAATCAACCGCTGTTGTGCCTAATTGGATAGTGCAGCAACAGCCGATAGCCGCCCCGCATCATTTTCAGGCCGTGCGCGACCAATCGCCGGGCCTGATTCTTCCGGGGATCGACTTCCCAATCTTCCTTGGTTCCGCGAAAGCCGAGCAGCACTTCCGCGATGGTGCGATAGCTTTCGCCCCGCAAGCGAGCGTCGAGCGCACGCAGGGACAAGATATGAAACCGGCGAAGCTGCGCGGGCATGGTGCGGAAGTCTGCACCTGGCGCTCGCCCATTCAGGGATCGCCAGAGGCGGCGCGCAGCATGGGCGCGAAGCTCCATGTAGGAATCCATCGGAAGGGATACGGCATAGAAGGCGGCTGCGTCGGGCACGGCCTGGGGCAGCCAGAATTGATGCGTGACGCCATCGACATGCCAGATGCCATGCCATCCGTCCGCCGCGTGTCGCAGGTCGAGGCCGGACAGATGCGCCAGCGTCACAATGGGTTCGGTCACCCCTTCGCGAGGTTGCATCGGAGACAAGAGAACCGCGTGTGGCTGTAGGCTTGGAATCCAGAACAGGGATTGTCGATCAGACGGGGTTTCGGGATCGCATGGGAAATCGCAAACCCCATCGCTGCGTGAATGCGTCCAGTTGGGTCGCGGCCGGTTCCTTCATGCTGGCGATTGTCTCAAAGTCGCGATGATAATCGTCATGGCGACGAAGATACTCCCAAGCGAAGCCGGCGGGAGGAATAGCTTTTGCGTGCCCGTAAGACGCGGGCGCACGCCAATCAATGCGAAGCATGGCGCACTCTCTCTACTCACGAGCGCGCGAGACAACGCCCGGATAGAGAGTTTCTGAAACTGTTGCTGCGGGAAATAGTCAGATTTATCCGAAACGTTGTTCGGACGGATTGGACGTTTATAGTTAATTTTCTTCTTAACAATGATTGCGTGATTCCGCTAGTCGGCGGATTTTTCTCAATCGCTCCAGATGCGCGTAGTAATACGTGAGCCGGCCGGCACATTTGCACATCGTTCAACAAACCGCTCTGCCGACGAATGCCGGAAAAGCGTCCTAGTCCCTACCTGCTGGAAAAGACATGCACCTCATCGCGTGCTGTCTCCACCGTGAAGAACTCGCCGCTCATTTCAGCGTCCCGCGCCATTGCCTCCCAATCAACGTAATAGCGCAAGGCTTCGGGGATTGTGACGCCGCTTTCGGTGGTCAGCTCCTCCATGAAATCGGCGAGGCTGGCGAACTGACCATGATAGCAATCCTGCAAGGCAGTTTCGGCCTGGTCGATGTCGCCGACGAACTGCTCCAGCAAACCCGCGCCTAGCGCGCCATGCTCGGCGATGAAAGCGCCCATTCGTGCCACGCTCTCGATGCCGGCATACTCGTTAATGGTGACGCCCTCGAAACCATCATAATCATGGATGGCATATTCCTCTGCGTCCTCAATGGGGGATCGTGCGAGCATCGCCGCAATCTCGTCCCTGATCTCGTCGGCGTCCTGATCCGCTTCAATCCACGCCCCATGCAGATAACCGTTATTGTAGGCGGCAAGGCAGGCGACATAGATGCGGGGCTTGCTGTCGGTTGCGCTGGTCATGTCTCTGTTCCTTCGGGTTTGGGGTTCAGAGCAGCGAAGCGCCGCTCCTGAACCCTTGCCCGTCGGCGAGACCGGGGTAGTAAGGTGCCAGACAACTCTTTGGCACCGTGGAATAAATGGAGGGGCACCCGTTTACGGGGAGGAAGCCGTTTATGCCGCGAAAGGTCGGAGAGTTTTCTTGCGCCGCGCGAGGGCAGCGCCCTTAGCTCACCCGACCCAAGCCAATGAAAATAAGAACTAAAAGGCTCCTGCCACGACGGCACGAATGCCGCTGGGCGGATGTGTATCCATCGGCTACACTATCGAGTTATGAAGAAAGATGTTGGCATGCGGATCAGACTGGATCGCGAGCTGCGAGATGAATTCCTCGCAGCTTGCAAGATTCAGGATCGCCCTGCGTCGCAGCTCTTGCGGGAGTTCATGCGGGACTATGTTCGTAAGAACGCTGTATCTTCCGGGGCAAATGTAGAGACGCGGAATAAAAAAAGAAGGTTGATGAACCTGCCAAAGTTGGGGGAAAGGTAATTGACGGAGCTTTGCAAATATAAGCTGCTTTCGCCAGTCTCAGCCGGCGAAAGCGATGATCTTCTTGCGAGCAAATCGCCGGACGATGGGTTGCGCCGGATGCAGGCGCTCCTAGCGGACTGGCTTCGCATGGAAAACGTGGTGGTGCTGACTGCCGCCGGCACGTCATTCAGCGCGGGCGGCCGCCTGATGGCCGGCGGGCGAGCGACCAACCTTGAGTGCCAAGTTCTCGAAGCTGTTCAGCGATGCGCGCTGGCAACGGACGCAGCAGCCATCATTAGGAACCGCATATCCCTATGGCCGGCTGAGCCGAAGCAGGGGCCGGTAGGTTTTGAGGAGTGGCTGAGCTACCTGTTCAATGCTGCGGAACTTTCCCAGCCGGAAAAGTCCCCGATCCGCGCGGTAAGCTGGAAAGGCAAGTACGCTGACGGGAAGGACTCTGATGCTAATCCCGATGCGGCCACCATGGAAACGCTGCGGGCGCTAATCGAGCGTGCAATCTTCGCGGAATGCGCTCTTGAGATTGATCGCCGCGAGCTTTCCGAGCCGGATGGTAAGCAGACATCGGGCCATATCCCATTTCTGGCCAAGCTTGCGGCGCGCGACACAAATCTCGGGCGGACGCATCTCTTTACCCTGAACTATGACACCCTGTTTGAGCAGGCCATGGAGGAACTAGGAATCCAATATTTTGATGGGTTCTCTGGCAAGACAAACGCACGCTTCGATCCGGCGGTCTATGGCCTTGATATCTATTATCCCGGTGATGTCGCGGAAGGCCGTGTTCGCCGTTTCGACAAATTCCTTCAATTCTACAAGTTGCATGGCTCAATTCACTGGCAGGCTGACGCAAGTGGGATCATGCGTGCTCGTCACCGTGACCTCGGATTTGCCGCATCGTATCGGGCGGCCGACGCAGCGAAAAAGGCCGAACAACTTGTCTCCCCGAATTTCGAATCAATCAGCTCGTTTGGAATTCTCCCTACCTCCCAGAAATTCGCCCGGACGCTGGACATGCCTTACGCGCACCTATTCCGGCTCCTTCATGCTCGGCTAAATCAGCCGCAAACTTTCTTGATGGTTCTGGGATACGGCTTTGGCGACGATCACATCACACGAATCATTGAGACGGCGCTGATGAATCCGTCGCTGGTAATGCTGGTGGTGGAGCCGAACCCCACCAGCGCCATCGTCCAGCGGGTTCGCCGCTATCAGAGCCTTGGGCAGCGCGCATTTGTGCTGACTGAGCGGGCGGGCGAAGGTGCAGGCTGCTCCTTCGAGGTGGCTACTTTCGCCGATTTTGCCCAAAACGTCATGCCCGATGTCAAATGGCTGGATGACTACAAACGCCTGCGCAACTTCGAGGATCAGCTTCGCAAGGTTGAGGATCGGCCTTCGGGCGAGCCGGCGGCGGCCGTCTGATGGAACAGCCCCGCGTTATCGGCCATGTGGTCGCCGTCAACGGGTTCCGGCTCAAGGTTGAGTTGTCGCCTGATTCTAAGTCGTCCTCCCGAGCCACCCCGGATGGCGTTCAGCGCGCCGTCGCCATCAATGCGTTTCTGACCTTTGATCTGGGAGCAGGATCGCATGCTATTGGAATTCTCAGCGATCTTGAGGCGCGGGAAAGCTTTGATCCGATGCGGGACGATGAGCTTTCGTTGGAACTGATGAAGCCGCGCCGGATCGCCTCGGTCCAGCTTCTCGGAACTGTCAGGCACCTTGGGAAAAGCCTTTGGAAGTTTGACAGTGGCATCACAGTCCTGCCCACTTTGGACACGCCAGCGGAGGTGGCCGACCCGGATATCCTCTCAGGTATCTTTGCAAGTCCACCGCAGCGAAACCGCCCTTATCTTTGGGACGGCAAGCCGTTCGACTATGCGCTGGAGATTGGCCACCAGACCGGCGACGAGAACACGAAGGTTAAGGCGTCCTTCAACGACCTTTTTTCTCGGCCGCTTGCGGTGGTGGGCAATACAGGCTCCGGCAAGTCGTACACGGTGGCGAGCCTTATCCGAGGCATCATCGAGCACGAGGGATTCGGAGCCGAGGCAAAGGCCGATCCTCACATCTTTATTCTAGATATCAACGGAGAATACGCTAACGCTTTTCTGCCCACAGAGAAGGCAACGTATCAGCGCGAGCCGAATCGGATTTACCTCAACGGCACGGAGTTTTGCCTTCCAGTTTGGCTGATGAATGGCGAGGAAATTTGCGAGTGGCTTCAGGCATCTGAAGCGACGCAAGAACCTGTCCTGAAAGACTGGTGGGCGATTGCCAAGGCTGCTGCCGACGACGGAAGCCTATATGACCCATTGCAGGTTGCTATCGGCAAGATCGACTCTGCGCTATCCTGGATGGACGATCCTCGCTCGCCCGCTAGCGGATCATTCGACATCTTCATCAATCACGCTGAGCAGTATGCGACGGGTGCTGATTGGAATGCGTTCCGCAATTCAATTACATGGTCGGGTACGGATCAATGGCGGAAAATTATAAATGACAGGCAGGTAAGAGACGGCCTGGCGACGATCCGCACCTCCATGCTGGAAAGCATTTCGGCGCGCCAGAATGAAGGGGTCAACTTTGCCAAATCGGCTGACTCGCCGCGCTTCGTCGCGGCAGCGGAGTTTCGCGACCCACGCCTTGTTGATCGCGCGACCGATCAGGAGAGCGGCAAGAAGATCGACCAGTATCTCACCACGCTGAAACTACGTTTGCGGACTCGTCTCGATGATCGGCGTTGGCAATCGTTATTCAGCTATGAGCAACAGGATATCCGCAGCTTTCAGACTTGGATGGAAAAACTCGGCGTGGGTCGGTGTTCTGGTCCGCGCGTCTCCGTTTTGGATTTCTCGATGCTGGCCTCGGAGGTGCTGCCGTTCGCGTGCGCGATTCTGGGGCGTCTGCTGCTCGAAGCACGCGAAATGCTCCGCCCCGACCGGCGCAGCCGTTATCCATGGGTTCTAGTTTTGGAAGAGGCGCATAACTATGCCCGCCCGCCGGGCAAGGTCGAGGATCGCGGTCAGACCCTCTCGCGTCGCGCTTTTGAACGGGTCGCCAAGGAAGGCCGGAAATTTGGCTTATCCCTGGTAGTGGCCAGCCAGCGCCCGAGCGAAATCAGCCCTACCATTATTAGCCAGTGCGCCAACTTCTTTTCGCATCGCTTGCAAAATCCAGATGACATTGACCATTTTCGCCGGATCATCCCGAAACAGGCTCAACGTCTGCTCGATCAGGTGACGGTGCTTGCGGCGGGCGAGGCGATTGTATTCGGTAGCGCGCTGCACGTCCCAGCCCGCGTTCAGATCAAGTTGCCTAAGCGCGAGCCATGGAGTGCAACGGCAGCACCCTACATCGACTGGGCAACGACTGAAGCCTTCCCCTTAATCGATGTCGTTGAGAACTGGGGATTAGCGGCCAAGCCTGAGCACAGTGATACGGCTGCCCAGCCAGTGGAATTGCAGCCGGCTTCAACCGCTACGTCCCGGAATGACGAGATGGATGATGAAATTCCGTTCTGACTTCCAACAACAGGTTTCGCGTTAGCGTTGACCGAAGATATTGATGGATTTCATAGGGTTGACGCTAATTTTCAAGGACTATTTTGGGAGGGCTATGGCGTAAACATAGTTATCATCTTCACCCGGCGCGGTGCGCCATTCTACCCGTCGAACATCCGTAAGGATTCCAGCGTTGCGCGACCTTATTGCAGGGCGCAGCAAGTTCGATCACGTCGAGCGGTGATCGTGGAATGACGCAGCCAGGCTGGAGCGGCGCCTTGTTGTGCCCCGGGCGATGCCCCCGGCATCGCCCGTCAGTCGGATCATCGAAGCATCAGTGCTTGTTCACGCCGAACACGAACGGCTTCGCCGGCTGGAGGAGGCTGGACACCTCGCCATTGAGCGAGAAGATCATCTTCTCGACCTGCAGTTCCAGTTCCGGCTTCCCCGGGCTGTAGTCCAGCCTGTCGTAGTCGATCCAGACCACATTTGGGGCGTAGGTGCTCTCGAAGTAGTAGCGCCCTCCGGTCAGGTCCTGCACCGTCCGGAAGATCGTGCTCGAGACGTTCGGTCGGTCGGGGTCGCCGGAGCCGAAGGGCACGGAGACGTTCCGGATGACGCTGAAGACGAATGCGGCGGCTTCCGCGCGGCTCGCCGGCTTCGGCAGTCCATTGGCGTAGAACGCCGCCCGGACGAAACGGTCCGAGGGCGTCCGCTCGCCGGGGAGTGGCTTGTCCCCGCCGAAGGTGCGGTACTGCTTCAGGTTCTCGATCTGCTTGTCGTAGGTTGGTTCGTTGGTCATCACCGTGAACCGTCTGTCGTGATAGACCTTCGGCTTGCCGGCGATGTACTCGATGACGGCGGAGTCGCCCGACTTGTCCGAGAGCGACAGATGCACCAGCGTCGGGAAGCCGTTCGGCAGGATCAGGGAGTCGATCTGGAAAGCGATGGACTTCTGCGCCTCGACCGCTTCCGCGACGGTCGCGAAGTTGTCCAGGAAGTATTGCACCCACTGGGTGACGCCGATGCCCTCCAGCCTGCGATCCCGTTTGCCGTAGTCGGATTCTCCGGCCAGGTAGAGGATCTGCGCGCTCAGCCCTTTCTCGTTCACGCCCTCATGGGTGGCGAGGTCGTAGCCGGTAATCACGAGGCTGCCGTACTTCGAGGTCCACTTGTGGGGGTTCTCGGCGACCGCCCCCGTCCGGTCCATCCCGCGCGGATAGACCCGAAACGCCGAGTTGGCCTTCTCGGTCCAGTCCTGCGCCCGACCCACCAACACCTGGTTGTCCTGCGAGGCCCAGAGGACCCGCGTGCACGGCAGGGCAGCCTCGGTCGATAGCAGACCCACTAGAGCAGCGGCCAGGACACGATTGAGGTTCTTCGACATCGAACACCTTCCTGTTGGCAGAGTTTCGCAGCCTTTCAGCTTGCAAGTCAGGCCGACGGCGAGCGCTCGACCGCTGTACAGCTCAAGGTCCTGAGAGCCGGGATGTTATCCGGCGGAGTGCGCCGCGCAGCAGCAAAGCCGCGGGGCGGCACTTTTTTTTCCTGGTGAGTTCAGCCGGACGTGGCCGGCCACGCGGCGAAGCAGGCCTTGTCGAGCTCCGTGGCAAGCGCGGGCTTGCGGGCCAGCAGCGCCATCACCTCGAGCGCCAGCGTCCAGCGCGTGATCATCGCCGAGGCCATTCGCCCGACCCTTTCGCGGGCCAGCGGCGTGCACGCGACAGTGTCCCCGTCCGTCATCCAGCCGGTACGCGCGGCGCGCATCAAGGTGTTTCGGATGGTCATGGCGGTCACGCCGGTGCGTGCGGCCGCTGCTGCCACCACAGCGGCCCGGTGCTTCGGTCCTTCGAGCAAGCCGTCGAGCACAAGGTAGGCGAAGCTGCGGCGCAGGAAGAGCGGGTCGGGCGGCGTGCCCGGCGGCCCATACGAGGTCAGCAGCATCCGACAGCGCAATCGCTCGAAGGCAGGTTTCGCCGCGGGTGGCAGTTCGGGCACGGGCTCGACGATCGCCTCCGCCACCGCAGAGAGATAACCGGCATTGCGCGCCTCGATCGCGGCGACGACACCCGGTGACAGGTCGAGCAGCAGCCCGCGCGTGCCTGCAGCCGGCTTCGTCCGAATGAGATCGCCAGTGGCGACGGCGCGCTTCAACGTGTTCCGCACCATGCGCTCCGACAGTCCGCACAGGCGCGGCAGGTCCCGCGGCGCAACCGGAAGCGGCGATCCGTTCAGCCACGAGGAGCGCAATGCGAGGGCCGTGAGCAGCAGCACGTATGCCTGCTCGCGCAGCCAGAACCGCGCATGGCGGTCGCGGCCGTTCATGTAGCGGATGCGCGGATCGGCCATCAGTCGCCGCACCGGCGGCGAGTCGATCTCTGCTGGCGGTGGACCGTCCGGCAGGACCATGCCGTTCGCGCAGGCCGCCCAGTGCAGCCGCAGGATGCGACCGACCAGGACCTGGAGCCTCACAGCATCCTCCGCCATCAGGGCTTCCCGATCGGTCCGGAGCCTGTCGTTGACCATGCCAGTCGAGGTGATGGCAGGGAACGCCATGGCCGCTACGCTCTCCGGACGACCCTGCCCGGCAGCGTGATCCTGAACGACGCTCCCGTCGGGGTCTCGAGCAACTCGATCCGCCCGCTGTGGGCGGCGACCAGTTCAGCGGCGATGGCGAGGCCGAGGCCCGTGCCGCCCGGCCGGGTCGAGGACTGGAACGCCTCGAACAGGTGCTCGCGCGCCCGCACGGGAACGCCGGGCCCGGTGTCGGACACCTCGATCTCGATGGTGTCCCCGGCCCGGCGCGCGGCGACGGTGATGACCTTCGCTCCGACGGCGTCGGTGTCCGTCAGCACCTGAACGGCGTTGCGGCCGAGGTTCAGGAGCACGCGCGAGAGTTGTTCGGGGTCCGCATCCACGCCGAGCCCGGGCGGCACCAGGTTGACGAGCGTCACCGGGTGCCCCTCGCCGAGCCCCAGCAGGTCGCGCAGGTCATCCACCATCGGCGAGACGAGCACCGTCTGCTTCTGGGGCGGGCGCTCCACCACCTTTCCGTAGGCGAGCGTCGATCGACACAGGCCGATCGCGCGGTCGAGCGCGGAAACGATGCGCGGAGCAAGCCGCTGCACCGTGGGGTCGCCCACCGCCGCGAGCCGGTCGGAGAAGAGCTGGGCTGATGCCAGGATGTTGCGCAGGTCGTGGCTGATCTTGCTGACGGCGAGTCCCAGCGCGGCGAGGTGCTTCTTTTCCCGCAGTTCGGTGGCGAGCACCCACTGCATGGTCGACAGCGCGCGCTCGGCGAGGCCGATCTCGTCGCCGCGCGACGAGGGCGTGATCACCAGCGACGTGTTCTCCGGGTCCCGTCCGAACTCGATGATGCTCGACGTCAAGCGGCGGACGGGCGCGACGATGAGCCGATGCAGCGCGATGAGCACGAGCAGCGCGGTGATCGCGGAGATGATCAGCGACAGGATCAGGATGTTGATCGAATAGCGCACCATCGCGTCGCGCAGGGGCCGCTCGTCGAGGACGAGTTCGACGAACTCGACGTCGTCCGTGCCCGGGCCGACCACCCGGATGGCGCGCGGCTGCTTCGAGACGAGGGTCTCGAGCGCGTCGACGGCGAGGCTCCATGGCGTGGCGGCCCGCATGTCGACGTCATGGTCGATCGCGGGCGGCATGTCGGTGACGGCCAGCAGCCGGCGGGCACCACCCGAGCGGATGGCGACGCTGACCGCTCCCACCTGCGCCACGAGCTTGCGCTCGAGTTCGATCGGCACGGCACCTGTCGGCGAGGCATCGAGGACCATCGCGGCGATCTGGGCGACGGCGATCCGGTCGTTGAGCCACGTTCGGCGGAAGTTTGCGATCGACGGGACGTAGATCAGCACCTCCGCCAGCATGACGAAGAGGATGGTGAGGACGAGCAGCCGTGCCGACAGGCCGGGGACGCGCCGGACGGGCGCGACATCCGGCTCGGTGGGTGGCGCGTCCGTCTTCATGGCCGCTAGCCGAAGATCCGCAGGAAGCGCAGCAGCCGGCCCACGGCCGGCCGTCGCGCCTCGCTGGCGTAGAAGGAGACGGCCGCCCGCTTCGAGGCCTCCGAGAACGTCGGATAGGGAACGATCAGGTCCCTGAGGTCTGCGACGTCCATCCCCTTCTGGACCGCGAGGGTCCAGGGAACGATGAGTTCGCCCGCACGCGCCCCGACGATGGCCGCGCCGAGGATGCGACCCTTGCGGTCGACCACCGCCTTGACCTCGCCCACCGTCTGGCGCTCGGCCTGGGCCCGGTCGTTCTCGGCGAAGGGGAACCGCAGCGTCCGCACGCGGGCATCGCGGGCCCGGGCCTCGTCCTCGGACAGGCCGACCGTGGCCACCTCCGGGTCCGTGTAGACCACCCGCGGCACAACCGCCTTGCTGACGTCGACCGGAGTCCGGAACAGCGCGCTGCGGATGACGAGGCCGGCGTGGTGGGCAGCGACATGCGTCAGGCGGTCTCCCGCGAAGGGGCCGCCGGCGCAATCGCCGATGGCGTAGACCCGGCGGTTGGAGGTGCGCAGCCCCTTGTCGACGAGAATCCCGGTGCGGTCATGCCGGATGCCGGCCTTGTCGAGGTCGAGCGTGTCGGTGGTGGGGCGGCGGCCGGCCGCGACGAGGAGATGCGTGCCCTCGACCGCGGTCCCGTCCCCCAGGAAGACCCTCACGCCGCCCGCCCAGTCCTCGACCCGGGACACGGCGGCGCCCTCCCGGATCGCGACCCCCTCGCCCTCGAGGCAGGCGAGCAGGTGGCTGGTGATCTCGCGGTCGACCCGGCCGAGCGCGGCGCCGGGCTCCAGGATCGTCACGCGCGAGCCTAGCCTCGCATGGGCTTGGCCGAGTTCCAGCCCCACTGGGCCCGCGCCGAGGATCACGAGATGGTCGGGCCGGCTCGTGAGACCGAAGATCGTCTCGTTGGTGAGGTACGGAGCCTCGGCCAGACCCGGAATGTCCGGAACGGCAGGTCGAGACCCCGTGGCGACGACGAAGCGGCGGGCGCGAATGCGGCGTTCCCCCACGGCGAGGGTCCGGGCGTCGAGAAAGCGCGCCTCTCCTTCGATCACGGTCGCGCCGAGCGCCCGGTACCTTTCTGCAGAGTCGTTGGGCGCAATCGCGGCGATGACGTCATGCACGTGGCGGTGCACGCGCTCGAAATCCACCTTCGCGCGAGAGGCAGGCAGGCCGAACACGCCGGTCGTCCGGGCCCCCTGCACCGCGTGGGCCGCGGCGAGCAGCGCCTTGGAGGGCACGCAGCCGACGTTCAGGCACTCGCCTCCCATCTCGCCCTTCTCGACGAGCACGACGGGTACGCCGAGACCGGCCGCGACGACCGCCACGGAGAGCCCGGCGGCACCGGCGCCGACGACGCAGAGATCGGGCCGCAGGTCCTCGCTCAAGGCAGCGTCTCCGGGGGCAGGGCAGCAGGCATCGCCGCGGATCGGGACCGGCGCCAGCGCCGGAGGAGAACGGGAAGGATGGCGAGCAGGCCGAGGCCGGCAAGGGCCACGAGCATGCCCGGCGTCAGGATGTTGCGTGGCGCGAGGTCCAACCCGCAATCGAGCCGCCGGGCCGCGCGGCAGGCCTCGAAGGCCCCCTTCTGGACCGCGACGACGCCATCGAGCGCAGCCCCCGCACTGGCGTAGACGAAGGTGCCGGGAACGATCCCGATCGCCGTTGCGGCAAGGAACTGCCTCAGCCGGATGCCGACGATCCCGGCGGCGATGTTCACCAGCCAGAACGGGAACACGGGAACGAGGCGCAGGAAGAGAAGGTAGTTGACCGCGTCCTCGCGGAACCCCGCCATCAGCCCACGCAACCGCGGTCCGCCCCGCCCTGCGAGCCAGTTCCCCAACGTCGTCCGGGCCACGAGGAAGAGAATGGTTCCGCCGGCGATGGATCCCACCATGGCCGCGAACCCGCCCGCAAGCCACCCGAACAGGAGCCCTCCCACGATCGTCAGGGCCGCGGCGCCCGGGAGGGACACCGCCACCGCGGCCGTGTAGACGGCCACGTAACCGGCGATGGTGGCCACGGGATGAGCGGCGACGGAGGCGCGCAGGGAATCATAGTGAGCCAGCAGCCATTCCGCCGAACCGAACCGGCGCGACAGGACGAGGCCGGCGGCGAACAGCACGCCCAGGACGAGGAGCGGAACGGCCCTGCGGAGGGGGAACCGGGGGGGCCGGCCCGCCTGCCTGTCATCCGATGGGGCCGGACGGCCCGCCTGCTGCATCGCGGTTCCTCTGGCGTTCGGCACCGTCGCCGCAGAAGGTGGGCCTTCGGCGCGGCCGAGGCAAGGCACAAGCACCGCCCGAGGCACTCCGGCATGCGCCGGCGCGTTGACTTTCCCGGAGGCTTCCGTCATAAGCCGCCCAGCTTTCGAGCGCTATCGAACAAGGTGAGAAGACAGGCGCCGGTGGGCCAACCGCCGGTGTTGTTTTTTCGAGAGATGCCCAGCACGGGCCCGACGTCCTCTCCGGGGCGGCCGGGCCGACCGGAGACCAGTTCCGTGAAACGCACCTATCAGCCCAGCAAGCTCGTGCGCAAGCGCCGCCACGGCTTCCGTGCGCGCCTCGCCACCACCGGCGGCCGCAAGGTTCTCGCCGCCCGTCGCGCCCGCGGTCGCAAGCGCCTGTCCGCCTGAGGCGGAGACACGGCCAGCCGACATGAGCGATCCCGCGCGCGGCTCGACGAGGCCTGAACGGCTGAGACGGCGCGCGGAATACGTGGCGGCGGCCAAGGGTCGTCGTATCTCCTCGCGGACGTTCAGCCTCCAGGGCATCGAGCGCAGGGGAAGCGACAGGGACCTGCCGGGACCCCGGTTCGGCATCACCGTCACGCGCAAGATCGGCACCGCCACGGAGCGCAACCGCGTGAAGCGGCGGCTCCGCGCAGCCCTGCGACAGATTGCCGGGGATCCTGGTGGATCACCCGGCCCATCGTATTTCGACTACGTCATCGTCGCTCGCCGCGACGTCCTGACGGCCCCGTTCCAGACGCTCACCGGCGACATCGTCGGCGCGATCCGCGGCGTCCACAGGCCCCGCGGCGAGGCGAAGCCCGGCCGACCCACACCCGCAGCCACCGACTGAGCCATGCAGGACAACAAGAACTTTTTCCTCGCCATTGCCCTGTCGATGATCGTCCTCGTCGGCTGGAACGTGTTCTTCGGCATGCCGACGCTAGACCAGCACCGCAAGGAAGCGGCGGTCCAGACGCAAGCCCAGCAGGGAACGGGCACCACCCCGTCGCCGGCGACGCCGGCCGCCCCCGCGGCTCCCGGCGCGCCCGTCAACGCGGATGCCTCCCGCACCGCGCCGAACCGCGACGCGGCGATCGCCGCGACACAGCGCATCGTCATCGACACGCCGCGCGTGCGCGGGTCGATCTCGCTCAAGGGTGGCGACATCGACGACATCGCGCTCAAGGACTACCGCGAGACGGTCGACCCCAAGAGCCCGAACATCATCGTCTTCTCGCCGGCCAACGGCCCGGATGCCTATTTCGCGCGGCTCGGCTGGCTGCCGGCCGGCAACGTCGCCGTTCCGGATGCCAACACGGTCTGGACGGCGTCTGCGACGACCCTGACGGAGAAGGAGCCCGTCACGCTGACCTGGGACAACGGCCAGGGCCTCACCTTCAAGCGCAGCATCGGGATCGATGCCAACTACATGCTGACGGTGACGGACAGCGTCGAGGCAAAGGCCGGGACGGAGGCGTCGCTCGCCCCCTACGGCCTCATCCGCCGCGTCGGGACTCCCCACGTCTCCGGCTTCTACATCCTTCACGAAGGCCTGCTCGGCGTCATCGGCGACAATGGCCTGCAGGAACTCACCTACGCCGCGATGGAGAAGGAGACGCCGCGCTCCCCCACCGAGCGCACGCGCGAGTTCAAGGACGCCACCGGCGGCTTCGCAGGCATCACCGACAAGTACTGGGCCTCGGCGCTCGTCCCCGACCAGACGAAGCCCTACAACGCCACCTTCGGCGTCACGATCCCCGGCACTCCGGGGTCGGTGAAGACCTACCAGACGGTCGTTACGCACTCCCCGCAGAAGGTGGATGCGGCGACGCCCGCAACGGCGACCACGCGCGTTTTCGTCGGCGCCAAGGAAGTCCGGCTGATCGACAGCTACCAGCAGAACCTAAACATCAAGCGCTTCGACCTGATGATCGACTGGGGCTGGTTCTACTTCATCACCAAGCCGCTCTTCAAACTGCTCGACATCATCTACCACCTCGTCGGCAACTTCGGCGTGGCGATCCTCATCGTCACGGTGCTGGTGAAGCTCGTCTTCTTCCCGCTCGCCAACAAGAGCTACGTCTCGATGGCGAAGATGAAGGCCGTGCAGCCCGAGATGCAGCGGCTGAAGGAGCTCTATCCCGACGACCGGGTGAAGCAGCAGCAGGAGCTGATGGAGCTGTACAAGCGGGAGAAGATCAACCCGCTGGCGGGCTGCCTGCCCGTGATCGTGCAGATTCCGGTGTTCTTCGCCCTCTACAAGGTCCTGTTCGTGACCATCGAGATGCGGCATGCGCCGTTCTTCGGGTGGATCAAGGACCTCGCCGCGCCGGATCCGACGTCGATCTTCAACCTGTTCGGGCTTCTGCCATGGAGCGTGCCTGCCTTCCTGCTGATCGGCGTGTGGCCGATCATCATGGGCTTCACGATGTTCGTGCAGATGAAGATGAACCCGGAGCCGCAGGATCCCATCCAGAAGACGATGTTCACCTGGATGCCGGTGTTCTTCACCTACCTCCTCGCCTCCTTCCCGGCCGGGCTCGTCATCTACTGGTCGTGGAACAACCTGCTCTCCGTGCTGCAGCAGTACGCGATCATGAAGCGGCAGGGCGTGAAGGTGGAGCTGTGGGACAACCTGCGCGGCCTGTTCGGCAAGAAGGCCGACAAGCCGGCCTGATCGGACACGCGGCCCCTGTGCCGTCGGAGGCCATGCGGTGAGCGGAGCGGGCGAAGACAGCCCCGGGCGTGACTTCGTCGAGGAAGGGCGCAAGCTCTTCGCCGGCGAAGCCGGGTTCATCTGGGCCGCCGGAAGCCTCGGCGGCCTGCCGCCCATGAAGGGGGTCGAGGTCGCCTTCGCCGGACGCTCCAATGTCGGCAAGTCGAGCCTCGTCAATGCCCTGACCGGCCGCAAGACGCTCGCGCGCACCTCGCATACTCCCGGCCGCACGCAGGAGCTGAACTTCTTCAATATCGGCGATCGCTTCCTGCTCGTCGACATGCCCGGCTACGGCTATGCCGCGGTGGCGAAGTCGAAGGTCCAGGCGTGGACCGGCCTCATCCACGACTACCTGCGCGGCCGCGCGAGTCTCGCACGGGTGTTCGTGCTGATCGATGCGCGGCACGGGCTGAAGCCCAACGACCTGGCCGTGCTCGACTCCCTCGACAAGGCGGCGGTGTCCTACCAGATCGTCCTCACCAAGGCGGACGATCTCAATCAGGCCGAGGTCGAGCCGCGCCTCGCGGAGACGCGCGCCGCCCTCGCCCGCCGGCCCGCGGCCTTCCCGGAGGTGCTGCTGACGTCCAGCCGGACCGGCGCCGGTGTTCCCGAACTCCGCGCCGCGGTGGCGAAGCTCCTCGCCGAGCGCGGCGCGTGATGCCGGGCGAACGCCTGCTGACCCTGGTCGCCGCCCTCTTCGGCGCCTCCGGGGTTGCGCTCTCGGCCGCAGCCGCGCATGGCGGCACCCCTTCGCTCGCAAGCGCCGCGGAGATGCTGCTGGTCCACGCCGCCGCGCTGGTCGGTCTGTCTGCCCTCGTGGCAACCGGACGGGTCCACCGAAAGGCCGCGCTCGTGGCCGGCGGCGGCATGTCCGTCGGGGTGCTGCTCTTCAGCGGGACGCTGTCGTTGGTCGCGTTCGCCGGCGTCCGGCCCTTCCCGATGGCGGCTCCGACGGGCGGAACACTGACGATTCTGGGCTGGCTCGGCCTTGCCGTCGCCGCCCTGCTGCGACCGCGCTGAGCGGGGCGACACGGCGCCGCTTTTCGGCTAAGAGACCCGCCGCACCTCACCGTCGCGCGAGCCCGCCATGACCGACATCGATCCCCACATGAAGGCCGAAATCCTCGTTCAGGCGTTGCCCCACATGCTGCGCTACGACGAGGCCACCGTGGTGGTGAAGTACGGCGGCCACGCCATGGGCGACGAGCAGGTGGCCCGTGACTTCGCCAAGGACATGGTCCTGCTGGAGCAGTCGGGCGTGAACCCGGTCGTCGTCCACGGCGGCGGCCCGCAGATCGGCGCCATGCTGGCCCGGCTCGGCATCAAGAGCGAGTTCAGCGCAGGCCTGCGCATCACGGACAAGGCCACCGTCGAGGTGGTCGAGATGGTCCTCGCGGGCCTGATCAACAAGCAGATCGTCGGCTTCATCAACGCCGAGGGCGGGCGTGCCATCGGGCTCTGCGGCAAGGACGGCAACATGGTCACCGCCCGCAAGGTGACCCGCACCGTGACCGACACCGAGTCGAACATCGAGAAGGTCGTCGACCTCGGGTTCGTCGGCGAGCCGGAGCGCGTGGATCGCGCCGTCCTCGACGCGCTCCTCGGCCGCGAGGTCATCCCGGTCCTCGCCCCGGTCGCCAATGGCGCCGACGGGCAGACCTACAACGTCAATGCCGACACCTTCGCCGGTGCCATCGCCGGGGCGCTGGGCGCGAAGCGCCTGCTGCTGCTCACCGATGTTCCCGGGGTGCTCGACAAGAACAAGAACCTCATCAAGGAACTGACCGTCGACCAGTGCCGCGCCCTGATCGCCGACGGCACGATCACCGGCGGCATGATCCCGAAGGTCGAGACCTGCATCTACGCTCTGGAGAAGGGCGTCGAGGGCGTCGTGATCCTCGACGGAAAGGTGCCACACGCCGTGCTGCTGGAGCTCCTGACGGATCTCGGGGCCGGCACGCTCATCACCCGCTGAAAGACGAAGCCCGCCCGGCGGGAGGCCGTCCGGGCGGGCGCGCCTCCCCGGGGTGCTGACGTTTCGTCAAGGATCGGTGGCGGAGAGTGGCGTTCCGCCACATATTCGCCTTTCAACGGCGCAATCCTCGACGATCCCATGACCCAAGCGTTTCCGCCGCCGCCCCCTACACAAGGGGCCACCCGCCAGGGCGTCCCGGGCTTCGATCACGTCGAGACGTGGATCTTCGACCTCGACAACACGCTCTATCCGCATCACGCCAAGCTCTGGCCGCAGGTCGACGAGCGGATCACGCTGTTCCTGTCCGAGCTCTTCGGCCTCGACCAGATCTCCGCTCGCGCCCTCCAGAAGTACTACTACACGCGCTACGGGACGACCCTGAAGGGTCTGATGGACGAACACGCCATCGACGCGCACGAATTCCTGGACTTCGTGCACTCGATCGACCTGTCGCTGCTCGATCCGGACCCCGCGCTCGGGGTCGCCATCGAATCCCTTCCCGGGCGCAAGCTCATCCTGACGAACGGCTCGCGCCAGCATGCCCTCAACGTCGCGGGCAAGCTTGGCATCCTCGACCATTTCGAGGAGATCTTCGACATCGTAGCCGCCGACCTCGTGCCGAAGCCCGAGGCCCGCACGTACGAGCGGTTCCTCGACAAGCATGGCGTCGACCCCTCGCGGTCCGCCATGTTCGAGGATCTCGCCAAGAACCTCGTCGTCCCCTCCGCGCTCGGCATGACGACCGTGCTGGTGCTGCCGCAGACCACCGACCCGTTCCGCGAGGCCGAGGAGCAGGCGTCGGTGGAGGCTCCCTACATCCATCACACGACGCGGGACCTCGCGTCGTTCCTCGCCCGCATGCGCGCGACTCTGCCGGACACCGAACCCCGCGGCTGACCCACGCGTCGATCGTCAGGCGAACCGCTTCGCCGCCGCGCCGTGCAGCTTGCGCAGTTCGCCGACATCGAGACCCACCGGCAGACCGTCGATCACGCGCCAGCGCCCGGCGACCATGACCCGGTCGGCCCGCGTGGCGCCGCAGAGCGCAAGCGCGGCCAGCGGATCATGCGCGCCGGAGAACCGCAGTTCGTCCATGGTGAACATCGCGAGGTCGGCCTGGAGGCCGGGCGAGATGCGGCCGATGTCGCTGCGGCCGAGGCAGCGCGCCGAGCCCTCGGTGGCCCAGCGGAAGGCGTCGAGGTGCGTGACCGCCGAGGCGGAGGCATAGTGGAGGCGGTTGACCATCACCGCGTGACGGACGCCCTCCATCAGGTTCGAGCTGTCGTTGGAGGCCGAACCGTCGACGCCGAGCCCCACAGGCGCGCCGGCGCTTTCAAGTTCGCGCGTCCTGCAGAAGCCCGAGGCGAGGACGGCGTTGGAGGTGGGGCAGTGGCACACGCCGACGCCGTGTCGCCCGAGCGTGCCGCATTCCTCGCAGGTGAAATGGATGCCGTGTGCAAGCCACGTGCGCGGACCGAGCCAGCCAACCTCTTCGAGCAGTTCGAGCGGTCTGCAGCCGTAGGTGGCCAGGCAGAAGGCGTCCTCGTCCTTCGTCTCGGCGAGGTGCGTGTGGAGCCGCGCGTCGTGCCGCTCGACGAGGGTGGCGCTCTCGGCCATCAGCCGCTTCGTCACCGAGAAGGGCGAGCAGGGTGCCAGCGCCACGCGGATCATCGCGCCGTCGGACCGGTCATGGTAGCGGCCGAGCAGCCGTTCGCTGTCGGCGAGGATCTCGTCCTCGTCCTGCACGACGCTGTCGGGCGGCAGTCCGCCGTCCTTCTTCGACAGGTTCATGGAGCCGCGGGTCACGGTCATGCGCACGCCGAGCGCCCGCGCTTCCTCCACCTCGATGTCGATGGCGCTCTCGAGCCCCTTCGGGAACAGGTAGTGGTGGTCCGAGGCGGTGGTGCATCCGGAGAGCAGCAACTCCACCAGCGCCAGCCGCACCGCGAGGCGGAAGCTGTCGGGATCGAGGCGGCTCCAGATCGGGTAGAGGGCCACGAGCCAGGGGAACAACTCGCGGTTGATCGCGTCCGGATGCGCTCGCGTCAGCGTCTGGTAGAAGTGGTGGTGCGTGTTGACGAGCCCGGGCAGCACCACGTGCCGCGAGGCGTCGAAGACCGAGTCAACAGGGGCCGCCGGTTTGGCCCCCGACGACACGAGTTCGACGATGCGGCTGTCCTCGACGACGAGCCCCTCGCCCGCGCCGTCCGCCAGGATCGCCAGGGGAGACCGGATCCACGTCCGCATGACCGTCACTCTGCCGCCGTGCGCCCGGTGCCGGGCAACCGGCCCGCGGCGGCGCTGCCGGGCTCCGGCCCCTCGAATTCCAGCGCGGTGATGCGGTCGCCCCGCTTCAGCGCCTTGTCGGCGGAAATCACGATCTGTGCCACGTCGTCCTGCGCTTGCCGGAAATGCCCGTCGAGCTTGCCGACACGATCGCGCAGGCGGCCCACGTCCTCCAGCAGCCGGCCGACCTCGGCCTGGATCTGGTGGGCCTGCTCGCGCATGCGCGCGTCGCGGACGATGGCCTGCATCACCTGGATCGCCATGGTGAGCAACGAGGGCGAGACGACGAGGACCCTCGCCTTGTGGGCCCGCTGCACGACGTCCTCGAAATGCTCCTGCAGGTCGGCGAAGAGCGATTCCGCCGGCACGAAGAGCACGGCGATGTCCTGGGTCTCGCCGGCGAGGAGGTATTTCTCGGCGACGTCGCGGATGTGGGTGCCGACATCGGTGCGGATTCGCTGCGCCGCCGCCCGCCGATCCTCCTCGCCGCGCGCCTCGCGGAAGGCGGTGAAGCCCTCCAGCGGGAACTTCGCGTCGACGACGAGCGGCCGCTCGTCCCCCGGCAGGTGGATGATGCAGTCGGGACGCCGCCCATTGGAAAGCGTCGCCTGGAAGGCGTAGGCGTTGGCCGGCAGGGCGTCGCGCACGATCGCCTCCATCCGGCCCTGTCCGAAGGCACCGCGCGCCTGCTTGTTGGCCAGCACGTCCTTGAGGGTCAGCACCTGGCCGGTCAGGTCGGTCAGCTTCTGCTGCGCGGCATCGATGACGGCGAGGCGCTCGTTGAGCTTCGACAGGTTCTCGACCGTCTGCTTCACGTTCTGCTGCAGGCCGTCGCCGACGCGGGCCTGCAGCGTGTCGAGCCGCTCGGCGAAGAGCCGGACGAGGTCCGCCTGCCGCGTGCCGAAGACTTCGTTCATGGTCTGCATGCGCCCGGTCATCTCGGACTGGATGCGCGCGACCTCGGCGAGCTTCTCGTCCAGTTCGCGCTGCCGCTCGGCCGCCGCCGCGGCGTCGAGCGCGCTGCGGCGCGACGCGCGCCCGAGGGCGACGGCAAGGACCAGCAGCCCCGCGACCGCGAGGCCCAGGAGGCCGAGCACGGCCTGTCCCCATGTCACGGCGTGGTCGGCGACGACGATGACGATCCTGTCCATCGTCGCAGTCTAGCTTCGATTCGTTGGCGTCGCGAGAACGAAAGCGGAACGATTGACCCGCCTCGTGCGAGTGATTATGTCCTGCACGCCATGTCCATCCGTCCGATCCTGATCATACCCGATCCCAAGCTGCGTCTCGTCTCGGATGCCGTGCCGAAGGTCACGTCCGACCTGAAGACGCTGATCGACGACATGTTCGAGACGATGTACGACGCGCCGGGCATCGGCCTTGCGGCGATCCAGATCGGCGTGCCGCAGCGCATCGTGACGATCGACACGGCCCGGCAGGACGAACCGCGCAAGCCGATCGCGCTGATCAATCCCGAGATCCTCTGGTCGTCACCCGAGCTCTCGACCTACGAGGAGGGCTGCCTCTCCATTCCCGAGTACTATGAGGAGGTGGAGCGGCCGGCGAAGGTGAAGGTGCGCTTCACCGACCGGGACGGCGGTGAATGCGAGATGGAGGCCGACGGGCTCCTCGCCACCTGCCTGCAGCACGAGATCGACCACCTCGACGGCAAGCTGTTCATCGACCACATCTCGCGCCTGAAGCGGGAGCGGGTGATGAAGAAGTTCCAGAAGGCGGCGAAGCGCGACCAGTCCGCCTGACGGCCGGCTCCCCCCGCCTGCGAGGTCCTCATGACGCTGCGCGTCGTCTTCATGGGAACGCCGGACTTCGCCGTCCCCACCCTCTCCGCCATCGTCGGCCACGGCCACGAGGTGGTCGCCGCCTACACGCGCGCGCCGGCCAAGGCTGGCCGCGGCATGGAGGAGCGGCGGTCACCGGTGCACGAGGCCGCCCTGCGCTTCGGCATCCCCGTCTTCACGCCGGCGAACCTGCGCGGCGACGAGGCCGCGGCCGACTTCGCCGCCCACGGGGCCGACGTCGCCGTCGTCGTCGCCTACGGCATGATCCTGCCCGAGAGCATCCTGTCGGTGCCTGCCATGGGGTGTCTCAACCTCCATGCGTCCCTGCTGCCGCGCTGGCGGGGCGCCGCCCCGATCCAGCGGGCGATCATGGCCGGCGATGCGGAGACCGGGGTCGCAGTGATGCAGATGGAGAAGGGCCTCGACACGGGCCCGGTCGCCATGGTGGAGCGCGTCGCCATCCCGGATGACATGACTGCCGGCGAACTGCACGACCGGCTCGCGACGCTGGGAGCCGACCTGATGGCCCGTGCCCTCGCCGCGCTGTCGCGCGGGGGCCTGACGTTCCGGGCGCAGCCCTCCGAGGGCGTCACCTACGCCGCGAAGATCTCCAACGAGGATTCCCGGATCGACTGGGCGCAGCCGGCGCGCCATGTGCACGATCTCATCCGGGGCCTGTCGCCGTTCCCCGGCGCTTTCACCAGCGTCGATCTCGGGCGCGGCCCTGAACGCATGAAGGTGCTCCGCGCGGAACCGGCGGAGGGGACCGGCGCGCCGGGGACGGCGCTCGACGACGTCCTCACCATCGCTTGCGGAAGCGGCGCGGTCCGGCTGCTGCAGGTGCAGCGCAGCGGGTCGCGTGCCATGGCCGCAGGCGACTTCCTGCGCGGGCAGCCCGTGCCGGCGGGCACGAGGCTCGGCTGATGCCACGCTACAAGCTCGTCATCGAGTATGACGGGACGCCGTTCGTCGGCTGGCAGTTCCAGGCGAACGGCCGCACCGTGCAGGGCGCCATCGAGGAGGCGCTTGCACGCCTGACGGGTTCGCCCCAGCGTATCCAGGGGGCCGGCCGCACCGATACAGGTGTCCATGCCACCCATCAGGTCGCGCATGTCGACCTCGATCGCGACTGGCGGACCGACACGATCCGCGACGCACTCAATGCCCATCTTCGCCCCGAGCCCGTTGCAGTGCTGGCAGCGACGAGGGTGGCGGACAGTTTCAACGCGCGGACGTCGGCGACCAGGCGCCACTATCTCTACCGGATCGTCACGCGGCGGGCGCCCCTGGCGCTCGACCTCAACCGGGCGTGGCATGTGAAATGGGCGCTCGATGCCGGGGCGATGCACGAGGCGGCGCAGGTGCTGGTGGGGCGGCACGACTTCACGACCTTCCGCGCGGCGGAGTGCCAGTCGGCCAGCCCGGTGAAGACGCTGGACCGGCTCGACGTCGAACGGGTGGGTGACGAGGTGCGGGTGTTCGCCTCGGCCCGGTCGTTCCTGCATCATCAGGTGCGTTCGTTCGTCGGTTGCCTGCAGCAGGTGGGCTCGGAACGCTGGACGGCACGCGACCTCGCAGATGCGCTGCACGCCCGGGACAGAAGCCGCTGCGCGCCCTTGGCGCCCCCGTGCGGGCTCTATCTCGTGGGTGTCGACTACGCGGACGCGACGAGCGACGCGCCGGCCGCCCCGAGCAGCGCATAGAGGCCCAGATCCGCGGCAGCGATCAACGCGGCGACCCTGCCCGGCGTGCCGAGGGCGGCTTTGACGAGGAACCAACGCAGGCGGAAGACGAGGATACCGAAGGCGACACCATAGACGGTCGCCAGGGTACTGCTGGCGAGCCCGAGCACGTAGAGCGCCGTCGGGATGGCGAGCACGAAGGACACCACCACCGCCGTCCAGTTGTAGGCGACGACGAAACCCACGTATCGGTGTCCCAGCCCGAGCCTGCGGACGACCACGATCATGAGGAGCGGGAAGGCGATCCAGCCGGTTCCCGCGATCATGAGCCGGAGGGCCACGAGGCCGGGATCCGAGAAGAGCCCTTCGTGCAAGGGCAGGCCTGCGCGGATGCGGTCGGCGGCAAGCGCGGTGACGAGAGCGGGTGCAGTGAGGACAATGGCGGCGAAGGAGCGCCAGAACGCCTCGATCGACGCCGGAAAGAGATGGATACCCTCTTCCTCGCGGTTGAAGAGGTGGAACGAGCCCTTCAGCGAACGCGCAACCTCATCGGCAGACAGCATCCGGCGCCTCCAGCCCAGCTATTGCTTGGAGCTAGAGCGTCTGCGACTTTCGTCTAGACCTCAGACGATGGCGCGGGCGGCGGCCGACACGAGCGTGCTCAGGCCGAGGTCCCCCGCGGCCAGGACGGCGGCGAGGCCTCCGGACACCCCGAGCGCGGCGCGCGTCATGAACCAGCGGTAGTGGAACACGACGATCGAGAAGCCGATGCCGAACAAAATGACGACCCCGGACGGGATGAAACCCAGCGCGTAGGCAGCGGCCGGGATCGCGAAGGCCGTCGTCGTCACCACCGCCGACCAGTTGTAGACGATGATGTAGCCGACATAGCGGTGGCCGAGGCCGAGGGCCCGAACGACCAGGATCATCAGAAGCGGGAAGGCCACCCACGCCGCGCCCGCGGCGATCAATCGGACAAGCACCAGTTCCGGATCGTGGAACAATCCCTCCTGCAGCGGCAGGCCGAGACGGACGCGGTCCGACGCCAGGACGGCGACGAAGGCGGGTGCGGTGAGGAACACTGCGAGGAAGGAGTGCCAGAAGGCCTCGAGGGACACGTTGAACCGGTCGAGACCATGCGTGTCCTGGTTCAGCAGCTTGAGCGAACCGGACAGATGGCGAGCGACTTCATCAGACGTGAGCATGGCTGGTGCTCCGGGAGATGATCTTCCCGCAAGCCTGACTCCGCCCGACCGGGCCCGTCCACTTCGCGCTTGCGAGATCACGCAGACGTGACAGTGGCGAAGTATCGATCGATCACGGCGAGGTAGATATCCGCAAGGCTCCGGATGTCCGAAAGCGAGGCCCGCTCGTCCACCTGGTGCATGGTCTGCCCGACGAGTCCGAACTCCAGCACGGGGCACACGTCCTTGATGAAACGGGCATCGGACGTGCCGCCGGTCGTGGAGAGCACCGGCCGGCGCCCGGTCGCCGCCTCGACGGCGTCGACCATGAAGGCGACAAAGGGACCGGGTTCCGTGACGAAGGCGGTGGCGTTGGTCGGGTCGAACGTCACCGACCACGTGGCGTCTCCGGCCGCAGCGGCGAGACGGCGGCGGATCTCGTCGGCCAGCGTCGCGGGCGTCCAGACGTCATTGAAGCGGATGTTGAAGGTCGCGCGCGCCGTCGCCGGGATGACGTTCGTGGCGGAGTTCCCGACGTCGACCGTGGTGACTTCGAGGTTCGAGGGGTCGAAATGCGCCGTGCCCGCGTCGAGCGGAGCCGCCTTCAGCGCGGCGAGCATCGCGACCAGCGCCGGGATCGGGTTCGCCGCGAGATGCGGATAGGCGACATGGCCCTGCCGGCCTTCCACCACGATCCGGCCGGTGAGCGAGCCGCGCCGGCCGATCTTGATCATGTCGCCGAGGGCATCCGGGTTGGTCGGCTCGCCGAGGATGCAGTGGTCGAACCGCTCGCCCCGCGCCTTCGCCCAGTCGAGCAGCTTGACCGTGCCGTTCACGGCCGGCCCTTCCTCGTCGCCGGTGATGAGGAAGGCGATGGAACCCTTCGCCGGCCGGCCGCCGTGGGCGCGACAATGGCGGATGGCGGCGGCGACCGACGCCGCGACGCCGCCCTTCATGTCGACGACGCCCCGGCCGTGGAGTTCATCCCCGGCGATGGCGCCCGAGAACGGCGGATGCGTCCAGCGGCCCTCGTCGCCGGGCGGGACCACGTCGGTGTGGCCGGCGAAGACGAGGCAGGGAACCCCTTCGCCGATCCGGGCGTAGAGGTTCTCGATGTCCGGGGTGCCGGGTTCGGAGAACACCGGCCGGGACACGGCAAAGCCTTCCGCCGCCAGAACCTCGGCGAGCAGGGCGAGCGCGCCGCCCTCGGCCGGCGTGACGGAGGGGCAGCGGACGAGCGCCTGGGTCAGCGCGACGGCATCCGTCGGATCGAAAGGGGGCACGGCGCGGTCAGTCGCGCAGGAGCTCGTTGATGCTGGTCTTCGAACGGGTCTGCTCGTCGACGCGCTTCACGATCACGGCGCAGTAGAGCGACGGGCCGGGCTCGCCGTTGGGCAGCGGCTTGCCGGGAAGGCTGCCGGACACGACCACCGAATAGGGCGGCACCTTGCCCATGTGTACCTCGCCCGTCGCGCGGTCGATGATCTTGGTCGAGGCGCCGATGAACACGCCCATCGAGATGACCGACCCCTCGCCGACGACGACGCCCTCGACGACCTCGGACCGGGCGCCGATGAAGCAGTTGTCCTCGATGATCGTCGGCCCGGCCTGCAGCGGCTCCAGCACGCCGCCGATGCCGACGCCGCCGGACAGGTGGACGTTCTTGCCGATCTGGGCGCAGGAGCCGACCGTCGCCCACGTGTCCACCATCGTGCCGCTGTCGACATATGCGCCGAGGTTGACGAATGAGGGCATCAGCACGACGCCGGGGGCGATGTAGGCGCTGCGGCGCACGATGCAGTTCGGCACGGCGCGGAAGCCGGCGGCGCGGAACTCGCTTTCCCCCCAGCCGTCGAACTTGGAGGGGACCTTATCCCACCACGACGCGTTGCCGGGCCCGTTGCCGATCAGGGTCATGTCGTTCAACCGGAACGACAGAAGAACCGCCTTCTTCAGCCATTGGTTGACCGTCCAGCCGCCGGCGCCCTTCTCGGCGACGCGCGCCTTGCCGGTATCGAGCAGGTTCAGGGCCTCCGTGACGGCCTCGCGAACCTCGCCCTTCGTCGTCAGTCCGATCTCGGCCCGGCTCTCCCAGGCGGCTTCGATGGCGGTGGCAAGTGCGGCGTGCGACATGGGACGACCTTTGGCGGAACCGGAGTGAAGCAGGACCGCCGCGTCCTTAGAGCATGCGACGGCGTCGGGGGAAGCGGATTCTGCGCCGGGATATAGGCCGGAAACGCCCGGCGTCAGCGGGTGCCGTACATCCGGTCGCCGGCGTCCCCGAGGCCAGGCACGATGTATCCGTGGTCGTTGAGGTGGTCGTCAATGGCCGCCGTCCAGATGCGCACCTCGGGATGCGCTCCGGTGAGCCGGGACACGCCCTCGGGCGCCGCCAGCAGGCACACGAAGCGAATGTCCTTCGCCCCGCGCTCCTTGAGCCGGTCGATCGCCGCGACGGCGGAATTGGCGGTCGCCAGCATCGGGTCGACGACGATGACCAGACGGTCGGCGATGTCGGAGGGCGCCTTGAAGTAGTACTCGACGGCCGTCAGCGTCTCGGGGTCGCGGTAGAGGCCGATATGGGCGACGCGCGCCGAGGGGACGAGGGAGAGCATGCCGTCCAGCATGCCGACGCCCGCCCGCAGGATGGGCGCGAAGACGAGCTTCTTGCCGGCGATGGTGGGCGCCTGCATCGTCGTCAGCGGCGTCTCGATCTCGACGTCCTCGAGCGGCAGGTCGCGCGTCACCTCGTAGGCGAGCAGCATGCCGATCTCGTTGAGCAGCTGCCGAAAGCCCTTGGTCGAGCGCTTCTTGTCCCGCATCAGCGTCAGCTTGTGCTGCACGAGCGGATGGGAAACGACGGTGACGCCTTCCATGGACAACCTCGACTGGCCAGTTACGGGCGCAGTCTAGCGCGGCTTCCGCCTCAGAAAACCGTTCCGTCGCTGATGACGGTGAGCGGCGGCGATCCATCCACGCGTTTTTCGCGGGCGATGCGCCGTCCGGCCGCCCAGGTGCCGCCTTCGAGGACCTTGGCGAGCGGAAACTGCTCCGGCGGGCGGCCCAGCGCCTGCCGCACCAGCGCCGCGACGTCGTCGAGCAGCGCCACGGTGAGCGCCCGCCACTCGACCACCAGCGTCGAGTCGACCCGCTGCGGGATCGCCGCCTCGCTCGGGTCGTTCAGGCGGATGACGCCAGCGTCGACGAAGAGCCCTCCGTTGCGGTACTCGGCGAGGCCCGTGAGCGCGTCGATGCCGGTGACGCCGATGCCGGCCCATTGCAGCGGCTCGATCAGCGAGTAAGCGAGCCACTGGGAGAGCTTGTGGAAGGGCACGAGCCCGCTCGTGCCGTCCCGGGTCACCAGCGAGGGATGCCGCCACGTGTCGCCGAGGTCGATGCCGCCGAGCGTGATGCGCCCGGGCCAGATCGGGCCGAGATGGTCGAGCAGCGCGCGCAGGATGGCCTCGGCCGGCAGCAGGCCGCCCTCGGCCTGCGCGGCCAGATGGTCGAACAGCCCGCCCGGCCGCGGGGTGTCGGCACGCCCGAAGACGGCGGGGTTGGCGGCGACGACGTCACCCAGCCGCCGCAATAGCGACGCCCGCCCCTCGAGCCCGACGAGCGGGTTCTCGGGCGATACCTGGAACGCCGCGCCGACATCTTCCGCCGCGAGGCGGCGCAGGCCGTCGGCGTCCGCCCGCAGCGCGTCGCCCGCCGTCGCAGAGAACGCGCCAGCCACGAACATGTCGAAGCTCGCCACCGCGAGGCCCTCGGAGCGTGCGAAGGTCTCGCCGCTCGATGCTTCCCGGTATTGCCAGGCCGGGCCGGCGCCGGCGTCCAGCAGCACGGAGGTGATGGCGAGGTCGAACGCCGCCCGCCCCTTCGCAGCCGGGGTGGGCCATGTCGTCGCGCGGTCCAGCGTGCCCCAGCGGTCGAAGCCTCCCGCGGAGAAGTGGCGCCAGCGGGCGTGGAAGGGCACGTCGAGCGTCGGGTAGTTCCGGCGGATCGTGTCGAGCACGTAGTTGGAGCAGCGCACGAGCCGCCCGGAATCGACCCGGAAGTTGGGCAGGTGACCCTCGATACCCATGGCGAGGAGGGTGTGCGCGCGCTCGCGCACGGCCCTCGGCGACAGGAGGGAGCGGGCGAGATCCGCGTCGGTGGGCGCCATGCAGTGAAACTCAGTAGCGTTCGAGCGGCCGGCCGACCGTGTCGCGCAGGGCATCCCGGCTCGGCGAGCCGTCCGGCGCATAGTATCCCGCGGCCTTCTTGGCCTCCATCTCAACGGACGCGTCCGGCGGGATCAGTTCGTCGGGGATCGGCACGCGCTCGACGATCTCGATGCCTGCGCCGACGATGGCGTCGTACTTCATGTTGGACATCGACATGAACCGGTCGATCCGGCGGATGCCGAGCCAGTGCAGCACGTCCGGCATCAGTTGCTGGAAGCGCGCGTCCTGCACGCCGGCCACGCACTCCGTCCGCTCGAAATAGGTCGCAGCCTGGTCGCCGCCCTCCTGCCGCTTGCGCGCGTTGTAGACGAGGAACTTCGTCACCTCGCCCAGCGCGCGGCCTTCCTTGCGGTTGTAGGCGATGACCCCTGCCCCACCCTTCTGCGCCTCGCGCACGCACTCCTCGATGCCGTGCACGAGGTAGGGACGGCACGTGCAGATGTCGGAGCCGAAAACGTCGGATCCGTTGCACTCGTCATGGACGCGGCACGCCACGGTGCGGCGCGGATCGGTGAGGGCCTCGACGTCGCCGACGATGTAGACCGTCGTGCCGCCGATGGGCGGCAGGAACACGCTGAGGTCCGGCCGCGTCACCAGTTCGGGGAACATGCCGCCCGTCTGCTCGAACAGCGTGCGGCGCAGGACCGTCTCCGTCACGCCGAAGCGGGCGGCGACGCCCGGCAGGTGCCAGACCGGGTCGATGGCGATCTTCGTCACCGAGACGTCGCCGGTGCCGTGCAGGATCTCGTCGTCCTGCCGCAGCCGGCCGCCGGACAGGGCGGAGACGATCTCCGGCATGTTGAGACGGGCGCGGGTGATGGCGATCGTCGGGCGAACGTCGAGGCCCTGCGCGATCTCTTCCGAGAAGGCCTGGCCGGCCATGTGGCCCCACGGATCCAGGGACACGATGCGGCCGGGCTCGGTCCACTGCGGATGCGGGCCGATGCCGACGACGGGATGCGTGTTCGTGAGGTCAGGCCGCGCCAGCGGGTTGAGCGCGCCTGACGAGACCGCGAGCGCGCGGTAGAGAGAGTAAGCTCCGCCATGGGCGCCGATGACATTGCGGTCGCCCGGGTTGGTGACGGAGCCCACGATGGGTCCGCGCGCCTTCGGGTCGCCGGCACCCCAGCGCACCGGCCAGCGCCCGACTCCCGCCCCGGGTTCGGGATGGGAGGTCAGCCGGATATGGGTCGAGCGGTTCTCCGCCATGGCGCGTCGTCCTCGGCCGGCACCCCTGGAAGGGTGCCCAAAACACGAAGCCCCCCGCCGGATCCGGCCGGGGGCCCTCGTGCCGAATCATCGTGGTGTTTGCTTGACGGAACGTCAACGGCCGCGCAGCGACCAGCCTTTTCCAGCCGGTCCGGCCGGGAGCCCCAGGTGCGCGGCCAGCGTTTCGCCGATGTCCGCGTAGCTGTCGCGCCGGCCGATCCGCCCTGCCGGCAGGCCGGGGCCAAAGGCAAGGATCGGCACGTGCTCGCGGGTGTGATCCGTCCCGTGCCACGTCGGATCGTTGCCATGGTCGGCGGTGAGGATCGCCACGTCGCCAGGGCGCAGAAGGGTCTCGAACTCGGGCAGCCGGCGGTCGAACGCCTCCAGCGCAGCCGCGTAGCCCGCCACGTCGCGACGGTGGCCGAAATCGGTGTCGAAATCGACGAAGTTGGCGAAGAGGAGCCCGCCGTCGCCGAGCCGCGGCACCTCGGCGATCATGGTGTCGAAAAGCGCCATGTTGCCAGGCGTCTTCACCTCCCGGCCCGTGCTGCGGTGGGAGAAGATGTCGCCGATCTTGCCGACGGTGACGACGTCTCGCCCCGCCGCCACGGCGCGGTCGAGCAGGGTCCCGTCCGGCGGCGGAATGGCGAAGTCCTTGCGGTTGCCGGTCCGGACGAAGCCCTTGGCGCCGTCTCCGATGAAGGGGCGGGCAATCACGCGGCCGATGCGCAGCGGATCGACCAGTTCGCGAACGGCCCGGCACAGGGCGTAGAGCCGCTCGAGGCCGAACGTCTCCTCGTGCGCGGCGATCTGCAGGACGCTGTCGACCGACGTGTAGCAGATCGGCCAGCCCGTCCGCATGTGCTCGGCGCCGAGCGCGTCGAGGATCGCCGTCCCGCTGGCATGGCAATCGCCGAGGATCCCGGCCGTGCCGGCGGCGGCCGCTATCCCGGTGCTGATGGCGGCAGGGAACGCGGGGCGCGTGTCAGGGAAGTAGCCGAAGGCGTAGGGGACCGGCGTGCCGGCGATCTCCCAGTGTCCGGAGACCGTGTCCTTGCCGCGCGATGTCTCGACCGCGTAGCCCCACTGGCCGCGCGGCGCCGAGGCCTGCGGCCACGGCGTCGCAGTCTGCCCGGTGGACGCGGCCATCGCCTGGCCGAGACCGAGGCCGGCCATCGCCGGGAGTTGCAGGGGGCCATGGCGAAGGCCTGCCCGGTCGCCCTCGCCGCGGGCGCAGGCGCCGGCGATGTGGCCGAGCGTGTCCGCACCGCCGTCGCCGTAGCCCTCCGCGTCCTCGGCCCCGCCGCAGCCGACGGAGTCGAGGACGATCAGGAAGGCGCGGCTCACGCGACAGGCTCCGACGGGTTCAGGAGCGCGTCGCGCAGTGCGGTCCAGCTGTCCTTGTCCGGCGCGGCGATCAGGCCGCCATCGAGGTGGGTGACGCCGTAGGGGCTTCCGTCGAAGCGGGCCGCGTAGCCGCCGGCCTCGCGGTGCAGCAGCCAGCCGGGCGCGTGGTCCCACGGCATGAGCTTGCTGAACAGGACGAAATGGGTGTTGCCGGACGCCACCAGCCGGTACTCGTGCGCGGCGCACCGGTAGGAGAGCGCCGTGGCGACCTTGCCGAGGTTTCCGGTGAGGATCGAGCGCTTCGGCTCGGGGGTCCAGTGCCACGAGACCGTGCCGACCATCTGCGAAACCGGCACGGGTGGGGCCACCCGCATGTCGGTGCGGCGGCCCTGCGAGTCCTCCCACCAGGCGCCCTCCCCCCGGAGCGCGAAGGAGCACATGTCGCTCAGCGCATCGAGGATGACGGTGCCGACGATCTCGCCGCGCACCACCAGCGCGGCCATGACAGCGAAGAGCGGAAGGCCGGCGGCGAAGTTGGCGGTGCCGTCGACGGGATCGACGAGGATGGCGAGGTCAGCCTCGCCGAGGCCCTTGAGCCGGCCCGCGCCCTTCGAGACTCCCTCCTCGCCGACCACCAGCACGCCCGGAAACGCCGCGGCGAGTCTCGCCTCGATCAGGCGCTCGGCCTGCTCGTCGGCGTCGGTGACGAGGTCGATGGCGGACGATTTCGTGCGGATGTCGCCGGTGCCGAGGCGCCGGAAGCGGGGAAGGATCTCGCGCTGCGCCGCCTCCTTCAGGATTTCGGCAACGGTGCGGATGTCGCGTTCGGTGACCACGGGCGCGGGCCCTCCGGGACTGTCGTTTCTCAGTCCCTGACGACGTGGCTTTCGGCGGCCTCAAGCCGGAAGGCCGCCGCCATCAGGGCGCGGGTGTAGTCGGTCTGGGGCCGCTCGAAGAGCTCGTCCGCCGGCCCCTGCTCGACGACCCGGCCATTCTGCATGACGACGACGTGGTTCGACAACGCACGCACGACGCGCAGGTCGTGGCTGATGAACATGTAGGCGAGGTTGTTGCGGGCCTGCAGGTCGCGCAGGAGTTCCACGATCTGCGCCTGCACGGACATGTCCAGCGCCGAGGTCGGCTCGTCGAGCACCACGAAGCGCGGCTTCAGCGCCATGGCCCGGGCGATGGCGATGCGCTGGCGCTGGCCGCCGGAAAACTCGTGCGGATAGCGGTCCATCGTCGCCGGATCGAGCCCGACGTCGACGAGCGCCTGCGCCACGATCTCGCGCTGCGCCTCCAGCGAACCGGCCTCCCCGGTCACGCTCAGGCCCTCGGCGACGATCTCGGCCACCGACATGCGCGGCGACAGCGAGCCATAGGGATCCTGGAAGACCACCTGCAGGTTGCGGCGGAGCGGACGCATCTCCTTCGACGAGAGACCGTCGAGGCGCTTGCCCATGTAGACGACAGGCCCCTGCGACCCGATCAGCCGCAGCATGGCAAGGCCGAGCGTCGTCTTGCCTGAGCCGGATTCGCCGACGACGCCGACCGTCTCGCCCTCGCGGATGGCGACGCTGATGCCGTCCACCGCCTTCACGTGGCCGACGATCTTCTTGAAGAAGCCCTTGCGGATCGGGAACCAGACCTTGAGGTCGTCGGTCGAGACGACGGTCGTCGCGCCGTCGCGCAGCGGCGCTGCCCGGCCCTTCGGCTCGGCGGCGAGCAATTTGCGCGTGTACTCGTGCTGCGGCCGCTCGAACACGTCTGCCACCGGCCCCTGCTCGACGATCCGGCCGCGCGTTATGACGCAGACGCGGTCGGCGATCTTGCGGACGATGCCGAGGTCGTGGGTGATGAACAGCATCGCCATTCCGCGGCTCGCCTTGAGCTCGGCGAGCAGCTTCAGGATCTGCGCCTGCACGGTCACGTCGAGCGCCGTCGTCGGCTCGTCGGCGATGAGCAGGTCCGGCTCGTTGGCGAGCGCCATGGCGATCATGACGCGCTGGCGCTGTCCTCCGGAGAGTTCGTGCGGATACGCGCCGAGGCGCGATTCCGGGTCGCGGATGCCGACCTGGGTCAGCATCTCGAGCGTCCGGGCGCGCGCCGCGTCGCCCGAGAGGCCCTTGTGGAGCGAGAGGATCTCGCCGATCTGCCGCTCGATCGTGTGGAGCGGGTTCAGCGAGGTCATGGGTTCCTGGAACACCATCGTGATGGCGTTGCCGCGCACCTTGCGAAGCTCGTCCTCGCCCAGCGCGAGCAGGTTCTCGCCCTTGAACAGGACCTCGCCGGACGGGTGCGAGGCGGGCGGGTAGCTGAGCAGCTTCAGCACGGATAGCGCGCTGACGGACTTACCCGAGCCGGACTCGCCCACGAGCGCCACCGTCTCCCCCGGCGCCACCTCGAACGACACGCGATCCACCGCCAGCGTCTCCCGCCCGCCCTGGCGGAAGACGACGGAGAGGTCACGGACGGAGAGGAGGGGAGACGTCATCCGCCGGCCCTCACGCAAAGGTCTTGCGCGGGTCGAAGGCATCGCGGACGGCCTCGCCGATGAAGATCAGCAGCGAGAGCATCACCGCAATCACCGTGAAGCCGGTGAGGCCAAGCCACGGGGCTGAGACGTTGCTCTTGCCCTGCAGCAGCAGCTCGCCGAGCGACGGCGAGCCGGGCGGCAGGCCGAAACCCAAGAAGTCGAGCGAGGTCAGCGTCGTGATCGAGCCGTTCAGGATGAAGGGCAGGAAGGTCATCGTCGCGACCATGGCGTTGGGCAGGACGTGCTTGACCATGATCCGCGCGTCGGAGAGGCCCAGTGCCCGGGCGGCGCGGACGTAGTCGAAGTTGCGCGCCCGCAGGAACTCGGCGCGCACGACGTGCACGAGCGCCACCCACGAGAACAGCAGCAGGATGAACAGCAGCGTGAAGAACGACGGCTGGAAGAAGTTCGACAGGATCATCAGCAGGTAGAGCGAGGGGATCGCCGACCAGATCTCGATGATGCGCTGGAAGTAGAGGTCGATCCGGCCGCCGAAGTAGCCCTGCACGGCGCCGGCAAGGATGCCGACGACCGAGGAGATGCCGGCAAGGATCAGCCCGAACAGGACGGAGATGCGGAAGCCGTAGATGATGCGGGCGAGGACGTCGCGCCCGCCGTCGTCGGTGCCGAGCCAGTTGTACTCGAGGTCCCGGCAGCCCCGTCCGCCCTTCTTCTCGGCGATCGGTTTGCAGATTTCCTCCTTGAGCATCCACGTGGGCGGCGAGGGCGCCGCCGTCGGCAGGTCGAGGTTGATCGTGTTGGAGCCGAAGCGGATGGGTGGCCACAGCGCCCAGCCGTTCTCCTCGATCTCCTTCTGGATCACGGGGTCGCGGTAGTCGGTCTGTGCGAGGAAGCCGCCGAACTTCTCCTCCGGGTAGTTCACGAACACCGGAAACAGCGTCTCGCCCTTGTAGCGCACGAGAATCGGCCGGTCGTTGGCGATGAACTCGGCGAAGAGGCAGAGCACGAACAGGACCATGAAGATCCAGAACGACCAGTAACCGCGCCGGTTGGCCTTGAAGTTGGCCAGGCGGCGCTGCGAGAGCGGGGTCAGGCGCAGCCAGCCCTGCCGCGGCAGCGGCGGGGCCTTGGCCATCGCGCCGTCGGCGGAACGCTCGAGCGCGATCGTCACCTCAGACCTCCCTCGTCTCGAAGTCGATCCGCGGATCGATCCAGGTGTAGGTGAGGTCGGAGAGCAGGTTCACGATGAGGCCGAGCAGCGAGAAGATGTAGAGCGTCGCGAACACCACCGCATAGTCGCGGTTGACGATCGACTCGAACGACAGGAGCCCGAGCCCGTCGAGCGAGAACACCGTCTCGATCAGCAGCGAGCCGGTGAAGAAGGCGTGGATGAAGGCGCCGGGAAAGCCCGCGATGACGATCAGCATGGCGTTGCGGAAGACATGCCCGTAGAGCACCTGCCGCTCGCTCAGGCCCTTCATGCGCGCCGTCAGGACGTACTGCTTGCGGATCTCGTCCAGGAACGAGTTCTTGGTCAGCAGCGTCGAGGTGGCGAAGGCGCCGAGCGCCATCGACAGGATCGGCAGCGCGATGTGGCGGGCGTAGTCCGCGACCTGCGCGTACCAGGGCAGCTGCCAGAAGTTCTCCGAGGTCAGCCCGCGCAGCGGGAAGAACGGGAAGAACGACGACCCCTCGCCGAACAGCACGATCAGCAGGATGGCGAACAGGAAGCCCGGGATGGCGTAGCCGATGATGACGACGCCGGAGGTCCAGGTGTCGAACGGCGTGCCGTCCTTCACCGCCTTGCGGATGCCGAGCGGGATCGAGATGGCGTAGGACAGCAGTGTCATCCACAGCCCGAGCGAAATGGAGACGGGCAGCTTCTCCTTGATCAGTTGCACCACCGGCACGTCGCGGAAGTAGCTCTTGCCGAAGTCGAAGCGCAGGTAGTTCCACAGCATCACGACGAAGCGCTCGGCGGGCGGCTTGTCGAAGCCGAACTGCGCCTCCAGCTGCTTGACGAAGGCGGGGTCGAGCCCCTGCGCGCCCCGGTACTTCGACGTCGTCTCGGCCGCGTTGCCGCCAGGCTGCATCTGCTGGCCGCCGGCGAAGTCGCCGCCGCCGCCCGCGATGCGGGAGGTGGCCGAGGCGTCGTTGCCCTGCAGCTGCGCCAGCACGCGCTCAACCGGCCCGCCGGGGGCGAACTGCACGATGACGAACGAGATGAGCATGATCCCGAACAGGGTCGGGATCATCAGCAGGATGCGGCGCGCGATGTAGGCGACCATCAAGCCTTTCCGATTCGCTTGGCCTTCGCCTCGTCATACCACCATGTGGCCGGCGCGCCGCGATCGTAGCGCGGCTTCACCGGGGGACGGCCGAACATGTCCCAGTAGGCGAGCCAGTGCTCGGCCTTGAACCACATCGGGATCCAGTAACGCCCGGCACGCAGCACGCGGTCCAGTGCCCGGCAGGCGGTGACAAGCTCGGCCCGGGTCGCCGACGTGAGCGCGGCGTCGATCAGCGCGTCCACGGCCGGATCGCGCACGCCGGCGATGTTGGACGAGCCTTCCACCGTCGCCGTGCGGGAGCCGAACATGGTGCGCAGGCCCTCGTCGGGGGTCATGCCCATGCTGGTGCGACGGGTGATGACGTCGAAGTCGAAGGCATCGACCCGGCGCTGGTACTGGGCGGCATCGACGACCCGGTAGCGTGCCTCGATGCCGATCAGCTTCATGTTCTTGATCAGCGTCGAGGTGTGCGGCTCCAGCGCACCTGAGAAGTCGAGGAACTCGATCTCGAACGGCTTGCCGGAGGGCAGGCGCATCACGTTGCCCTCCCGGCGGCATCCAGCCTCGCGCAGCAGCGTGTCGGCACGGCGCAGCAGGTTGCGGTCCTGCCCGCTGCCGTCGCTCGCCGGGGGAACAAAGGGGTCGCCGAAGACCTCGTCCGGCACCTTGCCGCGCCACGGCTCCAGCAGCTTCAGTTCCTCCGGGGAGGGCTTCCCGGCGGCTTTCATGTCGGAGTTCTCGAAGAACGAGGTCGTGCGCTGGTAGGACCGGAACATCAGGTTGACGTTCGTCCATTCGAAGTCGAACAGGTAGTTGAGCCCGTCACGGACGCGGCGGTCGGCGAACTGCTCCCGCCGCGTGTTGAACCACCAGCCCTGCGTCCCCGACGGCGTCTCGTCCGGGATCGTCTCGCGCTTCACGCGGCCTTCGCGCACGGCCGGAAAATCGTAGCTGTTGGCCCAGTCGCGCGAGGTGAACTCCTCGCGGAAGGTGAAGGAGCCGGCCTTGAAGCCTTCGAGCGCCACCTGCCGGTCACGGTAATACTCGTAGCGGATGCGGTCGAAGTTGTTCACACCCACGTTCACCGGCAGGTCGCGGCCCCAGTAGTCCGGGTTGCGGGTGAACTCGATGAACCGGCCCTGCTCGAAGCGGCCCACCTTGTAGGCACCGGACCCGAGAGGCGCCTCCAGCGTGGACTCCTCGAAGGGGCGCGCCGTGTAATAGGGCTTCGAGAAGATCGGCAGGCCTGCCACCAGCAATGGCAGGTTGCGCGAACGGCCCCTGTCGTAGCGCACGGTGACGACGCCGGCCTCCGTGACCTCGGCGCCCGCCACGAAGCGGAGCGCCTGCGAGAAGGCGGGATGGCCCTTCTGCTTGAGGAGCATGATGGAGAAGGCCACGTCCTCGGCCGTCAGGGGCGAGCCGTCGCTGAAGCGCGCCTGCGGCCGGATGCGCCAGCTGTGCGACAGGCCGTCCGGCGCCGCCCGCACCGCTTCGGCGACGAGGCCGTACATTGCGTCCGGCTCGTCCAGCGCGCGCGCCATCAGGCTGTCGAAGGTGAGCGGCATGCCCGCCGCGCCGTCGCCCTTCAGCACGAAGATGTTCAGGGTGTTGAAGGTGTCGAAGGCCTGGTTGCCGGTCGTCGACGAGATCTGCAGCGCCACCGCGCCGGCCTTGGGCGCCGCGGGATCGACGTAGTCGAAGCGCTGGAAGCCGGCGGCGTATTTCAGCTCGCCGAATCCGGACATCCCGTGCGACCAGTCCGCGGTCGCCTGCGCCATCCCGCGGCGGGGCCAGAGCGCGGCGGCCGCGGCGGCGGCGCCCCACACGATCGCGGAACGCCGGGAGATCGGCATCGGGTCGTCGGCGTGCGTCACCTGGGGCTCCTCAGCGGGCGGATCCGGTCTTCTTCGCGAGTTCCGCGTCCCACCACCAGATGGTGGGGAAGGCCGGCGCGGAATACTTCGGCATCGGGTCAGGACGCCCGAAGCGGTTCCAGCGGACGGTGCGCGTGTAGGGGTAGGTCCACTGCGGCACGACGAACTGGTGGGCGAGCAGCACCCGGTCCAGCGCCTTCGTGGCGGCCACGAGCTCCTCGCGGTCCTTGGCGAAGATGATCCGGTCGATCAGGGCGTCGATGCCGGCGTCCTTGATGCCCAGCACGTTGCGCGAGCCCGGCGTGCCGGCGGCGCGCGAGCCCCAGAAGTCGCGCTGCTCATTGCCGGGCGAGAGCGACTGCGCCCACAGCTCCGTCGTCACGTCGAAGTCGAAGTCGCGCATGCGGTTTTCGTACTGCGACGGATCGACGACGCGCAGCGAGACGCCGATGCCGAGCCGCTCCAGCGACGGCTTGTAGAAGAGGACGTAGCGCTCCGTCGTCGGGTCGAAGCCGAGGAACTCGACCGTCAGGTGCTCGCCTGTCCTGGCGTTCACGCGCTTGCCGTTGCGGATCTCCCAGCCCGCCTCCTTCAGAAGCCGGTCGGCCTCGCGCAAGTTCTCGCGCACCGCGTTGGGGTTGCCGGCGACGGGATTGGTGTAGGGCGTGGTGAAGACCTCGGCGGGGACCTTGTCCTTCACGCTCTCGAGGATCTCCTTCTCCTTGCCTTCCGGCAGGCCGGAGGACGCCAGCTCGGTGCCCTCGAAGTAGCTGTCGATGCGCTGGTACTGGCCGAAGAAGATCTGCTTGTTCATCTCCTCGAAGTCGAAGGCGAAGTTGAACGCCCGCCGCACCCGCGGGTCCTGGAACTTGGCTCGCCGCAGGTTGAATGCGAAGGCCTGCATGCGGCCGCTGGCGCGTTCGGCGAACTCTTCCTTGACCACCTTGCCGTCCTTCACGGCAGGAAAATCGTAGGCCGTGGCCCAGTTCTTGGCGCTGTTCTCGATGCGGAAGTCGTACTGGTCGCCCTTCAGCGCCTCCACGAGGACGGTGCTGTCGCGGTAGTACTCGAAGCGCATCTCGTCGAAGTTGTTGGTCCCCACCCGGACCGGGATGGACTTGCCCCAATAGTCGGGAACCCGCTCGTAGACGGCATTGCGCTGCGCGTCGAAGCCCTTCAGGCGGTAGGGGCCCGACCCCATCGGCGGCTCCAGCGTCGTCTGCCGGATGTCGCGCTTGCGCCCGTCGGGCGCCGTGCCCTCCCACCAGTGCTTCGGCAGGATGGTGAGCTGGCCGACGATCTGCGGCAGCTCGCGGTTGCCGGGCTGGTCGAAGGTGAATGTCACCTCGCGTTCCCCGGTCTTCTCGGCCTTCACCACGTGCTGGAAGTAGAACGCATACATCGGGCTGTTGGCCTTGTAGGCGTCCAGCGAGAAGATGACGTCCTCGGGCGTGACCGGCTTGCCGTCGTGCCAGCGGGCCTCGGCGCGCAGCCGGTAGGTGACGGAGGAGTAGTCGGGGGGATGCCGCATGGCCTCGGCCAGCAGGCCGTAGGCGGTGGAGACTTCGTCGAGGGACTGGTCCGTGAGTTGCTCGTAGACGAGCCCCACCCCGGCCTCGATCTGGCCCTTCACCCCGGCGACGACGGGATTGAAGTTGTCGAAGGCGCCCTGGCGGGCGAGACGGGCCGTGCCGCCCTTGGGTGCGTTCGGGTTGACGTAGTCGAAGGCCTTGAAGTCCGGGGCGTAGCGGGGCTCACCCATCAGCGACAGCGCATGCCGCCACGGATCCTGCTGGGCGACAGCGGGACCGGCGCCGACCAGCCCGACCCAGAACGCGGCGGCCACCACCGCCCGAAACCGTGAACCCGTCATCGCGACCCTCCGGCACCGCCTCGCACGGCGCAACCAAGGGTCGGATTATGTCGCTTTTTCGGTCCCGGGCCAGCGGACGCCGGGCGCCGGGCATGAAAAAGGCCGGGGTGTCCCCGGCCTTCGCGTCATCCTCGCGGGAGGGTGATCAGGGCTTCGGCAGCTCGGCCGGCGTGTCGGCCAGCGTGCGCAGGTACGCCAGGATGTCGGCGCGGCGGTCCGCCTCCTTCAGGCCGGCGTAGCCCATGGCGGTGCCGGGCATGTAGCCCTTCGGGTTGGCGATGAACTGGTCAAGCGCGTCGAAGGTCCACTTCTCGCCCTTCGCGGTGCGCTCCTGCATCGCCGCCGAGTACTTGAAGCCCTCGTGCGTACCCTTGGCGATGTTGACGACGTTCCACAGGCCCGGGCCGATCTTGTTGGGGCCGCCCTTCTCGAAGGCGTGGCAGGACGCGCAGGCCTTGGCTGCGGCCTGGCCCTTGGCGGCGTCGGCCTTGGCGAGACGCACAGGCAGCGGCTCCGCCGTCGCGGCGGCCGGCGCAGCGGCGGCGGCAGGGGCTTCCTCGCCCGCAGGCAGCGCGTAACCGGCAACGATCGTGTGGGGACGCGCGAAGATGATGTCGCCGACGATCCCGAGCCCCATGAGGAACAGCAGGCTGCCGAGCACGGCACCGGCGATCTTGTTGAACTCGAAGGAATCCATCCCGAACATCAGTCTCTCCGACCCCATCGTCCGCCGGGACCCGCGACGGAGCCGGCACCGGGCTCTTGGCCCAAAGGACAGGCTCCCCGCGTCTTCTCCGCCGGGCGGCGACTGATTACCCGCTTTGCCGCGTCCTTGGCAACTCGTATAAGCACCCTCGCCATTGATACTTTTTGCCGCCTTCGCGGCTGAGATCGCACCGATGTCGGATCCCGTCGTCCTCGTTCCCGCCCGGATGGCCTCCACGCGCCTGCCGGGAAAGCCACTCGCGGACATCCTCGGCGAGCCGATGATCGTCCACGTCTGGCGCCGCGCCGTGGAGGCGGGGCTCGGCCCCGTCGTGGTTGCCACGGACGAGCCGGGCATCGTCCAGGCGATCGAGGCCGTGGGCGGAATCGCGGTGATGACGCGAGCGGACCACCCCTCCGGCTCGGACCGGATCTTCGAGGCGGTGGAGCTGTTCGACCCCGAGGGGCGGCACGACGTTGTGGTCAACGTGCAGGGTGACCTGCCCACGATCGACCCCGCGGCTGTGCAAGCCTCGATCCTGCCACTCGCCAACCCGGCGGTCGACATCGCCACGATCGCGGTCGAAATCACCCGCATCGAGGAGCGGACCGACCCGAACGTGGTCAAGATCATCGGCTCGCCGACGCTGCCGGGGCAGATGCGGGCCATCTATTTCACGCGGGCCACGGCGCCGTCGGGCGACGGCCCGCTCTACCACCACATCGGCCTCTACGCGTACCGGCGCCGTGCGCTGGCGCGGTTCGTCGGCCTGCCGCCGTCCACCCTGGAGAAGCGCGAGCGGCTGGAGCAGCTGCGCGCCATCGAGGACGGCATGCGGATCGACGTGGCGATGGTGGACGACGTTCCGCTGGGCGTCGACACGCCCCACGACCTCGACAGGGCCCGCGCCATCCTCGCCGCGCGCCGCAAAGGACACTGACATGCCCGACAGACCGAAGGTGATCGCCTACCAGGGCGAGCCCGGAGCCAATTCCCACATCGCCTGCCGCGACGTGTATCCCGACTGGGAACCCCTGCCCTGCGCGACCTTCGAGGACGCGTTCGCGGCCATCAAGGACGGCGTCGCCGGCCTCGGGATGATCCCGATCGAGAACTCGATCGCCGGACGCGTGGCGGACATCCACCATTTCCTGCCGGCCTCCGGCCTCCACATCATCGGCGAGTACTTCCTCCCGATCCATTTCCAGCTGCTCGCGCTCAAGGGCGCCTCGCTGGCGACGATCAAGTCGGTCTACAGCCACGTCCACGCGCTGGGGCAGTGCCGCAAGATCATCCGCAAGCTGGGGTTGAAGCCGATCATCACGGGCGACACCGCGGGCTCGGCCCGCGAGGTGGCGGAGTGGAACGACCCGACCCGGGCGTCGCTCGCGACAAGCCTCGCCGCCGAGATCTACGGCCTGCAGACCCTCGCGACGGACGTGGAGGACGAGGCGCACAACACGACCCGCTTCGTCGTGCTGTCGAAGACCCCGGCCTGGGCACCGAATGACGGCAGCCCGACGGTGACGACATTCCTGTTCCGCGTCCGCAACGTGCCGGCGGCGCTCTACAAGGCGCTGGGCGGCTTCGCCACCAACGGCGTGAACATGACCAAGCTCGAGAGCTACATGGTCGACGGCGAGTTCTCGGCCACGCAGTTCCTCGCCGACGTCGACGGCCACCCGGAAGACCGGAGCCTGCGACTGGCGCTGGAGGAACTCGCCTTCTTCTCCAAGGAAGTGCGCGTCCTCGGCGTCTATCCGGCGCATCCCTACCGGGTGGAGAGCCAGAAGGCGGCAGAGTAGCGCCCGCGCGTCAGGGCTCTTCGCCGTCGAACGCCCACGCGCGCATCAGGCCATTGGCGATGGCGATGGGCGGCGGGCAGATGAGGCCGCCGGGGTGGCGCCGCTCGATCATGAGGCGCACCTCGTCGCGCGAGAACCAGCGCGCGTCCTCGAGCTCGTTGTGGTCGACGGTCAGGTCGTCCGCCGTCGCCTCTGCAAGGCAGCCGATCATCAGCGACGCCGGGAAGGGCCAAGGCTGCGACGCCAGGTAGCGGACGCGCCCCGTCGCCACCCCTGCTTCCTCGAACAGTTCGCGCCGCACCGCGTTTTCCAGCGTCTCTCCTGGCTCGATGAAGCCGGCGAGGCAGGAATAGCTCCCCGTGACGAAGCGGGCCTGCCGGCCCAGAACGCAGCGGTCGCCGCGGACAGCGAGCATGATCGCAACCGGGTCCGTGCGCGGGAAATGCTGCGCGCCGCAGCCCGTGCATTCCCGCCGCCAGCCCTGGGCCGCCACAGCGGACGGCTGGCCGCAGACGGAGCAGAACCGGTGGCGCTGGTGCCAGAACAGCAGGCTCTTGGCCTGCGCGAGCCGGCCGAGCGTCTCGGGCGGCAGGAGGCCCTGCACGGCCAGCGTGCGCAGGTCGATCCGCGCGATGTCGGCGCGTCCCTGGTCGGAATCCGCCGCGGGGGCGTCGAGGACGGAAGCAAAGACGGGCGTCTCACCGTCGAGCCCGAGGAAGACGCTTTCCCGGCCCTGGCCCAGGTCGGCAGCCTCGGCGAGCGTCCACAAGGGATCGAGCACGTTGTCATGCTGCCGCAGGACGGGGACCTCGCCCGCGATCACCAGCGTCCTTGCCGCCGGTGATGTGCGATAGGCGTCCATGCGAGCGGCGTCGTCGCGGTGCTCGGCGAGCCGGTCGAGGCTGTTGACCGCGTAGCCGAGGCTGGCCGACCGTTCCACGGCGGCGCTCACGGCCGGACCTCCGCGATGTTGCCGAGGCCGACGGCGATTCGCGCCTTCAGCGAGTCGAGTTCCGCCGGCTCGTAAGGGATCGGCGGGGCGAAGCCGAATACGGGCTTGGGCCAGGCCTCGTCGCTTTCGTAGCGGGCGACGAGGTGGACGTGGAGTTGCGGCACCATGTTGCCGATGGCCGCGACGTTGAGCTTGTCCGGGCGGAACATCTCCCGCAACAGGTTGCAGGCCGCCGTGATCTCGCGCAGCAGCACGATCTGCTCGGTTTCCGGCAGGTCGATGATCTCCCGGAGCCCCGAGCGGCGGGGGATGAGCATCAGCCACGGAAAGCGGCGGTTGTTCATCAGCATGACGCGCGAGAGGGCCAGGTCGCCGACGAGAACGCTCTCGCGGGCGAGTTGCGGGTGAAGGGAGAAGGAGGCGGGCTGTCCTGTCATGGGCGCGAGGCTAGTGCAGCGCCCGGCGGATGGCGAGGGAGAAACCGGCAACCCAGACAGGCGACCGGCGAAACGCGGCGGCCGACCATGACGCCGGGATCGATCCAGCCCCCCGCCGCACTGACGCCGCTTGTCATCGGCCGGTGCATCGACGATATAGGGTCCGGGAGGTTGGCGGTGGACGTTCCACTCGCCAACCGGGTCAGGTCCGGAAGGAAGCAGCCCTAACGAGATCGGGCGGGTCTCTGTCCAGCCTCCCACCGTGCGACCGCCCGGCAACCGCGCCGGAGCATGGCCGCGGCCCGGGTCGACGCACATCACTCGCGATTCGGGCTCGATGACCGACGAAGCCGCCCTCTTCCCGTCTCAGCCCGCCACCGGCGCGGGCGCGCAGCCTGCCGGCGCGGCGGGCTACCGGGTGCTGGCGCGCAAGTACCGGCCGCAAACCTTCGATGACCTCGTCGGGCAGGACGCGATGGTGCGGACGCTGCGCAACGCGTTCTCGTCGGGCCGCATCCCGCAGGCGTGGATCCTCACAGGCGTCCGCGGCGTGGGAAAGACGACCACGGCCCGCATCCTGGCCCGTGGGTTGAACTACCTCCTCCCCGACGGCTCCGGCGGACCGACCGTCGACATGCCCGTTGAGGGAGTGCACTGCCGCGCGATCATGGAATCGCGGCACGTCGACGTGCTCGAGATGGATGCCGCGTCCCACACCGGCATCGAGGACGTGAAGCAGATCACCGACGGCGTGCGCTACGCTCCGGCCTCGGCGCGTTACAAGGTCTACATCATCGACGAGGTCCACATGCTCTCGGAGAAGGCGTTCAACGCCTTCCTGAAGACGCTCGAGGAGCCGCCGCCCCACGCCAAGTTCATCTTCGCCACGACGGAGATCCGCAAGGTGCCGGTGACGATCCTGTCCCGGTGCCAGCGCTTCGACCTGCGCCGCATCGACGCCCCGCTCCTGGTGGCGCATCTCGGCCGGATCTGTGAGCGCGAGGGCGTGAGTATCGAGCCGGAGGCGCTGGCGATGATCGCGCGGGCGGCGGAAGGCTCGGCCCGCGATTCGCTGTCGCTGCTCGACCAGGCCATCGCGCACGGGGCCGGCCGGATCGACGCGGAGACGGTCCGCACGATGCTCGGCCTCGCCGACCGCGGGCGCGTGATCGACCTCTTCGATGCCGTGATCCGCGGGGACGTGGCGCGGGCGATGGCGGAGCTGCGCGACCAGTACGACATCGGCGCCGACCCGGCGGTGGTGCTCACCGACCTCGCCGAGTTCACCCACCTCGTGACGCGCCTGAAGCTGGTCCCCGCTGCGGCGGACGATCCGGCGCTCACCGAGACGGAGCGTCGGCGCGGGCAGGAGTTCAGCGGCCTGTCGATCCGCGTGCTGTCGCGCTGCTGGCAGATGCTGACCAAGGGCATTTCCGAGGTTCAGGGCTCGCCGAAGCCGCTCGCCGCGGCGGAGATGGTGCTCATCCGCCTGGCGCACGCCGCCGACCTGCCGACGCCGGACGATCTCATTCGGCAGTTGCAGTCCGGGCAGTTCAACGCATCGGCGGGTGCCGCTGCTCCCCCGCCGGCCCCCGGCCCCGGGCCATCGGCCCGCGCAGTGGCCGGCGGCCTGCACGTGGCCACGCGCTGCGAGCCGCAGGTGGCTGCCTCGGCTGCGCCGCAGCCAGCCGCCGCCCCGGCGGCCCCTGCCATGCGTCTCGCCCGCTTCGAGGATCTCGTCGCGCTCGCTGGCGAGCAGCGCGACATCGCCATGAAGCTCGCGCTGGAGCGCGACGTGCGGCTGGTGCGCTTCGAGGACGGGCGGCTGGAGTTCGCCGCCGCCGACGGCGCGTCGCCACAGCTCGCGTCGGAGTTGTCCAAGAGGCTGGCGGAGTGGACCGGCCGCCGCTGGATCGTGGCGTTGTCGTCGGACGCGGGCCAGCCGACGCTGCGCGAGCAGGCCGAGGCGCAGGCCCGCGACCGGCTCGCCGGCATCCGCTCCGATCCGCTCGTCCGCGCCGTGCTGGAGCGTTTTCCCGGCGCCGAGATCGTCGACGTCCGGGACACGACGGCGCCCGCCCCAGCCTCGCGACCTGCGTCGGACGACGACGATCCGCCGCCGCCCGACGAGTATCCCGCCGGCTACGGCGACGACGAGTTCGACGGCTTCGAACCCCTTCCCTGACCGCAGCGCAGGAGCCTCCGCGTGAAAGACATCATGGGCATGATGAAGAAGGTCCAGGAGATGCAGGCCAAGATGGCCTCGCTCCAGGCCGAGCTCGACGAGATCGAGGTCGAGGGCGCCGCCGGCGGCGGCATGGTGAAGGTCGTCACCTCCGCCAAGGGTGCGGTGAAGTCCGTCACCATCGACGACAGCCTGATGAAGCCCGAGGAGAAGGACATCCTCGAGGACCTGCTCGTGGCCGCCATGAACGACGCCCGGACGAAGGCGGATCGCACGGCGCAGGAGCGCATGTCGTCGCTGACGGCAGGCCTGCCGATCCCGCCCGGCCTGAAACTGTTCTGAGGTCGGTACCAGCTCCATGGCGTCCGTCGCCGGTCCCGAGATTGAACGGCTGATCCAGCTTCTGGCCCGGCTCCCGGGCCTCGGGCCCCGCTCGGCACGCCGCGCCGCGCTGCACCTCATCAAGAAGCGCGAGCAGCTGCTCGGCCCGCTCTCTGAGGCGATGCGGGTGGCGACGGAGCGGATCGTCGTCTGCTCCAGTTGCGGCAACGTCGACACCAGCGACCCGTGCACGCTGTGCGCCGACCCGCGGCGCGACGCCTCGATCATCGTCGTCGTGGAGGACGTGTCGGACCTGTGGGCGCTGGAGCGGGCGCAGGCGATCCGCGCGCGCTACCACGTGCTCGGCGGCACGCTTTCGGCCCTCGACGGCGTCGGGCCCAAGGATCTCTCCATCGACCGGCTCGTCGCCCGCGTGGCGGAGGGCGGCGTGACGGAGGTCATCCTCGCGCTCAACGCCACAGTCGACGGCCAGACGACCGCCCACTACGTCACCGATCTCCTCGCGCCGCTGGGGGTCAAGGTGACGCGCCTCGCCCATGGGGTGCCCGTGGGCGGGGAGCTCGACTATCTCGACGAGGGCACGCTCTCCGCGGCCCTTCGGCAGCGCACGGCAATCTGACGCCCGCGCGGCTCAGTCGCCGATGGCGACGCCCTCGCGGCGGGAGTCCGCACCGCCGATGAACCCCTCCGGCGTGACGACGATGGCCTGGATGCCGGACGTCATCTCGACCATGCGGACCTCGTGCCCGCGGGCCTCGAGCGCCGCCTTCCATCCCTGCGCCTCGGTGCCGGCCTCGAGTTCGGTCGGCCCGTTGCGGCTGAGCACGTTGGGCAGGTCGACCGCCTGTTGCGGATCGAGCTTCCAGTCGAGGAGGCCGACGAGGGTCTTGGTCACGAAGCCGATGATCTGGCTGCCGCCGGGCGACCCGACCACCGCGTAGAGCCGCCCGAAGGCGTCCAGCACTACGGTCGGTGCCATGGAGCTGCGCGGCCGCTTGCCGGGCTCCACCCGGTTGGCGACCGGCTTGCCGTCCTCGGTCGGCGCGAAGTTGAAGTCGGTGAGCTCGTTGTTCAGCAGGAAGCCGGATTTCGTCATCAGCCGCGCGCCGAAGCCGTCCTCGATGGTCGTCGTCATGGAGACGGCGTTCATGTCGTTGTCGATGATGGCGATATGCGACGTGCCGTTCTCGATCCCGTCTGCAGGCGCGTAGAGGAAGGTGCGCTTCTGCGGGGGCTCGCCGGCCCTGGCGCGTCCCATCGAGCGCTCGGGGTTCACCAGCGCGGCACGGCCCGCGACGTAGCCGCTGTCGACGAGGCCCGCCACCGGCACCGGCACGAAGGCCGGGTCGCCGAGGTAGAGCGCGCGGTCGGCGAAGGCGAGGCGGCCCGCCTCCGTCAGCCAGTGCGCGGCATCGGGGCCGGGCTTCAGCTTGATGGCGGGCTGGCTCTGCAGGATTCCCATGATCTGCTGCACGGCGACGGCGCCGGAACTGGGAGGCCCCATGCCGCACAGCGTGAAGGCCCGATAGGCGCCGCACACGGGCGTGCGCTCGACGACGGAATATGATGCGAGATCCTCCAGCGTCATGTCGCCCGGGTTGGTCGCGTGCGAGCGGACGGTCTCGACGATGTCGGCGGCGATGTCGCCCTGGTAGTAGGCGTCCATGCCCTTGGCCGCGATCAGGCGCAGCGTGGCCGCAAAGGCGGGGTTGCGCAGGACCGTGCCGACCGCGAGAGGAGTGCCGTCCGCATTGTAGTAGAGGGCGCGGGCGCGCGGGTCGTTGGCGAGGAACTTCTCCTTGCCGAGCAGGCCGTTGAGCCGCGGCGAGACGGGGAAACCCTGCTCGGCCAGCCGGATGGCGGGCTCGAACAGCTTCTCCCAGTGCAGCTTGCCCCACCGCCGATGCGCCTCCTCGAGAAGCCGCGGCGTCCCCGGGACGCCGACGGAGAGGCCCCCGACGACGGCGTCGTAGAACTTCATCGGCTTGCCGTCGGCGCCCAGGAACCGTTCGGGCTTGGCTGCCCTGGGCGCCACCTCGCGGCCGTCGAGCGTCGAGACGGAACGCCCGGCCTGATCCCAGTGCACCATGAAGGCGCCGCCGCCGAGGCCGGAGCTCTGCGGCTCGACCAGATTGAGCACCAGCTGGACGGCGATGGCGGCGTCGACGGCGCTGCCTCCGGCCCGCAGGATCTCGCGCCCGGCCTCGGCCGCCAGCGGGTTGGCGGCGGCGACCATGTAGCGGGTCGCCTCGCCGCGGACCTTGACGGAGCGGCCGGTCGCGGCCTCCGGCGAAGGGGCGGCCGGAGCCGCTGTCTGCGCGTGGGCCGGCATGGCGAGGAGGGTTGCTGCGGCAAAGGCGGCCGCGGCGAGCCGCAGGCGGGCCGGGCGAACGGCGACGATCATGGCAGAGCCTCCCAGGACTTGGCCGAGCCTACGCGACATCCGGCCGCGGTGTCAGGTCCTGCCGAAGCGAATCTGCGTGAAGGCGCGAGGGCCCGCCGACAGCCGTCACGCGGCCCGCTTCACCGCCTCGTCCGCGGTCAGCGCCGTCTCGGGCGTCCCGGAGACGATCAGCTCCAGCACCTCCTGCTCGGTGGTGTGGCGAATGTAGCGGTCGCCGACGTTCTCGCCGCGCTTCAGCACCATGACCCGGTCCCCGACCTCGAAGATGTCGGTGAGGCGATGCGAGATGATGATCTGCGCGACGCCCTGCCGCTTCAGTTCCGCCATCGTCTCGAGCAGGCGCTCGGTGGCCATGACAGAGAGGTTGGCGGTAGGCTCGTCGAAGATCACCACGCGTGGGTTGAACGAGATGGCGCGGGCGATGGCAACGGACTGCTGGCGCCCGCCCGACAGGCTCTCGACCTTCTGGAACACCGAGTTGACGTCGACCTTGAGGCGCTTCAGGACGGCCTGCGCCTCCTCGTACATGCGGGCGCGGTCGACGAACATGCCGAAGCGGCGGGGCCAGCGGCCGAGGAAGATGTTCTGGCCGATGTCCATGTTCCCGCAGAGCGCGAAGTCCTGGTAGATCATCTCGATCCCGACGTCGCGGCTCTCCTGCGGGCTCTTGAAATGCGTGAGCCTGCCGTCGACGAACACGTCGCCGCCGTCGCGCTGGTAGGCGCCGGTCATCGTCTTCATCAGGGTCGACTTGCCGGCGGAATTGTCGCCGACGAGGCCGAGGATCTCGCCCGGCATCAGGTGGAAGTTGACGTTGCGCAGCGCGTGCACGGCGCCGAAGTGCTTCTGGATGCCGCGCATCTCGACGATGGGCGTGGTCATGCGTGCGCTCCTTCCCGTCCCCGCCGCCCGAACAGGCGCGACAGGATTCGTTCCTGGCGGATCCAGATGTCGCCGATGACGGCGCCGATGAGGATCAGCCCGATGAAGACGTTCATCCAGTGCTGCGGCATCACGAAGCTCGAGCCGTCGGGCAGGATGATCTGCAGCGACAGCAGCGAGCGGATCAGCGTGATCGCCGCCGCGCCGGCCATCGCGCCGAGCACCGTGCCGTAGCCTCCGAAGATCGAGCCGCCGCCGATGATGACCGCGGCGATGCCGTCGAGCTCACGAAGTGCGCCGGCCGACGGGTTGAACGACCGGAAGTAGGCGACGTAGATGACGCCCGCGATGGACGCGCAGAAGGCCGAGAATACCAGCGACCAGAACCGGACGGCGCTGGTGTTGATACCCGCGTAGCGCGCGGCGCGCTCGTTGCCGCCCACCGCGTAGATCATCTGCCCCCAGACGGTGCGGGCCAGCACGATCCCGGCGACGAGGGCCAGCAGCGCCATGAACAGCGTCTGGACGCTGACGGCCTTGGCGATGGCGAGCATGAGCCCCGGCCCGGGGGCGGCGCCGACGTAGTCGAGCACCTCGAACAGGTTGCGGCCCATGAGGTTGTAGCTCTCCGGGAAGCCGGAGAGCTGGCGCCCCGCGACAAGCCACGCGCCGAGCCCGCGCGCAATGTAGAAGGTGCCGAGCGTCGCCACGAAGGCCGGGAGACCGAATCGCACCGTGAGCGCGCCGTTGACGACGCCGCACAGCGTCCCGCCGACGAGGGCGACGACCACCGCGACGAACGGGTCGGCGCCGAGCTCCTTCATCAGGAAGGCGGCGATGGCGCCCGAGAAGGCCAGCACCGAGCCGACGGAAAGGTCGACGTCGCCGTTGGCGATGACGTAGGTGAGGCCGATCGAAACCAGCGCGATCTCGGTGAATGCGAGCAGCAGGCTGAACGAGTTGTCGAGCGAGCCCCAGAAGTCCGGCCGCAGCGCGAAACCGACGCTCCACAGCACGACCGCGAGCATGATGGCCGCCGCGTCGCGTCGCGCGAGAAAGGCCCGCAACCCGGTGGCGCCCATGCCGCGGGCGTCGGTCGCGGCGCCCTTGGTCTGTGCGCCGACAATGGCCGCTTCGCCCCGGTCGGGCGCCGGCGGTGCGGGCCGCCCGCGCAGGCGCGCCCAGATGCGGGCAGCGCCGCCACCCTTGATGGCCCACGGCTCCAGCAGCACCGCGATCAACAGGATGAGGCCGAGAAAGGCCGGCACGGCGCCCGGCGGGAGCTGGGCGTAGGCCTGCACCTCCATCTTCACGCCGGCGACGTCGACGATGCGTGTGATCGGCACGCCCTCGCGCAGCACCTTGTCGATGAGCACGACCAGTGCCGCGCCCATGCAGGCGCCGATGACACGGCCCCGGCCACCGGCGATGGAGGCGCCGCCGACGATGACGGCGGCGATGACGATGAGCTCGGCTCCCTGCCCGTACTGGGAGGTGATGCCCTTGTCCTGCGCCACGTTCATCAGGCCGGCGAGCGTCGCCGTGAGCGCGGAGAAGAGGTAAGCGCGCATGCGCACCCACTTCGCCGGGATGCCCGCGTAAGTGGAGGCCTGCTCGTTGCCGCCGACGGCGTAGGTCTCGTAGCCCGTCCGCGTCTTGGCCAGCAGGACGGCGCCGAAGACCATCATCGCAAGGAAGATGAGGATCTGGTTGTTGAAGCCGAATGCGTTCGTCTCGCCGATGGAGAAGAACCACGGGTCGGCAACGGCCTTGCGCTCGTAGGCAATGGTCTTGCCGCCGGTGAGGCCGAGCACCAGACCTCGGCCGATGAACAGCATGGTCAGCGTGGCGATGAAGGCCGGCACCTTCAGCCGCGTGACGAGGATCCCGTTGATCAGCCCCACGGCGAGCCCGGTCACGACGGCGGCGAAGACCGCCCAGCCGATGCCGAGGTCGAGATGGGACGGGGCGTAGGCAATGGAGAAAACGGTGGCGACGAGGCCGAGGATCGATCCGACGGAGAGGTCGAGCTCCTTGTTGACGATGACGAACGTCATGCCGACGGCCATGACGCCGAAGCGGGCCGTGTCGCGGAGCACGGCCGAGAACGCGTCCGTCGTGCCGAAGAAGCCGGGGTTGATGTAGACCCCGACGAGGTACAGCAGGACCATGAAGACGAGGAGCCCGACCTCCCAGCCCCCGACCATCTGGAGCGGCAGGCGCCTGGGCGGGGTCGGTGCCGTGGGGGATGCGGCGAGGCTCGTCATTCAGGTCCCTTGGGTGTCCCGCCGGACGGGCGCGGAAGGGAAACGGGCGGCCGGAAGGCTCCGGCCGCCCGCATGAGGATCAGTTCTCGAAGCGCTTGCCGATCTTGTCGACGCTCTCCTTCGTCACGAGCTGGGCGCGCGTGTCGAGGTTGGCGGCGGAGATGCCGCGGTCGATCTGCAGGTAGAGCTGGGCGACCGGCCAGAAGCCCTGCAGGAAGGGCTGCTGCCCGAGTGAGCCCGAGAGCGCGCCCGTGCGGATCTGCTCCTGCTGCTTCGGGCCGAGATCGAAGCCGAAGGCGCAGATCTGGCCGTTCTTCTTGAGCTGGCTGATGGCGTCGCCCAGCGCCGGAGTGACGAAGCCGTTGGCGGCGAAGGCGCCGACGACGTCCTTGCGGCTCTCGATCAGCGTCACGACCGAGTTGACGATGTTGTCCTTGTCGACGTCGATGCCGATGTTCTGCGGGCCGGCGTCGACCTTGAAGTCCTTCAGGCGGCCGGCAGCGTTGAGCGCCTTCACGGCGGCCTGGAAGGCGGCGGTGATGCGGTTGTTCACCTCGACGTTGCCGAGCGTCGTGGTGTTCGGGAAGATGATCGTCCCGCCCTTGACGTTGTTCTTGATGAGGCACTGCACCAGCGCCTCGCCGCCGATGGCGGCGGCCGACGCGTCCTGCCCGGTGTGGGAGATGCCGGACCGGTTGAGCAGGTTGCCGTCGAACGAGTTCGTCGTGGCGACCGGAATGCCGCGCTCCGTCAGCTTCTTGATCATGTCGTTGTAGGCGCCCGACTGGGGCGTCGTCATGATGACGCCGTCGATGGTCGGGTCCTGGATGATCTGGTTGAGGATGGCGATCTGGCGCGGGATGTCGTCGACCGGCGCCTCGGAGCCCAGCATGATCAGGTTGATGCCGAAGGCCTTGGCCGCCACCTGCGCGCCGACATAGGTCGGGTCGAAGAAGCCGTTGCCCGCCGTGTGCGTGACGATGGCGAAGGTGAGCTTGCCGTCCTTGTTGTTGAAGTTCTTGGTGTCGGCGGCTTCCTTGGCGGCGTCGTCGAACGAATAGCCTCCGACGGCCTTGTTGAGGACGCCCGACTGGGCGTGGGCGGACAGGCTGAACAGCGAGATGCCGGCGGCGAGCGCCGCCAGACGCAGGGCATTCTTCATGGCTTCCTCCCGGATACGTTGGGTCGCCGCCGGATCGAGCCGGCCGCTGCGGCGAAGCTAAAGGGTCCAGCAGCAAAATCAATTGGGATGATGGGCGCCACTCCCTGTGCCCACCTGTCGTGCGTAGGCTCCTGACAACAGGACCAATTTCATTGAGGTACGCCCATCGGTGGCGTGGAGGTCGCGCTTGCGGCGGTACCGTCGGGGCGTGTATGACCAAGGCAACGGCCTGAGAGAGGCCACGGCACGGCAGAGCGACGAGGAAACGCCATGGCGCAGGGCGCGATCTATCCGGATCTCGAGGGCAAGGTCGTCATCGTAACCGGCGGCGGCAGCGGCATCGGCGAGTCCATCGTCCAGCACTTCGCACGGCAGAAGGCCAGGGTTGGCTTCCTCGACATCAACCGTCCTGCCTCAGACGGCGTGGTCGCGGCGATGGAAAAGGCCGGGACGCCGGTTGCGTTCCGACACTGCGACCTCACCGACATCGGTGCGCTGCGCGAGGCCATCGCGGGCCTTCGCAAGGAGCTCGGCCCCGTGGGAGTGCTCGTCAACAACGCCGCGCACGACGAGCGCCACAAGATGGAGGACGTGACCGAGGCCTACTGGGACCAGCGGATCGCGGTGAACCTCAAGCACCAGTTCTTCTGCGCCCAGGCCGTTATCGAGGACATGAAGGCCGCACGCAGCGGTTCCATCATCAACTTCGGGTCGACGTCCTGGATGGCCGGCCAGGGCGGCATGGCCGCCTACACTGCGGCGAAGTCGGCGGTCATCGGGCTCACCCGCTCGCTCGCCCGCGACTTCGGCCCCTACAACATCCGCTGCAACGCCATCGCGCCCGGCTGGATCATGACCCAGCGGCAGATCGACCTCTGGCTGACGCCGGAGGGCGAGCGGGAGCTGATGAACCGCCAGTGCCTGAAGCGCAAGCTCGTGCCGGCCGACATCGCGAAGTTCACGGTGTTCCTCGCCTCCGACGAGGCGGGCGCCTGCACCAACCAGCACTACGTGGTGGACGGCGGCTGGGTCTGATAGCGTCCGGCGGTCGAGACTTCGTGGCCGGGAGGACCCCCGTTTGGCACAACCGGCACTGATCGCGATCGACTGGGGCACCTCGCGGCTGCGGGCATGGCTCCTCGGCGAGGACGGCGCCGTGGTCGCCACCGAGAGCGCAGACGACGGCATCCTGACCGTCCCGCCGGGCGGCTTTCCCGAGACGCTGCGTCGAAACGTCGGGTCATGGCTGGACGCTCATCCACGGCTGCCGGTCGTCATGGCGGGCATGATCGGCAGCCGCAACGGCTGGTTCGAGGCGCCTTACGTCTCATGCCCCACGGACGTCTCGGGGATCGCCAAGTCTCTGGCCCGGGTCGACATCGGAGGCGGTCGCACCGCGGCGATCGTGCCCGGCCTGTCCTGTCGCGACGCCGCCGGCGTGCCGGACGTCCTGCGCGGGGAGGAGACGAAGCTCGCCGGATGCGGGCTTTCCGACGGGACGGTCGTGATGCCGGGGACGCACGGGAAGTGGGCGCAGCTGCGCGGCGGCACCATCCGCTCCTTCGCGACCTTCATGACGGGCGAATTGTTTGCCACGTTCAAGGACCACACGATCCTCGGGCGGCTGGCCGAGGAACCGGCGGACGAGGCTGGATTTGCAAAAGGGCTTGCTGCGGCAAGACGCCCCGGCGGCCTGACGCACCAGTTGTTCGCAGCCCGCTCGTCGGTGCTGCTGGGAGACATGCCGGGCGCGCAGGTCTCGCCGTTCCTCTCCGGGCTCCTCATCGGGACCGAGATCGACCATGCGCTGGCCATGGGAACGCCGGACGAGGAGATCGTGCTCGTGGCGGAAGGCGCCTACGCCCGCGCCTACTCGACTGCCTTGACGGACCGTGGACGGCGCCACCGCGTTGCTGCGCCCGACGTCGTCTTCCTCGCCGGCCTTCGCGCCATCTCTGCTGCGGCGGGCGACGGGTTCTGAGGAGCGTGCCATGTCCCATCTCGCCACTTTCGAGACCGCGTTCGCGCGCTGCCCGCTGATCGCGATCCTGAGAGGCATCAGGCCGGACGAAGCCGTTCCCGTCGGCGAGACGCTGGTCGAGGCCGGCTTCACGATCATCGAGGTGCCGCTGAACTCCCCCTCGCCGCTCGACAGCATCCGCGCACTCGGCTCCGCCCTCGCCGGCCGGGCCGTCGTCGGCGCTGGCACGGTCTATCGATCGCGGGAGGTCGACGACGTGGCCGCGGCCGGAGGACAGATCATCGTCTCGCCCAACGCGAGCCCGAGCGTGATCGCGCAGAGCAAGGCGCTGGGACTGGTGTCGGCTCCAGGGGTCATGACGCCCACGGAGGCCATGGCGGCGCTCGACGCCGGTGCCGACGTGCTCAAGCTCTTTCCCGGCGAGGTGATCGGCCCTGCCGGGGCGAAGGCCATGGCTGCCGTTCTGCCGGCAGGGACGCGGCTGGTGATGGTGGGGGGCGTCACGCCCCAGTCCCTCAAGGAGTATCGCGGCGGGCCCGTGCACGGCTTCGGCATCGGCTCGGCGCTCTACAGGCCGGGGCTCGACGTGGCGGCTGTGCGGGAGCGGGCCGAAGCCTTCGTCTCGGCGTGGCAGGCCACCTGAGGACAATCGGATGATCGTCGTCTTCGGCTCCGTCAACGTCGACTTCGTTACCCGCGTGCCGGCCATCCCCCGACCCGGCGAAACGGTGCTGGGGCCCGGCTACGCCGTCATTCCCGGGGGCAAGGGCGCGAACCAGGCCCTGGCCGCGCGACGGGCCGGCGCCGCGGTACGGCTGGCGGGAGCGGTGGGAGACGATCCTTTCGCTGACATCGCGCTTTCGCTGCTCGTCGCCGATGGCGTCGACTGTACCTGCGTGGCGCGGGTCGGTGCGCCGACGGGAGCGGCGTTCATTAGCGTCGATGCGGCCGGCGAGAACGCAATCGTGGTCGCGGCCGGTGCGAATGCCGCCGCGTCGGCATCGTCTCTCGACGATCACCCATGGACGGAGCGCGATACGCTGCTGCTGCAGAGGGAGGTTCCGGAGGAGCAGGCAACGCAGGTCGCAGCCAGGGCCCGTGCCGCCGGTGCCCGCGTGATCCTGAATGCCGCCCCGGCTGGAGCCATCCCGGCGGACCTGATGGCCGCGCTCTCGGTGCTCATCGTCAACGAGCACGAGGTGGCGGTGGTGGGAGGAGCGCTCGGGCTGAAGGGCGAGCCCGATGGCATCGCGCGGGAGATCGATGCCCGGCACGGCGTCGCGACCGTCGTGACCTTGGGCGCAGAGGGAGCCGTCGGCTGGACGGGAGGTGTGCGACGGAGGGTCCCCGCGATGCCGGTGACCGTCGTCGACACCACGGCGGCCGGCGACACCTTCTGCGGCGCTTTCGCGGCAGCCCTCGACGCCGGCTTCGGCTTCACGCTCGCCCTCGCCCGCGCCGCTGCCGCCGGGAGCCTCGCCTGCGCCGCTGCGGGCGCCCAGACGAGCATTCCGCGCAAAGTTGCGATCGACGAGGCCGTTGCCGGGTTCCAGGCCTGACCTCGTCGTGGTGAACCGGCGGTTGCCGTGCGCGCTCGATTGCATGCGATCGTCCGCACGGCGGTGAAAGCGTTGGCTGCCATCATCATGCCGGTCCGAACAGACGGTTCCGTCCATGATGAAGGTCGCAGTCCCCGCCGTCATCCTGATCGCCGCCGCGTGGGGCGGCGCGCACATGGCGCGCGGCGTGGCGACGACCGGCAATGCGCCAGGGAGCGGTTCTGCCAGCGCGGCCGCCAGGTCGGCACCGGAGACCGGGAGCGTCGTGATGCTGGCCCAGGATTCGCGGGGCCACTTCATGGCGCAGCCTCAGATCAACGGCGTCAGGCTTTCGATGCTCGTCGACACCGGGGCGTCGACCGTGGCCCTTTCCGCCGAGGATGCCTCGCGCGCCGGCTATTTCCCCTCGGCCAACGATTTTCGCGTCAGCGTGAGCACGGCGAACGGTGTCATCAAGGCCGCGCCGGTCCGGATCCGCGAGATGCAGATCGACCGCATTCGCCTGCAGGACGTCGACGCACTGGTCATGCCCAGCGGTCGGCTGCAGACGAGCCTTCTCGGGATGTCATTCCTGAAGCGGCTCTCCAGCTTTACCGTGAACAGCGGAACCCTCGTCCTCAGACAGTGACCTTTCGGTCGATCCGTGCGATGTGCGGTTCAGAGAGCGCGCCGGCAGGCGTGCGAGTCCGCCTTGCAATGGGGCTTCGATGCCGATGACGATGAAGGCAGAACACGCCGCTTTCCCGACGCCTGTCGCCTCCCTGCGCCCCAACACGCTGGCCTACGAGACCCAGCCGATGGTGAAGCCGACGGGCTTCCGCGAGTACGACGCGCGCTGGCTGTTCGAGAAGGAGATCAACCTCATGGGCGTCCAGGCCCTTGGCATGGGCCTCGGCACGCTCATCCGGGAACTGGGCGTGAAGCCGGAAGTGGTCACCGGGCACGACTTCCGCGGCTACTCGGCTTCGATCAAGATCGCGCTGACGAGCGGGCTGATGGCCGCCGGCTGCACGGTACACGACATCGGGCTCGCGATCTCGCCCATGGCCTACTTCGCCCAGTTTGATCTCGACGTGCCGTGCGTGGCGATGGTGACGGCCTCGCACAACGACAACGGATGGACCGGCGTGAAGATGGGTGCACAGCGCCCCGTGACCTTCGGGCCGCAGGAGATGTCGCGGCTCAAGGAGATCGTGCTGTCGGGCGCCTTCCGGACGGCGCCGGGCGGGTCCTACCGCTTCGTCGAGAACTTCCCGGCCCGGTACGCCGCCGACCTGACCCGGCGCGCGCCCTTCAAGCGTCGGATCAAGGCCATCGCGGCGTGCGGCAACGGCACGGCCGGTGCTTTCGCGCCGGGCATCCTCGAGGCGCTGGGCGTCGAGGTCATCCCGCTCGACACCGAGCTCGACCACACGTTCCCGCGCTACAACCCGAACCCCGAGGACATGGAGATGCTGCATGCGATGGCGCATGCAGTGCGCGAGCACGGAGCCGACCTCGCGCTGGGCTTCGACGGCGACGGCGACCGCTGCGGCGTGGTCGACAACGAGGGCAACGAGATCTTTGCCGACAAGATCGGCGTGATGCTCGCGCGCGATCTCTCCTCGCTGCATCCGGGGGCGACGTTCGTCGTCGACGTGAAGTCGACCGGCCTCTTCGCGTCCGACCCGGTTCTGGCCGCCAACGGCGTCAGGGCGGACTACTGGAAGACGGGCCACTCTTACATCAAGCGCCGCGTGCAGGATCTCGGCGCCCTCGCCGGCTTCGAGAAGTCAGGGCACTTCTTCTTCAACGCGCCCGTGGGCCGCGGCTACGACGACGGCCTTGTCACCGCGATCGCGGTGCTCGACATGTTGGACCGCAACCCCGGCCGCTCGATGGCGGACCTCTACCGGGCCCTTCCCAGGACCTTCGGCACGCCGACCATGTCGCCCCACTGCGCCGACGAGGTGAAGTATGACGTCGTCGATCGCGTTACGCAGCGGATGGAAGCGCTGCGGGCGTCGGGAGAACGGCTCGCCGGCCATTCGATCACCGACATCGTGACCGTCAACGGGGTGCGCGTGACGGTGGACGACGGCACATGGGGGCTGGTGCGCGCCTCGTCGAACAAGCCCGAGCTTGTTGTGGTCATCGAGAGCCCCGTGGCGGAGGGGCGCATGCGGGAGATGTTCGCCGCGGTGGACGCGATCCTGCGCGAGAACCCCGAGGTCGGAGCCTACAACCAGTCGATCTGAAGCCCCGGGCGGCGTTCCGGCGCCGCAGGTCAGGTGCAGGGGCCGGTGGTCGGGTTGGGAATGCCGTTGTTGGCGAGGTCGCTGCGCTCGACATAGGTCGACATGCGCGGCCGCATGTAGATCTTCTCGGTCATCGTCATCGACCCGGTGAGCACGTAGCCGATCACGGGCTTGTAGGTGAATTCCACCTCGGCAAAGATGATCGATGTCCCGGGCTCGGCCCGCAGCGCGGATGGGATCTGGGTCTGGTTGAGGAGGGTGCCGCGCGCGTAGGCGGACCACCCCTGCTGGTAGCTCCAGCATACAGAGGCCGGATTGGCGACCTTCGGGTCGGGCGAGCCAGAGCCCGAGATCGCGACGCTGGTGATCCGGATCTTGGCATTCGCCGTCGACAGCGGCGAGAGCACGGCGCTCGCGGCCGCAACGATGCCGTTCATGTCGGTGGCGTTGAGCTTCGAGGACTGCGTCGTCAGATCTGCGACCGTTCTTGCCAGGAGGACCACGCGGCGGTCGGCGTTGAGCGCCTGGCTTACCTCGACCGACCCGATGTACAGCGTCAGCATGACCGGCAGCAGCAGGGCAAACTCGACCGCCGCGACCGCCTTCCGGTCACGCGCGAAGCGTGCCAGCACGCGGCGGGCGCGCGAAGGCCGCTGCCGCGACGCGACGGGCGTGACGTGAACGGGAGGGGTGGCCGACATCAGTTGTAGGGTTCGTTCTTGAACGCGGCCGAAGCCATGATGAGCAGGCGGTTGTTGGCGAGGTTCACCATCGTCTGGCCGATCAGGGGCACGACGATGGGGTACTCGATCGCCGCACGAACGACGACGATCTGGTTGGGGCCGCCGGGCACGAAGCCGAAGCCCGTGCTGTCCAGCTTGCCGTTCTTGATCGGCGGCGGCGGCGCAGTGGCCGAGGCGAAGTTCGGGAAGGTCTGGACGTCGACCTGCAGCAGGTTCGGGCAGTCGAAGGTCGCCTTCACGCGCTTGCAGACCTCCGTCTTGAAGTCCACCCCGGTGTACTTCGCATTCTGGGCCTGGCCCGTCATGATCAGCCGCGAGGCGTCCGTGACGGCGGTCTGCAGGACCTGTCCCGTCATGTGCACCATCGACGTCTCGAAGATCGCGTAGACGAGGCTCAGGAACGGGATCGCCAGCATGGCGAATTCCACGGCAGTCGAGCCGCGACGGTCGCGACCGAACCGGGACAAGAGCCGGGCTCCGCCGCGGCCCTTCTGCCCGCACCGTTCACCGCCCGTCTTCGACAGCATCAGACGCCTCCGTCTCGTGAGACTGCTCTCACTTGGGAACGTCAGGATGCACCCGGGAGGTTTTTCAACCGTTGATGCTTGATTATCGTTTTGGTTACGCTTAACCGGCGGTGCACAGGATCGATCAAGAGCAATCGATCGAGTCTGGCATTACTTCGCCAGGCCGTTGCGGTTCGCCGTCTGCCCCGAAACGCCGTCGAAGTGCCGCTGGACGTCGCCAAGGCTCAGCGTGGGCTGGCACTTGGGCGTGCACGAGTAGGTCTCGCGCTCGAGGCCCCTCTGGAGGACGAGGGTATCCTCGGTCGGCGCTTCCACCTTGATGATCGATTCCCCGATGACGGCTCCCGTGGAGTCCTGTGCAATCAGGTTCGTGGTTCCATAGCTCTTGCCGGTGACGACCATCGAGCCGTTCTTCTGGACGCTCACGTCGGCGATCATCGGGTTTCCGATGATGATGGTGTTCGTGCGCGGCGGGAGCTTGAGCACCTGCGCATGGTCGGTCTTCACGGTGATCGCGTCCAGAGCGACCGCAGGCGTGGTCGCGACGACCGACGCGGCGAGGAGGATCCCCAATGACCTCTTCAGCATGGCGAAAGCGCTCCACACGACCGGGCCAACCCCTGGGTGAAACGAGGTTGATGCAACCTTTATTTGCCTGCGGAATGGTGAACAATTCCTCAACGCACCTGCATGCCGGATCCGCCCTTTCGTGCACCGGGGCGGCCACGTCGATTCTCCAGCGTTGATTGCAAGCGTTCCCGCCATCGACGGGCGGATTCACTCGGATTGCGAAGAAAAGATTAATCGCGTGGTAACCGATGCGGTCTTTTCGACCCTAGGTTGTTTATTCGGCATTCGAATTAACTTGGCCGCAACACGGCGCCGATAGCGTCCGCTCCGCTCAGGCCGAAAGGCACAACAAACAAGCGACCGGCTGACGGGCCAACAGACGACAGGAGCCAAACATGACGACCCTCTTCTCCCGCTTCATGAACGACGAGTCCGGCGCTACCGCGATCGAGTACGGCCTGATCGCGGCCATCATCGCCGTCGGCCTGATCAGCGCGCTCGGCACGCTGAAGGGCAACCTCTCGCAGACGTTCACGAACATCGGCAATGCGGTGAAGTCGGCGAACTGACCCCGCCAACTCGCTTCGGACGAAGGGGCCCCGGCATCGTCCGGGGCCTTTGCATTCGCGGCGGTAACCGGCCGACAACAACCCCGCGCTAGCGTCGGGGCTCCGTTTCGACAGGACCCCCAGGCGTGACCGATCTGCTGATCCTGCTCCTCTTTCCGGCCCTGATGGCCTATGCGGCCTCGAGCGACCTTGTGTCGATGCGGATCTCCAACAAGGTCTCGCTGACCCTTGTCTGCGGCTTCATCGTCGTGTCGCTGGCGCTCGGGCTTCCGCTCGCGGCGTATGGCTGGCACCTCGCCGCGGGCGGGCTCGTGCTGGCGATCACGTTCGGCATGTTCGCGGCCGGATGGATCGGCGGGGGAGACGCCAAGCTCGCGGCCGCGACGGCCCTCTGGCTGGGCTGGGACAGCCTGCTCGACTACGGGATCGCCGCGTCGCTGTTCGGCGGGGCGCTGACGCTCGGCCTGCTTCAGTTCCGCACCTTCCCCCTGCCTCGCGTGGCCGCCAACATGCCGTGGCTCCTCCACCTTCATCATCCCAAGACGGGCATTCCCTACGGCATCGCCCTCGCCGCGGGGGGACTCGCCGTCTACCCGGGCAGCCCGCTATGGCGACTCGCGACCGGAGGCTGAAGGCCGGTCGCGGCCGGCCATGAGCCCGCGACGGGTGATCGCAAAGGTTTGATCACGCCCGTTTTTCCCGCATTACGCGAATTTTCAACGTTTCCTTAACCATAAGAAGACGATCGTCACGGCTGTAATCCGGACTGTGCCCCGCACCAGCAACGGACCAACAGGCGTCATGAACCCCGCTCGTCTCCTCGTTCTCGGCATCGCCCTCGTCGCCGGCGTCGTCGCGGCCTATCTGGCCTCCGGCACCTCGGAGGCGCCTGCTCCCGCGCCGGTCGTCCAGCAGTCGATCCGGACGACGGACGTCCTCGTCGCGGCGGTGGAGATCCCGCTGGGATCGACGATCACCGGCAAGGAACTGCGGTGGCAGACCTGGCCCGCCGACGGCACCTCGCCCGGCATGGTGACCAAGGCCGAGCAGCCCAACGCGCTGACCGAGTTCGGCGGAGCCATCGCGCGGATGGCCATGATCCCGGGCGAACCGATCCGTACCGAGAAGATCATCAAGGCGAACCAGGGCGGCGTCATGTCGGCGCTGCTTCCCTCCGGTTCGCGGGCCCTTGCCATCACCATCGACAACCGCGGCGCCAACACCGCCGGCGGCTTCATCCTCCCGAACGACCGCGTCGACGTGATCCGCACCTCGCGTGACGAGGCGGCCTCGAAGGTCACCGGCACCGACGTCTTCGTCAGCGAGACGCTGCTGCGCAACGTGCGGGTGCTGGCGATCGGCCAGAACATCCAGGAGCGCAACGGCGAGAAGGTGGTGGTCGGCGAGACGGCGACGCTCGAACTCGACCCGCGCCAGGTCGAGATTATCTCGCTGGCCCAGCGGCTGGGCCAGCTCTCCCTGTCCCTGCGCAGCCTGCAGGACGCCAACAAGGCCGACAACGTCGCGGCGCGCACCGACGACGACAGCCTGACGATCGTGCGGTACGGCACCGCATCGCAGCGGTGACGATCATGACGCGACGGAACCCGACAGCCATGGCACGCAGCGAGATGAGCACCTCCCCATCCCTTCCGCCGATCGCCCGTCAGGTCGCCTTCGCGGCCATCGCGCTCTTGGCGGCCTCGCTGCCGCTCTCGGCGCAGACGACGGTCATCCCGACCAACATCACGGTCACCGAGTCGGACGCCGGGAACCCACGGCGCATCGAGCTGGGTATCGGCAAGTCGGTGATCGTCGATCTTCCGCGCGACGCCAAGGAGGTGTTCGTCGCCAACCCGAAGGTCGCCAACGCGGTCGTCCGCTCCAGCCGGAAGATCTTCATCATCGGCCAGGCCGACGGGCAGACCAATGTCGTGATCATGGACGGCGAGGGCCGGCAGATCGCCAACATCGACATCAACATCGGGCGCGACCTGAACCTCCTGCGCCGCACGCTCAAGGCGGCGATGCCGTCGAGCCAGATCAACGTGGTGCCGGTCGGCGACACGATCGTCCTCACGGGGCAGGTGGCGTCCGCGGGAGACGCCCTGCAGGCCATGGACATCGCCAAGGGCTTCGTGTCGACAAGCGCGGTGGGCGGCGTCGCGGTGGCCGGCCAGGTCGTCAACTCGCTGACGGTCAAGGGCAAGGACCAGGTCATGCTCAAGGTGACCGTGGCCGAGATCCAGCGCGTCGTCCTCAAGCAGCTGGGCATCAACGTCGCGGGCGAATGGCAGATCGGCAACATTGCCGGCAGCTTCGTCACCGACAACCCGCTCACGCTGCAGCGGCAGGTCATCTCGGACACGCTCGCCCGCGGCGGTCTGGGCGGCAGCACGAACGTGGCCCTGAGGGCCGCCGAACGCGCCGGCCTGATGCGGACCCTCGCCGAGCCGACCCTGACGGCGATCTCGGGCGAGAGCGCCAAGTTCACCGCCGGCGGCGACATCCCGGTGCCGTCCGGCGAGTCGTGCACGACCAACATCCTCAACCAACAGCAATGCGTGATCAGCGTCACCTACCGCCAGATCGGCGTGGCGCTGAACTTCACGCCGATCGTGCAGTCGGAAGGCCGGATCAGCCTGCACGTCTCGACCGAGGTCACCGACCTCGACTACGAGAACCAGCTGCGCGCCGTCGCCTCGAACGCGCCGGCCTTCAAGACCCGCAAGATGGAGACGACTGTCGAGCTGCCTTCGGGCGCCTCGCTGATGTCCGCCGGCCTGATGCAGCACTCCAGCGGCCAGGTGATCAACGGCGTCCCCGGCCTGATGAACCTACCGATCCTCGGCGCCCTGTTCCGGTCCCGCGACTACGAGCGGCGCGAGACCGAGCTGCTGATCATGGTCACGCCCTACATCGCCAAGGCCAACAGCCAGTCGGCGCTGGCCCGGCCGGACGACGGGTACTCCGACTCCAGCGACCCGCAGGCGATCCTGCTCGGCCGCCTCAACCGCATCTACGGCGCCGCCGGCGCCCCTGCCCCCGCCTCGTACCGCGGCCGGGCCGGCTTCGTGATCGACTGACGCACAGAGGGACGACCGCGATGGCTCCGCGCTCCACCGACCAAAGGCCGCCCCTGCGTGCTCTCCGGCGTGTCGCCGCACTCGCCCTGCTCGCGGCTCCGCTCGCCGCGTGCCAGTCGGACGGCATGACCACGGGATCCACCTATCCCGACGACTACCGGCTCCGCCATCCGATCGCCCTCGTCAACGCGCCGACGGATCTCGACCTCTTCGTCGGCCGGAACGCGCCGGGCCTCGACCCCCGGCAGGCGCAGGACCTGCGCCAGTTCGTCGCCGACTACCGGATGCACGGACAGGGCCCGATCATGATGTTCGTGCCCTCGCCCGGCGCCGGCCGCAGCCACCAGGGCGCCGCCGCGGTGCGCTCGGGCCTCGCGGCGAACGGCGTCCCGCACGGCCTCGTCCGCAGCACCACCTACGAGGCGCCGGCCGGCGAGATCGCCTCGCCGGTGCGCCTGTCGTACACCAAGCTGCAGGCCAAGGTGATGACGCAGTGCGGCAACTTCAACCAGGACATCACTGGCACAGGCGCCACGCTGCAGGGGTGGCAGAACAAGCCCTACTTCAACGCGGGATGCGCCTACCAGACGGCGATCGCCGCGCAGGTCGAGGATCCCCTCGACCTCCAGCGCCCGCGGGCCGAGACACGGCCTGACGTGCTTCGCCGCATGAAGGTCTTCGACGACGCGCGCAAGGGCACCGATCCCTCCACGCAGTGGAAGAGCGAAGCGGCGAGCGTCGCCAACAGCGTCGCGACGGGAGGCAACTGACGATGGCCAACGCTGCCAGCCCGGGACGTCTGGACGGCACAGAGGCGGGGGTCCACGTGGGCCCCGTGCCGCGGATTGCCATCCAGGCCTTCTGCGAGACGCCCGATGTCGCCACCGTCATCGAGCAGGCCAGCGCCGACCGGCGCATGAACAAGGCCTTCCTGAAGGTTCAGATGGGCGGCGCACCGGCGGCGGTCGAGATGTACCGCACCGCCCCGACGCCCAACGTGATCGTGCTCGAGTTCGCGGCCGGAGACGGCCCGAAGCTCCTGTCGTCCCTGGATGAGCTCTCGGAGAGCTGCGACGCGGGCACCAAGGTCCTCGTCATCGGCCACGTGAACGACGTCGGGCTCTACCGCGAGCTGATCCGTCGCGGCGTCAGCGAGTACCTGATCACGCCGGTGGACACGCTCGGCTTCATCGGCGCGCTGTCCGACCTCTACAACGCGCCGGGGGCGGAACCTCTGGGACGCACCATCGCCGTCACGGGCACCAAGGGCGGCGTCGGCTCCTCCACGATCGCCCACAACATCGGCTGGTCGATCGCCAAGGCGCTCTCCACCGCCACCGTGATCGCCGACATGGACCTCGGCTTCGGCACGGCCGGCCTCGACTTCAACCAGGATCCGCCGCAGGGCATCGCCGAGGCCGTGTTCTCGCCCGAGCGCCTCGATGCGAACTTCCTGGACCGCCTCCTGTCCAAGTGCTCGGAGACGCTCAGCCTGCTCGCGGCCCCCGCGACGCTGGACCGGCTCTACGACTTCCAGGAAACGAGCTTCGACGGGGTGATCGAGATCCTGCGCAGCTCGACGCCCTGCATCGTGCTCGACATCCCGCACGTCTGGACCGCGTGGTCGCGCCGGATGATGATCGGCGCGGACGACATCGTCCTCGTCGCGTCGCCCGACCTCGCGAACCTGCGCAACGCGAAGGTCCTGATGGACGTCCTGCGCTCGGCACGCCCCAACGACCGCAAGCCCAAGCTCGTCCTCAACATGGCCGGCGTTCCCAAGCGGCCGGAGATCCCGGTGGCCGACTTCGCCAAGGCGCTCGAGTGCGAGCCGTCGGCGGTCATCCCGTTCGACCCGCAGCTCTTTGGCACCGCGGCCAACAACGGCCAGATGATCGCCGAGGTCCAGGCCAACGGAAAGATCAACGAGGCGCTCGTCGACCTCGCCCGGGTCCTGATCGGGCGCGTCGAGACCAAGAAGCACAAGGGTTCGATCCTCGCCCCGCTGCTCGGGAGGCTTCGCAGGCGGGCGTGACGACGCGCGCAACCTGAGGTGGCAGGCTTAGCAATTCGGTAAATCGCGCACGGCAGATTTTGGAACCAGGATGTTCGGCAAGCGCTCCCAGTTCGGCGTCACACCCGCCGCCCCGCCGCCCCCGACGGCCGCGGCGCTGGCGCCGGCGCGCGCGCCGGACCCCGTGAGCCCGGCGATGCCGATGCCGGGCGCCGCAGCTCCTCCGAAGGCGGCCCCGGTCGACCGGGCGAAGTCCGAGGAGTACTACCAGACCAAGAGCACGATCTTCGGCGCCCTGATCGAGGCGATCGACCTCTCGCAGCTGTCCAAGCTGGAGAGCGAGGCGGCGCGCGAGGAAATCCGCGACATCGTCAACGAGATCATCGCGCTCAAGAACCTCGTGATGTCGATCGCCGAGCAGGAGGAACTGCTCGACGACATCTGCAACGACGTCCTCGGCTACGGGCCGCTGGAGCCGCTGCTGGCGCGCGACGACATCGCCGACATCATGGTCAACGGGCCGACACGGACCTACATCGAAGTGGGCGGCAAGATCCAGCTGACGAACGTCCGATTCCGTGACGCCGGGCAGTTGATGAACATCTGCCAGCGCATCGTCAGTCAGGTCGGCCGCCGCGTCGACGAAGCCTCGCCGATCTGCGACGCGCGCCTGCCCGACGGCTCGCGCGTCAACGTGATCGCGCCGCCGCTCGCCATCGATGGCGCCGCCCTCACCATCCGTAAGTTCAAGAAGGACAAGCTGACCCTCGAGCAGCTGGTCAAGTTCGCCTCGATCTCGCCGGAGGGTGCCGACGTCCTCAAGATCGTCGGCCGCGTGCGCTGCAACGTTGTCGTCTCAGGCGGCACAGGCTCGGGCAAGACCACCCTGCTGAACTGCCTGACGCGCTACATCGACGACGACGAGCGCATCATCACCTGCGAGGACGCAGCGGAACTGCAGCTCCAGCAGCCGCACACGGTACGCCTCGAGACGCGCCCGCCCAACCTCGAGGGCCAGGGCGCCATCACGATGCGCGACCTCGTCAAGAACTGCCTGCGCATGCGTCCCGAGCGCATCATCGTCGGCGAGGTGCGCGGACCGGAGGCGTTTGACCTCCTGCAGGCCATGAACACGGGCCATGACGGCTCGATGGGCACGCTGCACGCCAACTCGCCGCGCGAGGCCCTGAGCCGTATCGAGTCCATGATCACGATGGGCGGCTTCTCGCTGCCGTCGCGCACCATCCGCGAAATGATCGTGTCGTCCGTCGACGTCATCGTGCAGGCCGCACGCCTGCGCGACGGTTCGCGCCGCATCACGCACATCACGGAGGTGGTGGGCATGGAAGGCGACACCATCGTCACGCAGGACCTCGTCGTCTACCGCATCATGGGCGAGGACCAGAACGGCCGCCTGATCGGCAAGCACATGTCGACCGGCATCGGACGCCCCAGGATGTGGGAGCGCGCCCGCTACTACGGCGAGGAGAAGCGGCTGGCCGCCGCGCTCGACGCCATGGAGGTGGCGGATGAAGCCAAGACTACCTGACGCCGCCCCGATTTCGCGCGCGGAGCCCGGCCCATGGACATGAGCCGCCTCGCCGTCGGCGCCCTCGCCGCCCTCGCGGTCGGCGGGGTGGCCTACGCGCTCGTCTACCCGTACATCTCCGGCACGCGCCGCGGCGAGCAACGCACGAAGGCGCTCGTCGGACAGCCCGTGCGAAACGCCGCGGCGCGCCAGGCGGCCGTCTCCCAGACGAACCGCAAGGAGAAGATCGCGACCAGCCTTCGCGAGCTCGAGAGCCGCCAGAAGGAGATCACGAAGCTCACGCTGGAACGCCGGCTGATGCAGGCGGGCCTCGACTGGGACAAGAAGAAGTTCTTCCTCGTCAGCGTCATCATGGGCCTCGTCACCGCCATCGTCCTGATGGTGGCGCTCGGCAACCCGATCGGCGCGGCCGTGGGCATGTTCGTCGGCTCGCTCGGCCTGCCGCGTTTCATGCTCAACTACCTGAAGAAGCGGCGCATCAAGCGCTTCACGGACGAGTTGCCGAACGCCATGGACGTGATCGTCCGCGGCATCCGCTCCGGCCTGCCGCTCAACGACTGCATGCGCATGATCGCCAACGAGGCGCAGGAACCGCTGAAGACCGAGTTCCGCACCATCATGGAAGCGACGACGATGGGCATGCCCGTCGGCGAGGCGGTGATGAAGCTCTACGAGCGCGTTCCGGTGCCGGAGGCGAACTTCTTCGCGATCGTCATCAACATCCAGGCGAAGTCTGGCGGCAACCTGTCCGAGGTGCTGAACAATCTCTCGCGCGTCATTCGCGACCGCAAGCGCATGCGCGGCAAGATCAGCGCCATGAGCATGGAGGCGAAGGCCTCGGCGGCGATCATCGGCTCGCTGCCGATCGTCGTCGGCGTGCTCGTCTACGGCACCAGCCCCGACTACATCAGCCTGCTGTGGACCACGATCCATGGCCGCATCTGGATGGGCATCGGCGCGTTCATGATGCTGCTGGGCGTCCTGGTCATGCGCAAGATGATCAACTTCGACATCTGAAGGCGACGCGATGCTGCCCTCGATCGCCTACAAACTGACGGATCCGCAGTTCATCGTCATGGCACTGTCGGCCATCGCCGCCGCGGCCACGGTGCTCGCGCTGGCGATGCCGCTCCTCGCCTCCGACCAGCTCAACAAGCGGATGAAGGCGGTCGCCGTCGAGCGCGACATGATCCGGGCCCGCGAGCGCGAGAGGCTCAACCGCCAGGGACAGGAGCAACGGCCGACGCTGCGCCAGCAGCCGAAGGCCTACATGAAGCACGTCGTCGAGCAGTTCCAGCTCGGCAAATGGCTCGGCACGGACGACGCCAAGGCCAAGCTGACGATGGCCGGCTACCGAGGCCCGCAGGCCGAGATCGGCTTCCTCTTCTTCCGCCTCGTGATGCCGATCACGATGTTCGTGGTGGCGACCGTCTGGGCGTTCTTCTTCTGGCAGACCGACCAGCCGTCCATGGTCAAGTTCGCGGTTTCGCTTGGCGGCGCCTTCGTCGGCATCAAGGCGCCGGAGATCTATCTCAAGAACCAGATCACCAAGCGCCAGCAGTCGATGCGCCTCGCCTTCCCGGACGCGCTGGACCTGCTGCTGATCTGCGTCGAGTCCGGCATGTCGATCGAGCAGGCGTTCCGCCGCGTCGCCCAGGAGATCGGCACCCAGTCGATCCCGCTCGCGGAGGAACTCTCGCTCGTGACGGCGGAACTGTCGTTCCTGCAGGATCGTCGCCAGGCCTACGAGAACCTTTCCAACCGCACCGGCCTCGATACGGTGAAGAGCGTCGCCACGGCCCTCGTGCAGGCCGAGCGCTACGGCACGCCGCTCGGGCAGGCTCTGCGCGTGCTCGCCCAGGAAGGACGCGACGAGCGCATGAACGCCGCCGAGAAGAAGGCCGCCGCGCTGCCGCCCAAGCTCACCGTTCCGATGATCCTGTTCTTCCTTCCCGTCCTGCTGATCGTCATCCTCGTGCCGGCGGTGATCCAGGTTTTCGGCTGGAACTGATGCACGCATCCGCAGATGTCCGGATGCCAGCCCGCCATCGCGCCGATGTAGCCTGCTGAGAACAGGTCATCCCCCGCCTGTCCGGGAGCGCACCAGACACTCCGCGTTGCACAGCCCCAGGGGGAAACATGTTCCGGAACGACCTCACCAGCCGCGAAACGCTCGGCCTCGTCGCGACGCTCGTCGCGGCGCCCATCGTCGGCGTCCTCGTCTTTGCCCTGATCTTCAAGGTGGCGCACAACGACGTCGGGATCATCTTCGCCGTCATCCTCGGCACCCTGTCGTTCGCCGCGGTCCCCGCCGTGATGGCGAAGATGTTCGCGACGCGACTGCACACGGGCGCGCCGGCACGCGCGCACTAGCCGCTGTGGGCGAAGGGCGGGCGAACCGGGCTCAATCGGCGGAAAGACGCTTGGGGTCCAGCGGTCAGTGGACCGTCAGGCTTACTGGTCCTCTGCGGACGCGGCCGGTGCCAGTGCGAGCGGACGGCCCTTCGCCGCGCTCGCGAATCCCGACGTGCCCGTCGCCGGGGACTTCGCGACGGTCGTCGTCTTGCCGCCGCCGTCGGCCGCCTTGATCTTCGCCCAGCTGTTGGGCTGCGACACCATCTGGCGCATCGACGCGACGGACTGCGCGGCCTCGACCGCGTTCATGTCGCGGCGGGCGACGGTCTCCGCCTCGCCGAACTTCCCCTGCAGGCCGAGGACGAGCGCGAGGTTCTGGCGCACGCGGGCATCGGCCGTGGGCTGCTCGGCGGCGAGCCGCAGCGTCTGCTCGGCCTGCGGCAACTGCTTGGAGAGCGCGTAGGACAGGCCGAGATTGGATAGAACGCCCGGGTCGTTCGGCTGGATCTTCAGGGCGGCGGCGTAGAGGCTCTGGGCCTGCAGGTGATCGCCCATCTGGTCGGCGACGGCGCCCTGGGCGGAGAGGATCCGCCAGTCCGGCCGCTCAGGCGTGTGCGAACGGGAGAGGACCTCCTGCGCCTGCTTCAGGTCGCCGTTCTCGGCGAGGGCCTTGCCGTAGGCGGCGAGGATGTCGGTGTCCTTCGGGCTCTTGAGCGCCGCGGACTGCAGCACCGCGACGGCCTGCTGTCGCTGATCCAGGGCACGCAGCGCGCGGGCGTAGTTGAGCGAAGCCGTCTTGTCGCCGGGCTTGGCGTCGTAGCGCTTGCCCCACTCGTCGGCATAGGCGCGCCACGCCTCGGGCGTGCCGCTCGCCGGGGTCGCCAGCGAGCCCGTCACGTCGCCGTCCTTCTTCAGGCAGCCGGCGGTCGCGAGGGCGAGAAGGGAAACGGCGGCCACCATCCGGAGGGTGCGGAAGGCGGACGAACGGTCCGGAACGGGCATGACCATGGCCTCGGCTCGCAATCTGCAACCGCTGCGCCGTCGATGCGACGTCAGCAACTCTTGGACGAGCAATAAAGCGTTAACCCTAACGCTTCGTTAAAGGCCCGGCGGGGGTCCGCTTCGGCGCTTGCCGCGGACCGGCGTCGTGCTATCAGCGACGGGCGATCCCAAGCCGGAGCCCGCCGTGCACCCTCTCCTCGTCGATGCTTCCGATCAGGCCGCCGCACAGGCGGTGCCGGTCCATGTGGTCACCGCCTCAGGCTGGCGCGATGCCGCGTCCACGGTGGCGGCCGCGGCTGTCGCCTTCGCCGACGCGCAGGGATACGACGGCGCGGCGGGGAAGATCCTCGCATTGCCGGGCCCGGACGGCTCCATCGCTGCGTGGCTGTTCGGCGCCGACACGACCGGGACACCGAACCCGTTCCATGCCGGGCGCCTCGCGACATCGCTGCCGGCCGGGGTCTACAGGCTGGAGGGCCTGCCCGGCCACGCCCACCTCGCGACGCTGTCCATCCTTCTCTCCGCCTATCGGTTCACGCGTTACCGCGCCCGCAACGGTGGAGGCGCGCGGTTCGTGGTTCCGGCGGGCGTCGATGCCGAGGCGGTGAGCCGCGAGGCCGAGGCCGTGGCGTTCGGCCGCGACCTCATCAACACGCCCTCGAACGACATGGGCCCGGCGGAACTCGAGAACCACGCCCGCGCTCTGACCGCGCGCTGCCGGGCGACGATACGGGTGACGACGGGCGACGATCTCCTTGCCGACAGCTTCCCGTTGATCCACGCCGTTGGTCGCGGATCGGCACGGGCACCGCGGCTGATCGACATCACCTGGGGCGATCCGGCCCATCCTCGCGTGACCCTCGTGGGCAAGGGCGTGTGCTTCGACACCGGCGGCCTGAACCTGAAGACCGACGCCGGCATGCTCCTCATGAAGAAGGACATGGGCGGCGCCGCGACGGCGCTGGCGGCGGCGCGGATCGTCATGGAGGCGAAGCTGCCGGTCCGCCTTCGCGTGCTCGTGCCGGCCGTCGAGAACAGCGTCTCCGGCACGTCGTTCCGCCCCGGAGACATCCTGAAGAGCCGCAAGGGCCTCACGGTGGAGATCGGGAACACGGACGCCGAGGGTCGCCTCATCCTGGCCGACGCGCTGGCGCTGGCGGACGAGGAGGAGCCCGCGCTGCTCGTCGACTTCGCCACCCTCACGGGTGCCGCCCGCGTGGCGCTGGGACCCGACCTGCCGCCGGTCTACACCGACGACGAGACGCTGGCCGCCGACATCGTGAGAATGGGTTCCGCCGTCAACGATCCGGTCTGGCGCATGCCGTTGTGGTCCGCCTACGATGCGATGATCGACAGCAAGATCGCCGACATGAACAACGTCTCGGGCGGATCCTTCGCCGGATCGGTCGTCGCAGCGCTTTTTCTGAGGCGTTTCGTGGAAAAGGCCAAGTCGTGGGCTCATTTCGACATCTTTGGGTGGGTACCGTCTGCCAAGCCCGGACGACCGGAGGGTGGCGAGCCACAGGCGGCCCGCCTCGTCGCAGCGCTGCTGCACGAGCGGTTCCCTCCACGCCCCTGACCCGGCCGGCGCTGCCTCGGACCCCCCGGCCGGCGCGTGCGCCGGCCTGACACGACCGGACCGCCGCCCGCATGACCCTCCCGTTGCGTCCGTCGCAGGCCCTCAAACTCTGGCACGACGTCAACCTGGACCTCGTCCGTGACGAGGATCCGGACCTGTCGGCCCGCCAGATCGCGATCCTGCTGACCATCTATCTCGAGCCGCCCCCCCACACGGTGCGCGGCCTTGCACGCAAGCTCGGGGTGACCAAGCCTGCCATCACCCGCGCGCTCGACACGATGGGCAAGATGGATCTCGTCGCCCGCCGGCGCGACGAGGCCGACCGGCGCAACGTCGTCGTGCAGAGGACGGTGAAGGGCGCACTCTATGTGGAGCGCCTGGGAGACGTTATCGTCGCCCGCAGCAAGGACCTTCCACGATGAGCCAGGCCGCCGCATTCGACCGCCGCATCACGCCGGTCCGCCCGGACCTCGCCGCCGCGCACCTGCGCGGGGTCGTGGAGGCGCCGCGCTACGCAGAGGGGCGCAGGATGCGGGTGCTCGACGCCGTGGCGCCTCTCCGCCGCGCTCCGGCCCCTGACGCGCCGCTCGACACGGAAGCGCTGCACGGCGACACCGTGACGGTCTACGACATCGACGACGAGGGCTGGGCCTGGGGACAACTCGACCACGATGGATATGTCGGCTGGCTTCCTGCCGGGGCGCTGATCGACACCACGGGCGAGCCCACGCATCGCGTGACGACGATGCGGACGTTTCTCTATCCGGGCCCCTCGATCAAGCTGCCGCCCGTCTGCGCGCTGTCGATCGGCAGCCGCGTGGAGTTCTTGCGGCAACAGGGCGACTTCGCAGTGACGCCGCAGGGCGCGATCTTCGCCGCCCACCTCGCGCCGCTCGGCGTGACCGAGCCGGACTTCGTCGCAGTCGCCGAGCGGTTCGAGGATGTCCCCTACCTGTGGGGCGGGCGGTCGAGCCTCGGCCTCGACTGTTCCGGCCTGGTGCAGGTGTCGCTCGGCATGGCGGGCATGGCGGCCCCACGCGACAGCGACATGCAGGAGCGCGGCCTCGGGCACCCGCTTCCGCCGGACGAACCCTTGCGCCGGGGCGACCTCGTGTTCTGGAAGGGACATGTCGGGATTATGCGCGACGGGCAGGTTCTCCTGCATGCGAACGGGTATCACATGCTCGTCCGGAGCGAGCCGCTGGACGTCGCGGTGGAGCGGATCCTTGCCAAGGGCGGCGGACCGGTGACGGGACGCCGGCGGCTGGGTCACGCGCCTTGAGCCTCCTCAAGGCCCTTGAAGCCGAACGGGTGTAAACGCACATCTTGCTCATGCAGTGGCCGGGACCGGCCGCGGTCCCGCCTCGGGGGCACGACACGTGAACCGAGAGGTGACGTCATGGATTTCCGTTCGCTCGTTCCGTTCAACCGCACCGGCATCGCCCGGTCGGGCGATCCCTTCACCGCCATGCGCCGGGAGATGGACCGTCTTCTCGACGACTTCACGCGCGAATGGCCGTCGTCGCAACCATCGGCAGGGGCGGTCGGCTTCCTGACGCCTCGCGTCAACCTGTCAGAGACCGAGGCCGGCCTCGAGATGACGGCAGACCTCCCGGGCATCGACCCCAAGGACATCGCGCTGGACGTCGCGGACAACGTCCTCACCCTGAAGGCCGAGCGCAAGTCGGAGACGGAGCAGAAGGACGAGGCGCGTCACTGGCATCTCGTCGAACGCTCGGAGGGCACCTACATGCGCCGCTTCGCCCTTCCCTTCGAGGTCGACGAGGATCGCATCGAAGCGAGCTTCGACAAGGGCGTGCTGAAGGTGACGGTGCCACGGGCGGCGGACACCACCCGCACGAGCCGGCGGATCGAGATCAAGTCCGGCGCCTGAAAGGCCTTTCGGCGCCAGTCAGTAGCCGCGCTCGCGATCCACGAGGTACAGGAACGGTTCGCCGGCCTCGTGCCGGCGGATCTGCTCGGCGATCAATCGGGCGATGGCGGGAGGTGACGACATCGCCGCGTTGTGCGGCGTGACCGTGACGCGAGGGTGCGTCCACAGCCGTGACTCCTGCGGCAGCGGTTCCGTCTGGAACACGTCCAGCGTCGCGGATGCGAGCGTTCCGGCATCGAGCGCGGCGAGGATGTCCGCCTCGACCTGCAGCCCGCCCCGCCCGGCGTTGATCAGGTGGGGGCCGCCGACGCGGCCGTCGCGCGCCAGCCCCGCCAGCATCCGTGCGTCGATGATGCCCGTCGTCGCCGGCGTGAGCGGCAGCAGGCAGACCAGGATGTTCGTGCGGGCGAGGAACGGTGCCAGTTCCTCGGCTCCGGCGAACGTCGGGAGACCCGGCAGGGGACGCCGGGTGCGGCTCCAGCCCGCGACGTCGAAGCCCATTACGGCAAGTTTCGCGGCCGCATCCTGCCCGAGGACGCCGAGGCCGAGGATTCCGACCCGGACGTCGCGCGCCGAAGGCTGGGCGTCGTCGTCCAGCCACACCTTCTCATGCTGCTGGCGGACGTAGCGGTCGTGCTGCCGCAGGATCCGCAGAGCGTGCAAGACCACGTACTCGCTCATCCGCCGGGTGAGGTCGTCGTCCACCACGCGCACGACGGGCACGTCCGGCAGGCGCGGATCCCCCATCAGGTGATCGACGCCGGCGCCCAGGGAAAAGATCGCGGAGAGGTTCGGCAGTCCGGCGAGCGCGCCGGGCGGATGCTTCCACGTCACGGCGTAGTGGACGGCCCGCCGGTCGAACGGCTCGCCGGCCATCACCACGTCGCGGCCCGGCAGCACCTCGCGGAACCGCGCCACCCATGCGCGCGGATCCATGTTCCCCTGGGCCACGACCAGTATCGTCATGCGTCGCCGCCTCAGTGTGGGGTCGAGGCGGGCTCGTCGCCCGTCGCGGCGAACCGGGCGAGGACAGTCGGTTCCGCCTCGGGTGCCGTCTCGCCGATGAGGTATGCCGCCCGCAGGGCCGCAGCCGCGGCATCCGCCGCGGCGTCCGTCCGCGCATGCACCATGGCGATGGGAGCATCCGGGCCGACCTCCGCGCCGAGCTCGGCGAGGCCGGTGAAGCCCACGGCCGGGTCCACCTGGTCTTGCGGCCGAGTGCGCCCGCCGCCGAGCGCCACGACGGCCAGGCCGACGGCCCGGACGTCGATCTCGCGCACGAAGCCCGCCGCCGGCGCGTGCACCGGCCGGCGCACGGGAGCTTCCGCAAGATGGGCCTGCGGCCGTTCCAGGAGATCTCCGGGGCCCCCCAGTTCGGCGACCATGCGGGCGAAGACCTCGGCGGCGCGCCCGGACCCGACCGCGGCGTCGATCTGCGCCCAGCCGTCCTCGACGCTCTCGGCGAGGCCGCCGAGCTGCAGCATCTCGCCACCCAGCGCGACGACGACCTGGTGGAGGCGCTCGTCGCGGTGATCCCCGGCGAGATAGGCGATCGCGTTCATCACCTCGACGGCATTGCCGGCGGCCGAGGCCAGCGGCTGGCTCATGTCGGTGATCAGCGCGGTGGTGGGCAGTCCCGCCTGCGTCGCGACCAGGGCGAGGCTCTCGGCCAGTTCGGTCGAGCGCTCGAAGGTCGGCATGAACGCGCCCGACCCCGTCTTCACGTCCATCACGAGACCGTCGAGCCCGGCGGCGAGCTTCTTCGACAGGATCGAGGCGGTGATGAGCGGCACGGACTCGACGGTCGCGGTCACGTCACGGATCGCGTAGAGGCGCTTGTCGGCCGGGGCGAGATCCTCGGTCTGGCCGATGATGGCGCAGCCGACGTCGGCGACCACCTTTCGGAAGGCAGCGACGTCCGGTTGCGCACGGTAGCCAGGGATCGACTCCAGCTTGTCGAGCGTACCGCCGGTGTGCCCGAGGCCGCGACCCGAGATCATCGGCACGAAGCCGCCGCAGGCGGCCACGGCAGGCGCCAGCATGAGGCTGACATTGTCGCCGACGCCGCCCGTCGAATGCTTGTCCAGGACGGGGCCGTCGAGGTCCCACTCCAGCGTCGACCCCGAGCCCGTCATGGCCTGCGTCAGCGCCACGCGCTCGCGTACCGACATGCCGTTGAAGAACACGGCCATCGCGAAGGCCGCCGCCTGTCCCTCCGTCACCGCCCCTGAGACGAGGCCGCGGATGAGGAAGGCGATCTCGCCGGTGCTGAGCTCGCCGCCGTCGCGCTTCTTGCGGATGATTTCCTGCGGAAGCATCAGTAGCTGCCTTTCTGCGGCGCGGCGGGAGCAGTGCCCGTGACCGCGGTCGCGAGCGCGGCATGGAGGCTGCTGGCGCCGATCCGGAAGGTGTCGCGCGTCGCCCAGCCTGCGCCCATCGCCTCTTCCGCGATACGGAGATAGAGCGCGGCGTCCCCCACGGTGCGGATGCCGCCCGCAGCCTTGAAGCCCACGCGGCGGCCCGCGCGGGCGATCTCGCCGATCATCACGCGCGCAGCCTCAGGCGTAGCCGAGACGGCGATCTTGCCCGTCGACGTCTTGAGGAAGTCCGCGCCTGCACCGATCGCCAGCCGCGAGGCGGCGGCGATGCTGTCGGTGTCGGAAAAGGCACCCGTCTCGAGGATCACCTTGAGAAGGCGCCTGTCGCCGACGACGCCCTTGGCCTCGCGCACCATGTCGGTGGCGAGCGCCGTCTCTCCCCGCAGGAACGCCTTGTAGGGCAGGACGAGGTCGATCTCCTGGGCGCCGTCGCCCAGCGCCTCCTCCATGTCCTCGAGCACGCGCTCGAGATCCTCGCCGCCCGCCGGGAAGTTGATGACGGTGGCCACCGTGACGCCCGTGTCTCGCAGCGCACGCGACGCTTCGCTCACGAACTGGGGCCAAAGGCAGACGGCGGCGACGGGCGCCGGCTCGCCGACGGCCCGGGCAACGAGTTGCTTGATCTCCGCCGGTCCGCAGTTGGCCTCGAGGTTCGTCAGGTCGAGCAGGCCCAACAGGCGCAGCGCCAGCGCGGCGTCGGCTTCACGAGACATCGTCGAGCCCCTTCACGAAGGCGTTGAGCAGGCGGCGCAGTGCGATCCCGCCCGTGGCGGCGACCTCCTTGGTCTCCGCATGGGAGGGCGCCGAGACTTCCAGTCCCGCACCGAAATTCGTCACGATCGAGACCGCCACCACATCAATGCCGAAGCGGCGCGCGAGGATCGTCTCCGGAACGGTGGACATGCCGACCAGGTCGGCCCCGAGCGTCCGGATCATGCGGATCTCGGCCGGCGTCTCGAAGGACGGGCCGGACATCCAGCAGTAGACCCCCTCGGCAAGCCTCACGCCGGCAGCAACGGCCGCGCGCTTCATCCGGTTTCGCAACCGCAGCGAGTAGGCGTCGTTCATCGGCACGAAGCGGCCGTCTCCCCGGTCACCGATCAGGGGATTTCCGCCCGAGAGGTTGATGTGGTCGGTGATCAGGCAGAGGTGGCCAGGCAGGATGTCCTTCTTCAGCGAGCCCGCCGCGTTGGTGAGGACCAGCGTCGAAACGCCGAGACGGCGCAGCGTTTCGATCGGCGTCCTCATCGCGGCGGCGTCGCCGGTCTCGTAGTAGTGGGCGCGGCCCTGGAGGACGGCGATCCGACGGCCCTCAAGGACACCCACCACGAGGCGATGGGCGTGTCCGGTGACATTGCCGCAGGGCCAGCCGGGAATGTCGGCGTAGGGAATGGTGAGCGGGTCCGTCACCGCCTCGGCGAAGCCGCCCAGCCCGGTTCCGAGCACGACGGCGAGGTCGACGGGGCCGCCGAGGCGGGGTTCGAGGGCGGCGACGGCGTCGTCGACGGAGGCGGTCATGGGCGGTGGTCCCGGCGGTTTCACTCCAGCGCCATGGACTTCGGCCCGAAGGCGTGCGGCAGGAGGCCCTCTGCCGTAAAGCGCCGCCGCCGCCCGCGCAAGTCGCCTGCCCACACCACGGCCTGCGGCCCGCCGAACTCCATGATGCGCTGGCGGCATCCGCCGCAGGGCGTGACCAGCGTCGAGCCCTCGGCCACCACGGCGATCTCGACGATATCTTCCTCTCCTCCGGCCACCATGGCGGCGATGGCGCCGGCCTCGGCGCAGGTGCCGACGGGATAGGAGGCGTTCTCGACGTTGCAGCCGACGAACACGGTGCCCTTCTTGGTCCTCAGCGCCGCACCCACGCCATAGCGGGAATAGGGCACGTAGGCCCTGTCGCGTACGGCGAAGGCGGCGGCGAACAGATCCTCCGGGGCACCTGCCTCGGGTTCACCTGCCTCGGGCGCGTCGGCCATGTCAGCGTTCCTTCACGTAGGGCAGGCCCGACGCCCGCGGCGGGATGGCCCTGCCGATGAAGCCCGCCAGCAGGATGACCGTCAGGGCATAGGGCAGCGCCTGGATGGCCTGCACCGGCACCTGCCCGAGGCCAGGGATGACGACGCCCTGGAGCCGGATGGCGACGGCGTCGAGCAGGCCGAACAGCAGGCACGTCCAGAATGCCGGCCACGCGCGCCACTTGGCGAAGATGAGCGCGGCCAGCGCGATGAAGCCCTTGCCCGCCGTCATCAGCGGCAGGAATCCCGCCGCCTGGGCGACCGAGAGATAGGCGCCGCCGAGGCCGCACAGCACGCCGGCGATGACGACGGCGGCGTAGCGCAGCGCCGTGACGGAAATGCCGGCGGTGTCGACGGCGGCCGGGTTCTCTCCGACGGCGCGCAGCCGCAGGCCGAAGCGGGTCGTCGCCAGCACCCACGCCGTCACGACCGTCGCGGCGACGGCGATGTAGACGAGGATCGTGTGCCCGGAGAGCACGTCGGCGTAGAGCGGCCCGACGATTGGGACGGGACGGATCGCCTCCGCGAAGGGCAGCGTCAGCGGCTGGAAGCGCGCGGCGCCCTCGAGCGGCGGGGTGCGGCCGCCCTGGCCGTACCACGCGTTGCCGACGAGGGCGGTGAGCCCTGCCGCCAGCATGTTGATGGCGACGCCCGACACGATCTGGTTGCCGCGCTGGGTGATGGCGGCGAAGCCGTGGACCAGCGAGAAGCCGACGGAGACGACGATGCCGGCGAGGAGGCCCGCCCAGGCGCTGTGGGTGGCGTGCGCCGCCGCCGCGCCGGCGAAGGCGGCCACGAGCATCTTGCCCTCGAGCCCGATGTCGACCACGCCGGACCGCTCCGACCAGAGGCCGGCGAGGCAGGCGAAGAGCAGCGGCACGGCAAGGCGGGCACCGCTGTCGAACACGGTGATGCCGATGGAGAGCCAGTCCACGGGTCAGCCTCCCTTGCGTCGCGCGAAGAAGGCGCCGAGCGGCCGGCGGAACAGCCCGTCGAGCGCCCCCGCGAAGAGGATGACGAGGCCGGAGATCGTCACGATCATGTCGCGCGTGATGGCGGGGCGCTCGAAGGCCAGTTCGGTGCCGCCCTGGAACAGCACCCCGAACAGGATCGAGGCCAGCACGATCCCGACCGGGTGCGAGCGCCCCATCAGCGCCACGGCGATGCCGATGAAGCCGGCGCCGGCGGTGAATTCCAGCAGCAGGCGTTCCTGCACGCCCATGATCTCGTTGACGGCGACGAGGCCGGCGAGCGCGCCGGAGATCAGCATGGCGACCACGGTGACGCGGGCGATGGAGAGCCCGGCATAGACCGCCGCCGTCGGGTTCGCGCCGACGGTGCGGATGGCGTAGCCGAGGCGCGTGCGCCAGATCAGCACCCACATTGCGGCGGCGCAGGCGAGCGCCAGGAGGAACGACAGGTTGAGTGGCGACGTCGGCACCTTCAGCCCCAGCGCGCCGAGCATCTCGTGCATGAACGGCACGTGCGCCGAGGCCGAGAAGGTGCGCGTCTCCGGCGACATCGACCCCGGCTTGCCCATGACGTTGACGAGCAGGTACACGAGCAGCGCCGAGGCCAGCATGTTGAACATGATCGTCGTGATGACGATGTGGCTGCCGCGCTTCGCCTGGAGGTAGGCGGGAACGAAGGCCCACGCGGCCCCGAACGCCGCCGCCGAGAGCACACCGAGCGGCACCAGCAGCCAGCCGGGCAGGCCGGGGAACGCGAGGCACATCAGCGCCGCGCCGAGGCCGCCCAGCGTCGCCTGCCCCTCGCCACCGATGTTGAAGAGCCCCGCGTGGAAGGCGATGGCCACGGCGAGGCCCGTGAAGATGAAGTTGGTGGCGTAGTAGAGGGTGAAGCCGATGCCCTCGCCGCTGCCGAGCGCGCCGCGCAGCAGCAGCGCCGTGGCCTGCAGCGGGTTTTCGCCGATGGCCAGCACGACGAGGCCGGCGACGAAGAATGCCGCCACCACGGCGAGCGCCGGCACCAGCACGAGGTCGACCCAGCGCGGCAATTCGATGGGCGCCGCACTCATGCCGCCGCTCCCGAACCTGCGCCTTGGCCGACGCGCTCGTCGACACCGGCCATCAGCAGGCCGAGGTCGCGCTCGTCGGTGGCGTCCGGCAACCGCTCGCCGGTGATGCGGCCGCCGCACATCACGAGGATGCGGTCGGCGAGGCCCATGATCTCCTCGAGCTCGACCGACACGAGCAGGATCGCCACGCCCGCGTCGCGCAGCGCGACGAGGCGGCGGTGGATGAACTCGATGGCGCCGATGTCGACGCCGCGGGTCGGCTGGCCGACGAGCAGCACGTGCGGGGCCCGCTCGATCTCGCGGGCCAGGACCAGCTTCTGCTGGTTGCCGCCGGAGAACTTCGACGTCTTCAGCAGCGGCGCCCGTGGACGCACGTCGTAGGCCTCCATCTTGTCCGCCGTGTCGGCGATGACCGCGCCGCGGTCCATCACCGGCCCCGCGCCGTAGCGCGCCTCCTGCTGGAAGCCGAGGATGGCGCTCTCGCACGCCTCGAAGGGCGGCACGAGGCCCATGCGCAGGCGGTCCTCCGGCACGTGGAGGAGGCCGCGCCGGCGCAGCCGGAACGGATCGCGCTCCTCCGGCGGCAGGACGGTGCCGTCGACAGCGATGCTGCCGCCGTCCAGCGGCCGCATCCCGGCCAGTGCCTCCAGCAACTCGCTCTGGCCGTTTCCGGCGATACCCGCGATGCCGACGATCTCGCCGCCGCGCACCTCGAAGGAGACGTCGTCGACACGCGGCGTGCCGCGCGCGTCCCGGACGACCAGCCGGTCGACGGCGAGGCGGACGGGCCCGGGCGCGGCGGGCGCCTTCTCGACGCGCAGCAGCACGCGGCGGCCGACCATCAGCTCGGCGAGCTCCGACGGCGAGGTCGACGCCGTCGGCAGCGTCGCCACCATCTCGCCGCGGCGCATGACCGACACGGTGTCGGTGACGGCCATGATCTCGCGCAGCTTGTGGGTGATGAGGATGATCGTCTTGCCCTCGCCGGCAAGGATCTTCAGCAGGCGGAACAGGGCGTCCGCCTCGTCCGGCGTCAGCACCGCCGTCGGCTCGTCGAGGACGAGCACCTCGGCGCCGCGCACGAGGGCCTTGAGGATCTCGACGCGCTGCTGCAGGCCGACGGGGAGGTCGCCGACCGTCGCGTCGGGGTCGATGACGAGGCCGTAGTCCCGGCCGAGGCGGTCGAGCTCGGCGCGGATGCGGCGTGCTCCTCCCGCCAGCAGGGCGCCGCCCTCGGCGCCGAGCATGACGTTGTCGAGCACGGAGAGCGGTTCCACCAGCATGAAGTGCTGGTGGACCATGCCGATGCCGGCGGCGATGGCCTCGCGCGGAGCGCGGATGGAGACGGGCCGGCCGGCCACCCGGATTACGCCGGAGTCGGCTTCGTAGAAGCCGTAGAGGATCGACATCAGCGTCGACTTGCCGGCGCCGTTCTCGCCGACGATGCCGTGGATCGTGCCGGCGCCGACCGTCAGGTCCACGGCCTTGTTGGCGTGGACCTCACCGAAGCGCTTGTCGATCCCGACGAGCTGGATGGCGGGGGACGCGGCTGTCACGGGCGCGGATCGCGGAGTGGGGAAACGGGGCCGCCGGCGTCACGCGGGGTCATCCCCGCGCGCCCGACGCCACAGGTCGCCGGGCCATCCGGGCGATGATGTGCGGGACGATGGCAGCTCCCCGGCACCGGCCGGGGAGCGCCGTCGAGCGCCCTCAGCCGGGGCACTTCTGGTCGGACATGTAGTCGTGCACCTTGATCGTGCCCGAGACGATGTCGGCGGCGGCCTTGTCGGCGGCGGCCTTCATGTCGGCGGAGATCAGGGCCTTGTTGTTGTCGTCGAGCGCCCAGCCGACGCCGTTCTCGGCGAGGCCGAGCACCGAGACGCCCGGCTTCCACTTGCCTTCCTTGGCCTGCGTGAAGGTGGTGATCGTCGCGGTGTCGACGCGCTTCAGCATCGAGGTCAGCACCTTGCCCGGGTGCATGCCGTTCTGGTTGGAGTCGACGCCGATGCCGAGCTTGCCCGCGTCCGCGGCGGCGCGCAGAACGCCGACGCCCGTGCCGCCGGCGGCGTGGTAGACCACGTCCGCGCCGCGGTCGATCTGCGCCTTGGCGAGTTCGCCGCCCTTCACCGGGTCGTTCCACGCCGCGCCGGTGGTGCCGGTCATGTTCTGAAACACCTCGCCCTGGGCGTTGGCGAACTTGACGCCCTGCACGTAGCCGCAGGCAAAGCGGCGGATCAGCGGGATGTCCATGCCGCCGACGAAGCCGACCTTGCCGGTCTTGGAGGCCTTGGCGGCCAGCAGGCCGACGAGGAACGAGCCCTCGTGCTCCTTGAACACGATCGACTGCACGTTGGGCTGCTCCACCACCATGTCGATGATGGCGAACTTGGTGTTCGGGAACTCCTTGGCGACCTTCTCGAGCGCGGTCGCCTGGCTGAAGCCGACGGCGAGGATCGGCGAGAAGCCGTCGCGGGCGAAGCGGCGCAGGGCCTGCTCGCGCTGCGCGTCGTTCTGGATCTCGAAGTCGCGGTACTCGATGCCGGTCGTCTTCTTGAACTGCTCGGCCCCGTTGTAAACGCCCTCGTTGAAGGACTTGTCGAATTTCCCGCCGAGGTCATAGACGATTGCCGGCTTGACGTCCTGCGCAACGGCGGCCCCGCCGAGGCTGGCCGCGGCGGCAAGGCCCAGGATCCATGAACGCATGTGAATGTTCCCCTCTTTGTGAACTGCGAAGCCATGGCCGTGGGGCCATCATTCGCTCCGTCTGGCGCGCACCATGGCATGCGCCCCGCCCGAGGTGAAGCGGGCAAAGGCCGCAGCCGGCGGGGGATTGGAGCCTGCCGGCACCGGTGGCACACTCGGCATCGTCCGACACGGGAGAACGGCATGACGACCAGCCTTTCCTTCCGGAACAGCGTCCGCCGTTTGGCGCTGGCGGCCCTCTTCCTCGGCTCCGTCGCAGCGGCGACCGTCCCCGCGCTGGCCAAGGGCGGGGCGGAGGAGGTCGACGTCGAACTCGTCCTCGCCGTGGACGTGTCCTACTCGATGGACCCCGAGGAGCAGGCCCTGCAGCGGCAGGGCTATATCGAGGCGCTTCGTTCGCCTGAGATCCACGCCGCCATCCGCAAGGGCGTGAACGGCAAGATCGCGGTGACCTACATGGAATGGGCGGGGAGCGCCTCGCAGGACGTGATCGTGCCATGGATGGTGATCGACGGCCCGGCGTCGGCGGAGGACTTCATCAGCCGCCTGGTCGACCGGCCGACCCGACGGCTCTACCGGACCTCGATCTCGGGGGCGATCGACTTCGCCGTGCCGCTGATCGAGAACAACGGCTATCACGGCCTGAAGCAGGTCATCGACATCTCCGGCGACGGCTCCAACAACCAGGGCCGGCCGGTGACGATCGCCCGGGACGACGCCGTCGCGCGCGGGATCACCATCAACGGCCTGCCGGTGATGCTGAACCGGCCCAATTTCGGCTACCCCGAGGTCGAGCGGCTGGACGAGTACTATTCGGACTGCGTGATCGGCGGGCCGGGGTCGTTCATGATCCCGATCCGCGAGCGCAACCAGTTCATCGATGCGACGCGCACCAAGATCCTGCTGGAGATCGCCCTCGCGCCGCCCGCGGAAATGCCCGCGCAGATGGTGCCGGCGCAGTACACGCCCCTGCAGGTCGAGGCCCCGCGCTCCAACTGCATGTTCGGCGAACGCAGCTGGCAGCAGCGCTGGGGCAACTGACCGGCCACGGCCTGGCCGTGCCTCACGTCCCGCGCGGCTTGGCGCGGGCCGTCGGGGCGGCCGACGCGGGGTCGTCCGGCCAGGGATGGCGGGGATAACGGCCCTTCATCTCCGTCTTCACCGCCGCCCAGGACCCGCGCCAGAACCCGGGCAGGTCGCGGGTGATCTGGATCGGCCGGTGGGCCGGCGAGAGCAGGTGCAGCACCAGAGGCAGCCTGCCGCCGGCGACGGACGGGTGCTCCCTGAGCCCGAACAGCTCCTGCACGCGGATGGCGAGGACCGGCCCCTCCTCCGCCTCGTAGTCGATGGCGTGTCGGTTCCCGGTCGGCGCCTCGAAGTGCGTCGGGCACTCGGCGTCCAGCCTTCGGGCCAAGTCCCACGGCAGCAGGGCGTGCAGCGCGTCGCCGAGCGTGTCCGCCCCGATCTGCGGAAGAGCGGTCTTGCCCTCAAGGAAGGGAGCGAGCCATGACGCGGCGGTCTGCGCGAGCGCCGCGTCGGACAGGTCAGGGAAGGCGGGATCGGCCCGGCGCAGGAACGCCACGCGGTGCCGCCACTGGTCGAGCGCCTTCGTCCACGGCAGCCGCTCGATGCCCACCGCGGCGGCCCCCTCGGCCAGCAGGCGCGCCGACTCCGGACCGGCGGGCACAGGGAGCGGGCGCTCCGCCAGCGACAGGGCGCCGAGCCGGCGGGTGCGACGGGCACGAAGGGCGCTGGCGGCGCGATCGAAGGTCACCTCGTCGCGCTCGACGATGCGGTCGGCGAAATCCGCCTCGATATCCTCGGCGGAGAGGGGGGCGGCCAGCAGGATGCGGGCGGCGCCAGCCGCGCCGGCAATCTCGGCCACGGCGAGGTACGGTTCGCGCGCCAGCGGATCATGCGGCTCGACCGACGCGGCACGGCCGTTGGCCATCAGGAACGTCCCCGGCGCCCCCCTGGCCCTGGCAACCCGGTCCGGAAAGGCGAGAGCCAGCATCCGGCCCGCATCGACCGGATCGCCCGGTCCGCCGCCCTGCCCGGCCGAACCGGCCCAGCCGCGCGCCATGCGGCGCATGTCCTCGGCGCGTCGCGAGCGATCGCGCCGGTAGGCCTCCAACCGGTGGACGAGGTTCGTGCCGTCGCCGCCGAGGCCGCGCTCCACCACGACTGCCGCGACGTCGGCGGCGAGGCCGGCGTCTCCCGTACGGCCGGCGCTCACCAGCATCCGCGCAAGTCGGGGCGGCAAGGGCAGGTTGCGGATGGCCTTGCCTTCATCCGTGAGGCGGCCGGACTCGTCGAGCGCGCCGAGGCCCTCCAGCAAGGCCCGCGCCTCTGCCAGCGCGGGCGCCGGGGGCGGATCGAGAAAGCGCAGGTCGCGTGGATCGGCGACGCCCCATGCGGCGCAGTCGAGCAGGAGGCCCGCGAGGTCGGCCGCGAGGATTTCCGGCGGCGAGAAGGCGGGCAGCGCGCCCGTCGCCGCCTCCTCCCACAAGCGGTAGCAGACGCCCGGTTCCGTGCGCCCGGCCCGGCCGCGCCGCTGGTCGACGGCCGCCCGCGAGGCCCGAACGGTCTCCAGACGCGTCAGGCCGATGGCCGGCTCGAAGCGCGGCACGCGGGCGAGCCCGCTGTCGACGACCACGCGGACACCCTCGATGGTCAGCGACGTCTCGGCGATGGAGGTGGCCAGCACGACCTTCCTGCGACCCTGTGCAACCGGTTGCACGGCCAGATCCTGCTGGCGCTGGTCCATGGCGCCATAGAGCGGGGCGATGTCGACGGCCGGGTCGCGCACCCGCTCCTGCAGCAGGGTCTCGACCCGGCGGATCTCTCCCTGCCCGGGCAGGAAGGCGAGGACCGAACCCGCCTCCTCCGCCAGCGCCCGCAGGATGGCGCGCCCCACCTCCTCCTCGACGCGCTGTCGCGGGTCGCGGCCGAGATAACGCGTCTCGACCGGGAAGGCGCGACCCTCGCTGGAGATCACCGGCGCATCGCCGAGCAACCCCGCGACCCGGGCGCCGTCGAGCGTGGCGGACATCACGAGGATGCGGAGGTCCTCGCGCAGCCCGGCCTGCGCGTCGAGGGCGAGCGCGAGGCCAAGGTCGGCGTCGAGCGAGCGCTCGTGGAACTCGTCGAAGAGAACCGCCGCGACGCCGGAGAGTTCGGGATCGTCGAGGATCATCCGGGTGAAGACGCCCTCCGTCACCACCTCGATGCGCGTCCTCGGGCCGATGCGGGAGCCGAGGCGCACACGCAGGCCCACGGTCTCCCCCACCTGTTCGCCCAGCGTGCGGGCCATGCGGTCCGCCGCGCCGCGCGCCGCGAGGCGCCGGGGCTCGAGCAGGATGATCCGCCCGCCCTTCACCCAGGGTTCGTCGAGCAGCGCGAGCGGAACGCGGGTCGTCTTGCCGGCGCCCGGCGGCGCCACGAGGACTGCGGACGCCCGCCCGGCGAGCGTGCCGGCGAGACGGTCGAGGACCTCGTCGATGGGCAGGGGCGTGTCGAAGCGGCGCATCGGCCGGGGTTTGGCGCCGAAAAGGGCCGTTGGCAAGGCCCCGCGGCCGCCGTGCCTTTCACGACGACGCCGCGCGTCGGCGGTGCCGACGGGTGGTCCGTCAGACCGGGAAGCCCAACCCGGCGAGGTCGCGGCGCAACTGTTCGGGAGTGGTGAAGTGCAGCGCGTGCATGCCCACGGCCCGGGCGCCCTCCACGTTCTTCGGCGAGTCGTCGATGAACACGCAGTCGCCGGCGGCGAGGCCGTTGCGGTCCAGCAGCAGGTGGTAGATGGCCGGATCCGGCTTCAGCATGCGGTGCTCGCCCGACACGACCACGTCGCGGAAGCCGTCGAGGAACGGCCAGAGGACGCGGGCGTGGGCGAACTTCTCGGCAGAGAAGTTGGTGATGGCGTAGTCCGGCACCTTCTCCGACCGCAGTCGCTCGAGAATGTCGCGGGACCCGTCGATCACGCCGCTCACCGTCTCCGGCCAGCGCTCGTCGAAGGCGCGGATTTCCGGTTCCAGGTCCGGGTGCTGGGCGACAAGGTGCGCCACCGCCTCGGCGAAGGTGCGGCCGCGGTCCTGCTCGATGTTCCAGGCCGGCGTGCAGACGGTCGACAGGAACCACTCCATCCGGTCGTGGTCGTCGAACACCTTGCGGTAGAGGTGGCGGGGGTCCCAGTCGAGGAGGACGTTGCCGATATCGAAGACGACGGTGGTGGGGGATGCCAAGGACGGACTCCGGCCAGCAGTTCAGGATTCATGAGCGGGACGGGTACGGGCCCGTCCCGCGAGGACACGTTCGACGTCAGGAAAAGCCGCGTTACCCGCCCACGTTGAAGGCGGCGAGGGCGGCCATGTTGACGATGTCGCTGTCCTTGGCACCCAGCGGCACGATCTGGACGGCCTTGTCGAGGCCGACGAGCAGCGGGCCGATGACGGTGGAACCGCCGAGCGACTGCAGCATCTTCGTCGAGATCGAGGCGGAGTGGAACGCCGGCATGACCAGCACGTTCGCCGTGTCGGACAGGCGGCAGAACGGGTACTGCGCCATCAGTTCCTTGTTCAGCGCCACGTCGGCGGCCATCTCGCCGTCGTACTCGAAGTCGACGCGGCGCTGGTCGAGGATCTTCACCGCCTCGATGACCTTGGCGGAACGCTCGCCCGGCGGATGGCCGAAGGACGAGAAGGCGAGCAGCGCGACGCGCGGCTCGTAGCCGAGGCGCCGCGCGACGCCGGCGGCCTCGACGGCGATGTCGGCGATTTCCTGCGCCGTCGGCATCTCGGTGATCGCCGTGTCGGCGACGAGCACCGTCTTGCCGCGCGCCAGCACCAGCGAGACGCCGATCATCTTGTGGCCGGGCTTGGGGTCGATGACGTTGCGCACGTCGCCCAGCGCCACCGAATAGTTGCGGGTGGCGCCGGTCACCATGGCGTCCGCGTCGCCCAGCGCCACCATGGCGGCGCCGAAGTGGTTGCGGTCCTGGTTGATGATGCGCTGGCAGTCGCGGAACAGCATGCCCTTCCGCTGCATCCGTTCGTAGAGGTAGTGCGCGTAGGCGGCGTTGCGGTGCGACAGGCGCGCGTTGTGGATCTCGACGCCGTCCTTCCCCTCGAGGTCGATGCCGGCGAAGGCCGCCGTCTCGAAGATGCGGTCCTCGCGGCCGACGAGGATGGCCTTGCCCAAGCCCTGGTTGACGAAGGACACCGCAGCGCGGATGACCTGCTCCTCCTCGCCCTCGGCGAAGACGACGCGCTTGGGATAGCGGCGCACGCGCTCGATGATGCGCTGCAGCGCGCCGGCGATGGGGTCGCGCCGCGCCGAGAGCTGCGCCTTGTAGGCCGCCATGTCGACGATGGGGCGGCGGGCGACCCCGGAGTCCATCGCCGCCTGCGCCACCGCCGGCGGGATGACGTGGATCAGCCGCGGGTCGAAAGGCACGGGGATGATGTAGTCCCGGCCGAAGCGCGGGCGCGCGCCCTGGTAGGCGGCCGCGACGTCGTCCGGCACGTCCTCCTGTGCCAGCTTGGCCAGCGCCAGCGCCGCGGCGATCTTCATGTCCATGTTGATCGTCGTCGCGCGCACGTCGAGGGCGCCGCGGAAGATGTAGGGGAAGCCGAGGACGTTGTTGACCTGGTTGGGATAGTCCGAGCGTCCGGTGGCGATGATGACGTCCTGGCGGACGGCATGCGCCTCCTCGGGCGTGATCTCCGGGTCGGGGTTCGCCATGGCGAAGATGATCGGGTCAGGCGCCATGGAGCGGACCATGTCGGCCGACAGCGCTCCCTTGGCCGAAAGCCCGAAGAACACGTCGGCGCCCTTCATGGCGTCCTCGAGCGTGCGCGCGTCGGTGACGGCGGCGTGCGCCGACTTCCACTGGTTCATGCCCTCGGTGCGGCCCTTGTAGACCACGCCCTTGGTGTCGCAGAGCAGGACGTTCTCGGGGGCGAAGCCCATGGCCTTGATGAGCTCGAGGCAGGCGATGCCAGCGGCGCCGGCGCCGTTGCAGACGAGCTTCGTCGTCTTGATGTCGCGCCCCGTCAGTTGCATGGCGTTGAGGATGCCGGCGGCGGCGATGATGGCCGTTCCGTGCTGGTCGTCATGGAACACCGGGATGTCCATGAGCTCGCGCAGGCGCTCCTCGATGATGAAGCACTCGGGCGCCTTGATGTCCTCGAGATTGATCCCGCCGAAGGATGGGCCGAGGTAGCGCACGGCATTGATGAAGGCGTCCGGGTCCTCCGTGTCGACCTCCAGGTCGATGGAATCGACGTCGGCGAAGCGCTTGAACAGCACCGCCTTGCCTTCCATGACGGGCTTGGAGGCCAGCGCGCCGAGGTTGCCGAGGCCCAGGATGGCCGTGCCGTTGGAGATGACGGCGACCAGATTCCCGCGGGTAGTGTAGTCGAAGGCCCGCGAGGGATCCTCCGCGATGGCCTTCACCGGCACCGCGACGCCGGGTGAGTAGGCGAGCGACAGGTCCCGCTGCGTCGCCATGGCCTTGGTGGGCACGATCTCCAGCTTGCCCGGCCGCCCCTGCTGGTGAAACTGCAGCGCCTCCTGGTCGCTGATGGTGGGGCGCGTGCGTTTCAGGGGCTGGTCGTTCGGCATGGCGTTCTCGGTCGGGTCACGGGCGTGTGATGCGGCGGGGCGGTCACCTTAGAGCACGACTTGCGGCCGTGGGAACCGCTTTTGCGCGGCCAACCTCGCTGGGGATGACGACCGGCGGTCGGCTGAACCGCACCGGGGTCTCTGGTAGCGTGCCGGCCATGAACGCGCCCGCCGTCCCCTCTCCCGTGCAGCCCGCCGCCGCCGATGGCCGGGTGACGCCGATGATGGAGCAGTACCTCGAGATCAAGGCGGCGAACGCCGACTGCATCCTGTTCTACCGGATGGGCGACTTCTACGAGCTGTTCTTCGAGGACGCGGAGGTCGCCTCGCGGGTGCTCGGCATCGTGCTGACGAAGCGGGGCAAGCACCTCGGGCAGGATATCCCGATGTGCGGCGTGCCGGTCGTGCGGGCCGAGGACTACCTGCAACGCCTGATCGCGGCGGGCCTTCGCGTCGCGGTGTGCGAGCAGACGGAGGACCCCGCCGAGGCCAAGAAGCGCGGCGGCAAGGCCGTCGTCCGCCGCGACGTGGTGCGGCTCGTGACGCCCGGCACCATCACCGAGGAGACGCTGCTGGAGCCCGCGCGCTCCAACTGGCTCACCGCCGTGTCCCGCGTGCGCACGCCCGCCGGCGGCTGGATCTACGGGCTCGCCAGCGTGGACATCTCCACGGGGGCCTTCGTCGTCGGCGAGGCTGAACCGGGCGAGCTTGCATCCGAACTGGCGCGGCTCGATCCGCGGGAAATCGTCGTTCCCGACAGCGTCCTCGATGACCCCGACCTCAAGACCCTGTGGCGGGAGACGCGGTCGGCGGTGACGCCGCTGGCCCGGGACGGTCTGGATGCCGTGGCGGGCGAGCGGCGCCTCACGACGTTCTTCGGCGTCGCGACGCTGGACGGCTTCGGCCCCTTCTCCCGCGCCGAAACTGCGGCGGCAGCGGCTGCCGTCGCCTATGTCGAGCGCACGCAGCTGGGCGCGCGGCCGCCCCTGTCGCCGCCGTCGCGGGCGGTCGCCGCCTCGGTCATGCGCATCGACGCAGCGACGCGGGCCAATCTGGAACTCACCCGGACGCTGTCCGGCGAGCGGCAGGGGAGCCTGCTGGCCACCATCGACCGCACGCTGACGCCGGCCGGCGGCCGGCTGCTGGCCGAGCGCATCGCCGGGCCGCTGGTCGACCCGGCCGCGGTCGACGCGCGGCTGGACGCCGTGGCGTGGCTGGTCGACGACCCCGACCTGCGGATCCGCGTTCGCGACGCGCTGAAGCGCACGCCCGACATGGCGCGGGCGCTGGCGCGCCTCTCGCTCCAGCGCGGCGGGCCGCGCGACCTCGCGGCCGTCCGCGACGGACTGCGCACGACGCGCGACCTTGCGGGCATGCTGGCCGAGGCTGCCATCCTGCCGGCGGAGCTTGCCCGCGCCGTGGACGCCCTGCGTGCGCCGGACGACGGCCTCGAGCCGGCGCTGGCCGACATGCTCGCAGAGGACTTGCCGCTCGCGCGCCGGGACGGCGGTTTCGTCCGGCCCGGCGCGGACCCGGTGCTCGACGAAACGCGGGCGCTGCGCGACGAGAGCCGGCGCGTCATCGCCGGCCTGCAAGCCCGCTATGCCGAGGAGACGGCTGTCCGCACGCTGCGGGTGAAGCACAACAGCTTCCTCGGCTACTTCGTCGAGGTGCCTCAGGCGGCGGGCGAGAGCTTCCTGCGGCCGCCGCACAACCAGCGGTTCGTGCACCGCCAGACGATGCAGGACGCCATGCGGTTCTCGACCGCCGAACTCTCCGACCTGGAGAGCCGGATCGCGTCCGCCGGAGACCGGGCACTGGCGATCGAACTCACCCATTTCGACCGGATGGCAGGCCTCGTCCTCGGGGCCGGCGAGGCGATCAAGGCGGCAGCCGACGCGGCGGCCGAGATCGACGTGGCCGCGGCGCTCGCCGACCTCGCCGATCGCGGCGGCTGGACCAGGCCGCGCGTCGACCAAACGCTCGCCTTCTCGCTCGCGGGGGCGCGTCACCCGGTGGTGGAGGCGGCGCTGGCGGAGCAGGGGCAACCCTTCGTGGCCAACGATTCCGACCTTTCCGCCCTTCCGGGCGCGTCCTCGGGCCGGGTCGCGCTCATCACCGGCCCCAACATGGCCGGCAAGTCGACCTACCTGCGCCAGAACGCCATCATCGCCGTGCTGGCGCAGATGGGCAGCTTCGTGCCGGCCCGGCACGCCCATCTCGGCGTGGTGGACCGGCTGTTCTCGCGGGTCGGCGCCGCCGACGACCTCGCCCGCGGACGGTCCACCTTCATGGTCGAGATGATCGAGGCGGCGGCGATCCTCAACCAGGCGACGGACCGCTCGCTGGTCATCCTTGACGAGATCGGGCGCGGGACGGCGACCTTCGACGGCCTGTCCATCGCCTGGGCGACCATCGAGCACCTGCACGACGTGAACCGCTGCCGGGCGCTGTTCGCCACGCACTTCCACGAGTTGACCGCCCTCACCCGCCGCCTGCCGCGGCTGATGACCGCGACGGTCCGCGTCACCGAGTTCCAGGGCGATGTCGTCTTCCTGCACGAGGTCGTGCCCGGCGTGGCGGACCGCAGCTACGGATTGCAGGTGGCCAAGCTCGCCGGCCTGCCGCGGTCCGTGCTGGAGCGGGCGCGCATCATCCTCGACGAACTTGAGGCGGCGGACCGGCAGGCGCCGGTGGAGAAACTCGTCGACGATCTGCCGCTGTTTGCGGCGTCACGACCGTCCTCGGCGGCGCCGACGTCACCGGTTGCCACGGGACCCGACCCCGTGCGGGAGGCCGTCGCGGGGCTCGATCCGGATTCGATGACCCCCCGCGAAGCGCTGGAGGCGCTCTACCGGCTCAGGCAGCTGTGCCGCGAAGGCGGCTGACCGCATCATCCTGCTCGCCGCGGCAGGCCATCGCCACTGGCTGGAAGGCGCGCACGAGCGCCTGGTCCAGGCGGGGGCCATGCTGGCGCAGGGCCTCGAAGGCGGCCTGAGGCGGCAGGCTCGGCTTGTAGGAGCGCTCCTCGATCAGGGCGGCGAAGACGTCGATGATCGAGACGAGGCGGACCGGATCGCTGACGTCTGCTCCCTGGAGCCCGAAAGGATAGCCCGTCCCGTCCGGCCGCTCGTGGTGGTGGAGGACGACGTCGAGGGTCACCGGGTCGAAGGTCCCGGAGTTCGTCAGCATGGCGTGGCCCTCCTCCGGGTGGCGCCGGAGCAGGTCGGCCTCGGCCGGCGTGAGGGGTGACGTCTTGTCGAGGATCTCCGCCGGCACGCGGGCCTTGCCGACGTCGTGAAGGGTCGCGGCGACCGCAAGGGCGTGGAGATCGGCACGGCGGAACCCGAGGTGGCTGGCGAAGCCCGCCGCGAGGCCGCCGACGAGCAGGCAGTGCTGGAACGTGCCGCGGTGGTGTCGACGCACGGCCTCGATCCACCGGCCGAGCCCCTCGTCCGCGACGGCTCTAGTCATGTCCGCCGCGGCCGCGTCGACGAAGACGGGGTCGACCCGGCCGCCCCCCATGAAGTGGCTGACGAGGCCGTGGCCGGAATCGAGACCGCGCCGAAGGCCCGGGGTCACGCCCGTCAGATCCGGCGGGCGCGGGAGGGTCAGGCCGGCAAGCAGGGCGCCGATCTCGGCGGAGGACGCGCCGCGCGTCACGGTGCCCGTCGCGCCCAGCACGGCGGCCTGCGTGTGGTCCCTGCCGCCCGGCTCGCCAACGGCGAAGAGCCGCACGTGGCCCGACAGCACGTTGTGGCGCATGGCGGTGATGAACTTCTGCACCTGCTCCACATTGCCGAGATCGATGTCCACGATCAGGTCTGCGCCGGCGTCGAAGCCGCGCACGGCCGCCTCGTTGACGCCCATCGATACGGCGGCACAGCGGGGCCCGAGGCGCGCAGACCAGGAGAGTGCCGTTTCGGCGGATTCGCCAATGATGATCAGGCGCAGCACGTCGGTTTGCTCGATGAAATGGGCAAGGCGGAAAACATGACACTAGAAATTGTGAAAATGAGCATACTCAACCAAGGATGAATAATCTCCTGCGGGCAAGGCCTCGATCGTTGACGACTTGCAGCCGCGGCCGCATCCTTCGGGCATTGCCGGTGCCTTCTCGTTTCATCCGTTCCTTCATCGCCCGTTGAATCTCGAACCGCCCGTCAGCCGCAGCACTGCCCGATGTCCACGGGGTCCCCGGGCATGGTGACGCGCGTCTCCACGGTGGCGTTCGAGGGTATCGAGGCGCGTCCGGTCGACGTGCAGGTGCAGATCATCCCCGGCGCCGTGAACTTCATCGTCGTCGGCTTGCCGGACAAGGCGGTCGGCGAATCCCGGGAACGCATCCGGGCTGCGCTCGTGGCGTCGGGACTGGCGCTGCCGTCGCGACGGATCGTGGTGAACCTCGCCCCGGCCGACCTGCCGAAGGAAGGCAGCCACTTCGACCTGCCGATCGCGCTCGCCGTGATGGCCGCCATCGGCGCGATTCCGGCGGACAGCCTCGACGGCCTCACCGTGCTGGGCGAGCTGGCCCTCGACGGCTCGACCACGCCGGTATCGGGCGTGCTCCCGGCCGCCATCGCGGCGAACGGCCGCGGGCACGGGCTCGTCTGCCCGCACGCCTGTGGCCCGGAGGCGGCGTGGGCGGCACGCGACATGACCATCATCGCGCCGCGCTCGCTGATCCAGTTCGCCAACCACGTCCGCGGCATCCAGGTGCTGGCGCCGCCGGAGCCGGCGATCCGGCCGCCCGCCGGCGACGCCCCCGATCTCGGCGACGTCCGCGGCCAGGAGACGGCGAAGCGGGCCCTCGAGATTGCAGCGGCCGGCGGGCACAACCTGCTGTTCAGCGGACCGCCTGGCGCGGGCAAGTCGATGCTGGCCATGCGCCTGCCCTCGATCCTGCCGCCCCTGGCCCCCGCCGAGCTCCTCGAGGTGTCGATGATCCACTCGATGGGCGGGCTGCTGGCGGACGGCGCGCTCACCGACCGGCGCCCGTTCCGCGCGCCGCACCATTCGGCCTCCATGGCCGCCCTCGTGGGCGGCGGGATGCAGGCGCGCCCGGGCGAGATCTCGCTCGCGCACCAGGGCGTGCTGTTTCTCGACGAACTCCCGGAGTTCACGCCGCAGGTGCTCGACAGCCTGCGCCAGCCGCTGGAGACGGGGACCGTCGCCATCGCCCGCGCCAACCGCCGCGTCGTCTATCCGGCGCGCTTCCAGCTGGTGGCCGCGATGAACCCTTGCCGGTGCGGGCGCGCGACCGAGGCCGGCTTCGCCTGCAAGCGCCAGCCGAACGACCGCTGCATGGCCCAGTACCAGGCCCGGCTGTCGGGCCCGCTGCTCGACCGCATCGACCTCTCGCTCGAGGTTCCGGCCGTCAGTCCCGCCGACCTGATGCTGCCGGCGCCGAGCGAGGGGTCGCGCGCGGTCGCCGCCCGCGTGTCCGCGGCCCGGAGCCGGCAGGCGGCGCGCTACGAGACGGCTGGACTGCCGGCCTCCACCACGAACGCGGCCTGCCCTCCCTCATTGCTGGACGCGGTCGCGGCACCGGACGCGCAGGGCCTCGCCCTTGTGCGACAGGCCGCCGAAGCGCTGCGCCTCAGCGCCCGCGGGTTCCACCGGGTGCTGAAGCTCGGCCGCACGATCGCGGACCTCGACGGGGACAAGAAGGTGGGGCGCGTGCATCTGGCGGAGGCCCTGTCGTACCGCCGCGCAGCCGATCCGGGCCCCTGAGTCGCCGGCCAACGGAAAATCAATCCCTCTGCGCCACCATGCCCGCGGCTGGTGGAGCATGGACGGCACCGTACCCTCGCAGACTTGGCGCGCGAGCCTCGCGCAGGCACTGGCGGACCCGACGCTGGCGGCGGTGACCGTGTGCGTGCTGGCGGCCGTGACGGTCTGCGCACTGGTCGCGCTGGTGTTCATGATCCGCGATCATGTCCGGCTCGAGGGCCTCGTGAAGGCCGGGGAGGAGGCCCGCGAGCGGCTTCAGGATTCGATCTGGGAGCTCCGCGAGAACGCCGACCGCTACCGCAGCCTCGTCGAGGGGCAGGGCGACGTCATCGTGCGGCGCGACGCCCGCGGGCGGCTCACCTACGTCAACGACGCGTTCGCCACGCTCGTCGGACGCCCCGCCGCGGACCTCGTCGGGACGGCCTTCACGCTCGCCGGGAGCGAGCCGGCCCGTGCCGGTGTCGACGGGGCCGAGAGCTTCGACCAGGCCTTCGAGACGCCCGGCGGGACCCGATGGATCGCCTGGGTCCAGACCCCGGTGCGCAACGGCCGCGGCGGCGGCGCGGAGATCCAGGCCGTTGGCCGGGACGTCACGCAAAGACGCCAGTCGGAGGCCGCGCTGGCAGAGGCCCGGGCCCGGGCGGAGGCGGCGAGCGAGGCGAAGTCGCGCTTCCTCGCCACCGTCAGCCACGAGATCCGCACGCCGCTCAACGGCATCCTCGGGATGACCGACCTGCTCGCCGGCACGCGCCTCGACGCCGAGCAGGCGACCTATGCCCGCGCCGTCAAGACGTCCGGCGAGGCACTGCTCTCGATCCTCGACGAGATCCTCGACTTCTCCAAGATCGAGGCCGGACGCCTCGATCTCGCCGAGGAGCCGTTCTCGCCTGCGCCACTCCTGGAGGGCGTCGTCGAGCTGCTAGCGCCACGGGCGCAGGGCAAGGGGATCGAGATCGCAGGGCTGGTCGAGCCCGGGGTCCCGGCGCAGGTGCTGGGCGACGCCGCGCGCCTTCGGCAGGTGCTGATGAACCTCGCCGGCAACGCCGTGAAGTTCACAGAGCGCGGCGGCGTGGGCGTTCGGATGTCCTACACCGCCGGCCGCGCCGTCTTCGAGGTGGCCGACACGGGGCCGGGAATCGAGGCGGACCGGCTGGAGCGCATCTTCGACGAGTTCGAGCAGGTGGACGGTTCCGCATCGTCGCGCCACGGCGGCACGGGTCTCGGCCTCGCCATATCCCGCCGGCTCGCGGTGCGGATGGGCGGAACGCTGGCCGTCGCGAGCCACCCCGGGGTCGGTTCTGTGTTCCGGCTCGAAATCCCGCTGCCGACGCTTGCGCCGGCCGAGGCCTCCACGCCGCTCTCCCAGTGGCGCGGCAGGCGTGCGCTCATCGTGTCTCGGTCGCCGTTCGAGGCGCCCTATCTCGCCGCGCGCCTGCGCAACGCGGACGTCGCGACGGAGATCACGCCTGATCCCGAGGACGCGGCGGAGCGGCTTCGCGGCGGGCATCCGGTCGACCTGCTCGTCGTCGACGGCGCGCTCGGCGAGGAACCGCTCCGCGCCGTGGCAGCGGCTGCGGTCGCCGCCGGCGTTGCCCGGCGCTTCGTCCTCATGTCTCCCTTCGAGCGGCGGACGCTGGGACCGCCTGCCGCGGCCGGCTTCGACGGATATCTCGTGAAGCCTCTGCGGCAGGGCGCGCTGGCGGCTCGGCTCGCCGGCGAAGACGGCACACCGGCGGGCCGGATGATGCAGCCGCAACGCACGGAGGCCGCGCGCCACAGGCTCGGTGGCCTCGCGGTCCTGCTGGCCGAGGACAACGACATCAACGCGCTGCTCGCCACGCGCATGCTCGAGCGCAACGGGGCGACCGTGGTGCGAGTGCATGACGGGCTCGCCGCCGTCGACCACTACGCCGACGCCTGCCGCGGCCTCGCGCGCCTGCCGGACGTAGTGCTGATGGACGTGCGCATGCCCCGCCTCGACGGGCACGAGGCGACGCGGCGGATCCGGGCCCTGGAGCGCGAGCACGGCCGCCCGGCGGCCCGCGTGATCGCGCTCACGGCCAACGTGTTCGACGACGACCGACGCAGCGCGCTGGCCGCCGGCATGGACGACGCCATCGGCAAGCCGGTCAGCGAGCAGGTGCTCGTCGATGCGCTGGCCACGCCGCTGCCCGCGGCCCGCATGGCCTGAGCGACCGCCGTCATCTTTGTCACATCAGCGTCAGGACCCTATGTTTGAGCTGACGGTGCCGACGCCGTCGAGCCACCGGAGCCAACCCGCATGCCGCCTCGCGGTCCCGTCCTGTCGTCCCTGCCCCTCGCCCCCGTGGCCGGCCGGCTGCTCGACGGACTGCAACGCGGGTCCCGCCTCCTGCTCCCGCCCCCGGGCGGTGCCGCCGCGCCGGCGACGGCCGGGCTTCCGGCAAGCCTCGGCCGGCTCGGGCGCCTGGAGGTCCGTCTCGCGACCACGGCCCGCGAGGTGCGATGGGCGCAGCGCCTGCGCTACCGCGTCTTCTACGAGGAGATGTCGGCGATCCCCGACATGATGTCGCGCCTGCAGCGGCGCGACATGGACGGCTACGATGCCTTCTGCGACCACCTTCTGGTCATCGACCACGATGCGCCGCCCCGCATGGTGCTGACGCGCAGGGGCCCGCGACCCGTCCCGGCGGTCGTCGGCACCTACCGGCTGCTGCGGCAGGAGCGCGCGGACGCCGCGGGCGGTTTCTACTCGGCGGCGGAGTTCGACATCGATCCCATGCTGTCGGCGAACCCGCACCGGCGCTTCATGGAGCTGGGGCGCTCCTGCGTGCTGCCCGGCTATCGTGACAAGCGGACCGTGGAACTGCTGTGGCAGGGAATCTGGACCTATGTCCGGCACCACCGGGTCGACGTCATGTTCGGCTGCGCGAGCCTCGAGGGGACGAACCCGGCGGCGCATGTCGAGGCCCTGTCGTTCCTGCACCATCACGCAGCCGCGCCGGACCTCTGGCGCGTCTCGGCGCTGCCGTCCCGCCGCGCGCCAGTGGACCTCCTGCCGGTGGGCGCGGTCGATTCGCGGCGCACGCTTCACGGCCTGCCGCCCCTGCTGAAGGGGTACCTGCGGCTCGGCGCCCGCATTGGCGAGGGCGCCGTCGTCGACCACCAGTTCGGCACGACCGACGTGCTCGTCGTGCTGCCGACGGAGTTCATCCCGGCACGCTATCTCGGCCATTTCGGCAGCGAGGCCGCCTGAGGCTCAGCGCCCCTCCCCCGCCGCGTGGAGCGCCTGCAGCGCCTGGCGATACGTCGGGTAGCGCAGGCGATAGCCGAGTTCCTGCGTCAGCCGCGCGTTGGAGACGCGCTTGTTCTCTCCATAGAAGCTGCGGGCCATCGGCGACAACGTCGCCGTCTCGAACGGCAGGTCGGGCGGCACCGGCACCGCGAGCAGACCCGCCGCGTGGGCCACGACATCCTGGGGCGGCGCCGGCTCGTCGTCCGTCACATTGTAGACTGCGCCCGCCGAAGGCCGCTCGAGCGAGGCCAGCACGGCCCCGGCGATGTCCTCGACATGGATGCGGTTGAAGACCTGCCCGGGCTTCACGATGCGCCGCGCAGTGCCCTCGCGCAGGTTGACGAGGGCGTTCTGCCCCGGGCCGTAGATGCCCGCCAGCCGGAAGACGTGGACGGCCTTGCCGCTCTCCCGGCCCAGCGCCAGCCATGCGTTCTCGGCCTCGAGCCGGCGCACCGACCGTTCGCTCACGGGCGCCGGCGGCGTCGTCTCGTCGACCCAGCCGCCGTCGTGGTCCCCGTAGACGCCGACCGTCGACAGGTAGCCGATCCATCGCAGCCGCGCAGACGAGGCGAGCTCGCGGGCATAGGCCCGCAGCACCGGGTCGCCCGTTGAGTCCGGCGGCACGGACACGAGCACCGCGTCGGCCGCCTGGAGATCGGCGGCTATCGCCGGGTCACCGCTGGTGCCGTCGAAGACCCGGCCCACGACACCGTCGGCGGCCAGGGCGGCCGCCTTCGCGGGACTGCGCACGGTTGCCGTCACGCCGGAGAAACGGTCGCGGGCCATGCGGACGAGGGTCCGCGAGGTGTAGCCGTAGCCGAAGACGAACAGGTTCACGGGTCGAGCCCCTCCCACTCCGCCCGGACGGACGGCTCGTCCTCCCGGGGCATCCTCTCGCGCCGCAGGGCGTCGAACCTCTGGGCGGGCAGCAGTTGCGCCAGGGCCCAGATCGCGGCGCCGCGGACCAGGGCCGACGGATCGTCGAGCCGACGGACCGCAACCTCCGCCAGCCCTGGGTCGCGCGAATTGCCGATGGCGACGAGCACGTTGCGGACGAACCGGTCGCGGCCCGTGCGCTTGACCGGCGTGCCGGCGAAGAGCGAGCGGAAGGACGCGTCGTCGAGGTCCGCGAGATCGGCGAGCGGCAGCGCGTCGAGGTCGGCGCGGGCGGCCAGCTTCTGGTCGTGCGAGGCCTGCGCAAAGCGGTTCCACGGGCAGACGGCGAGGCAGTCGTCGCAGCCGAAGATGCGGTTGCCCATGCCGCGGCGAAGGGCACGCGGGATCGGGCCCTTGTGCTCGATGGTGAGGTAGGCGATGCAGCGCCGCGAATCGAGCTGGTAGGGAGCCGGGAAGGCCTGCGTCGGGCAGATGTCGAGGCACCGCGTGCACGAGCCGCAGTGGTCGCGGTGCGGCGCGTCCGGCGGCAGCTCGGCGGTGGTGAAGATGGCGCCGAGGAACAGCCAGGACCCGTGGCGGCGCGACACCAGCACCGTGTGCTTGCCCTGCCAGCCGAGGCCGGCGGCCGCCGCGAGCGGCTTCTCCATGACCGGCGCCGTGTCGACGAAGACCTTCACCTGCGCGCCGCCCCGCGCGGCCAGCACCCCGGCCACCTGCTTCAGGCGGCCCTTGATGACGTCGTGGTAGTCGCGCGAGCGGGCGTAGACCGAGATCGTCCCGCGGTCGCGGCGTGCCAGCGTGGCCATCGGGTCGTCCTGCGGCGCGTAGCTCGTGCCCAGCATGACGATGCTGCGGACCTCGGGCCAGAGCACGCGGGGGTCGGCGCGGCGGCAGGCGGTCTCCTCCATCCAGTCCATGTCGCCATGGTGGCCGGCGGCCAGGTGCGCGGCGAGCCGGGCGGGCGCGTCCGGGATGGCGTCTGGCAAGGCGACGCGCACCTCGTCGAAGCCGTGCGACCGGGCCGCCGCCCGCACCGCCGCCTTGAGGCCGGCGCCGCTCAGAAGTCCAGGTCCGCGTAATGCGCGGCCGGTTCCGTCCCCGGAATCCGGTCCGCCAGAAGCGGACGGAAGGACGGGCGGGACTTCACCCGGGCGTACCAGTTCTTGGCCGTCTCGTTCTCGTGCCACGGCACGTCGCCCAGGTAATCCGCCGCCGAAAGCTGTGCCGCCGCCGCGAGGTCGGCATAGGTGAGCCGGTCGCCGGCGAGCCAGTTGCGCGTGCCGATGAGCCAGCCGACATAGGCGAGATGATAGCGGATGTTGGCGCGCGCGGCACGGATCGCCGCCATGTCCGGAGCGCCGCCGCCGGCCTCGGCCGGCATGAAGCGCTTCATCACCTTCTCGGCGACGAGATGCGTGGTCACCTCGTCGAACATCTTGCCGTTGAACCACTCCACCAGCCGGCGCACCTCGACGCGGCCGCGCGGGTCGAGCGGCAGGAGCCGCTTCTCGCCGAGCGCGAGGCCGCGGGTCTCGTCGAGATATTCCGCGATCACGGAGGCGCCGGGCACGGGGCCGGCCTGCTCCTCGACGAAGACGGGCGTCGTCCCGGCCGGGTTCATCGTCAGGAAGTCAGTGCGCCGCTCGTAGGTGCGCTCCTCAACGAGCATGGCCTCGAGGCCGAACTCGCCGAGGACCAGGCGCACGAAGCGCGAATGCGGGCAGAGCGGGTGGTGATAGAGCGTCGCCATGGCCTTCGGCTACTGGACTGCGAGAAGGGCGGGAAGATGGCTGCGGCTCTGGGCCATGCGACGGGGCTGGTTAAGGAATCATGACCATGGGCTGGCAGGTGGCGTCGGCCGGGTGCCCCGTATAAAACCCGGACGCGGCACGAACAACCCGATTCGCGCCGGTGTCTGCGAGGCGCGAACGGGGGTTGCACGCCATGGACATGATCATGGTCCTGAAGGCCGCCATCCTCGGCGTGCTGGAGGGCTTCACGGAATATCTTCCGGTGTCCTCGACGGGGCACCTCCTCCTCGCCCAGCACTTCCTCGGCTTCGGCGACGACCAGTTCTCCAAGACATTCTCGGTCCTGATCCAGTTCGGGTCGATCCTGGCGCTGCTGCTCGTCTATTTCCGCAAGCTGCTCGGCATCGCGCTGGAGCTGCCGAGCAACCCGCAGGCACGGATCTTCGTGATCGGCGTGCTGGTAGCGTTCCTGCCGGCCGCGCTGATCGGCGTGGTGCTGCACGGCTTCATCAAGGACGTCCTGTTCAACCCGCTCATCGTGTGCATCGCGCTGATCGTCGGCGGCTTCATCCTGATGGTGGTCGACGACCTGCCGCTGAAGCCGCGCTACGACGACGCCACGCGGTTCCCGCTGTCGATGTACCTCAAGATCGGCGTGTGCCAGTGCCTTGCCATGATCCCGGGCGTGTCGCGCTCCGGCGCGACGATCGTCGGGGCGATGCTGATGGGGGCCGACAAGCGCGCCGCCGCTGAGTTCTCGTTCTTCCTCGCGATGCCGACCATGGCCGGCGCCTTCGCCTACGACCTTTACAAGAACTACAAGGTCCTCGACCTGAACGACGCGGCGGCCATCGTCGTCGGCTTCATCGCGGCCTTCGTGTCCGGCATCTTCGTGGTGCGCTGGCTGCTCGGCTACGTGTCGCGGCACGGCTTCGGGCTGTTTGCGTGGTGGCGCATCATCGTCGGCTCCGCAGGCCTCGCCGGCCTCCTTGTCTGGGGCTGATCAGACCAGCGTCGCCAGAAGCGGCACCAGAACGGCCGTCACGACGGCGTTGAGCCCCATGGCGATGCCGGCGAACGTCCCCGCCACCGGATCGACCGTGAAGGCCCGTGCGGTTCCGATGCCGTGCGAGGCAAGGCCCACCGCGAAGCCCCGCGCCGCATAGTCCCGGATTCCAAGCGCGTTCATCAGCGGCGTCACCATGACGGCGCCGATGATGCCGGTGGTGATGACCAGCGCCGCCGTCAGCGAGGGCACGCCGCCGAGCGCCTCCGACACGCCCATCGCGATGCCGGCCGTGACGGACTTCGGCGCGAGCGACACCAGCACCGGGCGCGGCACGCCGAGCAACGCGGCGATGCCGACGGCGGAGACGACGGCCACGACGGAGCCGACGGCCAGCGCCGCCGCCATCGGCAGCAGGTTCCGGCGCACCAGCGCGAGGTTGCGGTAGAGGGGGATGCCGAGCGCCACCGTCGCCGGGCCCAGCAGGAAATGCACGAACTGCGCGCCGTCGAAATAGGTGCGGTAGTCGGTCCCGGTCCAGCGCAGCAGCACTGCAACCAACACGACGGCGATCAGCACGGGGTTCACGAGCGCATGGCGGCCGCTGGCCTTCGCCAGCCCGTCGGCCACCAGCCACGCCGCCAGCGTGATCGTGAGCCACAGAAGCGGCGATGCGGCGAGGTAGACCCACAGGGTGGAGGCGGTCATGCGGACCCTTCCCCCGGACCGGCGTCGCCGCCGGTCATGCGCTTCACCGCCCGGAACACACCGACGGTGACGAGCAGCGTGACGAACGTGGAGACGACGAGGGCGATGCCCAGCGCCACGCCGTGCTCGCCCACCAGGCCGAGGTGCTGGGTGACGCCGACGCCGGCGGGCACGAAGAGCAGCGCGAGGTTGGCGAGAAGGGCCGCGGCGACCCGCCCGACGCTGCTCTCCTGGAGGGCGGCGTCGTCGAACGGGCGCCAGCGGTTCCAGGCCAGCAGGCCAACGACGAGCAGAAGAAGGCCGAGCACAGGCCCCGGCACGGGCAGCGACAGCCCGCGCGCCGCGACTTCGCCGACGAGCTGGCAGGCGAGGAGAATCAGCAGCCCCGGGACCATCGACCCAAAGGTCGGGCGCCGGCGCGGCCGGTCAAGCCTCGGCTGCGTCTTCAGTCCCCTTCACGGGCTTGCCCGGCGTCGATTTCGGCTCGAAGCGGCAGAGATCCGACACGATGCAGCGCCAGCACTCGGGCTTGCGCGCCTTGCAGACGTAGCGCCCGTGCAGGATCAACCAGTGATGGGCGTGCAGCCGGTAGGGGGCGGGCACGATCCGCTCGAGGCCGAGTTCGACCGCCAGCGGCGTCTTGCCCGGCGCCAGCGGGATCCGGTTCGACACCCGGAAAAGGTGCGTGTCGACTGCGATCGTCTCCTGGCCGAAGGCCATGTTGAGGACGACGTTGGCGGTCTTGCGCCCCACGCCGGGCAGCGTCTCCAGCACGGCGCGGTCCTGCGGGACCTCGCCGCCGAACTCCTCGACGAGCCGCTTCGACAGGGCGATGACGTTCTTCGCCTTGTTGCGGAAGAGGCCGATGGTCTTGATGGCGTCGCGCAGGCGGTCCTCGCCGAGGTCCAGCATCTTCTGCGGGGTGTCGACGAGGGCGAAGAGGGGCCGGGTCGCCTTGTTGACGCCGGCGTCGGTCGCCTGCGCCGACAGCACCACCGCCACGAGAAGGGTGAACGGGTTGACGTGCTCGAGCTCGCCCTTCGGTTCGGGGTTGGCCTCCCGGAACCGGGCGAAGAGCTCGGCGACAAGCGGCGCCTCGAGCGGCTTGGGGGCGCGGGTCTTGCGTTTTCCTCCGGCTGCGGCCGCCTTGGCCGTCCCGGCCGGGGCCGCGGCCTTGGCGTTCACCCCCGCCTTCCGGCGGGAGGGGGCGGCGCCGGGTGCGGCTTCAAGCCGTCGTGAGGGTGTCTTTCGCGCGGGCATGCCCGCGTTATAGTGAGGGGTGTCTTCGAACGGCAAGGCCGCGATGTCGCACGTCTCCCCCGATCCACACCCCGCCGAGCGCCCCCTGTTCAGCGCCGTGCTGCATCCGCACCGCTCGCTCGGGTTGCGCGGCTACCGGCTCGTGCTGCTCCTCGTTGCCGGCGCGAGCATGGCCGCCAGCATTCCCTTCGTGGTGATGGGCTTCTGGCCGGTGGCCGGCTTCTACGGCCTCGACTTCGCCCTGATCTGGTTCGCCCTCCACACGAGCCGCAACGAGGCGCGCAGCTACGAGGAGGTCACCGTGAGCCCGGTGGAGCTCCTGCTGCGCAAGGTGCCCCTGCGCGGCCAGCCGGCGGAGTACCGGTTCAACCCCGTGTGGACCCGGCTCGACCGAATCGAGCACGAGGAGTTCGGCGTGCAGCAGCTCGCGCTGGTGTCGCGCGGCCGCAGCGTCAGCGTGGGCCACTTCCTCACCCCGGACGAGAAGGCGAGCTTCGGCGACGAACTGGGCCGGGCACTCGCCCGGGCGCGTCGCGGACCCGATTTCGGGGCGTGACGGGCCCCGCCGGCTCGGGGCCGGTCGCCGATTACGCCCTGATCCGCCGGCTCGTCGCCACACTCTCCACCACGTCGGCCTCGCCGGCCGCGCTCGAGGCCGCCGCCTTGCGGATGGGGCTCGGTCGCGCCGAACTCGACGCTCTCCTGCAGCGCTGGGGCGGGCTGTCGGTCCCCGGGTTCGCGCTGGCCGGGAGCCCGGGTCACGCGCGCAGCCTCGTCGGCGACGCACAGGGCGGCGGAGACCTGCTCAGCCGGCCGTCGCGGACGGTGGTGCTCCCGGTCCGCTTCGAGGCGCCGCCCCACCATGTGCGCGGCAACGGGCTGCGGCTGTCGTGGGGCTTCCATCCCTCGCCGTTCGGCGAGGCCCTTGTCCTCGCCTGCGACGGCGCACTCGCCGCGCTGGGATTCGTGGACGACGGCGACCGGGCGGCGGCCCTCGACGACATGCGCCGACGCTGGCCCGCGGCGGCCCTGCGGCCGGACAGCGGGGCAACGGGGCCGCTGGCGGAGGCCGCCTTCTCGCCCCAGCGGTGGAGCGATCCGCTGCCCGTCGTCCTGCTGGGCCCGGCCTTCGACGTCGCCGTCTGGACGGAACTCGCGGGCATCCCGGTGGGAGGCGCCACGACCTACGGTGCCCTTGCCAGGACGCTCGGCCACCCTCCCGGCGCCGCGCGGGCGGTCGGCGGTGCGGTGGGACGGAACCCGATCTCCTTCGTGATCCCGTGCCACCGCGTCATCGGGCGCGACGGGTCGCTGACGGGCTACCACTGGGGCGTGGCGCGCAAGCAGGCCATGCTCGCCTGGGAGGCCGGCCTCGTCGGCACGACCTGACGTTCAGCGGAAGATATCGAAGATCGAGCGCGACGGCGCCGGCGGTGGCGGCGCGGGTGCCGCGGCGGGCTGGGACGGCGGCGCCGCCCCTCCCGGCTGGCCCGGCTGGCCCTCCGGCCGCGGCCTCGGGGGACGAGCGGCGACGGGCGGCGGGCCGCCGAGCGCGGCGACGCGGGCCGCGAGCTCGGCCGCGCGCAGCTCCGTGAAACGGGCCGAGCAGAACCCGTGGACGCTCTCGCGGGAGTAGTCGCGGCAGACCGTCTCGCGCTCCGAGGTGAAGCCCGCCTGCTCCGAGGCCACCGCCTTCACGCCGTTCTTGTCCTTGGTGCGCGCGAGAAGCGCCTTGAAGTTCTCGCGCACCGCGCGATCGGCGGCGGCGCGGTCACTCTCGATCGCGCGCAGCTGGCTCTCCAGCGACCCGGGGTTGGGGCCCCACATGCCACGCGGATCGATGCGGCAGTCACCTTCCGGGAAGGGACAGGCGGCCGTCGGGCCGCTGACGAGGACGGACCCATCGAGGAGGTCGACGTCGAGGGCGCAGGCCGGGATGTCGATGCGGTAGCGCGGCACGCCGTCGGGGCGTCCGACGGGAGTCATGTCGAGCGGCTTGCCGCCGCCCAGATCCAGCCCGCAGGCCTGGCCGGGCGCCGACATCTTCTCCCCGACGGCGATGAGCGTCACCTGGAGGGCCGTCTTGTCCTTGCGCTCGATGACCAGCCGGCCTCGCGTGCCGTTGAAGAAGAGCGTGCGCCCGAGGACCGCCGACTCCGCCGGAGCCTTCACGGCGACGGGCCGTGGCGGCGCGGGAGGCGTTCCCGGCACGACGGTGCCCGGCGCCGACCCGCCCGGTGCGGCGGGCGCGCCGCCGCCGGCCGGGGCCTGTGCGCCCGGAAGCATGAGCTGTGCCTGGGCGGGTCCTGCGGCCAGCGCCGCCAGGAGAACCGCCGCCGGAAGGTGCCGAACCGCCGCGATCATCGGCGGGACCCTAGCAAGGCCCGCCAGCCGGCGCGAGCGGCCTGTCGCCCCCGTTCGCCAGATCGGCGCGGGCTGTGGCCTCGATGCGTCGGTTACGGCGTCGAAAGGCTGTCGACGGCCGGCACGGGCTTGCCCACGGCTTTGCGACGCTCGCGCCTTGCGCCCCCATAAGCCCCTCCTTATATACCGCGGGAACACGGGAAACCCCCGTGAAATCCTGAGGGGACCACACGTCCGGCGACCTTCGCGAGGGGGTTGAAGGACGTCACGGCCGGAGCGCCTGCGGGGCCCGGCGGTCTCGCCGCGAAAGGGGACAATACATGGCTAAAGTCATTGGAATCGACCTCGGCACCACGAATTCGTGCGTGGCCATCATGGAAGGCACGACGCCGAAGGTCATCGAGAACGCCGAGGGCGCGCGCACGACGCCGTCCATCGTCGCGTTCACCGACGACGGGGAGCGCCTCGTCGGCCAGCCGGCCAAGCGCCAGGCGGTGACGAATCCCGAGCGCACCTTCTTCGCCATCAAGCGCCTCATCGGCCGCACCTACGACGATCCGATGACGCAGAAGGACAAGGGCCTCGTGCCCTACAAGATCACGCGCGCCGGCAACGGCGACGCCTGGGTGGAGGCCGACGGCAAGCAGTACTCGCCGTCCCAGATCTCCGCCTTCATCCTTCAGAAGATGAAGGAGACCGCCGAGGCCTTCGTCGGCACTGGCGTGACGCAGGCCGTCATCACCGTCCCGGCCTACTTCAACGACGCCCAGCGCCAGGCCACCAAGGACGCCGGCAAGATCGCCGGTCTCGAGGTGCTGCGCATCATCAACGAGCCCACCGCGGCGGCGCTAGCCTACGGCCTCGACAAGAAGAAGTCGGGCACCGTGGCCGTTTACGACCTCGGCGGCGGCACCTTCGACGTCTCGATCCTCGAGATCGGCGACGGCGTGTTCGAGGTGAAGTCCACGAACGGCGACACGTTCCTGGGCGGCGAAGACTTCGACATGCGCCTCGTCGAGTACCTGGCGGACGAGTTCAAGAAGGAGCAGGGCATCGACCTGAAGAAGGACAAGCTCGCCCTGCAGCGCCTCAAGGAGGCCGCCGAGAAGGCGAAGATCGAGCTGTCCTCCGCGATGCAGACGGAGATCAACCTCCCCTACATCACGGCCGACGCCTCCGGCCCGAAGCACCTGACCCTGAAGCTGACGCGCGCCAAGTTCGAGGCGCTGGTCGACGACCTCGTCCAGAAGACCATCGAGCCCTGCCGCAAGGCGCTCAAGGACGCCGGCCTTTCGGCGGCCGAGATCGACGAGGTCATCCTCGTCGGCGGCCAGTCGCGCATGCCGAAGGTCCAGGAGGCCGTGAAGCAGTTCTTCGGCAAGGAGCCCCACAAGGGCGTCAACCCGGACGAGGTCGTCGCCATCGGCGCCGCGGTCCAGGCGGGCGTGCTGCAGGGCGACGTCAAGGACGTGCTGCTGCTCGACGTGACCCCGCTGTCGCTGGGCATCGAGACGCTGGGCGGCGTGTTCACCCGGCTGATCGACCGCAACACGACGATCCCGACCAAGAAGGGCCAGGTCTTCTCCACCGCCGAGGACAACCAGACGGCGGTCACGATCCGGGTCTTCCAGGGCGAGCGCGAGATGGCGGCCGACAACAAGCTGCTTGGCCAGTTCGACCTCGTCGGGCTGCCGCCGGCGCCCCGCGGCGTGCCGCAGGTCGAGGTCACGTTCGACATTGACGCCAACGGCATCGTCAACGTGTCAGCCAAGGACAAGGCGACGGGCAAGGAGCAGCAGATCCGCATCCAGGCCTCGGGCGGCCTCAGCGACGCCGACATCGACAAGATGGTCAAGGACGCCGAGGCGCATGCCGCCGAGGACAAGAAGCGGCGCGAGCTCGTCGAGACCCGCAACCAGGCCGAGAGCCTCATCCACCAGACCGAGAAGTCCCTGGCGGAACTGGGCGACAAGGCCGGCGCGTCCGACAAGTCCGCGGTCGAGGGCGCCGTGACGGCGCTGCGCGCCGCGATCGGCACCGAGGACGTCGAGGCCATCAAGGCCAGGACGAACGAGCTGATGCAGCTCTCGATGAAGATCGGCCAGGCCATGTACGAGGCCAACGCGGGCGGCGGTGACGACCAGGATCCCGCCGGCGGGGCCAAGGACGACGTCATCGACGCCGACTTCCGCGAGGTCGGCGACGACGACAAGAAGAAGCGGGCCTGATCCGCAGGGCGGCCGGGAGCGATCCCGGCCGCCTCCGGTTTCCGAGGGTCGACCTGCCTCCGGCGCCGTCGGCCACGTTTTCCGCGAGACAGGACGGACGCCGGGCCTTGAGCGCGGCCGCGATCTGGGAGACGGTGACGCGCGACGTGACGTGCCCCTCCGCTTTCGTCCTGGCCGGCCCTTCCGGACCCTGACGCCGCAACTCCGGATTGAACACGACGACCATGGCCAAGGCTGACTACTACGAGCTCCTCGGCGTGAGCCGCACCGCGACGGAAGCCGAGCTGAAGTCGGCGTTCCGCAAGCTCGCGATGAAGTACCACCCGGACCGCAACCCCGGCGACACGGCGGCCGAGGCGAAGTTCAAGGAGCTCAACGAGGCCTACCAGGTCCTCAGCGACACGCAGAAGCGCGCCGCCTACGACCGCTTCGGGCATGCCGCCTTCGAGAACGGCGGCATGGGCGGCGGCCCCGGCTTCGGCAGCGACTTCGCCTCGTCGATGGCGGACATCTTCGAGGACCTGTTCGGCGACCTCTCGGGACGCCGCGGCGGGCGGCGCCCGGACGGCCGGGAGCGCGGCTCGGACCTGCGCTACAACCTCGAGATCACGCTGGAGGAGGCCTACAAGGGGAAGACGGCGACCCTCAAGGTGCCGACCTCCGTGGCCTGCGACGCCTGCTCGGGCTCGGGCGCCAAGCCCGGGTCCAAGCCGAAGACCTGCTCCACCTGCGGCGGCCAGGGCCGCGTGCGGGCGAGCCAGGGCTTCTTCTCGATCGAGCGGACCTGCCCCAGCTGCGGCGGCCGCGGCGAAACCATCGACGATCCCTGCCGCTCCTGCGGCGGCGCCGGCCGCGTCACCCGCGAGCGGACCCTCTCCGTCAACGTCCCGGCGGGCGTCGAGGACGGCACCCGAATCCGCCTCGCCGGCGAGGGCGAGGCCGGCCTGCGCGGCGGGCCGTCGGGCGATCTCTACATCTTCCTGTCGATCAAGCCCCACCCGTTCCTGCAGCGGGACGGGGCGGACCTGTTCTGCCGCGTTCCGGTGAGCATGGTCACGGCGGCGCTGGGCGGCGACCTCGCCGTGCCCGTCCTCGACGGCCAGGAGGTGCCGGTGAAGGTGCCGGAGGGCACCCAGACGGGCAAGCAGATCCGTATCCGCGGGCGCGGCATGCCGGTGCTGCGGGCGCGCGAGCAGGGCGACCTCTACATCCAGATCGTCGTGGAGACGCCGCAGAAGCTCAACGCCCGCCAGCGCGAGATCCTGCGCGAGTTCGAGCAGGAGAGCTCGAAGGACACGCAGCCGGAAAGCGCGTCCTTCTTCTCCCGCGTGCGCGACTTCTTCGGGGGCGGAGGCGAGTAGCGGCCGAGCCCGAGGTTGACGGCCGCGGAGGTCCGACTACCCTTCCCGGCCGTAGAGGTGGTCCAACGCCCGCCCACGGGCCGTCAAGGCCGACGGAGGAGCGACGACGTGCCGTCCCAACCGCCGTTTCCGCGCCGGTCCTCGCGCCCGTCCTCACGGCGCGGGCCGGGGACCCATCTCGCGAGGACCTTCCAGGACGAAGCGCGCTTCCTGCGCAGCTGGCTCGACAATCCCCTGCTGACGGGCGCGATCTCGCCTTCCAGTCCGTTCCTCGCCAGCGCGATGGCGCGCGAGGTGGACCCGACCCTTCCGGGTCCCGTGATCGAGCTCGGGCCGGGCACCGGGCCGGTGACGCAGGCGCTCATCGAGCGCGGGATCGCGCAGGAACGGCTCGTCCTCGTCGAATACGACCCCGAGTTCTGCAAGCTGCTGGCGAAGCGCTTCCCGCGCGCCCGCGTCGTGCGGGGCGATGCCTACCGCCTCGACGACACCCTGCGCGGCCTGCTCGACCAGCCGGCGGCGGCCGTCGTGTCGAGCCTGCCGCTGCTGACGCGACCGGAGGAAGAGCGCGCGCACCTGCTCATCCGGGCCTTCGGGCTGATGGCGCCGGAGGCTCCCTTCGTCCAGTTCACCTACGGGCTCGTCTCGCCGGTGCCGCGCGGGCCGGGCGTGGCGTCGACGGTGTCGGCGCCGGTCTGGCGCAACATCCCCCCGGCGCGCGTCTGGGTGTACCGGCGCTCGGCCGGTGCGGACGAGACGCTGCCGCGCGCAGAGCCCGAGCTGCTGCGCAAGCTGAGGGTGCAGACCGGACGCATGCGCGACGGCTTCCTCGACCGGACGGAGAAGGTGCTCCACGTGCTCGAGGAGACCGCCGACCGGGTGCGCGACGACCGTCGGCTGCAACCGACGCTCGACCTGCTGCGCAAGATCAACGCCCACCTCGAGGGGCCCGACACGCACGTGGCGGCCGACGCGGCGCTGCGGGGCCGTGACCGGCGACCAGGCCGCGACTGAGCGATGGCCCGGGTCTTCTACGTCAGCCACCCGCAGGTGAAGATCGACCCGGCGGTGCCGGTCCCGAAGTGGTCCCTGTCCGACGCCGGCCGCGCCCGGCTCGTCGCCGTCGCAGACCGGGCCTGGGTGCGGGGACTGGCCGCTGTCGTGTCCTCGGACGAGACCAAGGCCATCGAGACGGCCGAACTGCTCGCCACCTCCTCCCGGGCGCCGGTCTCGGTGCGCGACGGGCTGCACGAGAACGACCGCTCCGCCACGGGCTTCCTGCCGCCGCCGGAGTTCGAGCGGATGGCGGACGCCTTCTTCGCCCGCCCGCTCGAGAGCGTGCGCGGCTGGGAGAGGGCCGCCGACGCGCAGGCGCGCGTGCTGCGCGGCGTCCGCGAGGCGCTGGCCGAGGCACCTGCGGGCGACGTCGCCTTCTCCGGCCACGGCGGCGTCGGCACCCTGCTCTACTGCGCGCTCGCCGGGCTGCCGATCCAGCGCATCCATGACCAGCCGCCGGGCGGCGGCAACGTGATCGCCTTTGACAGGGAGAGCCTCGCCGTGCTCCACCCCTGGCGCGCCCTGGAGGACGCCAGAATCGGAGAGCCCTGATGAGCGACCGCCTCGCCGACGCCCGCGACCGGATGATCGTGGCGCTGGACGTCCCTTCCGTCGCCGAGGCGAATGCCCTCGTCGAGCGGCTTGGCGACGCGGTGAGCTTCTACAAGGTCGGCATGGAGCTCGTGTACGGAGGCGGGCTCGACCTCGTCCGGGACCTGGTGCGCGGCGGAAAGAAGGTCTTCCTCGACCTGAAATTGCACGACATCCCGAACACCGTGCAGAAGGCGACCGAGCGCGTCGCCGGCCTGGGCGCCACCTACCTGACCGTCCACGCCTACCCGCAGACGATGGCGGCGGCCGTGGCCGGTCGGAGCACGTCCGGCCTGCAGATCCTTGCGGTCACCGTCCTGACCTCCTGTGACGACGGCGATCTCGCCGAGGCCGGCTACGCCTTCGGTGTGAAGGACCTCGTGGCGCGCCGCGCCTCGCAGGCCGTGGCGGCGGGCGTCGACGGGCTCATCCTGTCGCCGGAGGAGGTCGCCGCGATGCGGGCCTCGGTGGGAGACCGGCTGGCGCTCATCACGCCCGGCATCCGGCCGGCGGGCGAGGCCGTCGGGGACCAGAAGCGCGTGATGACGCCCGCGCGCGCCATCGCCGCCGGGGCGGACCGGCTCGTCGTGGGCCGGCCCGTGACGCAGGCGAGCGATCCCCGGCGTGCAGCCCAGTCGATCGTCGAAGAGATTGCCGCCGCGCTGTCCTGATCGTCCGTCAGGGATGATCGACATCAAGTCATCGATTAGACCTAAAGTAACGTTCAGCGTTTAACGTTCCGGACACGTTGTAACTCCGGAATTCATTGTCATGTCGTCGCTCAAGCATCGGGCTGCATTTTTCTGCTTGTTCCTCGCGCTTCTCGCCGGCTCCATCGCGGGCGGCGGCTATCTCGCCTCCAAGCATCTCGGCGCGGCCATCGACGAGATCGCCACGTCGGCGGTCGCGATCCGCAACCACACCGTCGGCGACATGCTGCACGACGGGCTGCGGGCGGACGTCTATGCCGCATTGCTGCGCTCGGACTCCGGCGAGGACGGCGCGCAGACACAGCGCGAGACGGCCGAGCACGCCCGGGAGTTCCGCGAAAAGATCGATTCGACCCGCCGGATCGTCACCACCGCCGAGAGCAAGGCCCGGCTCGACGAACTGCAGGTCCCGCTCGACGAATACATCAGCCAGGCCGAGCGGATCGCCGCCCTCGCGTTCAAGGATCGCGCCGCGGCGCTGGCCGAGATGCCCCTGTTCGACAAGCGCTTCACCGCCCTCGAGGGCGCCATGGAGGCCGCCGGGGACGTGCTCGAGGAGGATGCGCGGTCGGCACAGGCCAAGGCTTCCACCGCGCGGCGCCTCGCCGACCTGCTGGCCATCGGGAGCCTGCTGCTGTCGCTGGCCGCCGCGGGCGCGCTCTACGCGCTCGTCGGGCGCAGCGTCGTGCGGCCGATCGCCGAGATCGACGCCACGATGCAGCAGATCGGCCGCGGCAAGACGGACGTCCCCATCCCCCATACCGCGCGCACGGACGAGATCGGCTCGATGGCCCGCACCATCGCCGTCTTCCGGCAGGCCATCGACGAGCGGGCCGAGCAGGAATACCGCCGCATGCAGACGGAGCTCGCGGCCACCGAGGACCGGCGCCGCGTGCTCAGCGAACTCACCCGGCAGATCGGCGTGGTGGTGGACGCCGCCGCGCGCGGGGACTTCTCCGAGCGCATCTCGGCCACGGACGGCGACAAGGACATGCTCGCCGTGTCGCGCCGGCTCAACGACCTCGTCCAGACCATCGACGACGGGCTCGGCGAGACCATCATGGTGCTGAGCACCTTGGCGCAAGGCGACCTGACGATGCGCATCCGCGGCGAGTACCGCGGGGCGTTCGGCTCCCTGAAGGACGGCACCAACAGCCTCGCCGACAGCCTGTCGCAGGCGATGGCGCGGCTCAACGAATCGGCGCTCGCCGTGCGCTCGGCGACCGGCGAAATCTCGATGGGCATCCACGACCTCGCCAACCGCACCTCGGAGCAGGCGGCGACCGTGACCGAGACCTGCGCCGCCCTCGACCGGTTCACCGCCGGCATCCGCGAGAACGCGACGCGCGCCGACAGGGCCGCCTCCGTCGTCCGCTCGGCCGAGACGCAGGCCCAGCAGGGCGGCGCGGTGCTCAACTCCGCCCGCGAGGCGATGAACCGGATCAGCGCCTCCTCCGGCCGCATCTCCGACATCGTCGAGCTGATCGACGGCATCGCCTTCCAGACCAACCTGCTGGCGCTCAACGCCGCCGTCGAGGCGGCGCGCGCCGGCGAGGTGGGCCGCGGCTTCGCGGTCGTGGCGTCGGAGGTGCGCACTCTCGCACAGCGCGCCGCCGAGGCGTCGCAGGAGATCAAGGCCCTGATCGACCAGGCGCAGAGCGAGATCGCGTCCGGCGTGTCGCTGGTGGAGGAGACGTCGAACCAGCTCGGCTCGATCTTCACGGCCGTGTCGGACGTCACCGAGGTCATCGCCACGATCGCCGAGACCTCGAGCGAGCAGGCCCGCACGATCCTGGGGCTCAACGACTCCGTGAACCGGCTCGGCGACGTGGCGCAGCAGAACGCCGCGCTCGTGGAGGAAACCCACGCGGCCATCCGCTCCACAGAGGACGAGACGGCACGGCTGGAGGCGCTCGCGGGACAGTTCACGCTCGCCGCGACCCGGCCGTCTCGCGGCATGCGCGCGGCCTGACCGCGCTCAGAAGGCCTGCGACATTGACAGGATGACCTGGTAGCTGCGCGAGGACGGCACCAGCGGAATGCCGGAATCGAAGCGGGCGGCGCCGACCTCGGCCGTCATGGTGAAGGTCTGCGAGGCCTGCCAGGTGACGTTGGCCGCGCCGCGCGTCGACTTCAGCCGGCCGGTGCCCGCCGTGCCGGGGATGTCCAGCGACACGTAGGACACGAAGGCGGCGGAGGCCCACGTCTCCGCCCACTGCCAGTTGCCGACGAGCGCGGCGTTCCAGCCGCGCCCCTTCTCCGCCACCGCCGCGTCGAGGACGTTGCCGAGCGGGATGGCGAAGACGCTGGTGCGCGTGGAGACGCCGAGGTAGCCCGGCGCCTGGTCGGCCCACGCGCCCTGCACGATGACGTAGCTGCCGTCCTGCGCCGTCGGGACGGTGATCCTGGCGCTCGCCAGCGCCGCGACACCGTGGATGGTCGAGGCACCGGGGAGCGTCAGGCGCGTCTCGCGCAAGGCCGCGCTGAACGTCAGGTCCACGGGAGCCGTGTAGTAGCGCAGGCGGCCCACAACGTCCGGCATCGCCTGCCCGGCATAGCCGAACACGGCGACGCGCCGGAACGTGGTGTCCTCCAGCGACATCGACAGCGTGGCCCGGTCGCTCGGCCGCCCGACCACGCCCAGCAGCGTCGGGGACTGCGACGAGGCGAGCGCGCGGAACGAGAACTCGTCCGCCGACCAGGCGTCGAAGAACGACGTCTCGACGCCCGCGATCACGGCTCCGACCTGGATCGAGGCGCGGCTCAGGTCGCTCGAGCCGGGCACGGTCTCCAGTTCGAGGCGCGTCGTCACGTCGCCCCAGTCGGACGGCATGGTGTGCCACAGGTCGAACGTGCTCTTGGGCGTGTAGGTGGTCACGCCCTGCAGGCGGCCGAGCCCCTTGAGCCGCGGCAGCACGACGCGCCCGACGGTGACGCCCGCGTCGAGCGTCAACCCCATCTTCACGCAGCCCTGGGCGGCGACGAAGCCGGAAGGGCCGTCCGATCCCCCGTCGTCGCCGGAGCCGTCGCCGGCGTCGTCGTCCCCCTCGTCATCGTCGTCCGAACCGTCCCCGGACGGGTCGTCCGACGAGTCGTCGCCATCGTCCTCCTGCTGGACGAGCAGGGGTGCCGTCACGTCGTCGGGAGCGGGGAACGGGCAGACCAGCACGTCGCGTGCCGGCGGCGGGGGCAGGGGCCTGGCGGCCACGGGGCACGTGGCGAAAAGCAGCGTCGCCAGCGCAGCGGCCACGCCGGCCGGAACCCGCCTCGCCACCGGTTGACCGGCCGCGGTGCATGGTCTTGTCTGCCAGCGAAACAGCAGGAGGACGCCCATGCCGAAAGCCTACATCATCGCCCGGGTCACGGTGAACGACAGCGAGAGCTACGCCGAATACGCCAAGGGCGCCTTTGCCGCCATGCAGAAGTACGGGGCGCGCATCCTCGCCCGCGGCGGCCGGTCGGAGGCGCTGGAGGGAGAGATCCGCCCCCGCAACGTCATCCTCGAGTTCGAGAGCTACGAGCAGGCAAAGCGCTACTTCCAGTCGCCCGAGTACCAGGCGGCCCGCGAGCACCGCAAGAACGGCAGCTCCGGCGACTTCATCGTCGTCGAGGCCTACGAGGGACCGCAGCCATGAGCAAGGCCTACTGGATCGCGCGGGTCGACGTCTCCGACCCGGCCGCCTACGACAACTACCGTGCCGCCAACGCCGCCGCCTTCGCCAAGTACAAGGCGCGCTTCATCGTGCGCGGCGGCCGCCACGAGGTGAGGGAGGGCAGCGCCCGCTCCCGCAACGTCGTCATCGAGTTCCCCGATTACGCGACGGCGGTCGCGTGCTACGAATCCCCCGAGTATCAGGCCGCCATCAAGCACCGCCTCACGGCGTCGGTCGGCGACCTCATCATCATCGAGGGCTACGACGGGCCCCAGCCGTCCTGAGGGACGCCATGAAGCGCAAGCTCGCCGACGGCCTGTCGATCCGCTTCGCAGCCGTCGGCGAGGCACCCGTCCTGGCGGACCTCGCCCGCCGCGCCGGGGACCCGGTGGAGGCCGACCTCATCGACGCCTATGCCGCCGCGGGGCGCGTGTTCGTCGGGCAGGACGTCGCGACGGACGAGGCGGTGGCGGTCGCCGTGGTGGGCGAGCTCGACGGGGTGCTCGCGGTCGAGAGCCTGTGCGTGCTGGAGGACTGGCGCGGCCGCGGCGTCGGCACCGCGCTGCTGACGGCGGTCGAGGAGTTCGCGCGCTGGGCCTTCTTCGGTCAGGGGCTCATCACCGCGCGCAGCCGGGCAGCGGTCGACTTCCTGTTCCGCCGCGGATGGCTGGCGGTCGACGCCGCCCGGATGCCGGAGGACGTCCGGCGTCTCGGCGCCGGGCGGCCGGTCCTGACCAAGCGGTTCTGACGCCGTCTTCCGCCGCCGGTCGGCGCGCGCTATACCGCCCGCAGCCAAGGGAGGCACCCATGAGCGAAATGCGTCTCGTCGTCGTCGGCGCCGCCGGCCGCATGGGCCGGATGCTGATCAAGACCATCCACGAGACCTCCGGTGCCACGCTGGCGGGCGCGATCGAACAGAAGGGGTCGATCGCGCTGGGGCAGGACGCGGGCCTTCTCGCGGGGATCGGCGCGACCGGCGTTCTGATCACCGACGATCCCCTCCCCGTTTTCGCGCAGGCGCACGGCGTGCTCGACTTCACTGCGCCCGCCGCCACGGTCGAGTTCGCGGCGCTGGCGGCGCAGGCGCGCATCGTCCACGTGGTCGGCACCACCGGCATGGAGGAAAGCCACCTCGAGAAGCTCGATGCCGCCGCGCGCCATGCCACCATCGTGCGCTCGGGCAACATGAGCATGGGCGTCAACCTGCTCGCGGCGCTGACCCGCAAGGTGGCCGCGACGCTGGGCGAGGACTTCGACATCGAGATCGTCGAGATGCACCACCGCATGAAGGTGGACGCCCCCTCAGGCACCGCGCTGCTCTTCGGCGAAGCGGCGGCCGAGGGGCGCGGCATCCCCCTGAAGGACCATTCCGAGCGCGGGCGCGACGGCATCACTGGCGCCCGCAAGCCAGGCGCCATCGGCTTCGCGTCGCTGCGCGGCGGCACGGTGGTGGGCGAGCACAGCGTCGTCTTCGCCGGACCCGGCGAGCGCCTCGTGCTCACGCATATCGCGGAGGACCGCTCCCTCTTCGCCAAGGGCGCGGTGAAGGCCGCGCTGTGGGCCCGCGGGCGCAAGCCCGGCCTGTACTCGATGGCCGACGTGCTCGGCCTTACCGACTGAACCAAGGTCGCGGGGGCGCGCGGCGGCGAAATCCGCTAAGGCCTCCGCGGACAGACCGCACTTCCCGACCGGAGACACCGCCCATGGACCGCCTGCTCGTCCTCGTCCGCCACGGCCAGAGCGACTGGAACCTCAAGAACCTGTTCACCGGCTGGAAGGACCCGGACCTGACCGAGAAGGGCATCGCCGAGGCGAGGGCCGCCGGCCAGCGGCTGAAGGCGCTCGGCATCGGGTTCGACGTCGCCTACACCTCCGCCCTCACCCGCGCGCAGCACACCTGCCGGCTGGTGCTGGAGGAACTCGGCCAGCCGGGCCTCGCGACGATCCGCGACGCTGCTCTGAACGAGCGCGACTACGGCGACCTCTCGGGCCTCAACAAGGACGACGCCCGCGCCCGCTGGGGCGAGGAGCAGGTGCACGTGTGGCGCCGCTCCTACGACGTCGCCCCTCCCGGCGGCGAGAGCCTCAAGGACACGGTGGCGCGCGTGCTGCCCTACTACTGCCAGGAGATCCTGCCGCGCGTGCTTCGCGGAGAGCGCGTCGTCGTCGCCGCCCACGGCAACTCGCTGCGCGCCCTCGTGATGGTGCTCGACCGGCTGACGCCGCAGACCATCCCGTCGATGGAGCTCGATACGGGCGTCCCCCTCGTCTACCGCCTCAACGCGGACTCGACGGTGGCCTCGAAGCAGGTGCTCGCGGGCTGACACCTCGCCGTCGGCCCCGGCGACCGGCGCTGTCGGTCGGGAAGGGGATGGCGCCAAGACGGGGACGTCCCGAGACCATCACCCCATGCTCGTCCTGCAGCCCGGCGTCACCGTCCATCCCGGCTACCTGAGCCCCGCCGAGCAGGCCGACCTCGTCGCCGACCTGCGCGAGGCGGCATCGGCGGCGCCGTTCTTCACGCCGACGATGCCGCGCACCGGCAAGCCGTTCTCCGTGCGCATGACGAACTGCGGGGCGCTGGGCTGGGTCTCGGACGCGGCCGGCTACCGCTACCAGCCTGTGCACCCCGTCACCGGCGCCCCCTGGCCGCCGATCCCGGCGCTGGCCCTGCGGGCGTGGCGGGACCTCGCCGGCGAGCCGCGCGAGCCGCAGGCCTGCCTGGTCAACTACTACGGCGCCGAGGCCAGGATGGGCCTGCACCAGGACCGCGACGAGGAGACGTTCGACGCGCCCGTCGTGTCCCTGTCGCTCGGCGACACCGCCGTCTTCCGCATCGGCGGCACCAGCCGCGGCGGGCCGACGCGCTCGGTGAAGCTCGCTTCCGGCGACGCCCTCGTGTTCGGCGGGGAGGCCCGGCTCGCCTTCCACGGCATCGACCGCATCCTGCCCGGCTCGTCGACCCTGCTGGAGCGCGGCGGGCGCATCAACCTCACCCTGCGCCGGGTCACCCCCTAGGACGGGGCTGCTGCCCAATCCCTGCGCTTGCGTTCGCGGCCCAAAACCGCGACATGAGCGGGATGACCGCTCATCCTCCGTTCGACGCCGGCTTCGGCGTCTACGTGCACTGGCCGTTCTGCGCGTCGAAGTGCCCCTATTGCGACTTCAACAGCCACGTCCGGCACCAGCGCATCGACGAGCCGCGCTTCGCCGCCGCCTTCGGCCGCGAGATCGCGCACCAGGCGGGGCTGGCGCCGGGGCGCACGGTGACGAGCATCTTTCTCGGCGGCGGCACGCCCTCGCTGATGCAGCCGGAAACCGTGGCGGCGATCCTCGACGCCATCGCCGCCCACTGGAGCGTCGCCTCCGATGTCGAGGTGACGCTGGAGGCCAACCCCACCAGCGTCGAGGCGACGCGCCTTCGCGGCTACCGCGCCGCAGGCGTCAACCGCCTGTCGCTCGGCGTGCAGGCCATGAACGACACGGACCTGCGGGCGCTGGGCCGGCTGCATTCGGCCTCCGAGGCGATGGAAGCGGTGGGCATGGCCGCCGGCATCTTCCAGCGCTACTCGTTCGACCTCATCTACGCCCGTCCGGGCCAGACGCCCGCCGCCTGGGCGGCCGAGCTGAACGAGGCCATCGACCGCGCAGCCGAGCACCTGTCGCTCTACCAGCTGACCATCGAGCCGGGCACGATGTTCGAGCGCCTGCGCGACGCCGGGCGGCTGGTCGTCCCGGACGCCGACACGGCACGCGCGCTCTACGACACGACGCGCGAGATCTGCGAGGCGCGCGGGCTGCCGGGCTACGAGATCTCCAACCACGCCCGTCCGGGCGCCGAGTGCCGCCACAACCTCGTCTACTGGCGCTACGGCGAGTATGCCGGCGTCGGCCCGGGCGCCCACGCCCGCCTCTCGACCGGCACCGGCCGCATCGCCATGTCCACCGAGCTCGTGCCGGAGGCGTGGCTGGCCAAGGTTGAGGCCGAGGGGCACGGCGTGATCGAGGCCGAGCGCCTGTCCGGCGAGGCGGAGGGCGACGAGTTCCTGCTCATGGGCCTGCGGCTCACCGAGGGGATCGACCCGGAGCGCTATGCGCGCCTGTCCGGCCGCAGCCTGGACCCGCGGCGGGTCGAGAGCCTCGTCTCCGAGGGCCTGGTCGAGGTGACGGCAGAGAAGCGCCTGCGCGTCTCGCGCGAGGGCTTCCCCGTGCTCGACGCCATCGTCGCCGATCTCGCCGCCTGAGCGGCGGCGAGTGGCGTGGCAGACCTTGCCGCCCGCGCGGCGAGGACGCGATTTCCCCTCAGGTGCCGTCGCCGCCGGCGAAGCTGCGCGGCGCGGGGCTGACCACGGTCGCCGAGCCGGCGCCGACCTGCAGCACGGCGAGCCCGCGCTGGTTGGTACCGTCGGGGCGGAAGCGGAACAGGCCGTCCGTGCCGATGATGCCTTCCGGATTGGTCAGCGTGGCGTCCGAGAAGCCGGCCGAGCCCGACTTCGCGTAGAGCGCCTCGACGAGGAACACGGCGTCGTAGGCCAGCGAGGCGACGCGGGCGGGCTCGCTGCCGAAGCGGGCGCGATAGCGGGCCGCGAAGCTGTTGAAGCCGGCCTTGTCGGGCGCGGCATACCAGCCACCCTGCAACCCGCGGTTGGCAAAGGCGCCGTCCCAGGCACTCGTGCCGAGCAGCTGCAGCCGCACGCCGTTCGAGGCGAGCAGCGGCGTCACCGCGGCGAGGCCCTCGGCGTTGTCGGGCACGAACAGGGCGTCGGCCCCGGCGCCCAGCGCGGCGATGCGCTTGGCTGCGGAGTCGATGCCGTTGCGGTCGTAGCGCTCCAGCGCCGGGACCTGCAGGCCGCGACGGGAGGCCGCCTCCTGGAAGGCCGCCGCGACCACGTTGCCATAGGCGGTGGTCGGGATCATCGCCGCGATGGAGCGCTTGCCCCGGCTCGCCGCGAACTCGACGATGCGGTCGACCTCGGACTCCGGCATGAAGCTCAGCAGGTAGACCCCGCGGGAGGCGACCGTCGCGTCGGTGGAGAAGGCGATGACCGGGCGGTTGGCGCCGCGCGTCACCTGCCCGACGGCCTGCACCGACGGCGCGGTCAACGGGCCCAGGATGATCTCGACGCCCTCGCCCAGCGCCTGCTGCGCCGCCTCGCGCGCGGCGCCGGCCTCGGCGCGGTCGTCCTTGACGATCAGCTGCACCTTGGAGCCCGGATACTCGGCGACCGCCATCTCGGCCGCGTTCTTGAGGGAGTTGCCGGCGGCGCCGAGGCTGCCGGCGGCCGACAGCGGCAGGATGAGGCCGACGCGGACCTTGCCGGGGATCACCGGGACCTCGGCCGAGCCGGACGGCGCCTGCTCCGAGCCGCCGAGCCCGGGCAGGCCCGCGGTCGTGCACGCGGCAAGGCCCAGGGCGGCGGCGGCGGCCACGGCGACGGGGCGCCAGCGCGCCAGAAGGGACGGGACGGGACCTGCGCTCTCGAGCATACGCGACACCGGATTTCCTCCTCCACGGCCTTGCCACGAGGTCGGTTGCGGCGGCGTCGCGGTGGCGAACCCGACGGCTGCATCCTGAGCGTGCACGGCCTCCGGGAGCGATTGTTAACCCAACGAGGGCGACTTTGCGAAGCCCGGCCGCCATGCCAAGGTCCGCCGACCATGAGAATCGCCCGATGAGCAGCAACAAGGCCACAGCGGCGGGGCCAGCCTCGGCCTACACCGCCTTCGGCATGCGGGCGGAGGCGGCGCCGATCGCGCCGGGCCTGCACGTCGTGGCCACGCCCATCGGCAACCTCGGCGACGTGTCGTTCCGCGCGCTCGCCACCATGGCCGCGGCGGACGCGGTGCTGGCGGAGGACACCCGCGTCACCCGCACGCTGCTCGCCCACTACGGCATCACCACGCCGCTGGTGCCCTACCACGAGCACAACGCGGAGGAGATGCGGCCGAAGCTCCTCGCGCGGCTGGCGGAAGGGCAGGCGCTGGCGCTGGTCTCCGACGCGGGCACGCCGCTCGTGTCCGACCCGGGGTTCAAGCTGGTCAACGCCGCGGTCGAGGCCGGGCACGCCGTCACCACGGTGCCGGGCCCCTCCGCCGTGCTCGCCGCGCTCGTGGTGGCGGGCCTGCCGACGGACCGCTTCTTCTTCGAGGGCTTCCTGCCGCCCAAGTCCGCCGGGCGGCGCGAGCGGCTGGAGGTGCTGCGCGACATCCCCGGCACGCTGGTGTTCTTCGAGAGCCCGCGGCGCGTCGCCGAGATGCTGGCCGACGCCGCCGCCGTCCTCGGCGACCGGCCGGCCGCGGTGGCGCGCGAGCTCACCAAGCTGTTCGAGACCGTGCGGCGCGGCCGCCTGCCGGAGCTCGCCGAGGCCTATGCGGGCGAGCCCGACCCGAAGGGCGAGATCGTCGTGCTCATCGGTCCGCCGTCCAGCGGCGACGGTGCCCGCGTCGACGACGCCTCCCTCGACGACCGCCTGAGGGCCGCGCTCGCCCACCTGTCGGTGAAGGATGCCGTCGCGGTGGTGGCGCAGGAGACCGGCCAGCCCCGCAAGCGCGTCTACGCCCGGGCCGTCGCCCTGGTGAAGGGCGGATGACCGGGCGGCGCGGCCGCCCCGAACGGCAGGCCGCGCTGCGCCGAGGATCACAATCTGAGATTGCTGCTGCGGCCTTCCTCGCCCTCAAGAGGTACCGGATCCTCGCCCGCAACCACGCCGGCGGGGGCGGCGAGATCGACATCGTGGCGCTGCGCGGCGACACGGTGGTGTTCGTCGAGGTGAAGCGGAGGGCGGGGCTCGACGCGGCCGCAGAGGCCATCGACGGCCCCAAGCGGCGACGGCTCGCGCGCGCCATCGCCCACTGGCGCAGCCGCAACCCGTGGTGCGAGCGCTACGCGCTGCGCGGCGACGCGGTGCTTCTGGCGCCGTGGCGCTGGCCCCGCCATGTCGAGGACGCCTTCCCGGTCGACGCCTGACGCGGGACCGGACGGCGGCCGGGGGCGTTGCCAGACGGGGGCCGGCGGGCCAAGGTGCGCCGCAACAGCCCGCCTGCTGCGCCGGACGCCGAGACCGAGGGACCGATCGCCATGCCGTTGACCGTCGCCGTCCAGATGGACCCCATCGAACGCATCAACATCACCGGCGATTCCACCTTCGCGCTGCTGCTCGAGGCGCAGGCGCGCGGGCACCACCTCTTCTACTACACGCCCGACAAGCTCTCGATGCGCGACGGCGTCGTCTCGGCCCCGGTCCAGCCGCTGCGCGTGCAGGACGTGAAGGGCGACCACTTCGCGCTGGGCGAGAGCGAGCGCCGCGCCATCTCCGACTTCGACGTCGTGCTGCTGCGGCAGGACCCGCCCTTCGACCTCGCCTACATCACCTCGACGCACCTGCTGGAGCGCGTCCACCCGAAGACGCTCGTCGTCAACGACCCCGCGCAGGTGCGCAACGCGCCGGAAAAGATCTTCGTCACGAGCTTCCCGGACCTGATGCCGACGACGCTGATCACGCGCGACCGGGCCGAGATCGAGGCCTTCCGCGCCGAGCACGGCGAGGTCGTCATGAAGCCGCTCTACGGCAACGGCGGCGCGGCGGTGTTCAAGGTGTCGGTGAACGACCCCAATTTCGGCTCGCTCTACGACATGTTCGCCGCGACGTTCCGCGAGCCGTGGGTGGTGCAGCGCTTCCTGCCGAAGGTGGTGGACGGCGACAAGCGCATCATCCTCGTCGACGGCGAGCCGCTCGGCGCGGTCAACCGCGTCCCCGCCCCCAACGACATCCGCTCCAACATGGTGCGCGGCGGCGCGGCCGAGACCACCCAGCTCTCCGACCGCGAGCGCGAGATCTGTGCCCGCATCGGCCCGTCGCTCAGGGACATGGGCCTGATCTTCGTCGGCATCGACGTCATCGACGGCCACCTCACCGAGATCAACGTCACCTCCCCCACCGGCCTGCGCGCCATCAAGCGCCTCGGCGGCCCGGACCTCGCCGTCTCCATCTGGGAGTGCATCGAGGACAAGGTCGCCGCCCGCTGAGGAAGCGGCCTTATCGCGCCTGACCCGCCGACGCCGTAGCCATCGCCGCCGGCTCGACCCCTCCGGCCACCTCTGCGTAGCCCCCCTCATCCCCGCCCGGTCCGCCTCTCCCCCGTCATCCCCGGCCGGAGCGGCGAAGCCGCGGAGGGGAAGGGGATCCAGGACCGCGTCCGTCGGCGAGGCGTGCCCACTTCGCCAGCCCTCCCCATGCCGGGGCCGCTGGATCCCCTTCCCGGCGCTGCGCGCCGCCGGGGATGACGGCGGAGGGATGGGAGCGTGAGAATTGCGGCCGCGGAGCTGGCACGAATGGCCGCGGATTCGGCACGGCCGGGTCGGCTGGCGACGGGGCTCGGGAGCAACCTTGACGCTACCATAGTAGAGTCTATGGTACGATAATGGATATCGCCGACGACCGCTTCATCGCCGACCGCCTGCGCGCCCTGCGCGCGGCGAGCGGGCTCAGCATGGATGGCCTCGCGTCGGCCTCGGGCGTCAGCCGGGCCATGATCTCGCGCATCGAGCGCGGGGAGGCCAGCCCCACGGCGGCGCTGCTCGGCAAGCTCTGCGCGGCGATGGACGTGAGCCTGTCCGCCTTCTTCGCCGCTGGCCCGGAGGCGGCCTCGCCGCTGTCGCGCGCCGCGGACCAGGCCGTGTGGCGAGACCCGGCCTCCGGCTATGTCCGCCGCAACGTGTCGCCGCGCGTGTCCGGCTCGCCCCTCGAGATCGTCGACGTCACCTTCCCGCCCGGCGAGACCGTGCGCATGGACGCGGTGTGGACGGGCCGTCCGACCCAGCAGTGTGTCTGGATGCTGGAGGGGACGCTCGACCTCACCTGGGGCGAGGCGACCACGCGGCTTTCCGCAGGCGACTGCCTGCACATGCACCTCGACCGGCCGATCGTGTTCCACAATCCCGGCAGCACCCCGGCCCGCTACGCCGTGGTGCTGTGCACGCCCGCCTGACCGCCCAGCACCCGGAGCCGCCATGCCGCACGACATCCGCATCCTCGACGCCGCCGCGGCCCGCGCCCACCGGGACGACCTCGTCGGCATCCTCGTCGACTGCGTCAACGGCGGCGCCTCCGTCGGCTTCATGAATCCGTTTGGCCCCGCCGACGCGCAGCCGTGGTGGGACGGCGTGATCGACGAGGTGGCGGCGGGGCGGACCGTGCTTTTCGCCGCGTTCGACGGCGGCCGCGCCGTGGGCACGGCACAGCTCATCCCGGCCACCAAGCCCAACCAGCCGCACCGGGCCGACGTGTCGAAGCTGCTCGTCCACGCCAGCGCGCGCGGCCGCGGAATCGGAGCGGCTTTGATGGGGGCCGTCGACGACGAGGCGCGCAGGCGGGGCCTGACCGTGCTGGTGCTCGACACCGCCACCGGCTCCGACGCCGAGCGCCTCTACCCGCGGCTCGGCTGGGAGCGCTGCGGCGTCATCCCCGACTACGCGCTCTGGCCCGACGGCGGCCTGTGCGACACCACGGTGTTCTGCCGGCGCCTGTGAGCGGGGGCCCCTTCGGCCTCACCGCCCCGCGGCGACGGGCTTCGGGCGCACGGGCTCCTTGTCCTTCGTGCCGTTGCCGCCCAGCACCTCGATAAGGGTCCGGCGGATGGCCGCGTGGCGGGCCGGGTTGGCGATCTTCGTGCCGGTGAGGTCGGTGACGTAGAAGACGTCGACCGCCTTCTCGCCGAAGGTGGCGATGTGCGCGCTGGCGATGTTGAGGTTGAGCTTCCCGAGCGCGGTCGTCAGCTCGTAGAGGAGGCCCGGACGGTCGAGGCCGCTGACCTCGACGACCGTGTAGCGGGCCGACACGGCATTGTCGATGACGACGTCCGGCGGCACGGTGAAGGCCTTCGACACCGGGCGCTCCGGCGCGCGGGCGGCGACCGCCTCGGCGATGCGGGTCTCGCCCTTCAGCGCGCGCTCGATGTGCTGCGCGACGCGGCCGGCGCGGCGCAGCTCGTCCTCGTCGCGGTCGAAGGCGCGCGAGATGAAGATCGTGTCGAGCGCCAGCCCGTCCGTCGTCGTGTAGATCTGCGCATCGACGATGTTCGCCCCGGCGGCGGCGCAGGCGCCGGTGATGATCGCCAGCAGGCGCGGGTGGTCGGGGGCCGCGACGGTGAGCTCGGTCACGCCGCGGAAGCCGTCCGTCGCCACCTCGGTCGACAGCGAGCGCATCTCCTGCTCGGCGGCGAGCAGGAACTTGGCGTGCTTCACCTTGCGGGCGAGGTCCACCTTGAGCCAGTAGGCCGGGTAGTGGCGCGCGACATAGGCATCGAGGTCGGGGTCGGACCAGCCCGGCAGCGCCCGGCGCAGCTCCTCCTGCGCCCGGCGCACGCGCTGCTGGCGGTCGATGGCGGAGTGGCCGCCCGCAAGCACGATCTCCGTCTCCCAGTAGAGCGTGCGCAGCAGCTGGCCCTTCCAGCCGTTCCACACGCCCGGACCCACCGCCTTGATGTCGCAGACGGTGAGCACGAGCAGCATCTTCAGCCGCTCCAGAGTCTGCACCGTGGCGGCGAAGGTCTCGATGGTGCGCGGGTCGGAGAGGTCGCGGCTCTGCGCCGTCGTCGACATCACCAGATGGTGCTCGACGAGCCAGGCGACGTTGTCGACCTCCGCCTCGTCGAGGCCGAGCCGCGGCCCGAGCTTGCGCGCGATGCGGGCGCCAGCGGTGGAGTGGTCCTCCGGCCGGCCCTTGGCGATGTCGTGGATGAACAGCGCCACCGCCAGCACGCGGTGGTTGATGATGGTCGGCAGGATCTCGTTGGCGACCGGCAGTTCCTCCTTCAGGAGGCCCTTCTCCAGGTCCGCGAGGATGCCGATCGAGCGCAGAAGGTGCTCGTCCACCGTGTAGTGGTGGTACATGTTGAACTGCATCATCGCCACGACGCGGCCGAACTCGGGGATGAAGCGGCCCAGCAGCCCCGACTCGTTCATGCGGCGCAGCACCACCTCAGGCGCGTTGCGCGAGGTGAGGATCTCCAGGAACAGCCGGTTCGCCTCGGGGTTGCGGCGCAGCGCCGGGTCCACCAGCTTCAGCGACCGCGTGACGAGGCGGCTGGCATCCGGGTGGATGAGGCGGTTCAGCTTGTCGGCGAGGCGGTAGAGCCGCAGCAGGTTGACCGGGTCCTTGCGGAACACGTCGGGGTTGCCGACGCCGAGGCGGTCGTTGTCGATGACGAAGTCGGCGCTGTCGGCGATGGCGCGGCCGGAGCGGCGGAAGCGGCCGACGAGCCGGTCCAGCATGGCGCGCGGCTTGGTGTGGCGGGCCTCCAGCGCCGCGCAGACGATGGCGGTGAGGTCGCCGACGTCCTTGGCGACGAGGAAGTAGCGCTTCATGAAGCGCTCGACCGACGACAGCCCGCCGCGCCCGGCATAGCCGATGCGGTCGGAGACGAGGCGCTGCAGGTCGAAGGTGAGCCGCTCCTCGGCCCGTCCGGTGACGAAGTGCATCTCGCAGCGCACCCGCCACAGGAACTCCTCGCAGCGCAGGAAGAGCTGGCGCTCCTCCTCGTCGAACAGGCCGGCGGAGACGAGGTCCTGCGTGTCCTTCACGCGGTAGACGTACTTGGCGATCCAGAACAGCGTGTTCAGGTCGCGCAGGCCGCCCTTGCCCTCCTTGATGTTGGGCTCGACGAGGTAGCGCGAGGAGCCGGCGCGGCCGACGCGCTTCTCGCGCTCGGAGAGCTTCTCGGCGACGAACTGGGCCGCCGTGCCCTGCACCACGTCGCGGTCGTAGCGCTCCTCCATCTCGCGGTAGAGGCCGGTGTCGCCGGCGAGGTAGCGCGCCTCCAGCATGGCCGTGCGGATGGTCATGTCCGCCTTGGCCTCGCGGATGCACTCCTCCACGGTGCGCACCGAGTGGCCGACCTTCAGCTTGAGGTCCCACAGCGCGTAGAGGATCGCCTCGACGATGCTCTCGGACCACGGCGTGGACTTGTAGGGCAGCAGGAACAGCAGGTCGACGTCGGATCCCGGCGCCAGCGTGCCGCGCCCGTAGCCCCCGACGGCGGCGACGCAGAGCCGTTCCGACGACGACGGGTTGTCGACCGGATAGAGCTCGCGCACCGCGAGGTCGTGCAGCGTCACGACGATGGCGTCCATCAGGTCGGACAGGCGCCAGGCGCAGTTGAGCCCGTTGCGCTCCTTCTCCAGCAGGTCGCGGGCGCGTTCGCGGCCGGTGCCGAGCGCCTCGCGCAGCACGCCGACCACGGCGGCGCGCCGGGCGGCCTGGTCCTGGCCGGCCTCCAGGAGGGCCTTTCGGGCGCCGGCCTGCAGCGCCGCACGGTCGAAGACGGGGGAGGCCTGGAAGGGGGGGGCGGCAGAGGCCATGCGGGTCACGGTCGTCGGGGCGGGGCGGCGGGTGCGCGCACCCGCCGCCTTTGCCTGCCCCTTTCGCGCGGCCGCGTCAATTCGCCATCGCGCCGGCGCCTGCGGTGCCGGGAGGCTCAGGACAGGCGGATCAGCACGATGCCCGCCACCGCCAGCCCGGCCGCCGTCCAGCGCAGCGGTCCGATGCGCTCGCGCAGGATCGTCGCGGCCATCAGCACGCCGAAGAACACGCTCGTCTCGCGCAGCGCCGACACCGGCCCGGTCGGCCCATGCGTGAAGCCGTAGAGGATGGCGAAATAGGACAGCATCGACACCGCGGCCGCGGCGCTGGAGAACGCCCAGGTGCGGCGGATGGCGCCGACGATGTCGACCTTCTCCAGCCTCATGAGGACCGCCAGCAGCAGCGCATTCACCGCCGCGACGAGCATGCCGTAGGTCCAGATGTCGCCCGACAGGCGCACGCCGCGGGCGTCGGCCAGCACGAAGCAGGCGTTGGAGAGGCCGGCGGCGATGGCCAGCGCGATGCCCTTCCCGTCGGCCTCGCCGGCCCGGCGGCCCGAGAGCGCCAGCAGGAACACGCCCGACGAGATGAGCGCGACGCCGCCGGCGCCGAGCGTGGAGATGCGCTCGCCGAAGACGCCGAAGCCCATCAGCGCCACGGCGAGCGGCGACGTGCCGCGGATCATCGGGTAGCCCACGGCGAAGGGCATGCGCCGGTACGTCGCCATGATCAGGCGCATCGTCAGCACGTTGAAGACGGCGCCGACCGCCATCCAGACGAGCGACTCGCGGCTCGGCAGGCCCAGCCACAGCAGCGGCGGCACGCAGATGACGCCGCTCATGATGACGACGGAGGCGAAGGCCGTGCCCGGGTCCGGGCGCTGGCGCGTCGCCATGTTCCATCCCGCGTGCAGGATGGCGCTGGCGAGGCCGGCGAGGAAGACGAGCAGCGTCACGGGCGAGGAGCGTGTCCGGGGACGGTGGGGGAACGACCGCCGACCATCGCCCGTCCCGGGCGCCCGGACCAGCCGGGCGCGGCGGCGGTCAGGCCAGCGTCTTCTGCATGAGCACGAGGTCGAGCCAGCGGTCGAACTTCCACCCGACCTCCTTAAGCCGCCCCGCCTCGACGAAGCCGAAGCCGTGATGGAAGTGGATCGAGGCCCGGTTGCCGGCCTCGATCCCGGCGATCATGACGTGCTTGCCGAGGGCCTGCGCCGCCTCGATCAGCGGCGGCATCAGCTGCTTGCCGACACCCTTCCCGTGGTGGTGGCGGTGCACGTAGATCGAGTGCTCGACCGTGTGGGCGTAGCCGTCCCAGGGGCGGAAGTCGCCGAAGGAGGCGAAGCCGACGACGGTCCCGGCGAGGTCGGCGACCAGTACCGGGTAGCCCTTGTCCTGCCGGTCGCGCAGCCACGTCCGGCGGCTCTCGAGGTCCGTCGCATGGTGCGACCAGATCGCGGTCGTGTTGAGGATCGCGTCGTTGGTGATGTCGAGGATGGCCGGGAGGTCGGCCTCGCCGGCCGGCCGGATGGTCACGTTCATGCTGCCCTCGCGGGGGTACGCCTGAAGCTGTGGTATCGCAGAACCGCGCGGGGAGCCATCCCGCCGGCCATCCGGACGACTGCGACCCCGCCCTGACGCGCCCCTCACCCCCCAATGCCTCCCTCCGAGGGGGAGGGGTCGGAGAGGTCCGGGCTTGAGGTGGCGCCGGGGCGAGACGGGCCGCAGCATGAGCCGGACAAGGCCCGTGGCCGGCCGCCATGGCGGGTGGGAAGACATGAAGGCGGAGTGACCCCCACCCCCGATCCCTCCCCACAAGGGGGAGGGGGGCGGAGAGGTCCGGGCCTTTTCGATGTTCTCGGGCGGGAAGGTCCAGGAGCGCGCCGGGCACAACCGAGGCGCCGTCAACAGGCCTCTTCAACCGCGCCGGCATCCCCTCCCCCTGTGGGGAGGGGTTGGGGTCTCTCCGAGCAGGGGCTCCACGTTCAGTCAATCGCCGCCGGGCCCCCGCATCCATGGCGCAGAGCCGCAGCGCCCTCAGAAGGGCTCTTCGACCGCGCCGGCGCCCCCTCCCCCTTGTGGGGAGGGGCAGGGGTGGGGGTCTCTCCGGGCGGGCTCCCACCCTCGGATGAACGCCCGCCGGCCTCCGCTCAGCCGCGGTTCATGCGCACCGTCAGCTGCGGCTTCTGGTTGATCGTCTGGAAGACGACGCAGTAGCGCTCGGTGAGCTTGAGCAGGGAGTCGAGCTTCTCCTGCGGGGCGTCGGTGTCGACGTCGAAGGTCAGGCGGATCTCGCGGAAGCCGACGGGGGCCTCGCGGTCGACGCCGAGCGTGCCGCGGAAGTCGAGGTCGCCCTCGGCGCGCACGGTGCCCCGGCGCAGCGGGATCTCGAGCGCCGTGGCCACGGCCTTCAGCGTCACGCCGGCGCAGGCGACGAGCGCCTCGAGCAGCATGTCGCCGGAGCACAGCTCCATCCCGGTGCCGCCGGAGGCCGGGTGCAGGCCAGCCTCGACGATGGCGCGGCCGGTCTCCAGCTTGCAGGCGATCTTGCTCTCGTCGACCTCGCCGGAGGCCTTCAGCGTGATGACCGCCGCGTCGGGCGCCTCGCGGTACTTCGCCTTGATGGGGGCCTGCAGGGCGCGCAGCGCGTCGGCGTCCATGACCGTCTCCGTCCTGTGTGTCGTTGATGCCGGGGCGACGCCTACCACCAGAGCGCGGCGCCGCTGTCGGCCGTCTTCGGGGGCTCGGTGTCGGATGTCTTGAGCGAGCGGTCAAGGGCGTTGAGCACCCGCCGCTTGGCCTTGTCGAAGCCCACCGCCAGCTTGTCGCGGGGGCGCGGCGCGCCGACGGTGATCGACTCGTAGAGGCGCCCGGGGCGCGGGCGCATCACCACCACGCGGTCGGCCAGCGTCACCGCCTCCTCCACGTCGTGCGTCACGATGACGACGGTCGGCCGGCTCGCCTCCCACAGCGTGAGCAGGTGCTCGTGCAGGCTGGCGCGGGTGAAGGCGTCGAGCGCCGAGAAGGGCTCGTCGAGCAGCAGCACGCGGGGCCTGGCCACCAGCGCGCGGGCGATGCTGACGCGCTGCTGCTGGCCGCCGGAGAGCTCGCGCGGCCAGCGCTTCGCGTGCTCGGCGAGGTGGACGCGCTCCAGCGCGTCGGCGACGCGGGCGGCGCGCTCGCCGGCCGGCAGGTCGTGGATGCCGAAAGCGACGTTGTCGGCCACGGTGAGCCAGGGCAGCAGGCGCGGCTCCTGGAAGGCGATGCCGACGAAGGGGTGCGGCGCGAGGATCGTCTCGCCGTCGACGACGATGCGGCCCTCGGTGGCCTGGTCGAGCCCGGCGACGAGGCGCAGCAGCGTGGTCTTGCCGCAGCCCGAGCCGCCGACGAGGGCGACGATCTCGCCGGCCTCGACCTTGAGGTTGATGCCCGACAGCGCGCGCGTGCCGTCGGCGTAGGTCTTGGACAGGGCCTCGACGACAAACATCGCTCAGAGCCTGTCGCGCACGGTGTCCTGCCAGCGCACCAGCGGGCGCGTCGACTGGACGAGGATGGTGTCGCACAGCTTGCCGAGCAGCGCGAAGGTGATGATGGCGGCGAGGATGCGGTCAGGCCGGCCCATCTGCTGGCCGTCGACCAGCAGGTAGCCGAGCCCCTCCGACGCGCCCATGAACTCGGCGGCGACCACGAACATGAATCCGAGGCCGAGCCCCGAGCGCAGCGAGATGAGCCAGGCCGGCAGCACCGCGGGCAGGACGACCCGGCGCACCATGTCGAACTTCGACAGCCGGAACACGCGGCCCACCTCGACCAGCTTGCGGTCGATGCCCTCGATGGCGCCGGCGACGCCGAGATAGACGGGGAAGAACACGCCGACCGCGATCAGCGCCACCTTCGACGCCTCGAAGATTCCGAGCCACAGGATGAACAGCGGAACCCAGGCGATGGAGGGCACCGCGCGCAGCGCCTGCAGGCTGGGGTCGAAGATGCGGCGCACGGTGTCCGACGTGCCGGCCAGCGCGCCCATGACCGTGCCGGCGGCGGCGCCCAGCGCGAAGCCGGCGGCGACGCGCAGCAGCGTGGCGACGATGTGCGTGGTGAGTTCGCCCGAGCGGGCGAGGTCGGCGAGCGTGTCGAGGATGCGCGAGGGCGGCGGCATCAGCCGGCCCTGCGCCCAGCCGGCGCGCACAGCGAGCTCCCAGCCGAGCGCCAGCGCGAGCGGCAGCAGGAGGCCGAGCAGCATCCGGGCCGAGGGGACGCGCGATCGCGGCGCCTTCTGCGGCGCCGCGAGAGCCTCGTCTGCGATGATCGGAGAGGGGATCGACATGCGTTGGAGGCATCCGGTCCGGCGGCGGGCGGCGCACTCTGCCCCGCCCGCGCCGTGCCGTCGAGTGCGGGCTTACTGCGTGGCGGAGGAGCCGAGGTACTTGGGCTCGATCAGGCCGGCGACGACCGCCTTGATGTCGAGCTTGGCGTCGAGCACGCCGGCCTCCTGCAGGGCGATGCCGGCGGCGACGATGGTGTCGGCCTGCTGCTGGCCGATCGGGCCGAAGGTCAGCTCGGTGCGCTCCAGCTGGCGGGCGATGACGGTGTCGGGGAGCTTGGTCGCGGCGACGAGGCTCCTGGTCAGCTCGGCCTTGTTGGCGAGCGACTGCTTGCGCGCCTCCTCGTAGACCTTCAGCACGCGCTTGACGATCTCGGGGTTCTGCTTGGCGAACTCCTCGCGGACATTGAGCACGCCCCAGGTGTTGGCCTCCGGCTTGCGGTAGAACAGCCGCGCGCCGCCCTCGATCTCGGCCGCGGCCATGATCGGGTCGAGGCCGGCCCACGCCTCGACGTCGCCGCGCTCCAGCGCCAGGCGGCCGTCGGCGTGCTGCAGCAGCACCAGCTTCACGTCCTTCTCGGTGAGCTTGTTCTCGGCGAGCGCGCGCACGAGGAAGATGTGGGGGTCGGTGCCGCGGGTCACGGCGACGCGCTTGCCCTTCAGGTCGGCGACCGTCTTGATCGGGCTGTCGCCCTTGGTCACCAGCGCCGTCCACTCGGGGCGCGAGTAGACGTAGATCGACTGGATCGGGTTGCCGTTGATCTTGCCGACCAGCGCGGCGGCGCCCGCCGTCGAGCCGAAGTCGAGCGAGCCGGCGTTGAGGAACTCGAGCGCCTTGTTCGATCCGGCGGACTGCACCCAGCGGATGGTGATGCCGTCCTTGGCGAACTCCTTCTCGAGGAGCCCCTGGTCCTTCAGGACGAGGCTGACCGGGTTGTAGGTGGCCCAGTCGATGCGGATCTCCTTCACCTGCGCCGAGGCCGGCGCGGCGGCGAGGGTGGCGGCGGCAAGACCCGTGAACGCAAGGCTTGCGAGGGCGAAACGGCGGCTGATCGTGACCATGGCGGTCCTCCTATCGTGTTCCACGTGCAGGGGGTGCGGTCGTGGGACGGAGGATGATCAGGCCTCGCCCGCGGCGCTTTAGCTGCATTTGTCCCGGGGTCCCGGATCGCTCCGGCCCCGCCGCGCCCAGCAAGCTGCTCGCTCAAATCGGCGCGTGTTTGTTCTTTAGGGACGTCCGTTCGGTTTGTCAAACAGAACGGGAGGTGATGTGAATCGAATAATTTCACATTTTTCTTCGTTTAATCGAAGCCGGAGACGCGGCAGATGACCGGTGCACGGCCCCTTTCCTTCTCCCCGAAGGCGGGGAGAAGAGAGAGCGCGGCACCTCTCCCTTGCTACGGCGCCGTCAGCACCTGTCGGCAGGCGGGGGGCAGCTGGGCCATGGTCATGGGCGGCACGGGCCTGGAGGGCTTCGCCGGCGCGCGGGCCTCCTTCGTGAACCACCAGTCGAGTTCCTTGCCGCAGCCGTCGCCGCCGGGCGGCGGCTCCTGCGGCACGCAGTCGTCCGAGGCGGCGGGGCACGCCATGCGCAGGTGCATGTGGAAGGTGTGGCCCCAGATCGGCCGCACGCGGGCGAGCCACGCGCGGTCCGTCCCCGCCTCGCGGCACAGCGCCTTCTTGATGGCCGGGTTGACGAACACCCGCTCGATGCGCGGCTCCATGGCCGCCGCGCGGATGAGGGCGACGTGCGCCTTCGTCCAGCGTGCCGGGTCGACGTCCATCCCGTCGGCGGCCACCATCTCATGGGGGATCATGTCCTCGCGTTCCTGCCGCGACAGCACGCGCGACGGCATCGGCGTGAGCCAGACGTCGGCGTCGAGGCCGATCTGGTGGGAGGCGTGCCCGGTCTTCATCGGCCCACCGCGCGGCTGGGCGATGTCGCCCACCAGCAGCCCCGGCCAGCCGGCCGTCGCCGGCACCTTGGCGGCGAAGGAGGTCAGCATCGCGACCAGCGCCGGGTGGCCCCAGTTGCGGTTGCGCGACAGGCGCATCGCCTGCCAGTGCGGGCCCTCGGTGGGCAGCATCACGCCGCCGGCGAGGCAGCCCTTGGCGTAGCTGCCGACCGGCGTCGCGGGCAGCGTCGTCGTCGGCCCGGCGACGGCGCCGAAGAGGTCGCGCGCGGCCGGTTCGGCGGCGGCGGCGGGCCGGGCCGCGAACAGCGCGAACGGGGCGGCGACGAGGGCGAGCGCCAACCGTGCGGGGGACCAGGGACGCGGCATGCCGGCTCTCCGTCGGGGCCGGCCGCGCCGGCTCAGGGGTCGAGCACCCGGTAGAGGAGCAGGCCCGGCGGAGCGCCGGGCACGGGCGCCAGCCAGCCGGGCACCTCGCGGCGAATCAGCCGCGCGGCGAGCCCGTCGGGTGCGGTGGCGGCGTAGTGTTCGACCTCCTCGGCGGCGGTGCAAGCCGCCACATAGCGGATGCCGAGCCGCTTCGCCGCCGCCCGCGCCTCGTCCGGCGGCAGGGCGAGGAAGCGGTAGCCGGCGAGGATGCCGTGCTCCATGCGGTGGTAGGGGGCCGACAGCACGGCGTGCGGCGTGCCGGCGAGGATGAAGGGCCCGCTGTGGACGAAGGCCGCCACGATGCCGGGCGGCAGGCCGCGCAGCGGCGCGTAGCTCGCCGTGGAGAAGCAGGACTGGCGGTAGCCGGTCTGCGCCGTCACCGCTGCGGTGTCCCCCGCCCCGGCGAGGCCCGGCACCATCGCCACGGCGAGGGTCGGCGTGGCGGAGCTGGCGACGACGAGCCCCGCGGCGAGCGCCACGGCGGGCGAGCCGCCGGCCTCCCGGCGCCGCTCGGCGACGAGGCCGATGGTGGCGGCGAGGACGGGCAGCGCCAGCACGTTGGCGTAGAACATCATGCGCTGCTGCACGAGGCCGAGCGCCAGCGCGATCAGGAAAGCCACGGCCCACGCGATGAGGACCGTGCGCGCCATCGGCGCCGCCCGGGTGCGCCGCGCCAGCCACGGCAGCGCCGCCAGCGCCAGCAGCGGCCCGGCGCCGAGCACCAGCGCGGCCGAGCGGTTCGCCGCCCAGACCCGATGAAGGGGCAGCGTCTCCTGCACGTTGTCGAGCCACGCGGCGTAGAGCGCCGGGTCCAGCTTCGCGTAGGGGCCCCGCAGGCAGGCGGGATCGATCGCGATCACGGCGGCGGCCGCAGCGGCGCCCACCATCACCAGCCCGCCGACGCGCGCCGCCGTCGAGGTCCGGGCGGCCGGCAGCAGCGCCACCGCGGCGAGGCCGGCGCCGCCGACGACGGCGGCGGCCAGCCACGGCAGGGACAGCGCGTCGCAGGCCGCCACGCCCCAGCGGGCGGCGGGGATGGTGCCGGCATAGAGCGCGGCCGTGCCGGCGGCGAAGGAGAGGCCGTAGCCCGCCGCCGCCCGCCGCGTCGCGGGGTCGAGTCCGAGCACCAGCGCAGCGCCGCCGGCGACCATGGCGAGGAAGGGCAGCGTTTCCAGCCCCACGGCCAGCGCCGCGGCGCTGCAGAGGCCCGCGGCGACGCCGTGGCGCGCGGCGGGGCCGGCGAGGAGGTTCGCAAAGGCCCACAGCAGCAGCGTCGCCTGCAGGCCGTGGTGGTCGATCCGGCCCGGCGCGAACTGCCAGACGATGGCAAGCGAACTCGCCGCCAGCACCGCTGCGGCGATGCCCGCCCAGCCGGCGGCGGCGGGTCCCGCGAGGCGCTCGGCGATGGCGCGCAGCGCCAGCATGGCGACGAGCAGCAGCACCGCCGGCCACCACGTCATCGCCGCCACCTCGGCGGCGCGGGTGCCCATGAACGGCTCCAGCCCGCGGATCGCCAGCGCCAGCGGCAGGTCGGCGAGGCGCGACCAGTGCATCGGGATGCCGGCGCCGGGGTCGAGCCGGTGCTGCACGAGGTCGGTCCAGCCCTGCCCGGCGAGCAGGTCGCGCACTTGAACGAGGCGCATCGCGTCGTCGGTATCGCCGAAGACGGTCCCGACGTCGCGCGCCGACGCCACGGCCATCGCCGTCGCCGCCGCCCACGCGGCGAGCGTGGCGACGAGACCGGGTGGCCAGGGAGCCCGGCGCTGGCCGGCCAGCGGCGTTGCGGCGTCCCGCGAAGGGGACGCATGGGGGAGGCTCATCGGCGCGGTCGCTCGGGTTGCAGGCGCCCGACTTCATCCCATGCGCCGTAAATAATCCGTTCGGCGGGCGGCCCCTCATCCGGCCCTTCGGGCCACCTTCGCCCCGCCTGCGGGGAGAAGGTGCCCGCGCAGCGGGCGGACGAGGGGGGCGGGAGCGGGCAGCAGCCCGCGCCCGCGCGGCGGACGAGGTGTCCGCGCCCTCACCCCATCCTGATCAGCGCCAGCCCGGCGACGATCAGCACGGCCGAGACGATGCGGTGCGGCATCAGCGGCTCGCGCAGCACGATCACCGCGATGGCGGTGGCGAAGAGCACGCTCGTCTCGCGCACCGCGGCGACGAGGGCGATGGGGGCCTGCGTCATCGCCCACACCGCGATCCAGTAGGCGCCGAAGGCGGCCGCGCCTCCGGCGAGGCCGGGGCCCAGCACGGTCAGCATCGGCGCCATGCCGCGCAGGCCCCTCAGGCCGGCCACGAAGGCGAGGCAGGTGAGGCCGTCGAACAGGAACACCGCCGCGATGTAGGCGTGCGGGTCGCCGGCGGCGCGCGCTCCCATGCCGTCCGCCAGCGTGTAGAGCGAGATCGTCACCGCCGTCAGCAGCGCCCAGCGGACGGCGGAGCGGTCGAGGCCGCTGCGGCCGCGCAGCGCCAGCAGGCCGATGCCCGTCGCCAGCACGAGGATGCCGGCGACGGAGAGCGGCGCCAGCGGGTCGCGCACCAGCACGAGCGAGCCCAGCATGGTCATCAGCGGCGCCGAACCGCGGGCGATGGGATAGACGAGCCCCATGTCGGCCCGCCGGTAGGCCTGCGTCAGCGCCAGCGCGTAGCCGAGATGCAGCACGGTGGACGCCGCCAGCCAGGGCCAGGACGGCGCGGCGGGGAAGCCGGTCCACAGCATCAGCCCCGCGCCGAACAGGCCGGCGCCGCCGTTGACCAGCGTCATCGCCAGCAGCGGCTCGATTCGGACCTTCAGCACCGCGTTCCAGCTGGCATGCAGCAGCGCGGCGACGAGCACGGCGAGGAAAACGGGCGTGCTCACGCGCGGCTTGCCTGTGAAATCGGCGCAATCTCCAGCCGTGACGACGCAATTATACAATCGGATGTACGTATTCTTACCGACACCGGCCAAGCTCTGGTTTGCTAGCCTCGTTGCCCGGTCGGTCACATCCGTGACCCCCCGCTGGAGGCTTCGTGCTATCGCTCATCCGGTTCCCGGCTGTACGATCCACCGATCCTGACGAGATTTACGCCAGCATCAAAGGGCGAAATCCGGGGGTCAGGCGGGTCTCCCTTCCCAGCGGCCGAGACAGCATGATGCTCGTCGCGAACCATGTCCGGCTTGGCACGACGTCGCTCATCTCCGGTCGCTGCTCGCCCTACGCCGTCGACATCGAGCCCGACGGCTTGATCCGGGTCCAGATCCCCACGATGGGCGAGATCCGCCTCGCCTCCGGCAGCGTGGAACGCAGCTTCGGGGCGCGCGGCGACGCCTGCCTGCTTCCCGCGGCGCCGGTCACGACCACTGTACCCGGCCGCTACGCCTCCACCGTGGTGACGGCCGAGCGCGCCCGGATCCAGGGCCTGATGGAGGCGCTCGGCAGTTCCGCCCGCGCCGAGGCCGCGCTCGACGCCAGCTTCGGCCTCGCCGGCCTGCCGGAGGCCCCGGCCTTCGTGGCGCAGGCTGCGGCCATCTGCCGGTCGCTCGACGAGGCGCCCGCAGCACTGCTGGCGCTGGACGCCTTCAAGCGCTCCAACGACGAGCTGCTCGCCATCCGCCTTGCCCACCTGCTGTCGGCCGCCGCCGGCCTGCCGGAGGCGGCGGCGGCGCTGGAACCGGCGACGCTGCGGCGCTGCCTCGACTACCTGCACGCGCACGCCTTCGACGACGTGTCGCTCGAGGCCATGGGCCGGGAGGCCGGCGTCAGCCTGCGCGCCGCGCAGATGCTGTTCCGCCGCCACCTCGACACCACGATCACCGGCTACCTGCGCGGGCTGCGGCTGACCGCGGCGCGGGAGCGCCTCGGCGCCCCCTCGACGGGCGACACGGTCACCTCGGTGGCGCTCGACTGCGGCTTCTCGCACCTCGGCGAGTTCGCCGCCGCCTACAAGGCAGCCTTCGGGGAGCGCCCGTCGCAGACCCTGCAGGCCGGCCGCGCGTCCCGCCCGGCCGCCGGCAGGGCAGCTTGAGCTTCGCAATTCCGACAGCGTTTCGCGCTGCCGATAGACCGCGTGTTACCGGTCCGGAAACCTCCGGCGGTCGCGAAGGGCGGTCCTGGCTCCCACCCTTGTAGTTCCCCGCGCCAACCCCGGTCACGGAGCCCACCGGGACCTCTTCCGCCCGCCGCGCGCCTGCGCGGGCGTCTTCGCGGCCCCGCCGCACGGCCCCCATCGACGACGAAGGCCGGCCCCTCGCGGGGCCGGCCTCGTTGCGGTCCGTCCGGTGACGGCGGCGCTCAGCGCGCCGCGTCCTCGGCGAAGATGTCCTTGTCCTTGTTCTCCGGCACGAAGATCATGCCGATGACGAAGGTCATCATGGCGATGACGATCGGGTACCAGAGGCCGAAGAAGATGTCGCCGGACTGGGCGATCATCGCGAAGGCCGTGGCCGGCATCAGGCCGCCGAACCAGCCGTTGCCGATGTGGTAGGGCAGCGACATGCCGGTGTAGCGGATGCGGGTCGGGAAGAGCTCGACGAGCGCCGCCGCGATCGGGCCGTACACCATCGTCACCAGGATCACCAGGTAGGTGAGCACCAGCACGAGGGTGAAGGTCTGGGCGCGGAAGATGTCGAAGAAGCCCGACATCTTGACGATCGTGTCGTTCTTCACGCCGGCGACGGGGTAGCCCACCGCGCCGAGCGCGTCGTTGACCTGCTTGGTGAAGGCGGCCGGGACCGTCTTCGCCTGCTCGGCGGTCAGGGAGCCGGCCTCGTAGGAGGCGACCTCCGTGTTGCCGATCTTGATCTTCGTGACCGAGCCCTTCGGCGCCTCCTGCACGGTGTAGTTGACCGAGCTGCGGGCGAGCGTCGCCTTGGCGATGTCGCACGAGCTGGTGAACTTGGACGTGCCGGTCGGGTTGAACTGGAACGAGCACTGGTCCTTGTCGGCGACGACGACGACGCTGGCCGTGGTCTGCGCCTTGAAGAGCATCGGGTTCGCCGTCTCCGAGAGGAACTTGAAGACGGGGAAGTACGTCAGCGCGGCGAGCAGGCAGCCGGCGAGGATGATCGGCTTGCGGCCGATGCGGTCCGACAGCGAGCCGAACACGATGAAGCCCGCCGTGCCGAGGATTAGCGACCACGCGATCAGCACGTTGGCCGTGAACATGTCGACGCGCAGGATGCTCTGCAGGAAGAACAGGGCGTAGAACTGGCCCGTGTACCAGACCACCGCCTGGCCGGCGACGAGGCCGAGCAGCGCGATGACGGCGAAGCGGGCGTTCTTCCACTGGCCGAAGGCCTCGGACAGCGGCGCCTTGGACTGGGTGCCCTCCTCCTTCATCTTCTTGAAGGCCGGGCTCTCCTCCATCTGCATGCGGATCCACACCGAGATCGCGAGCAGGAAGATCGAGAGCAGGAACGGAATGCGCCAGCCCCACTTGGCGAACTCCGCCTCGCCGGTCCAGCTGCGCACCGCCAGGATGACCATCAGCGACATCAGCAGGCCGAGGGTCGCCGTGGTCTGGATCCACGAGGTGAAGTAGCCGCGGCGGCCCGGGGGGGCGTGCTCGGCCACGTACACCACCGCGCCGCCGTACTCGCCGCCGAGCGCGAGGCCCTGCAGCATGCGCAGCACGATGAGGATCACCGGCGCGACCCAGCCGATCGTCTCGTAGGACGGCAGCAGGCCGACGATGAAGGTCGACGCACCCATGATCAGGATGGTCATGAGGAAGGTGTACTTGCGGCCGACGAGGTCACCCAGGCGGCCGAAGAACAGCGCGCCGAACGGGCGCACGAGGAAGCCGGCGGCGAAGGCCAGCAGCGCGAAGACGTTGCGCGTGGCCTCCGGGAAGGCCGAGAAGAACTGCGCGCCGATGATCGCGGCGAGCGAGCCGTACAGATAGAAATCGTACCACTCGAAGATGGTGCCGGCGGACGAGGCCAGGATGACGCGCTTCTCCTCGCGGGTCATCGGCCTGCGCCGTTCGGCGACCGTGGATCCGACCACAGCCGACATGCGTTACCCTCCATTGGGGCCGCGCACCCGCTCGGGGGCGTCACGGCCGTTGCCCTTGCCCCCCTCCCACGGAGGACCGGTGGAAGATGGTTCAGCTTCAGCCGGCTTCAATCCTTCGTGATCGGTAAATCTACTTAGCCTTTGGAATAACAGCCGTCGTTCGTGGAACTATTCTCCACGTTACAGCTGTTCAATAAAGCTCGTCGGAAGTTTTGTGCGATGCAACAGTGACATTGTACATGACAATGCCGATTGACACTCCGCGTGGCTGTGCACTCGTCTCGATGTTGCTGAGATAGGAGGGGCTCCGCCCATCCGCCGCCCCCGCTCTTCGCCGACCGCCCCTCATCCGGCGCTTCGCGCTCCTGGACCGCCGCCCCTCATCCGGCGCTTCGCACGCCTGGCCCGCCGCCCCTCATCCGGCGCTTCGCACGCTTGGCCCGCCGCCCCTCATCCGGCGCTTCGCGCCACCTTCTCCCCGCAAGCGGGGCGAAGGGCCGCGGCACCCGCGCGCCCGTCCGGAGGAACCGTGCGGAGGCCGGGGATACCCTTCTCCCCGCAGGCGGGGAGAAGGTGCCCCGAAGGGGCGGATGAGGGGCGGGAGCGGGCAGCGGCCCGCGCCCGTGGCCCAGCCGATGAGCGGCCTCGTCCGGCCCGGGACGCACCAAAAACCTCCGACGTCCTGCAATCGCATTGTGCGCCACACGCGGTGGTGGCATGATTTCCCGTGTCGCGTCTGTGGTTTACGGCCACGCTCACGCCGGATCGTCCTCCGGCCGCGGCGCCGTCCCTGCGCGATTCCCCCGCGGCGACCGCCGCCTTGCAGGAGCGTCCCGATGAAGGCTTCAACCCTGAGTTTCCAGGCTGCTGTTCTGCTCGTCCTCGTGGGGATGGGCTGGGGCATCGCGATGGCCGCCAGCGGCGACCACAGCACGCATCCGGCCCATGCGCACCTCAACCTCCTCGGCTGGGTGTCGCTCTTCCTCTTCGGAATCTTCTACCACCTGCACCCAGCGCTCGACCGCTCGCGCGCCGCGCTGGCGCAGGTGTGGGTGTGGATCGTCGCCACCGTGGTGCTGGCGGTCGGCGTCGGCCTGGTCCATTCCGGACGGGACATTGGCGACCCCATTGCCGGCGTCTCCTCCATCGTCGTCTTCGCCGACATGGCGTTCTTCGCGTGGCTGGTGTTCCGCAACCGGGCGCAGGCAGCCGCCCCGTCGGCGATCCCGGCCGAGTGAAGACCTGCTATCCTCCAGGAGCGGCGGGCCGGATTCCCCGGCCTGTCGCTGTCATCGCCATCGCCTGCCACCGGAGACCCCGCCGATGCCCTCTTCCGTCAAGGACATGCTCGCCGCCGCCAACGCCGTCGTGCCGAAGCTCGCCCCCGAGGAGGCGGCCCAGAAGATCCGCGCCGGCGGCGTCCTCGTGCTCGACGTGCGCGACCCCACGGAGGTGCAGCAGTCCGGCAAGATCGCCGGCGCCGTCGCCGTGTCGCGCGGCATGCTGGAGTTCAGGGCGGACCCGGACAGCCCCTACCACGACAAGGCCTTCAGCAAGGACGCCACCATCCTCGTCCACTGCGCCTCGGGCGGCCGCTCGGCGCTGGCCGGCAAGACGCTGAAGGACATGGGCTACGCCAACGTCTTCAACGCCGGCGGCTTCAAGGACCTCGCCGCCACCGGACTGCCGGTCGAGAAGGCCTGATCGGGCGTCGTCTCCCGCCGCCGCGGGCGGTCGCGGGGGCGCAACGTTCGCCGCGCCACCGGGCCTGAGCCTGCCTCTTCCGCAGCCGGCACCGCCTGAGTCGGCCCCCGCCACGGTCGGGTTCCACCGCCCGGCGCGGCGCCAAGGCCCATCGATACCCCTCCTCCACGCCGCTCCGCCTCCGGCCGGCCCTGCCCTTCTCCCCTCCCCCTCGTGGGGAGGGGCAGGGGGTGGGGGCCTCCCGGCCGCACGGCGCGGAGCAGCGGGGGCTCCTGTGGCCGCTCGGGCCGACGCATGGACTCCCGCCCGCCGCCCGGCCATGCTGGGTCGGGCCGTCGCGAACGGCCGTCGGGGGGAGGACACCATGGGCGATCTGGAGAAGGGCATCACCCGCGTCGGCGAGGGCTATCGCGGCAAGGTCTGGAACATTCTGGGGCAGGTCTACTACCCCAAGGCCACCTGCGACTCGACCTTCGCCTTCGAGACCAACAGCGCGCCGGGCCAGTTCGTGCCCGTGCACATCCACCCGACGCAGGACGAGTTCATCCTGATGCTGGACGGCGTCCTCGACCTCAAGCTCGACGGCGTCTGGACGCAGGCCCGCGCCGGCGACCTCGTGCGCATGCCGCGCGGCATCCCGCACGGCTACTTCAACAAGTCCGACCAGCCGGCCCGGGCGCTGTTCTGGGTGTCGCCGTCGCGCAAGCTCGAGGCGCTGTTCGACGCGCTCCACGACCTCACCGACATCCCGCGCATCATCGCCCTGTCGCAGGAGCACGAGGTCGACTTCCTGCCCCCCGAGGCCAACGACTGACCGGCGGGCGGGGTCCCGCCCCGTCTCCCCATGGGGATTGCGCCCCGTGAGTCATCCGCTGGCGCCGCGCCTGCGCATATGGTGCAGGTGAAGGCACGCTGATTCGCGCGGGGACGGCATGATCGAACGGACGCTCGAGAAGTTCCTCTTCGCCAGCCGCTGGCTGCTGGCGCCGTTCTACGTGTCGCTGGTGGTGGCGCTGGCCCTGCTGCTGGTGAAGACCATGCAGGAGGTGTGGCACTTCATCCTGCACGTCGGCGAGCAGGGCGAGGCGGACGTCATCCTGGCGGTGCTGTCTCTCATCGACCTCACCTTCACCGGCTCGCTGATCGTCATCGTCATCTTCTCGGGCTACGAGAACTTCGTCTCCAAGATCGACGAGAACGAGCACAAGGACTGGCCCGAGTGGATGGGCAAGATCGACTTCAGCGGCCTCAAGCTGAAGCTGCTCTCCTCGATCGTCGCGATCTCGGCGATCCAGCTGCTCAAGGCCTTCATGAACATCAAGAACACCTCGGACCGCGACCTGCAGTGGCTGGTCATCGTCCACCTCGTGTTCGTCGGCTCGGGCGTCATCCTCGCGCTCACCGACAAGATCTCCGCCGAGACGAAGCCGGCCAAGGCGGCGAAGTAGGGCGGTCGCGAGTGCGAGGGCCGCGAGCGTCGGCCGTCGACGTCGACGGCCCGGTTCGCCCCGGCCCGGTTCGCCCCGGCGTCATGCTCGCCAGCGGCGCCGCGTCTCCCCGCGTCATCCCCGGCCGGAGCGGCGCAGCCGCGGAGGGGAAGGGGATCCACGGGATGTCGCGGCACGGTGGTCTGGATCCCCTTCCCGACCGGCTGCGCCGGTCGCCGGGGATGACGGCGGGAGGTCGGCAGCAGCGCCGCAACATCGCCAGAAGGCTATCAGGTCAGGCGCGCAAGGACACGGACAATGAAGGACACGGCGTTCCCCACGACGTTCCAGAGGAATGCGCGGGCCATCTCGACGATCCAGTCGCCGCGGTCCCCGTCCCTCGGTGTGCCGGGGCCGGATTGGACGTCCTGTTCGTATTCGCGTGTGGGGGGTCGCGAAGCTCAGGCGGCATTCGGTGACGATACTGCCCCCAGCTGGAGTGACGCCACCAACCGGCAGTTGCCGCCTCAGCTGTCCATCTTCAGGGCGGCGATGAAGGCTTCCTGGGGAATTTCCACCCGACCGAACTGGCGCATGCGCTTCTTGCCCTCCTTCTGCTTGTCGAGGAGCTTGCGCTTGCGGGTGATGTCGCCGCCGTAGCACTTCGCCGTCACGTCCTTGCGGAGCGCGGAGATGGTCTCGCGGGCGATGATCTTGCCGCCGATGGCCGCCTGGATCGGGATCTGGAAGAGATGCTGCGGGATGAGTTCCTTCAGCTTCTCGCACATCGCCCGGCCGCGCCCCTCGGCGCGGGTGCGGTGGACCAGCATGGACAGCGCGTCGACCGGCTCGGCGTTGACGAGGATCGACATCTTCACGAGGTCGCCGGGCTTGTAGTCGGTGAGGTGGTAGTCGAAGGAGGCGTAGCCCTTCGAGATCGACTTCAGCCGGTCGTAGAAGTCGAACACCACCTCGTTCAGCGGCAGGTCGTAGACGACCATGGCGCGCTTGCCGACGTAGTTGAGGTCGACCTGCGAGCCGCGGCGGTCCTGGCACAGCTTGAGGATGCCGCCGAGATACTCGTCCGGCGTGAGGATCGTGGCGCGGATCCACGGCTCCTGGATCTCCTCGATCTTCATCACGTCGGGCATGTCGGCCGGGTTGTGGAGCTCGATCTCCTCGCCGGTCTTCATGCCGATCTTGTAGATCACCGACGGGGCGGTCGCGATCAGGTCGAGGTTGAACTCGCGCTCCAGCCGCTCCTGGATGATCTCGAGGTGCAGCAGGCCGAGGAAGCCGCAGCGGAAGCCGAAGCCGAGCGCCGCCGAGCTCTCCATCTCGTAGCTGAAGCTGGCGTCGTTGAGGCGCAGCTTGCCCATCGCCGCCCGCAGGTCCTCGAACTGCGCCGCGTCCACCGGGAAGAGGCCGCAGAACACCACCGGCTGCGCCGGCTTGAAGCCCGGCAGCGCGGCGGCCGTCTGGCGCCGCGTCTCGGTGATGGTGTCGCCGACGCGGGTGTCGGCGACCTGCTTGATCTGCGCGGTGATGAAGCCGACCTCACCGGGGCCGAGCTGCTCGACGTCGGTCATCTTCGGCTTGAACACGCCGATGCGGTCGACCTCGTAGCGGGCGCCGGTGCCCATCATCGTGATGTCGGAGCCCTTCCGCAGCACTCCGTCGACGACGCGCACCATCACGACGACGCCGAGATAGGCGTCGTACCAGCTGTCGACCAGCAGGGCCTTCAGCGGCGCCTTCTCGTCGCCGGTGGGCGGCGGCAGGCGGGTGACGATCGCTTCCAGCACCGCCTCGATGTTGAGGCCGGTCTTGGCCGAGATCGGCACCGCGTCGGAGGCGTCCAGCCCGATGACCTCCTCGATCTGCGCTTTGATGCGGTCGGGCTCGGCCGCCGGCAGGTCGATCTTGTTGAGGACCGGGACGATCTCGTGGTTGGCGTCGAGCGCGTGGTAGACGTTGGCGAGCGTCTGGGCCTCCACGCCCTGCGAGGCGTCGACAACCAGCAGCGAGCCCTCGCAGGCGGCCAGCGAGCGCGACACCTCGTAGGCGAAGTCGACGTGGCCGGGCGTGTCCATCAGGTTGAGGATGTAGGACTTGCCGTCCTTCGCCTTGTAGTCGAGGCGCACCGTGTTGGCCTTGATGGTGATGCCGCGCTCGCGCTCGATGTCCATCGAGTCCAGCACCTGGTCGACCATCTCGCGTTCGGACAGCCCGCCGGTGAACTGGATCAGCCGGTCGGCGAGCGTCGACTTCCCGTGGTCGATGTGGGCGACGATCGAGAAGTTGCGGATGTTGTCGATGGGGTGCGCGGTCATGCGGGGGCAAATAGCAGCCGCGCCGCGGTTTTCCAAGCGACACTCGGGCGCGGGGGCCGGCGCGCCGGAGACCACCGCCGCCGGCCCGGCGCCTTCCGGCGTCCCCGACGCCATGGCCCCGCCCGCCGCGTCGACGGCCGCCTCCCCCGTCGGCGTGCCGGACGGGGCATCGCCCGCCAGAAGGGCTGCGACCTGCGCCGGCGTCAGGATCACGGGATCGGGGAAGGGGCGGACAGTGTGGCAATCGACGAACATCGCAACGGCCTCTGGGGAAAATTGACGACGGGAAACGGCAGGCAGACGACAATGGGATCGTGAACTATCGGTTTATTTTCCTATCATGAGCTGCCATGGGCGTCAAGGGCATCCCCGTCGCCCCGCCTGGGGGGAGAAGGGGACGCGCACGCGCCGGGCTTGCCCGGCTCGTGCCTCAAGGAATGCGGGAGCGGGTAACAGCCCGCGCCCGCTGCGCCGGATGAGGGGCGCCTGCAGGACCCTCGGCCCGTCACCGCCCCCTCCCCGTCATCCCCGGCCGGAGCGGCGCAGCCGCGGAGGGGAAGGGGATCCAAGGGATCGGGGGACCCCGCGTGACCGCCGCAGCTTGGCCTGGATCCCCTTCCCGCGCCTTCGGCGCGCCGGGGATGACGGCGGGAGAGGCTGCACGCCGGGATGCTGGCGGCGGGCCAGAGGATGGTCGGAGGGCCGGAGCGGACGGGAACCTTGGGCGTCGGACGACAGCGGTGGAGGGCTCGCCCCGCCGCGCTAGCGGTTGCCTTCCAGCAGGCGGCTGACGACGCGGGCGGTGTAGTCGACCATCGGTACGATGCGCGCGTAGTTCAGCCGCGTGGGGCCGATGACGCCGACGACGCCGACGATGGTGTGGCTGGCGTCGCGGAAGGGCGCGGCGATCAGCGAGGAGCCCGACAGGGAGAACAGCTTGTTCTCCGAGCCTATGAAGATGCGCACGCCCTCGGCGCTCTCGGCCCGGGTCAGGAGGTCGATCACCTCCTTCTTCGTCTCGAGGTCGGCGAACAGCAGGCGGATGCGCTCGAGGTCCTCGGCGGCGTGCAGGTCCTCCAGCAGGTTGGCCTGCCCGCGCACGATGAGCTGGCGCCCCTCGGAGGGGCCGCCCCAGCTGGCGAGGCCGCTCTCGACGAGCCGAGCCGTGAGCACGTCGAGCTCCTGCTCGGCGCGCTTGCGCTCGGTCTCGATCTCGGCGGCGATGTCGGCGATGGTCTTGCCGCGGATGCGCGCCAGCAGGTAGTTCGAGGCCTCGGCCAGCGCCGAGGCCGGCAGGCCCGCCGGCAGGTCGACGAGGCGGTTCTCGACCGAGCCGTCGTCGCCGACCAGGACGACCAGCGCGCGGGTCTGGTCGAGGCGGACGAACTCGATGTGGCGCAGGCGCTTGGCGGCCTTCGACGTCACCACCACGCCGGCCCCGCGCGACAGGCCGGACAGCAGCGCGCCGGCCTCCGACAGCAGGCCCTCGGTGGTCTTGCCCTGCCCCGCCGCGCGCACCTCCGCCTCGATGCGCGAGCGGTCCTCGGCGGAGACGTCGCCCACCTGCAGCAGCGCGTCGACGAAGAAGCGCAGGCCCGCCTCGGTCGGCAGGCGCCCGGCGCTCGTGTGCGGCGCGTAGATGAGGCCCGCCGACTCGAGGTCGGCCATGACGTTGCGCACCGAGGCGGGCGACAGCGTCATCGGCAGGATGCGCGACAGGTTGCGCGAGCCCACCGGCTCGCCCGTGGCGAGGTAGCTCTCGACGATGCGCCGGAAGATCTCGCGCGACCGCTCGTTGATGTCGACCAGCGCGCTGCGTCCCGGTTGGCTCGACTCAGGCCTGTTCATGCCCTCCACCGTGCGCCCTAACGCTGCCGTGCGCTAGAGTGTGGGGATGGCGGGCGTTGCGATCAAGGCGGCGAGGCGAGCCCGTCCTCCGCTTCGTCGTCGCATCCCCGCCACACCGGCGCGCCGCCGCCGGTCCGTCCCTTCTCCCCGCCTGCGGGGAAAAGGGGAGCGGCACCTCTGCGGGCGAACGTGACCAGCCTGCCGCACCTCGCGCGCATTTGCGGTTCCGCCCCGCGCCATCCTGCTCTAGAAGCGAGCCGCGGACGCCCGCGGCGGGCGCCGGAACACGGGGATCCCCTGATGCGACCCTCCAAGCGCGCTGCCGACGAACTGCGCAAGGTCAGCCTCGAGCGCGGCATCGCGCGCTATGCCGAGGGCTCCTGCCTGGTGAAGTTCGGCGAAACCCACGTCCTGTGCACGGCGAGCCTCGAGGAGCGCGGGCCGCCGTGGCTGCGTGGCACCGGCAAGGGCTGGGTGACGGCCGAGTACGCCATGCTGCCGCGCGCCACGCACGAGCGGACGCGCCGCGAAGTGACCGCCGGCAAGCCCTCCGGCCGCACGCAGGAAATCCAGCGCCTCATCGGGCGCTCGCTGCGCGCCGTGGTGGACCTCTCCGCCATCGGCGAGCGCCAGATCGTCATCGACTGCGACGTCCTGCAGGCCGACGGCGGCACCCGCACCGCCGCCATCACCGGCGGCTGGGTGGCGCTGCACGACTGCCTGCAGTGGATGCGCGGCCGCAACATGCTGTCGGGCACGGCCATGAAGGACCACGTGGCGGCGATCTCCTGCGGCATCGCCGGCGGCGTGCCAGTGCTGGACCTCGACTACGCCGAGGATTCCGCCGCCGAGACCGACGCCAACTTCGTCATGACCGGCACCGGCGGCATCGTCGAGGTGCAGGGCACGGCCGAGGGCAAGCCCTTCTCGGAGGAGCAGTTCCTCGCCCTCATGGCGCTCGCCCGCAAGGGCATCGGCCGCCTCGTCGAACTGCAGAAGCTCGCGGTCGGCTGAGCCGGCGGACACCAGGCGCGGACGGCTCCACGGAGCCGCCCCGGGACCTCGACACGACACGGAGCAGGGCATGGCGCGGCGACTGACGGGCCGGGTGGTGATCGCCACCCACAACAAGGGCAAGCTCGCCGAAATGCGCGACCTCCTCGGGCCGCACGGCGTCGACGCCGTGTCGGCGGGCGAGCTCGGCCTTCCGGAGCCGGAGGAGACCGGCACGACCTTCATCGCCAACGCCAAGATCAAGGCCCTGTCGGCGGCGCTGGCGGCGAAACTGCCTGCGATCTCTGACGATTCCGGGCTTTGCGTGGGCGCGCTCGACGGCGCGCCGGGCATCTACTCGGCCCGCTGGGCGGGGCCGTCGAAGGACTTCGCCCAGGCCATGGAGAAGGTCGAGGCGGCGCTGCGCGAGCGCGACGCCTTCGAGCCCGCCGACCGGCGCGCGTGGTTCGTCTCGGCGCTGTGCGTGGCCTGGCCGGACGGGCACACCGAGGAGTTCGAGGCGCGCGTCGACGGCACGCTGGTCTGGCCGCCGCGCGGCGACGCCGGCTTCGGCTACGACCCCATGTTCCTGCCCGACGGGCACGCCCGCACCTTCGGCGAGATGACGGCGACCGAAAAGCACGGCCTGCCCCCGCTCGGGCTCGGCCTCAGCCACCGCGCCCGGGCCTTCGTCATGCTGGCAAGCGACTGCCTCGCCTGAGCTTTTTCTCTCGGGTGCACCGACCTCAGCTGGTGCGGGCGGCGAAGGGCGGCAGCGACCAGTCGAACTGGATCGCCAGCGCGCGCAGTCCGAAGCCGGCGACGAAGCCGACGATGCCGGCCATCGAGTAGCCGAGGCCCAGCACCACGCAGATCGCGAAGGCCGACGAGCCGAGGAAGGCTGCTGTGACGTAGATCTCCTTGCGCAGGACGAGAGGCACCTCGCCGGCGAGGATGTCGCGGATGATGCCGCCGAAGCTCGCGGTCAGCGTGCCGAGCACCACGGCCGTGATGGGGTGGGCGCCGAACCAGAACGCCTTCTGCGCCCCCGTGACGGCGAAGATGCCCAGCCCGAGCGCGTCGGCCCACAGCAGCAGCTGGCGCGGCCGCAGGGCGGCCATGAGGCCGACGACGCGGGTGCCGGCCACGTAGGTGCCGATGCCGACGGCGGCGCAGATGACGAGGTCGGTCGGGTCGACGATCCAGAACACGGGCTGGCCGAGCAGCACGTCGCGCATCGACCCGCCGCCGATGCCCGTGACCGTGGCGAGCAGCGCGAAGCCGAACGGGTCCATGCCCTTGCGCGCCGCGACGAGCGCGCCCGTCAGGGCGAAGACGCCGACGCCGATCCACTCGACGATGTCACCCCAGTTCACGTCCATGCCCTGCTCCTGCATCCGGCGGAGCCCTTCTAGAGCATGTGGCGCAAAGAGGGAGTCCGCATGTTTGCAAGGTCTGGCCGGCGCGGATGCCGGGGCGGGCCACGACGGTGAGGCGCCGCCGTCGCGCCGCTGCTCCTCCCTCCCCGGTTCCGGCCAGGGCCGCCCGGAGCGAAGCGCCGGACGATGAGGGGCGACGACCCCTCATCCGGCCCTTCGGGCCACCTTCTCCCCGCAGGCGGGGCGAAGGGCCGGCGGCTCCGGCTCGAAACTGGACGTCCTGACCCGCTGCGGCAGCCTCGGAACACGGTCGAGACAACGGCCGCAGCGGCGGGGCGTCCCTTCGCCCCGCTCGCGGGGAGAAGGTGCCTCCGCGAAAGCGGAGGCAGATGAGGGGCGGGCGGCGCCCCCGGGACTCACTTCAGCGAGGCGAGGTAGTCGGCCGCGGCCGCGGCGTCGGCCTTCGACAGGCGGTAGGGAGGCATCGGCGGCCGGGGTTCGGAGCCGTCCGGGCGCCTGCCGGTCTGCAGGAAGGTCGCCATCTGCGCCTTGGTCCAGCCGGCGGGCAGGCCGGCGATGGGCGGCGCGACGTCGGCCCACGGCATCTCCATCAGCGGCTTGAAGCCGACGGGCGCGCCCTGCAGGGCCGTCGCCTTGACGATCTGGCCCTTGGCGTCGCGGGCCGAATGGCAGTCGCTGCACATGCCGATGTTCTCGACGAGGTAGCGGCCGCGCGCCACCGAGGCGCTCTCGGCGGCGCGCACGGGCGCCGCGAAGAGCGCCAGGCCGGCGCAGACGAGGGCAGTGACGGCCAGCGCGGTGCAGGCCTTGGCGGCGCCGTGCAGGGCGGCGGGGGACATTTCGGAATGCATGATCGTCTCTCTCCCAGGGCCGGTGCCGGCGAATCCCGCTCCGCCGGCCGGCATGGCCCCGCTGGTAGACCCGCCTCCGCGTTCGCCCTGTGCGATATCGCACACCCGGCACGAGCCGCGGGCACGTTGCGTCATGGCGGCGTGGGGGCTACCCCTTGGGCCGTGGGCGCGCCGGCGGCGGCGAATCGGACGGCGCGACCCTGCTGTCGCGTACCGATCGGGAGGCCCGAATGCTGAGGTCGCTGAGCCGCTTCCTGGGCTACTGCCTGCTCGCGGGGGCCTTCATCGCCCTCGTCGTGGACGGGACCCGCACCATCGCCTCCTCGCGGCTCGCCTGGATGACGGCCGAGGGCTTCGTCGAGCGCCTTTCCCCCGCCGCCCTCGCCTCCCTTCGCTCGGGCCTCGCCGGGCTCCACCCGATGCTGTGGGACCCGGTGACGACGACGCTGCTGCGCGGGCCGCTCGTGGTGGTCCTGTTCGTGCTGGGTCTCGCGCTCGTGCTGGCTGCCGCCGGCGGGCGGGAACCCGAGGTCGGCACCGTCTCTCGCCGCTGAGACGCCGTCGCCGGGCGGGAATCCCGCTGGACCTGCGGCGCCGCTCACGCGATCCTGATCGCCACGGGCCTCGCGGGTCGGGCGGAGACGCACCACATCGGAGGCATCCGACGAGGTGTCCCATGTTCTCCTTCCGCAAGCGCCTGACCCTGCCCTCCGCCGCCGAGGCCCTGCCCGGCCGCGCCGCCGCGATCCCCACCGCCGAGCGCCATTTCGTCAACGGGCGGCCGCTGAAGGGGCCGTATCCGGAGGGGCTCGAGACGATCGTCGTCGGGCTCGGCTGCTTCTGGGGCGCGGAGCGCAAGTTCTGGCAGCTGCCCGGCGTCCACGTGACGGCGGTCGGCTACGCCGCCGGCACGACGCCGAACCCCACCTACGAGGAGGTCTGCTCGGGGCTCACCGGCCACAACGAGGTCGTCCTCGTCGTGTTCGACCCGGCGCAGGTGTCGCTCGACACGGTGCTGAAGACCTTCTGGGAGAGCCACGACCCGACGCAGGGCATGCGCCAGGGCAACGACGTGGGCACCCAGTACCGCTCGGGGATCTACGTGACCTCGGCGGCGCAGCGCGCCGCGGCGGAAGCGTCGAAGCGCGCCTACGGGGCAGCGCTGGCAGCGAAGGGTTACGGGCCGGTGACGACCGAGATCGTCGAGGCGGGGCCGTTCTACTTCGCCGAGGACTACCACCAGCAGTACCTGGCGAAGAACCCGGGCGGCTATTGCGGCCTCGGCGGGACGGGGGTCTCCTGCCCCATCGGGACGGGCGTCGGCGCCGCTTAATCCTTGTCGCATCCTCTGCGCGAAAAGCCGGAGCCCGCCTTTTCGCAGCATGCTCCCGGCGGCGCCGTTCCGGCCCTCAGGCCTGCTTGTCGACGCCCTCTCCGGCGGGGGCGGGCTTCGGCCCGCCCTTGGCCACCCCCACCAAGGCGGGGCGCAGCACGCGGTCGCCGATGACGAAGCCGGCCTGCATGACCTCGCGCACCGTGCCGTTGGGCACGGACGGGTCCGGCACCTCGAACATGGCCTGGTGCAGGTTGGGGTCGAACTTCTCGCCCTTCGGCTCGATCTTGCGGATGCCGTGGCGCTCCAGCGTCTTCAGAAGGTCGCGCTCGGTGAGCTCGATGCCCTCCAGCAGCCCCTTGAAGGCCCCCTCGGCCGCGTCGCGCGCCTCGGCGCCCAGCGTCTCGATGGCGCGGCGCATGTTGTCGGCCACGGTCAGCATGTCGCGGGCGAAGTTGGTCGTCGCGTAGACGCGGGCGTCAGCCACCTCCTTCTCGGTGCGGCGGCGCAGGTTCTCCATGTCGGCGAGGGTGCGCAGCATCTTGTCCTTGAGCTGCGTGTTCTCGGCGGCGAGGGCCTCGATGACGGCGTGGACGTCGCGCTCGGGCGCGGCCTCCGCGGCGGCTCCCGTCGCAGGCCCTTCGGTCTGCGGGGCGGCCGTATCGGGGGACGGTTCGGCGTGCGGCTTCTGCTCGGTCATGGTGCTCGAATTCACGGTGACGACGCGGGATACGGCCGGGATATCAGGCTGTGGGCGGCGAAAATCAAGGGCGACGACGCCTCGGCCCGGCGCGGACGGGGCCTTGCCGCCCGGCGACGGCCCAGCCAGAGTGCCGCCCGGGAGGATCGCCATGCCCTTCATCGACCACGCGGCGCAGCCGATCGAGACCTGGCGGGAGGGCGTCGAGACCCGCATGGTCGTCTCCGCCGTGACCGGATCCGCCCAGCTGACGGTGTTCGAGCAGTTCTGCGCGCCGGGCTGCGGGGCTCCCGTTCACCGCCATGCGGTGGAGGAGGTGCTGACCGTGCTGGAAGGCGAGGCGGAGATCCGCGTCGGAGATGCCGTGCGTCGGGTGGGCGCGGGCCATTCTGCGCTGATCCCGGCCGGCCAGCGCCATGGCTTCACCAATGTCGGCACCGGGACGCTGCGCGTGCAGGCCATCCTCGCGGCGCCGATCTTCGAGGCGCAGTACGAGGACGGGCGCGAGACGCCGCGCCGCTGGAGTCCCTGACGCCCCTCCGTCAGCTCGGCGGCAGGCCGAGCGTCGCGCGGAAACGGGTCTTGAGGGCGACCGCGTCGCGCATGGGCAGCGAGCGCGGCGGGTTGAGCGGCGCGACCTTCACCACCGCCAGGCGCGGCCCCTCGGCCGGCCGCGCGAGGTCCTCGCAGAGGCTCTGCAGACCGGCCGCGTCCGTCACCGTGACGGCCGAGGCGAAGCCGCAGGCCGCCGCCACCCCGGCAAGGTCGACGCCGCGGCCCGTGTGGCTGGCCTGCATGCCGGTCTCGCCGAAGTGCTGGTTGTCGATGACGACGACCGAAAGGTTTCGCGGGCGCGCAGCGGCGATCGTGGCGAGGCCGCCGAGGCCCATCAGCTGCTCGCCGTCGCCGGTGACGACGAGGACGGGACGGCCCGGCTGGGCCTGCGCGAGACCGAGCCCGACGAGGGCGGCGCCGCCCATCGCGCCCCACAGGTAGAAGTTTGCGTCGTTGTCGCCCGCCGCGTGCACGTCGTAGGCGGGCGATCCGAGGCCGGTGACGACGAGCGTGTCGCCCCGGTCGCGCAGCAGCGCGGCGACGACCTCGCGGCGGGCAAGCGGCGCATGGGAGGCGGTGTGCTGTTGGGTCTTCATGGGCGTCACCACACCTTGCGGCCGAGGAGCCGCTGGCCGATCAGGACGGCGACCTGCTGGTCGGCCTCGAAGGCAAGCGCGGCGGCGGACTCGACGGTCTCCACGAGGTCGGCCGCCGTCTCGGCCCGCATCACGGTGATGCCCATGGCCTCCAGCGCAGGCTGCGTGCCGCGGCTCATCGGCACCTGCCATGGGTTGAACTCAGCCCATTCGCCGCGCATCGTCACCAGCATCAGGAGCGGGAAGCGGCCCATCACCGGCAGCGACAGCATGTTGATGCAGTTGCCGACGCCGCTCGACTGCATGAGGAGCACGGAGCGCCCGCCGCCGAGCCAGGCGCCCGCAGCCACCGCGATGCCCTCCTCCTCCGTCGTCAGCACGGTCGTCGTCACGTCCGGATCGGCGGAGAAGAGGCGGATCAGAGCCGCGTGCCCCGCGTCCGGCACGTAGGACATGTGCCGCACGCCGGCGCGGCGCAGCACGCGGTGCAGGTCAGCGGGCCAGCCGTCGCCGGGACGCGCCCCGCCCGCCGCATGGGCGGAATCGCCCGGAACCTCCGTCACGCCGTTCGCCATGCCCTGCTCCTGGTTCGTGCGCCGCCATAGCTGGCGCAGAACCGGCGCGCTGTCGAGCCCGCGCGCTCAGCCGGAGCACGCACCCGGCCGGGACGCGCGCGTGATCTCCCGCTTGGCCGCCCCGGGCTCGAGCCCCACGCCCTCCAGCAGGACCGTGGCGCGGCCTGAATCCTCGCCGAGCGCCAGCAGGGTCTGGAACAGGAGGCGGCCCGCGCTTCCCGCGCCCATCAGCTCCCGTCCCTCGAGGAGGGCGACGAGGGTCGGCAAGGCGGAGGACGCGGACGGGCCCGCCGTGCACAACCCGGTGAGGGCCGCCATGTAGGGGCCGCGCCAGTCGTCGCCCGACTTGCGGCTGGCGGGCCGGCCGAGTTCGACGAGCGGCAGCAGCGAGGGCACCGCGGCGGCACCGAAGATGGAGAGGCGCGGCAGGGCCCGCGCCGCAGGCACCCGCAGCGCCGGTTGTGCCGCAAGCCATTCGAAATCGGCCTGGTGCCGACGCAGTGCCTCGTCCGGCAGGGCCGCGATGCCGTCCGCGATGGGACCGGCGGCCTGGTAGGGGAAGCGCCTGCGCTCCTGCGGCACCGGCTCGGCGGCGATCTCGCGGAGCCGGGCGAACAGCACCTCGGCGACCTCCTGAAGGTAGCCTGGCCGAACCGCGCCGCCATAGCGCCCGAGCGTCCAGGCATAGCCGTTCACGGGGATGCGGCGGTCGCGCAGCACCGCCAGTGCGAGGTCCGCCTCGGAGGGATCGATCCGACGCTGCATGGCGAAGCGCTGGAACATGTCGGCCGCACCCCCGGCGGCGGCGGCCGGTAGAGGCCCCCCGGCGGCCAGCGCGGTGCGGGCGGCCGCCGCGGGCGTCATCGTGGCGGCGACGGTGGCGAGACCGACGTCGAGGCCGAGCCGGTCGCGCAGGAAGGCCGGCCAGTCCGGCTCGAGCGCCTTTCCCCACGTGTTGCGGTGCTCCGTCAATCGCAGCAGCGCCGGGCGCAGTTCGAGACCCGAGCCAGAGGCGTAGGTCGGCGCGAGGATGGGGGCGAGCGGTTCCCAGGTCGCGGCCGTGCGCCGGAAGGTCTCCGTCCAGCCGCCGGACGCCGGGACGTGGACGGACAGGCGGCGGGCCCGCACGGTGTCCGCCGAAGGCCTGAGGCCGGCGCCGAAGCTGTTCGTGCCGGACGCGACGGCGCCTTCGGAGAGGACCAGCCCCGCATCGCCCAGCCGGGCAGGCTCGCGCACGAGGCAGCGGCCCGACACGATGGAGGCCCGCATGAGCGTCGCCGAATCCATCGACGACGTCTCGCCGGGAAGACGCAGCGTGACGCCGGCGGATTCCAGCGGCACGTCCGGGCAAGTCCCGTCGAGGTGGGCGAGACGGAACCCCGTCATCGGGGTGTCGGATGCAGGAGGCGCTGCGACGAACCCGGTGTCGGAGACGAGCACGCGGGCTGCCGCGCCGGTGAGCAGCAGGCGGCGGCAGAGATCTCCGCAGGAGGCACCGCGCCCCCGGTAGCCCTCCCGCAGCGCGATCACCGCCGCGGACCGAAGCGGCGCGGCCTCCGCGCGGTCGTACGCCGTGAGGGCCGTGACCTGGGCCTGGAGACGGGCGTTGTAAACGACCGGCGGCACTGCCAGGAGCAGGGCCGTGACGATCGCGCTCGCCACCACGCTGCGCAGTCCGGCCGCGGCGAGGCCCCGCCAGGCGAGCCGCCACGTCACCACGATCAGCGCGAGGGTCGGCACGGCCGCCATGAGGAGGGCCAGCGGCAGCCCGATGAAGGAGATCATGGCGAAGACCGCGATCGGCCAGCCGACGAGGCAGAGCACCCCGGCCGCGCCGACGAGGCCGGCGACGAGGTCCAGGGGCATGGCGCGAAGCCGGCTCAACGAAAGCATCGGGAACCCTCCGCCTGCCATCTTGCACGCACAGCGTGAAAGAATTGGCCGTCGGGGTCAGTCCTGCACGCTATCCGTGCGTCATGCTTGACCGGCGGTTGACGCCCCGCCTGCGGCACGGCGGCCCTTCTGGAATCGGCCCCGGCCCCCTACTGTGCCGTGAGCAGGAGGGTCGGGCCGTGGGTGAAGGGTTGATCGGGCGCGAGGTGTCGCTGTTCGTCGGGGTCTTCTCGACGCTCCTCGCCATCATCAATCCGTTCGAGGTGCTGCCGGTGTTCCTGAAGCTGCTCGCCGGCAAGGACGAGGCGACGCACCGGGCCGTGGCGCGGCGCGCCTGCCTCTACGGGCTCGCTCTCTGCTTCTTCTTCCTGATCTTCGGCAACCTCCTGATGCGCCTGTTCGACGTGCCGCTCAGCATGGTGCGCATCGTCGGCGGCATCATCCTGATGAAGATCGGGTTCGACCTGTTCGCGCCCCCGCCCGCCTCCAAGGACCAGGACGGCGAGCAGCCGGCCGTGACCGATGGCGTCGCCTTCGTTCCGCTCGCCATGCCGCTCATGGTGGGACCGGGCGCCATCGCGACGGTGCTCGGCATGACGTCGACGATCCGCAACACGTCCGCCGAACTCGCGGCGCTGGTGGCCGTGGCCGCCGCGATCGTCGCCACGATGCTCGTGACCTACGCCTGCCTCGCCTACGCCGACCGCCTGACGAAGTGGCTCGGGCCGCTCGGGCTCGACGCGGCCACGCGCATCGTCGGCTTCTTCGTTGCCGCGATGGGCGTCGGGCTGATCTTCAACGGCGTCATCGAGGCCCTGCAGAGCCATGGCGTGACGTCGCTTCGCTGAAGCGACACTGCCAGGCCACATCTCGCATTCGCGAAGCCCTATCTGTTCTCGACTCCGGCGCGGGCAAGGATCACAGTGCCACCGGAAGTGCAGTGGCTCCCCCGCCTCGCCGCCGCCGTCCCTGCCACGGACATCGAGGACCTGCCCATGCCGCTCGACCCGCAGGAGCTTTCCATCCTCGCGCTCGGCACCGGCCTCGCCGCCGGTGCGGCGCTGGCCAGTCACGCCCTCTTCGGCCCCGTCGGCCTCGCCGTGCTCGGGATCGGCATCGCCTTCGTGGCCCTGCGGGTCGATCTCGAGCGCGATGCGCCCGTCGGCGCCGAGACGACCGAAGGATTGTTCGCGGGCACCGTCGCCGCGCGGGCGGCGGAGCGCGCCGGGGAGCGTGCCGCGCGACTTGCCGCGTCCCGGCGGTCCGAGCGCCGGTCGGCTTGGGCGCAGGGCCTCGGCGGCGCCATCGCGTTCGCGGGGCTGCTGCTGCTCTGGGTCGCCGATTGAGGCCGGGGCGGCGCTGAGTCAGGCCGAGGCGACCCGGAAGAGCCGGACCTCCTCGTCGAGCCCCTTGAGGGTCCGCGGCCCGAGTTCGGCGAAGCGGATCCCCGATCCCGCGACAAGGTCGCGGACCGTGCCCGACACCAGGATCTCGCCCTCCCCCGCGACGGCCGAGACGCGGGCCGCGATCGTCACCGCGATGCCGGCGATGTCGGAACCCGCCACCTCGATCTCGCCGGTGTGCAGGCCGCAGCGGATGCCGAGGCCGAGTTGGCGCAGGCCCTCGACCACCGCCTCGGCGCAGCGGACCGCGCGGGCCGGGCCGTCGAAGGTCGCGACGAAGCCGTCGCCCAGCGTCTTCACCTCCACCCCCCGGTGCCGGGCCAGCTCCTGCCGCACGATCCGGTCGTGCCGGTCCATCATCCCCCGCCAGCGATGGTCCCCCAGTTCCACCGACCGGCGGGTGGAGTCGACGATGTCGGTGAACAGCACCGTGGAAAGCACCCTGTCGATGTCCACCGGGCGCCGGGTGCCCGTGAGGAACTGCTGGATCTCGTCGGCGATCCCGTCGACTTCGCCGGCCCACAGCACGTGGTCCCGGCCCGGGAACTCGACCATCCTGGCCCCCGCGATGCCCCGCGCGATGGTGCGGCCGCCCTCGACGGCAACGCGCGTGTCGTCGACGCGGTGCAGGACGAGGGTCGGCATGCGGATCGCCGGAAGGACGTGGCGGACGTCGATCTCGGTGTTCATGCGCATGAGCGCGATGACGGCGGAAGGGCTGGCGCCGAGCCGCTCGAAGCGCGTCCACCAGCCGCGGAAGCGCGCATCGTCGACCTTGCCTGGCGCGAAGACGGGAAGGCTCGCCCCCGAGCCCCACGTGGCGTCGACGGTCTCGATGAAGACCTCGAACCGATCCGGCGGAAGGACGTAGGACGAGAAATGCGGATAAGTGCCGTAGAGCACCAGCGCTGCGCAGCGTTCCGGGTGGGTTGCGGCAAAGAGCATGCTCATGGCGCCGCCCTCGGAGATGCCGAAGAGCGCGGCCCGGGTCGATCCGGCGGCATCGAGCACGGCGCGGACATCGTCCATCCGCTCCTCCAGCGTCTGGACCCCGCCGACCCGGTCGGACAGCCCCGTGCCGCGCTTGTCGAACAGGATCAGTCGGCTGAACGAGGCGAGGCGCGTGAGAAAGTGGGCGAGGGTCGGCTCGTCCCAGGAGTGCTCGAGATTGGAGATGAAGCCGGGCACGAAGACGAGGTCGAACGGGCCCGTCCCCATGACCTGGTAGGCGATCCGCACGTCACCGCTGCGGGCGTAGCGGGTCTCGGGCTGCATCGCGCCCTCCCGGGGCGTCCGGCGTTGTCCCTTCGACACGATGGCACCGATTGGCGGCCCCACCAAAGGCTTTCCGCGGCGACGGCAATGCGGTCAGAGCGCGGCGAGCCGCGCGGCCGTCACGGCGTCGGCGGGGAAGAACAGCTCCAGCGCCAGCTCCGACAGCGTCACGTCGACCGGGGTGCCGAACACCGTCGTGGTGGTGATGAACGCGAGGTCGCCCGCGGGCGTGCGCAGGCGCAGCGTGGCCGCCACGTCTCCGTAATGCGGCGCCGGTTCGGCGTCCGGCGACGCCGGCCCGGGCAGGGCCGCGAGGTCCTCGCGAAGCGCCTCAAGGTCCGCGTCGCCCGTCAGCTCGACCTGGCCGCGCAGACGCTCCAGGACATGGGCTCGCCAGCCGGACAGGTTGAGGATGGCCGGGGCGAGCCCGCCCGGATGGAGCGCGAGCCGCAGGACGTTGACCGGCGGGCGCAGCAGGTCCGCGTCCGCGACGAGGCCGAGCAGGCGTTGCACCCCGGCATTCGCCTCCACGAGGTGCCAGTGGCGGTCGACGGCCAGCGCGGGGCAGGGCTCGTGGCCCCTGAGGATCGTCGAGACCGCGCGCCGGGCGGCCTCCATCGCGGGCTCGTCGAGGCCGCGCTCCGGATAAACCGGCGCGTAGCCGGCCGCCATCACCATGGCGTTGCGCTCCCGCAGCGGCACGCCCAGCCGGTCGGCGAGGCGCAGGATCAAGTCGCGGCTCGGGCGCGAGCGACCGCTCTCGATGAAGCTGAGGTGGCGCTGGCTGATGCCGGCATCAAGCGCGAAGTGCAGCTGCGAGAGCCGCCGGCGCGTGCGCCAGTCACGGATGTGCTGGCCGACGCTGCGGGCGGGACGGGCGAGGGGCTGGTTCATGGCGCCGATCCTGCCGCGGATGGGGATGCGATCCAATGACCTGCGAGGTAATCGACCTGCCGCTGTGGATCGCCATCATCGATCCCGTCCACAGCACGGGAGATCCCCATGGCCACCGCACCCTCCACCACCGCTTCGTCCACGCTCTCCGGCACGCTGGTCCCCAGCCCGCTCCTGCGCCTCGCACTCCGGCTCGACGCCGCGGGCAGCGGCGCCGCCGGCCTTCTGCTGGCGGCAGCGGCCGGACCTCTCGCGGCGCCTACGGGCCTGCCGGAGGTCCTGCTGCGCGGCTGCGGCCTTTTCTTCGTCGGCTACGCCGCCTTCGTCTGCTGGCTCGGCACACGGCAGCGGCCGGCGGCGGCGCTGGTGACGCTCGTCGCTGCCGGAAACGCCATCTGGGGCATCGAGAGCCTGCTCGCCCCCGCCCTCGGCTGGCTCTCACCGACGGGCGCCGGCCTCGCCCTGATCGTGGCGCAGGCCGCGTTCGTCTTCGTGATGGCGGCGCTGCAGGCCACCGGCCTGCGCCGTTCGATCCCGGGCGCGACGGCCTGACAGGTCCCCGCCGCCCCGCCTGCCAGGAGGGTCGCCGCGGGCCTGTTCCCGCGGCGGCTCACGGGATCTCGAAGAGTTCCATCCTGTCGGTCACGCCGCGCAGTTCCATCGTCCGGCGCACGGGGACGATGGAGGCCGACGAAAGCACTTCGGCGACGCCGGGACCGCGCATCACCTGCCCCGTCGTGAAGATGGAACTGGATCGCGCGAGGTGCTGGACGCGCGACGCGACGTTCACGGTCTGGCCGAAATAGTCCTGCCGGTCGTTGAGCACGACGGCGAGGCACGGCCCCTCGTGGAGCCCGATGTGCAGAAGAAGGTCCTCGCGCCCGCGCTCAGCATTCAGCGCGGCCATGGCATCGCGCATCCGCAGGGCGGCGGCGACGGCGCGGTCCGGCGTCGGGAAGGTCGCCATCACCGCATCGCCGATCGTCTTCACGACGGCCCCCTGCTCGGACGCCACGATGTCGAGGATCACCGAGAAGTGCGCCCTCACGAGGTCGAAGGCGACGAGGTCGCCGACCTGGTCGTAGAGGGCCGTCGAGCCCTTCAGGTCGGTGAACAGGAAGGTCATGCTGGTGATCTTGAAGCGCTGGTCCACCGCGATCGTGTCGGTGCGGTAGAGGTCGCGGAACGTCTGGTTGCTGAGCAGCCGCTTCGCCGTGAGGAACGGCCGCCGGCGCCCGAGCAGGTCGTGCAGGGGGTCGCCCGCCACCCACAGGCCGGGCAGGACGCGCGTGCCCGTCCGGTTGTCGAGGCTGAGCCGGAGCGGCCCCGGCCGCATCGGCACGGTGCCCCTGGCCACGCCCGCCTCGTTGAACACCACGTCGAGGGCCTGCCGCTCGCGCGTCGGCGGGCCGCGCGTGTCGAGGAACTGCGTGGTGTGGGACACCGGATCGAAGACGATGACGAACGCCTCCGGCAGCTGGAGCGAGAGCACGGCCTTCTCGCCCGCCGGCAGTTCGACGGCGTCCAGCACCACCTCCTGGACGAGGTCGTCGAACCCGTCGGAGGGGATGTCGTTGCCCGAGCTCCAGAAGACCTGCCGCATGTAGTCCCACATGGGCAGGCGGTGGGGATCGTGCGCCGCGATCCGGCGGACGCGCGGGTTCACGGTGAAGGTCACCTCCACCATCTCGTCGAGCGTGGGCTCGTAGCCTGCGGCACACAGCGCGCAATGGTAGGAGCCGTGGTCCAGCGTCCTGAGCGTCTCTCCGGAGTGGAGCACGCCGCCGCAGCCGGGGCAGAGCATGTTCCACGAGAGATCGAACAGGCCTGCCCGCGCGGCGTGGAGGAAGCCGCCGATCACCGCCTCCTCGGGCAGGCCCCGGTTCGTCGCGAAGGCGAGCGCGTTGATGCGGTTGAGCTCGGCGTCGCTTCCGTCGCGCACGAGATCCTCGAGCGCGGCGACCACGGGTTCCGCCGTCGACTGCCGAAGGACCGCTAGCAATGGGGATGCCGTGGACATGCCCGCCCCTCGCCGCTGCCTGAACCGTTCGCACCCTAGCACGAAAAGCCGGGACAGGCTTGCCAAGCCGCGGGGGGCCGGGGCGCAGGTGCGCGCCGCGTCTCCTATTCGATCATCTCGTCGACCCGCGCGAGGAGCGGCGCGGGGATCGCGAGGCCGAGGGCACGGGCCGTCGACTGGTTCACGGCCAGCTCGAGCTGGCTGGGGCGCGTGACGGGCATGGTGGCGGGGTCTGCTCCCCGCAGAATGCGCGCCGCGTAGAGGCCAGCCTCGAACCACGCCCCCGAGAGACTGGCGCCGTAGCTCATCAACCCGCCGGCCTCCACGAAATCGCGGACGTCGAAGATCGCCGGCAGGCGGCTCGCGTTGAGGGCCGCCGACAACGCGGTTCTCCGGCTGGTGAAGAACGGGCATCCACCCACGACGACGCCTTCGACTGCCGAGGTCCGCAAGCGCCCGATCGCGGCGGTCAATCCGGCGTCGTCGGACGCCTCGGCGACGACGAGATCGACGCCGTGCCGGCCTGCTGCGGCCTGGGCCTCGGAACGGTCCTGGGCGGACGCGGGCCACGCTGGATCGAGGAGGAGGCCGATGCGACGGCTTGCCGGAAGCATCTCCCGCAGCAGGTCCACCCTCTTGCCGCCAAGCTGGCCGCCGCCGAAGAAGGTGATGCCGGTGAGGTTGCCGCCCGGCCTCGCCAGGCTCTCCGCGAGCCCTCGCGTGACCGGATCGTCGCTCGTGACGAACACGACCGGGATGGAGCGCGTGCGCTGGCGCAGGGCTTCGGCGGCCTGGCTGTTGGCGACGATGACGCCCGGTGCCAGGGCAATGAGCTCGGTGGCCAGCCGGGGAAGCCTCCCCAGATCGTTGTCGGCATAACGGCGCTCGACGGCGACGGACTGGCCATCGACGTAGCCGCCCTCGGACAGCCCTTTCCGGAACGCCTCCTCCAGATGCGCGAACGGCGCCGCCGGCGTGGTGCGCAGGAACCCCACGACCGGCAGGCCGGCAGCCTGGACAGGCCGCACGGCGCCCAGCGCCGCCAGTCCGAGGACGCACGTCCGGCGATCAATCCTTCGGGACATGGGCTGCCTTACCCCGTACCACGCGCTCCAGCTTCGGGCCGGACCACCCTCCGGCATCCCCCGCCGACGAGATCGGCCTGGGCACCGGGGACGTCTTGGCAGAGGCGATCATCACCGATGAAGAGGACCCGAAGCCTATCCGACGCGATGATGCTACCACGAACCGCGCGATCCAGCAGGCCCCGCAAGCACGGCGGTGGAGGCTCCTGACCGTTCCCTCCGCCGCGGCAGGGGGGGAGCGGGCACGGACGGCTCCGCTCCCCGGCCGCCTGAGCCGCCAGCCCGACCGCCCTGCCCGCCGTCGCGTGGCGGTCAGGAGGCCATGTCGGCGATGAGCGCGTTCATGAAGTCGCTGACGCAGAGCGGGTCGTGCGGCGCCGACGCGAGCGCCCGCGTCAGCCCGGGCGCGGCGAAGGGCGACCTGGACCGCATGACATCGCGATAGAGACTCGCCTTGTTGATGAAACGCTGGAACGGGGCGTCGCCGCCGCCCCCCGGCAGCATCAGGTCGCCCTTGCGCTGCTGCTGGGCGGAGAGGGCGAAGATCGTCCGTCCCTCCTTGATCGTCTCGGTCACCTTCAGCGTGTCGATCGTGTCCGGCTCGACGGCGGTGGGATCAGCCGAGAGGATGACGAAGTCCGCGAGCTTGCCGACCTCGAGCGAGCCCTTCTCCGCCTCCTCGAACTGCTGGTAGGCCGCCCAGATCGTCATCGCCTTCAGGGCCGTCAGCACGTCGACGCGCTGGGTGGGTCCCAGGATGTCGCCCGAGCGGGTGCGGCGCGTGACGGTCGCGTCCAGCACGCGCATGGAGTCCGGCAGTGCGACCGGCGCGTCGTGGTGCGTGGTGAAGATCATGCCGCGCTGGCGGACCCAGCCCGTCGGTGAGATGTCGTCTGCCGCGCGGGGCCCCACCGTATGGTCCCGATGCCAGTCCCCCCAGTAGAAGGTGTGCATCGGGAACAGGGACGGGACGACGCCGAGGTCGCGGTAGGCGTCGACCTGGTCCTCGCGCAGGAACTGCCCGTGGATGAGGACGGGCCGGCGGTCGGCACGGCCATGCCTTGCCGTGGCCGCCCGCAGCGCCGTGATCAGCATGTCGGAGGCCGCCTCGCCGTTGCTGTGCGTGAGCAGGTGGACGTTGTTCCGGTAGGCCCAGTCGATCAGCCGGAGCGAGTCCTCCGGCTTGACCGTCGCATAGCCCTGGTAGCCGGGCGGGTAGTTGCCGACGGGGTCGTAGTAGGGCTTGTCCCGGAAGGCCGTGAAGCCCTGCGGCGAGCCGTCGAGCGACAGCTTTCCGCCGGCGACGCGCACGCGGTTGCGATAGGTGGAGCTGCGGTTGGCGAGGATGTAGTCGAGGTCGGACTGGACGTCGACGTAGATGGCGACATCGTTGCGGAAGCCGCCTTCGGCCGCCACCGCCTTGACGATCTCGGCGACCTGCGGCGACGCCCTGCCCTCCTGTGCCGTGGTGTAGCCGAAGCGCGCCCACAGCTCCGAGCCGGCGCGGGCGAAGGTGCGGATGCCGGCCGCGCCGACGCTGGCCACGACCTTGAGGGCATAGGTGACGAGCGCGGTTTCCTCGAGCACCCCGTCCGGCTCCCGGCCGCCGGGCTTGCGGCGGATGACGCCGCCCGACGGATCGGGCGTCTGGGCGGTGACGCCCGCGATCTCCAGCGCTTTCGAATTGAGCGCGCCGAGGTGGGCCGACTGGTGGACGAGCACGATGGGCACGTCCCGGGAGACCTGGTCGAGATCGTCCCGCGTGGGATGCCGTCGTTCGGCCAGCTGGGAGTTGTCGTAGCCGAAGCCGATGATCAGGTTGGCGGTCCGCACGGCCTCGGCATTGGCCGCCGCCCACTCGCGCAACACCCGCTGGAGCGACGCGATGTCCGTCACCTCGCCGTCCGGCGGCGCCAGCAGGTTGGCCGACAGCGCCTGCAGGCCACCCATCACGATGTGGCCGTGAGGATCGATGAAGCCAGGCAGAAGGGTCCGGCCCCCCAGGTCGATCACCTCGGTCTGCGGCCCGCGCAGGCGCATGACCTCCGCCACCGCACCGACGGCGACGATCCGCCCGGCGCGCTCGGCGACGGCCTCCGCCTTCATCGCGGCGTCGTTCATCGTGTAGATGGGGCCGCCGGTCCAGATCCGGTCCGCGGGTTGCTGCGCCTGGGCAAGGCCGTGGCCGGACCACAACGTCGCCGACGCGACCGTCGACGCCGACATCAGCAAGACCTGGCGTCGTGACAACCCGTGCTTCATGCGTTCCCTCCCGTGACGCTGATCGGTTGAAGGAACGTTGGCACAGGGATCCGGCGTTGCCTAGCTCAAGCCACTCCCGCGACGGTTGCGGCGCCCGCGCTGCCGGAATCGCCTTCCGGTGCATGGCCCGCGAGGCCGGCGACGCAACGTCCGGTCCCACGCGATCCGGCCTTGTCACGGCGACGCCCGAGCCCGAGAGTTGGCGTCCGAGGGGCAGAGGGCGGGACAATGGAGTCGCATTGGTTCGTGGCGCGGCACGGCGACGTCGTCGGGCCGATGGCGCTGGGCGAGGTCGCAGCCATGGTGGAGGCCGACCCCGACGGGGACCTGCTCGTCTGGGCGGACGGCTTCAGCGCCTGGTGCAGGCCCGCCGACGTTCCCGCCCTGCGCACGATCGGCGCGCCGGGCAGCGGCGCACACGCGGCGGGCGAGCACCACGAAAGCCTCGCCGACCGCGCACGGCACGAACTCGCCGCCTATGCGGTGATCGTCGCCTACCTCTACGTCTGCTTCGGCGCCCTTCTTCTCTACAAGTCCGCCGTGCTCTCCCACGCGGGCGTTTCCTTCGTGCCCCTCGGGATCGCCGCCATCAAGGCCCTGGTGCTCGGCAAGTTCCTTCTGCTCCTGCACAGCGCCCGGGTCGGCGAGCGCATGGGACGCGGGAGCCGCCCCATCGTGGCCATCGCCCGGCAGGCCTTGCTGTTCGCCACGCTCCTCGTCCTGCTCACGGTGATCGAGGAACTCGTCGTCGGGACGATCCACGGCAAGTCGGTCGGCATGATCATGTCCGAACTCGCCGACGGGAGCCTGATGGAGGCCGCCGTGACCAGCCTGCTGATGGTGCTCGTGCTGACGCCCTACTTCGCGCTGCGCGAGATCAACAGCGAACTCGGCGACGGCGTGCTGTTCCGGATGCTGCTCACGCCAAGGAAGGCGCGCTAGGACACCCTGCCTCTGGTTCGCGCTCGGGCCCCGGGCCCGACGCGTCGACGCCGCACATCCCCCGCCTCCCGAGCGGCCCGCTTTCCCGCACCCCGCCCTTGAGCCCTCCGCCGCAATCGGCTAGACAGGCGTGGCCTGCCTCGCAGCATGCACCCGTAGCTCAGCTGGATAGAGCGTTGCCCTCCGAAGGCAAAGGTCACACGTTCGAATCGTGTCGGGTGCGCCAACAATTTCAATGTGTTAAGTACTCACCGCGACTGCGTCTCACAGTGGCGTCTCACACAGCGCCGCCGATTGAGGTCAATTGAAGCCAGGACGGTGCGTGCGCGGCCGGCGCTCAGTTCCGTTGCCGCTGAGGTTAGGCGAAGGCCAGCGGGACGCCGCGGCAGCCACACCCGCCCTTCGCCCTGCCCGACTGCACAGCCTCCGGCGTCGTTGGCGGAGGCTGTCGTATGGCAGGACCGGTGGCGCGCCATGACCGATCAAGAGCGCTCGCTGGATTGTTGGACCGATGGGCCGCGGGATCGCCAGACGAACAAGCCTAAGCTGAGCCTTTACTTGTGCATAATATATGAATGTGAAGCCGAATAAGGGTTTCTGCGTAGTCGCAGCGGCCGGGCAAACGCCCCGTGCGGCACCAGGGTGCGCAAGGCGTCCAACATTCCAACTGCACCCGGATCGTTGAGGCCCGTGACGAATTCGACTGTCACGCCCATCCGGGCGGCGACTACCGTGGGCGGATGTCGCACCAGAAGCACCAGCAGATCGCCTACCAAGGGCCTGAGGTCTCCGTCGAGGTCGAAGCCTTGCTGGTGGAGGAAGCGGAGGGCTCGGCCCTCTTCGGCGCCCCAGTCGCGAAAGATCGCGTCGGCGGGGTCGGGCAGGAGAGCTCTTGCAGTCGAGAAGGGCACGACGGACATCGGGTGTTCACTCCGGTCTGGCTGCGATGTGCACGAGCCCGACAAGTGTGCCGGTGTCGGTCACCCGAATTTTCGCTGGCCATCAGGGCGCGACGGAGCAGGACGAACGCGGCCGGCGTGGCCACGGAAAAGGTGCGGACTGGGCAACCGCTCTCGTGTCTCAGGTCAGGGTCGCGCTGGACAAGTGGAAAGTCTGACAACTTGCCGCCGATGAATGGCAAGGCTCCCGCGTGCCGCCAGCGCCAGCCCCACCCCCTCCCTGTCGCCCCAGAGAGCTCGTATTAATGTTATCGAGCGCCCGTGTGAAATAGCGCCGATTTTAAGTTTGGCCCGTTCGATGATGATTGTAGTTGATCATAATAATTCAACTCAGTCGCGGCAGATTATCGGATTTCTCTCTGAGAAGATGATTCTCAACTTTTTTGTCGAATGCTATCAGAGCATCCCAAGATAGTGCGCAAATCTTTGTTACATTCTGGAGCTTTGAATAATGGATGCTCGTTATATAGTTCAAGTATAGGATGGCCCCGTTTGAGAGAGCCGGGAATTTCCCTGTTACATCGGGAGGGAGGACAAAAATTCTTTGGACTATATTTTTGCAGAATGTCTTTATTCGATCGACCGCAGCCGCCTCTCCTTCAGATTCCACAATTACTTCAGCATACTCTTGAAGATCAATTAACGGACATATAAGAAGATACTCGTTAAAGTTCCGCACATTTGATTGATCAATATCACATTCATGCGTAAGTATTAAAGCCCGTCCAATAACAATATCATACTGATCGCCTTCTGCATCGTATTGTATGTACTCTATGTCCGCGCAGATAAGCCCCGTCCCGAAAGAAATCTCCTCCGCGGAGCCGTAGTACGCTCCTATTGTGCGAGAGAAGTGCGCTTCAATAGCGATCTGACGGGCGTCGACAGGCATAATTTCTAAGCGGTTCTGGACACCGGGCGCACAACACGAACTGAACGCTTCAAAGCTTGCCTTAGGTATCGCTGTTCCTTCACCGAAAGAACAGTCGGAGCGGGAGCAGAAATCCGCACCTCTTGTGGCAACCAAATTCGAGTTAGTTGCGGTTCAAGTTGCGCCGCAACCGCCCTATCCCGCGAAGCCAACGGCTCCATTGGATGTGTCAAAATCTGCCATACAGTTGCAATTGCACTCGCGTCCATAGCCGCTCCCCCGCCTACGACAGTCGACCCTCAGGTATCAATCTAAAGAACTGGCTCTTAAGCATCTCATGAGCCTTTGATATCCATGAAATAATCTCGAGCCGCGTTGAGGGTGGCTCGACCTCGTTTGTATAGATATCGAGATCAATAAGTGCTTTCATTTTGCCAATATTGGCCCCGGAAACAAATTCAGGAGAGGCAATGCGAACGAGATAAGTGTGGCCCTCAATCTTACCTGAATAGTTCAGATTCATAGGAATGCTCAAATGTTCTCCCGCAACCTTTATCTCTAGATTTAGATCATCTACTCCATTCACATTGTGAACTCCATCAATGAAGGCGTTTATATATCGAAATCCAACGCGCGACACAGAGAAGGCCCTTATACTGTCAAATGCGTATGATAGAGCTGGATCTATGAACTCCGAAAATCGTGTCCAGCCAGGATAAGGCGCCAGCAGATGAATAGAAAACACTGAAGGACCGACCTTTATTATTTTCTTGCGATCCTGAGCGTGAAGCTCGAGGAGCGGTTGAATCCTGAGATTGGGATCAGACTCGCGAAGTTGCGCCGGCATTTCAGCAAGAGGCAGACGCACTGGCTCAAAGTCCGACCACAATGGGCAAGAAGCCAACTTGCCGATGGTGACCTCGGGGAGATCGGCTGAGGAAAATCGAAACTCCACCAAGGCCTCGGCGATTGGCGAATTTTCGAGATTGTCCACAACTCGCATCAACCTCCCCCCGTCCGACTCAACCAACAGCATTTTGAAACACGGATATCCGTGACCTGCCCAGAAAGATAGGAACTCCCCTCGCAAAAGACACTTCAAATCCGCCAAGTCGCGAGAGCGCCGCTAGCGAGTGACGTCAGATGCGCCATTAACTTCCTGAACTTCAACAAATCCACACGGTGTCGTTCAAGTCGCAAAAAGTCCCGATGTAAAGGTGCTGCAATATCTTAAGAACAAGTTTAATATTAGTTTTTGATCCCATGTACGGCGGGGATGGGGGCCTGTTGAGATGTCATTCTTGCCGGGTGCGATCTACTCCGAAAGGCATCGTGAAAACCTCGACGCGGCTTCTGCTGAAACACGTTTTGGACAAACGGGGCGAGCCATATGCGGCGCGAGAACCCGACAGGGCGGTGTGTGCCGGCATCCTCCCGTTGGGCGCTCTGCGCGGTGCCTCCGGCACGCGGGGCCCACCGCGGCACGCAGTTATCGAGCGGAGCAGATACGTGACCTTGCTGCTGGCCGCCTCTCGCCAAATGATTTCGCCCGTCACGAGGCGCGGCGTGCCGCTAACCGACTTCGCGACCGTTGGAAGCGCGACCGCTGGACGCCGGGGCGCACCCTTGACCTCGGCGAGCACGAGCCGTCGTTCTCCTCAGCCTTGTCCACGGCCGTGTCCGTGGACACGATGGACATGGCGCCGGCCACGCTGGACACTGCCCGGTGGAAGTTCCGGCGATTCATGATCGACCGGCGGCAGCTGGAGCGCTGGGAGACGTGGTGCCGCGACGTCCTACGGCCCCGCGTTGAGGCGGACGGCCCCGCGCCGGCCGGACATGACCCAGGCCTCAGCGATGCGTCACCGGCGGCCTTCCTCGTGGCGGGCCGCCCGACGGCCTACAGCAAGAGGAGCCATATCGACAGGCCTCGGGCGCCGCAGACGAGGAACCCTCAGGCCCCGCACCCCCTGAAGTTGAGCGCCGACGGGCGCGAGGCGCTTCTCGACCACCTCGCGGCCCACTGGAAGGACCTGCGCGAGATCGCCGCGCCATACGGCGACGACGAGATGACCCTCCTGCGGATCGCCAACGCGCATCGGGCCACGCTGGAGCGGGGCGAAGGGAAGGCGTGGCAGGATTGGGTGGCGTTCCTGCGCGAACTCCAGGCGGGCTGACGGGCGGTGCCGCGGAGCGCTTGACAGCGGCCTTGCGCCGGCACCGGCCGCCGCCGCCGCAGTCCCCGTCGCGGGCGCACCGATCCGTCGCTGATGCTGCAGTCGCAGCGGCCCGTCTGGGGCCCTCACCGGCGCGGGCTCTACGGCTTGCCGGCGCGCGGCCGTTTCCGCCCCACGTGGATACCGTTGGTTTCACAGACCACCCTCAACCGGGGCGGGATGTCACGAGCGTGCACGTATTGGGCGCCGCCCGTACTCTCCAGGTGATCCAGAAAGCGCCGCACGTGGCGGCTCAGCTTTCGGTGAGAGGGACGCAGGTTCGGGAAGTCGATCATGGCGGGGTTCTTCTTCGCGAATGATAGTGGCGCGTCGCCCGCTACGCTGGCCGGGGGCGGCTGGCGGATCAGAGCGGGCCGCGGTCCGGTAGCGGCAGCCCGTGCTGGTCCAACTCACGGCACGCGTCGCAGAACAGGGACCGGCAAAGGGCGTCGCTGGACACCAGTTCGTCCCAGCTGCAAAGCGACCAGCGCGTGAGCACCCGCTCGCCAGTGCACCGAACGATGACGGTCAGCACCATAGGGATATCCCAATCGAGATCGAGGTAGACTGGGTAGGGGTAAGGGAGCCGGTTGATCTCCCCGAGTGTGGCGGTCCGGGCGCGATAGACCCGGAACGACTCACGCCGAAACCACGCCTCGTCAGAGACCTCGGGACGGGGCAAGAGACCCGTGTAGGGGCCTGTCTCGCGTAGGCGGGGCGGCATGGCGGGGTGAAGGACGGGCCCGTCGAATTTTTCCATAGAAGTGAACTCTGATGATGTGGATGACCTGTCTGTCATGTCTTTATTTGTTCCCGTCATATTCTTTGTATTTCTTGTCCTTCTCATCCTTCAGAGGAAGAAAGACAATAGAGAACAACGATTTGGAGCCTGTCAGCATAAAGGATTAGGTGAAGGATGAGGCCGCGGCGGCGCGTCCTTCACCTCGTCTCGTCCTTCCCCGCGCGCGTGCCGAAACGGGTGAAGGACGGCCGAAAAGCGCATCTCGTCCTTCACCTACCCTTCGCCCCCGAGCGCTGTGTTGAGGGCGCCCTGGCACTCCAACAGGCTTGGGAACTCCAGCGCCTCGATCTGCCGTCCGGCCACCCGCGGCTGCCGACGCGTACGCCCGGGGCACATGGACTCCAGAGCCTCTGAGAGCTCGGCCCGCGAGGGCGTGTGTCGCGCCCGCTCCCGCCGCGCCCACGTGCGCGCGTCTTCGAGCAGGTCGTTGAAGCGCGTCATGACAGGACCGGTCGACCACGCGTCAGCCGCCAGCGGGGCAAGTCCGCGATCGACGGCAAGCTCAGCGGCTCCCGGCAGCACCCCCGAGTCGAGGACATCGATCCACCATGAGGTGAGTGGCTTGGCCGTCGCCTCGGCCACCGCCCGCCGCGCCGAAGTCCGGAGAGGCTGTCGGCGGTCGAACGCCGAGAGATCGCGGGTGAGCATGGCGTGAAGGAAGGCCTCGCGTTCGCCGCCGGCCCAGGCAGCGCGGAGGCCAGCGAAGTAAGCGCTGTCCTGCCGTCGCGCCGGACTGACCTGCAGGACGGAGACGCGGCGGTCCCCGACTTCGACGGGGACGCCCGCGAGATCGTTCGTTGCGATAATCACCTTGAGCCGGTTCGGGACCGTCCGCACCTGCTGGTGCTTCGGTTCGATGGTCAGGGTGGGTTCCGTGACCAGGGCCTTGAACACGCCGAGCCGTTCGCGATCCCGACCGAACAGTGCTTCCTCCGCCACGAGCAGGAGGCGACCCTCCAGATGCGCGTTGAAGCGGTGGAGAAGGTGCTCAGGGGAACTCGCCGTGAACGTGTGCGCAGGGCCGTAGAGCTCGCCCAACATCCCAAGGAGCGTGCCCTTGCCGGTCCCCCGGTCGCCGACCAGAGCAAGGGCGGTCTCGCCCCGCTCTAGCGGCTGCTGGAGCCCGGCCGCGAGCCAGTTCAACACGAACTCGAACGTCTTGAGATCGCCGGCCGCGATCACGTCGTGCAGGAACGCGCGGGTCTGGTCCCACCCGCCAGCCTTCGGCGCTACCGGAAGGCCGCGAAACAGATTGATGCTCTCCGCAGGAGCCTGCCCCGGCAGCCACAGGCCGATCCTCTCGGCCCGTCGGGCAAAGGCGCTATCCAGCCACGCTGAGCCGCGCCCCAGCGGGGCCTTCCGGCCCGGCACCTCAACCTTCACGCCGTCGTTGTACGTCTTGAACTCCTGCACGCTCCGGACGCGGAAGAGTTGGTCGCCGCCCTCGTCGAGATCGACAACCCCCGCGATGCCGGCGACGAGGGCGAAGCGGGCATTCATGGCCGTGATCCACGCCGGGGCACGAGCCGCAGCCTCCGCACAGGCCGCCGCTGCAGCCGCGGCTATCTCCGCGTCATCCAACGGCTCGGAGCTGAAGATCGACGCGGCGAGTTCATGCCGGATGGCGGCAGGTGCGATGGCCACCAGTTCGTCCCAACCCGTTGCGGGTTCGTCGGTCATCGTTTCGATCACGCGGCGCGCCTCACCGGCGTCGCCACCGCGGTGCCACCGCCCGGCCCATTCCTCTGCCACCTCGACGGCGAGCGAAAGGTCGTCACCCGCCGCGCCCCTGATCGCGTGAAGCACACGCACGAAGTCGGAGCGGTCGTCGAACGGGCCGTCGTTCGGGAGGGCCTCCATCAGGCGGCGGAGCACGTCAGCAGTAGGCGCCGGCCGGCCGCGCTTGCCACGAGAGGGTGACGCCGTTGCCCGCGGTGCCGCATCGCGGGGCGCAGTTGAAGGCCCGTCTGCATCCACGCGGCTGCCCTGCAGCGTAGCCGCAAGGTCGTCCACGGCCCACGTCTGCGGCGGCCGCACGCGTTCCACCGGCACGGCCAGCGCAATCCGCCGCCCGCGCTCGCGTTTGTCCGGGGAGAGGACGTTGATTGACCACGGCAACCGCCGGATGCGCACCAAGTCGCCCATGCGGTCTCCGCCGACCGCCTTCGCGATCTTGTTGACCAAGGCCGCCCGACGCCGCATCTCGGCGCTGTCGGACGTCGGTTCGACATCGAAAACCGCCTGGACACCGCCGCCGGTGTCCACGAGATCGACCGGCCCGAGACTAGAGAGCTTGTCGAGCAACTCCGTCCGGCGGGTCGCCCAAGCCGCGTCATCTTCGCCCGCCTTCTTGCGGTCAACGTCCACCAGCACCCGGCGGTGCTCCGGAATGTCGCTGTCGGTCGAGCGGCGGATGCCGCTGAAGGTCGGAAGTCGGGGCTGCGTCCCGACGTAGAGGTTCGCGCGGCCAAGCCGGGACCGGATGAACGCGCGGATTTCGGCTCGCTTGTCATTGTCGCCGAGCCTGCCGGCGGCCTGCCCGTGCGGTCGCTTGTGGTGGCCTAGTGCGACGATCTCGACGACTTCCTCGAGACCGTGCACGCGCTCCAACTCGACGATGGCCTTTTCCGCCAAGTCGTCGCGGATCTCATTGATGAGAGCAAAGAGCCGGAGCAACGGCGCGTCGCTGTCAGGCGAACCCTTCTGGTCAAACTGCCGGGCGCGGCTCGCCAGACTGGCGTCGAGCAGGCCCGCAGCGGTGAGCTCGTCGACGAGGTCCGCGACTTCGTCGCGGCTGACATCGCCAATCTCGGACCGGAGCTCGGCTGCTATACGAGCCGCATCCCGGCGGGCCGCGGCTTCGCCGTCGTCAGCAGCGCCAGCTTGGGCTGACGAGCGAGAGGTGATAGGCATTTGGGGCCTCGCGTCATCGAGGTTCACGAGCGCGCCGGTGGCACGGCGCGGCGCGGTTCAGACGGCCCGCCGGCGCTTCTGCGCGGCGGGCCGTCGTGCGTCAGACGGGGTCGATCATGGCACCGGAGCCTGCCCGGTGAAGGGCGCGGCGAGAGTTCGCCGCGCGTGCCTCGTTTGCCTTCCGGGTCTTGGTCGACGGGCTGTATGGCGCGGCCGCGGCAATGGCAGCCATCAACGTGCCACGATCTACGACCGTCCGCCCGTGCAGCTTCGCAAGCCGCAAGACGCCGCGTTGGGCAAGCGCATAGACGGTGGCTCGCGAAGCGCACAGCGCTTGCGCGGCGGCGTCCACAGTCACGAACGGGCTGTTGCAGGTTGAGGCGGCGGCAGTAGTCATCGGTCGTCCTCCGTGTTGGGAGCGACCCTGCCGCAGCGACGTCAATTACGTCGAGGAAGACTGTTGTAGAAATCTCAGCCGTCTTGGCTTCCGGCGGAAGCGCGTCGCAACTCAATGACGCGTTGCCGAATTTGCTCCACCCGCTTGCTCGTCTGTTCGACCTTCGGGCAGTAGGTCACAACGACGAATTTGCAGGCGTCGAGCAGAGACCGACCGTCGCGCGAGAGCCCCTCGGCGATCACCGCGAGTCCCGCGTCGCTGAGGCGCTCGCCGATCACGAGACGAGATGCGGCCGGCCTGTGACGTGGCCGCCCCGTGCGGTTGGACGAGCGACCGGGTCTGTCGATGCGTAGCGTTGGGGCCGTGCCGTCCTGCCAGCCGGGCGCGAACCAGTCTATTGTCCACCGCATCACGACCCGCCGCCACGGCCCCTGCAGAGGCGGGTCCGCTGTGGCGTTCATGTCGAAGGCGTCAGGGACGGTGACGTACAGGTCAAGGCCGGGCGTTTCTGACGCCTCGAGTTTCTTGCCCCGAAGCTTGTCGAAGTCACTCGCAGGCACCGTGAGCAGCCGGCCCTTCGCCGGGGATGAGTCGGTCACGATACTGCCTTGAGGGGTGCCGGCACAGTCGGGGCGAGGGGGGTGAGCACGGCCCTGAGCAGGTCCTCCGACTTGTTCACTATGGCGAAAGAGTAGTGCGCCTCGATCATCTCGACCGACGTATCGAGAGCGTCCGCGACGACACGAATAGGGACGCCCGCTCGGATCAGTTCGACGGCACGCGTATGCCGAAGGGCGTACATAGTCAGGGTCTGGTCCACGCCGGCCTTCGCCAGCACTTGCGCCCACAAGTCGCGCGCGTCCGACGCTGCGCCCCACGGCACCCGCTTGTCCTTGATCCACGAAAGTCGTTCGCCGCGCCGGTAGCTCCACCGGGTCAGAAGCGACTCATGCCCCCGCCGCCCAGTCGTCAGCGGCCGAATAACGTCCACGACATCCTTCCCCAACGGCCACGGGATTGCGCCTGCCTTTTCCCCACCGGCGCGCCCCTTGGACGAGCGCGGCATGAGAATGCGCAGTTTGTCGACCATCAGGTCTCGGACCCGCAGCTTCGCCGCTTGGCTCCAGCGGGCGCCCGTCGCCGCCAGTACAGCCACCATCGCGCCGAAATCCGGGTCGATCTCCAGGGCGGCTTTCAGCACGGCTCGCAGGTCGGCCTCCGTCATGACCTGGGTCCGGGCCGCTTCGACCTTCGCCACCGGCAGTCGGATAGCGCCTTCCCTGATGACGGCTGGCAGGTCCGCCGGCAGGCGCTTGGCGTGCCGACGTGCCGCTCGATTCAGAGCGGCGCGGAGATCGTTCAGGATGCGGTTGGCCGTCGCCGCAGGCTGGCCCGACAGGCGGCGATTGCGCCACCCTTCGAACGCCGCGACGTCCAGTTCCGCCAGCGGCAAGGCGGCGAAGTCGTCGTCGCTCAGGACATGCAAGGCGAGCCGGCCCTTCGCGATGCGCCCGTGCTGGCCCCGCTCGGCCACCAGCGCGTCCGTGTGTGTCTCGACGGCGCTTCGCACAGTCAGGGCTGCCGCCTGCCCCTTGGCGACTGCTCGCGCCGCCGCCTCCGCCTGCATCCGACGCGACCACTCGATGGCTGCGGCCAAGGCGCCCTCATAGTCGAGGGCGCCGGGCTCATGGCCGTCGTCATCTGCCTGAGCGAGTCGGGCTTCGAAGCGCGCCTTATTGAAAACCAGCTTGGCGCACCACGAGCCCGGCCCTCGAACCGGCTTGCGGTAGCCAAGCGACAGGCCGCCCCGCACGCGACCGACGCGTGTCCAAAGGGGGTTCTTGTTGGGCTTGAGCACTCTGCGCTTGGCGACGCTGTCGACGGGGTTCGTGCTGCGCTTCGAGATGGGTCTCATGTTCGTCTCACACTGGCGTCTCACACTGATGTGTGAGACGCACCTGACGTCACTGACGACGCATCATTGAATTACAGACAGAATTTGACGTCAACAACGTCACATGAGACGGCCTGTTTGCTCTCCGAAGGCAAAGGTTACACGTTCGAATCGTGTCGGGTGCGCCATTTCAGTACAGAACTATGAACGCCGAACGCCGCCGATTTCCCTCCCGAAGCGGCGGCGACGAGCGTTCGCAGCAATTCCGACTTCGATCCCATGATGCGAGCCTCGGCGTCGTCAACTTCGACGCGCTGTGCGAGTGCGCGCAGATGGTCACGGCGATAGCCGCCATCTTCCAGCCGTATCCGCTCGCGCGCCTTGCGGGCGAAGGATTTGAGCATGTCGGCGGTGACGGCTTCGCCGCCCTCGCTTTCTAGCGCGGCCTCTATGCGGTCAGCGTCGGCCTGAGCTTGATCCCTGACCGCCTTGAGGCCGGCAATGCGATCTCTCGCCACCGAATCGTCCTTATCGACCAAGCCGGATTCGATGGCGTCAAAGAGACGGCCGAGCCGCTGGTCTGCTTCCGTGATTCGCCGATGCAGTTCGGCAAGATGCTCGCGACGGCGCTCGGTTCGCTCCTGGCGACGGTCGATGATGCTGGAAAGGATGGTTTCCAGCCGTGTCGGCCGGAGCAAGCGGCCCTCGATGTGATCGACGACAAGATGGTTAAGCCTGTCCATCTGGATCGTGCGCCCCTCGCAGCCGGTCTTACCCTGCCGCGCCTTGGTCGAGCAGGTGTAATAGCGATATGTGCCACCCGCGCTGCCTCGGCCGGTGCGCAGCGTCATTGCGCCTCCGCACTTGGCGCAGAAGCAAATGCCGGTCAGAAGCGTGGGGCCGCTCGAAACGCGCGCCGGCGTCACCATCGGCTGACGGGATTTGAGACGGGCTTGCACCGCGTCGAAAAGCTCCCGCTCTATCAAGGGCGGCACCGCCATGATAGCGACCTCGCTCTCCGGCTTCTTCTGGCGGTCCTTGTGCGACCGCGTGTTGAACCTGTGCTCGCCGATATAGGTGGTGCGGGTCAGGATGGCATGGACTTGCGCCAAGCCCCATCGGCCGCCGTCGCGGGTGAAGATGCGGCGCTCGTTGAGGTAGGTCGCGATGGCCTTGACGCCCATTGCGCCGGACGTGCCATCACCTTCAAGGAACAGGCGATAGATCAGCCGCACGGTGTCGGCGTGCAGCGGGTCGATCTCCAGCTTCTTCTTGATCTTCGATCCCCGCTGCTCGGCCGCGAGGATGCGATAGCCGATAGGTGGCCGTGCGCCGTTCCAGAAGCCTTGCCGGGCGTTCTCGTTCATGGTGCGCAGGACGTGCTTGGCGTTCTCCTTCGACTGGTATTCGTCGAACAGCGCCATGATCTGCCGCATCATCTGGTGCATCGGATCGTCGCCCATCTCCTGCGTGATGGAGACGAGCTTGATGCCGTTCTTTGCGAGCTTCCTGACGTAGAACTCCAGCTCAAAGTGATCGCGGAAGAAACGGCTGAACGAATGCACCACGACGATATCGAACGGCGCGGGCTTGGTCGTTGCCGCCTCGATCATGCGCTGGAATTCCGGGCGCTTGTCGTTGGTGGCGGAAGCGCCGGCTTCCACGAAGGTTTCGACAAGCTGGTAGCCGCGCGAGGCGCACCAGGTTTCGCCCTGCTTGCGCTGGTCGGGAATCGACACGTCATGCTCGGCCTGCCGCGCTGTCGAGACGCGCAGATAGAGCGCGGCGCGGGTGGCGACGTTGGGATTGTGGAAGTTCATCGGCTTCCTCCCGCAGCTTTCCGCGTTTCGACGCGACCGATCAACGGCAACGCCAGTTCCACACGGTCATGAACGACCCTGGGCGCGAGCTTGCGGCCGTGGCCGCGCTCGAAACGGACGAGGCCGTAGGTTTCCATCGTTTTCAGGGTGCGCGAGAGATTGGAAGCCGCCCGCCCGGTGATCTCCGCCAGCTCCTCAAGCGATGCAGGCGCTTTCTCGGCGATGATGCGCAGCAATTCGCGATTGCCGGCCGACAGCACCTTGGCGAAAGATTCGGTCGAAGTGAACCACACCTTCGGATCGCCTGCCGCCGACTTTTCCTCGCCGCGCGCAATCCGCATGGTGCGGGCTTTCATTTCCTCGTAGTCGGCAATCCCGACTTTCAATGTGGTCATATCACGCCTCGCTCCTTCAACACCGCGTCCACCGCCTGCCAGAAGTCGGCCAGCAGCGTGGCCGCATCCTCGTAGGCGTAAGGCTTCACGGTTTGGAGGCGATGCCGATGGTCCATCGGCTCGCCGCGCCTGCCTCGGCCGACCGGATGGGCGTTGTCGAAGCCGACCAGCCGTTCGCCCGAAGGCCCATGAAGCGTGAGCGAGTAATCGAGGCCATGCGGCTTTTCCGGCGACGCCGGAACGCGGGTGACGATGAACTTCACCCAATGGCCGCCTTCGGGATCGACAACGAGCACTTGGCCGTCGAGGTCCAGAAGCGTGTCGAGGTTCGGATCGCGATCCTCGCTCATGCCTTTTTCCTATCAGTTTGTGATAGGAATGGCAAGCCGTCTTTCAGTTTTTTCGGGCTTAGCAGCTCATCGAAAACATCGCCGAACCATCGCTCGAATACCTCTATCTCAGCCTCGGTGACGGGCACATCATCGGGCCAATCGTCGGTGACGGAAAAGTTCTCCCCGTCTATGGCGTCAAGCAAAGAGTTACGGCGCTGGCGCGTCGGCGCTGGCTCGTCGTCATAGCTGTATAGGTCGTCGGGGAGTGTCTTCGGGGCCGGCTGCCGGGGGCGGCCCTTTCTGGTGCGACGGCGTTGTGCGCACATGGAGTCCTCCGTGGTTCGCTGCTGGATTCCGGGCAGCTGGAAGCCCCGGAATTAGGCGAAGCATGGAGGGGGATCGGCGGCGCGTAGCGTGCCGCATTTGCGCTGCTGTGCTGGCGGCACCCCTGCTGTCGGGTGCCGCCGGTAGATCAGCCGGCCGCGCGCCGGGCTTTCTGAAACTCTCGATCCGTGGCGAGGAAGCGTTCCAGCATCGGCACGATGAGTTTTTCCGGCTCGATTGGCGGCTGTCCTGCGCCGGCCAGCAAGCGCCCGTAAAGCTGCAAGTCCCGAAAGAGCGTCGCGGGCAATTCGCGCGACACCTTGACCGGCTTGTCGTCGGGGAGCGCGCCGAGTTTCAGCTTGGTCATGGTCAACTCCTGTAGGGTTCGAGCACAAGGTCGTGCGTGACCACGATCCTGACCGGGAAGCCCGGCCGGATGGTCAGCGTCGGCGCGATGTTGAGCTGGCGTCCGACGATCTGCTGGCCGATCTGACTGGTGCTGTTCGACGCGCCCTGTTGCAGAGCGCGGGCAATGTCGCTCTCGTTGCCCGAATAGCCGGCTTCCGAGCCGACGCTAAGAACGGTCGAGAGCAGCGCGGCCTTGAACAATTCGCCCCAATGATAATCGACGCCATCCTCAAGCCCGGCATAGCCCTGGCTGTCCGCGCCCGGCTGCCGCTCCAACACGATAGAGCGGCCATTCGGGAAAATGAGGCGATTCCAGATGAGCAGCACGCGCCGCTGGCCGAACTGCACGTTGTTGTCATACTGGCCGATGATCCGCGTCCCCTGCGGCACGAGCAGGATGCGCCCGGTCGGGCTGTCATAGACCGGCTCCGTCACCTGGGCGGTGATCTGGCCGGGCAAGTCGGAGCGGATGCCGGTGATGAGCGCGGCCGGGATCACGGCCCCGGCCTGAAGCACGAAGGGCGATGCGGGAGCCGTGACGCGATCCGCCGATGTGGTGCGGCGATCGACCGGCGCATTGAGGAAAGCAAGCTGCTTGTCCTGCGCGGTCTGCTGGCCGGGCTGCCCTGTGAGGTTGGCAAGGTCGAGGCCGGCAAGCCCCGGCGTGGACGTGCCGGGCGGACTCGCGGTGCGCGCCTCGGTCTGGAAGAACACGCGGCTGGTGCGCGCGGATTCTGCCTCGGCGAGCCGGCGTTCCTCGGCGCGATCTACGGCCGGCGCGGTGATCGTCGGCGGAACAACCGGCTGCCCCCTGTTCTGCGCGTCGAGGATCGGGCGGCCAAGATCGCCTGGCAGCGGCGGCCCCAGGACCGGGCCGGTATAATCCTTCGGCAACCCGGCGAGGCCATCGGCAGGCTGGCGGTTGGAAGTCGAATACAGCTCCTTGCCTCCGTCGCCGGGCGCGCGGGTCTGGAGCGCATAGATCAGCGTTCCACCGATCCCGACAAGCGCGACGGCCGCCGCGCTAGCGAGCACCTTGCGCGACAGGCGGGTGACGCGCGGCGGTTCGGCACGAAGCCGCATTGGAGCGGCGGTGTTGGTTTCGGTATCGGTCATTACGATGGCCTCCCGTCCGTGCGGACAATCCTGACGGTCTGCTGGCTCTTGCCGCCGCCAAGGCGCAGCTCGGCCGCGCCGAACAGGCGGTCCACGATCAGGATGTTTTGATAGATGCGGCTGTTGGCGATTTGCGCTTCGCCGTCCGCGCCGATGACGAAAATGGGTGGCATTTCGCCCTGCACGATGCCGCGCGGAAACTCGACATAGACCCTGCGGCCATCGTCATAGACCGCGACGGGTTTCCACGGCGGATTGTCGCCGGTCAGGCCATAGCGGTAGTTGCGCGCCGCGGCGGCCGGAATGACGGGGGTGGCCGGCACCGCCTGCCGCTGGTTGGCTGGTGGCTGCGGATAGGCCCAGGCGACGGCGGGCATATAGGGCTTCTGATCCGAGCGCAGCTCGAGCATGTAAACGCGCCGGTCGGTGGTCACGACAAGGTTCGTCGTGAGGTCCGGCCGGGACGGCTTCACAAGGATATGCACGCGGCGGGTGACGCCGGAGCCGGATTCCGTGTCGCCGATGATCCAGCGCGCCGTGTCGCCGGCTGCAATCGGTCCCGCGCCGGTCAGGCTCTCGCCCGGCTCAAGCGCAATGTCGGTGATCTGGCCGGGCGCGGCATAGACCTGATAGAGCGCGCCTTCGCTCCAGGGATAAATCTGGATGGCGTTGTAATAGCCTTCGCGGCGCGGCTGCACGCGGGCGGCGGCGTTGGCGTTCTCGACGCGGCCAAGCGGCGTGCCGGCTGCCGTGCCTCCCCTGGCGGGGGTCCAGGCTGGCGGGATATGCAACGGCTTCGGCGTCGTGTCGATGACGGCGGCGGGCACGGCCGGCAATGGCGGCACGTTGGCGTCGTAGCTGATTTGCGGCGGCTTGTAGGTCGCGCAGCCGGCCAACATAGTCGCGGAGAGCAGGACGGCCGCGACAGCGGGCGTGTGGATGGATGCTCTCATTGGCTCATCTCCCGCGACCACGAAATTGCGTTGACGTAGATGCCGAGCGGATTGGCTTTCAGCCGGTCGGCGTCGCGCGGCGGCTGAATCACGATGGTCAGGATCGCGGTCCATCGTTCCGTGGTGGCGAGCTTGCCGTCTTCATAGTGCTGCTCGGTCCAGGCCACGCGGAAGCTATTGGGCGAGGCGCGAATGACGCTCGACACATCGACCGAAACCTGTTGCTTGCCGACTTTTGCAAACGGGTCGTTGGCGCGCGCATAATCGTTGAGCGCCGCCGCGCCCTGGTCGGTCGTCCATTCGTAGGCGCGAAGCCAGTTCTGCCGGACAATGATGGGATCGGCGGGGATGCTCCTGACCTGCTCGATGAAGCGCGCCAGATGCCACGCCACTTGCGGGTCTGTCGGCCGATAGTCGGCGGTGGCCGGCGCGACGGTTTGCGCCTGGCCGAGCTTGTCCACTTGAACCACCCAGGGCACGACAGTCCCGCGTGCGGTCTGCCAGACAAGGGCGGACGCGAAGCCGGCCGATAGGATCAGGCTGCCGAACGCCATATAGCGCCAGTTGCGAGCCTGGACGCGAGCAGAACCTATCCGCTCGTCCCAAACCTGCGCGGCGCGCTGATATGGCGTTTCGGGTTGTGGGGTCTTGCCGTAATGCACGGCGGGTCGCTTGAAGATGCTCATGTGCGGTCGCTTTCAGAGAGGTTGACGGAAGAACTGGAGGCATGGCCGTCGCCGGAGCGGACGGCGTGCGCGGCTGTCTGAACGGCATGGGCGGTGTGTCCGCCCTGCCGCATCCGCTGCGCCCAGCCGGGCGATGCGCCAGCGGCCGGCGCGGATGCGGACGCGCCGCCAACCGTGCCAGCGGTCGATGTGCCGCCGGTCGCGCCGAACCCGGCCTTCACGCCATCGGCAAAGCTGGATTTGACGCTTGCGGCCGCGCGACGCAGCGGCGATGTGGCCGCGCTGCCTGCGGCGCGCGCCACGCCGCCCAGGCCGGAAGCGACGCCCGCCGCGCCGGACTGCCCGAACGAACCAAGGCTATAAGCGGCGGATGCCGCGCCGGCTGTGGTCGCGCCACCGCGCACGGCCGCCGCGCCTCCCTTTGCGGCAAGGCCGACCGCGCCGCCTGCGGCAAGGGCAGCGCCGCCAACGGCAAGGCCGGTGCCGACTGCCGCGCCCGCGCCAAGCTGCGGCCCGCCACTGACAAGACCGGACGCGATGCCGGGACCGAATATGCCAAGGCCGACGAGCGACAGCGCCGCGAGCACGATAGCCATTGCGTCGTCGATGCTCGGCGTCTGCCCGCCGAAGCCTTGCGTGAATTGCGAGAACAGCGTCGAGCCGATGCCGACGATGACGGCGAGCACCAGAACCTTGATGCCGCTGGAAATCACGTTGCCAAGCACGCGCTCGGCCATGAACGCGGTCTTGCCGAACAGCCCGAACGGGATGAGGACGAAGCCGGCTAAGGTGGACAGCTTGAACTCGATCAGCGTCACGAAAAGCTGGATGGCGAGGATGAAGAACGCGAGGATGACCAGCGCCCAGGCGAACATCAGGCAAGCGATCTGGATGAAGTTCTCGAAGAACGACACCCAACCCATGAGGTCGGAAATGGAGTCGAGAAGCGGCCGGGCGGCGTCTAGGCCGGTTTGCGCCACCTTGCCGGGCCGCATCAGGTCGGCGGCCGAAAATCCCGTCCCGCTCGCCTTCAGGCCAAGGCCCGCGAAGCTGTCGAACACGATCTTCGCAAGGTTGTTCCAGTTGCCGATAAGATAGGCGAAGACGCCGACGAACAGCGTCTTCTTCACCAGCCGGGCAATGATGTCGTCATCCGCGCTCCAGCTCCAGAACAGCGCAGCGAGCGTCACGTCGATGACGATGAGCGTTGTCGCCACGAAGGCGACTTCGCCGGATAGCAGCCCGAACCCGCTGTCGATGTAGCGGGTGAAGGTGCCGAGAAAATTGTCGATGACGCCAGCGCCGCCCATGCGTCACCGCCCTTCCGGCGCGGCCGGCGCGTGGGTCCGGCCGAGAAAGCGGTCGCGGGTTTCGGCCCATACGCGCAGGCATTCCGCATCGTCGGCCGCTTTCTGCCCAAGCTGCTGGCACCGCCGCTGCCCTGCGCGCAGCGGGTCGCTGTCGGGCTGGACAGGACGTGCCGGCGCCTCTGCCGGCACGTCTTCCTTTCGGGTCATCTGAATGGCTGTCGCCGTGATGGCGATGGCGACGAACACGATTGCGCCGATGCGCGCCAGCAACTTGCCGTCCATGCGCCCGCCCTCAATTGCCGTTGTTGAACATCTGCGCATTGCCGGGCGTGTAGCCGCTGCCCGGCGTGAGGAAGCGGCGGCGTTGCTCGCGGCCCTGGTCGGCGGCTGCCGCTCGCTCGGCCTCTGTCAGCGCGCTTGACCGGCCATTGGCGGCGAGCAACGCGATTAGGTCGGAAAGCTGTTGCGACTGGAGCGCGAGAATCTGGTTGCCCGCCTGCGTGGCTTGCAGCGCGCCGGTCGCGCCCTGGCTCTGACCGACAAGCGCCGACATCTGCGTGCGGTTGGTGTCGATGTTGCCGACGACGCCAGCCTGAACCCGCATCGCGTCCTGCAAGCCGCCCACGGTGTTCTGCCAGCGCGCGCGTGCATCAGCGACAAGCTGCTGGTTGGTTGCCGACATCGACACGTTGCCGTATTGGCGTTGGAACGCCTGGTCGATCTGCTGGACGTTGAAGGCGATGTTCTGCGCCTGACTCAAAAGCTGCTGCGTGCGCTGGACGTTCTGCTGAATCTGCTGGAGCGCGGAGAACGGCAGGCTCGCCAGATTGCGCGCCTGATTGATGAGCATCTGCGCCTGATTTTGCAGGTTGGTGATCTGGTTGTTGATTTGTTGGAGGGCGCGCGCGGCAGTCAGCACGTTTTGCGCGTAATTGGTCGGATCATAGACAATCCATTGCGCGGCTGCCGGCGTCGCCAGCATGGGCGAGATGGCGAGCGGCGCGGCGAACACGGTCGCGGCTATGCAGAAAGCGCGCGAACGGAAACGACGAATGGTCATGAGCGGAACTCCTTTTCGGTTTGGGGGATGAGCGTCGGGAAGCCGGGAAGAAGATCGACGGCCCAGCCGACATCGCGGGCGGCGAGCCACGCGGCGAGAAAGCCGTCGCGGCCGTGATCGGCGACGATCTGCGCAATGAGCGTCTGGTCGGATTTGGAAGATGCGGCGCAGAGCGCGAGGCCGACTTCGGACAGGCCCAGCTCGAACAGGCGATTGCCGCGCCGCGACTGGCAGTAATAATCCTGCTTGGGCGTCGCCCTCGCGAGGATTTCTATCTGCCGGTCGTTCAAGCCGAACCGCCGATAGATGGCGGTGATTTGCGGCTCGATGGCGCGTTCATTCGGCAGGAGCAGCCGCGTCGGGCAGCTCTCGATGATCGCGGGCGCGATGTTGCTGCCGTCGATGTCGGACAGGCTTTGCGTGGCGAAGATGACGGAAGCGTTTTTCTTCCTGAGCGTCTTCAACCATTCGCGGAGCTGGCCGGCGAAACCCTCGTCGTCCAGCGCAAGCCAGCCTTCATCTATGATGAGCAGCGTCGGGCGGCCGTCGAGCCGGTCGCCGATGCGGTGAAAGAGATAGGCCAGGACCGGACCGGCCGCGCCGGTGCCAACAAGCCCCTCGATCTCGAACGCCTGCACGTCCGAGCTGCCAAGCTGCTCGGCCTCGGCATCGAGCAACCGGCCATAAGCACCGCCGACGCAATACGGCCGAAGGGCTTGTTTCAGGTCGTTGGACTGCAACAGCACCGCAAGGCCGGTGATGGTGCGTTCCTCGACGGGCGCGGAAGCTAGCGAGGTCAACGCGGTCCAAAGATGCTCCTTCACCTCCGGCGTGATCGCGATGCCTTCGCGCATGAGGATCGCCACGATCCAGTCGGCCGCCCAGGCGCGTTCATAGGTGTCGTGAATGCGCGCGAGCGGCTGGAGCGAAACGGAAGTGTCGGAACCTTCTGTCAGGCCGCCGCCCAGGTCGTGCCAGTCGCCGCCCATCGCGAGCGACGCGGCCCGGATGCTGCCGCCGAAGTCGAACGCGAAGACTTGGGAACGGGGATAGCGCCGGAACTGCAAGGCCATGAGCGCGAGCAGCACCGACTTGCCCGCTCCGGTCGGGCCGACGACAAGCGTATGGCCCACGTCGCCGACATGGAGGGATAACCGGAACGGGGTCGAGCCTTCGGTCTTTGCATAAAGCAGAGGGGGCGCACCGAAATGCTCGTCCCGTTCCGGCCCCGCCCACACCGCTGAAAGCGGGATCATGTGGGCGAGATTCAAAGTGCTGATAGGCGGCTGCCGGACGTTCGCGTAGGCGTGGCCAGGCAAACTGCCGAGCCATGCGTCAACCGCGTTGACCGTCTCGACCATCGCCGTGAAATCGCGGCCCTGGATGACCTTTTCGGCGAGGCGCAATTTCTCGTCGGCTATCCGGGGATCGGCGTCCCATACGGTGATGGTGGCCGTGACATAGGCCATACCGGCGACATCGGCCCCAAGCTCCTGCAAGGCCATGTCGGCGTCGGCGGCCTTGTTCGCCGCGTCCGTATCGACGAGAACGGACGCCTCGTTCGTCATCACCTCTTTCAGAATCGCGGCGATGCTCTTGCGCTTGGCGAACCATTGCCGCCTGATCTTCGTGAGCAGTTTGGTAGCGTCGGTCTTGTCGAGCAGGATCGCGCGCGTGCTCCAACGATACGGGAACGCCAGCCGGTTCAAATCGTCGAACAGGCCCGGTGTCGTCGCGGTGGGGAATCCCACGATGGTGAGAACGCGGAGATGCTGGCCGCCAAGGCGCGGCTCCAGTCCGCCGGTCAACGGCTCGTCTGTGAGCAGCGCGTCGAGATAGACCGGCGTTTCCGGCACGCGGACACGATGGCGTTTCGTCGAGACGCAGGAATGAAGAAAGGTCAGCGTCTCGCTATCGTCGAGCCATGCACATTCCGGCATGAAGCCGTCGAGCAATGCGAGCACGCGGTCGGTGCGGTCGATGAAGGCGCGCATGACTTCATGGGGATCGACGCCCGATTGCTCGCGGCCCTCGTAAAGCCATGTCTCGGCGCGAGCGGCTTCCTCGGCGGGCGGCAGATGGAGGAAGGTCAGGAAATAGCCTGACACGAAATGCGTGCCGGCTTCCTCGAAACCGGCTTTGCGCTCGGCGTCGAGCAAGGCCGATGCGGGATCGGGAAACGTGCTGTCGGGATAGGTCGCGGCTTCGCTGCGCTGCGCCTCGACGAAAATGCTCCAACCCGATCCGAGACGGCGGAAAGCGTTGTTGATGCGGCCGGCGACCGCGACCAGCTCGGCCGCGACGGCGGAATCCAAGTCGGGACCGCGAAACTTCGCCGTGCGCTGAAAGCTGCCGTCCTTGTTGAGAACGACGCCTTCGGCGACGAGCGCCACCCACGGCAGAAAGTCGGCAAGCCGGCTGGCGGTGCGGCGATATTCGGCAAGGTTCATCATGGCCGCGCCCTCACGCTGCGAGGTTCGCGGGGATGCGCAGATGCCGCCGCCCGACCTCGACAAAGAGCGGGTCGCGCTTCGCCGCCCATACGGCTGCGAAATGGCCGATGGCCCATATCGCCAGCCCGACAAGCCAAAGACGCAGGCCAAGGCCCACGGCCCCGGCCAGCGTCCCGTTCATGATAGCGATGGAGCGCGGTGCGCCGCCGAGCATGATGTGCTCGGTCAGCGCCCGATGGACGGGAATGGAAAATCCCGGCACCGCGTCGAGTTGTTCGAGGACGGCCGCCATCAAACGAGCGCCCCGCCGCCGAACGAGAAGAACGACAGGAAGAAACTCGACGCGGCGAAGGCTATCGACAGGCCGAACACGATCTGGATGAGGCGGCGGAAGCCTCCGCTGGTGTCGCCGAAGGCGAGCGTGAGGCCGGTCACGATGATGATGATAACGGCGATGACCTTGGAAACCGGCCCTTCGATGGATTGCAGGATTTGCTGCAAGGGCTGCTCCCACGGCATCGACGAGCCGGACGCATGGGCGGCCGGGGCCGTGAGCAGCGTGACGGTCACGAAAGCTGTGGCCGTCGCGAAGCGGCGACGGATGTGCGAGACGGATTGAATCATTCGGGTTCTCCTGTGCTGGCGGGGGTGATGCGGTAATCGCCGTCCGGCCCCAGCCCTTCGACGCGGGCGAGTTCGGCGAGCCGGCGCGCGGAACCGCGACCGGCGAGGACGGCAACGAGGTCGATGGTTTCCGCGATCAGGGCGCGGGGGACGGTGACGACAGCCTCTTGAATGAGCTGTTCAAGGCGGCGCAGCGCGCCCATGCCTGTGCCGGCATGGATGGTGCCGATGCCGCCTGGATGGCCGGTGCCCCAGGCTTTGAGCAGGTCGAGGGCTTCCGCGCCGCGCACCTCGCCGATGGGAATGCGGTCGGGGCGCAGGCGCAGCGACGAGCGCACAAGGTCGGAGAGCGTCGCCACGCCGTCCTTCGTCCGCATGGCGACGAGGTTGGGCGCGGTGCATTGCAGCTCGCGCGTGTCTTCGATGATGACGACGCGATCCGCGCCCTTCGCCACCTCGGCGAGCAGCGCATTGGTCAGCGTCGTCTTGCCGGTGGACGTGCCGCCTGCGACGAGGATGTTTGCACGCGACGCGACGGCCGCGCGCAGCGTCGCGGCCTGGTCGGCGGACATGATGCCGGCCGCCACATAGTCGTCGAGGCTGAACACCGCGACGGCGGGCTTGCGGATGGCGAAGGCCGGCGCGGCGACAACAGGCGGCAAAAGCCCCTCGAATCGTTCGCCGGTTTCCGGCAATTCCGCCGACACGCGCGGCGCGCGGGCATGAACCTCCGCGCCTACATGGTGAGCAACAAGACGGACGATGCGTTCGCCATCCGCCGGAGACATGGTTTCGTCCGTATCGACCAGCCCTTCGGAAAGTCGGTCGATCCAGATGCGACCATCTGGATTCAGCATGACCTCGACCACGGCCGGGTCTTCCAGAAAGCTGGCGATGGCTGCACCGAGCGCGGTGCGCAACATGCGCGCGCCGCGCTGGACCGCTTCCGGCTTATGATGTGTGGTGGTCAATCTCGGCCCCATTTCCTGACGGGGCGCAATTGACGGTCCCCGCAACGGGGCTGATTAAGAAAGGCGGAAGTCGGACCGATTCAACAACTATCGAAACGGATGCGGTGATCGGCGGCTATCGGCGGCGAATAGGACGGGTTGAATATTCAGGATGGATCGCCCGTCGCCTCGGATTGATCTTGCGTAGGACTGTCACGAAGCGAATCGACATCGCGCGACAACTCTTTGAGGAACCTGTCGCCGGTCGCAAGACGCCGGCCGAGCGTCTGCATGAAGCCCTCGAACCGTTCGGCTCCTTTCGCGCGCGCGGATGCTTGCGCGCTCTCCGGCAGCGGCGGCGTGGAGGCAAGCCAGATGTTGACGAACAGCGAAACGGTTTCGCCGAGCACGGCCAGATCCTCGTCGAGCGCGTGGATCTCGCGGCCGAGCTTGTCGAGGCGTCGCGACATCGCCGCCTCCAGCCGATCCGAAGTGTCGCCGGATAGGAAGGACGCGACGGCCGCCTCGATGATCGCGGATTTCGACACTTGCCGGCGCAGCGCCAGCGCCTCGACCTGTTTCAATAGCTCAAACTCGAAATAGACGTTCATCCGGGTTTTGGTGGTCATGGGCGTGTCCTTCAAAGCTCGATACCGTCGCCGGGGTCGAGCAACGCTTGCCGCGCGACCACCCGCATCCGCTGGCGCAGCGCGCGGGCCTTGGCGGCGTCAACGTCCGGCTCGTCGTCCGGCAAGTCGAACTCCTGTTCGGGCGGACGTGGCGGCGCGACGATTTCCTCATGCTCCGGCAATTCCGGCTCGCGGCGGATGCCGGCATTGGCCGGATCGCTCTCGGTCGCTCCGGGCGCGGGCGCGACTGTGGGCTTCGCTGCCGACACCACGCGGCTCGACCAATCGTCGGATGACGGCGCGGCGGTGGGATTGGCTGCCGGATCGGGCGGGGTCAGGATGCGTTCCATCAACCGCGCGTCTTCGAAATAGCGCGCCTTTGCGGCCCGGATCGGCGGCGTTCCCGCGACCATCACGATTTCGTCGGATGGCGGAAGCTGCATGATCTCGCCCGGCGTGAGCAGCGGCCGGGCCGTCTCCTGCCGCGACACCATCAAATGTCCTAACCACGGCGCGAGGCGGTGGCCGGCGTAATTGGTGGAGTCGCGCATTTCGGTCGCGGTGCCGAGCGCGTCGCTAACTCTTTTGGCCGTCCTTTCATCGTTCGTGGCGAAGGCGACTCTGACGTGGCAGTTGTCGAGGATGGAATTGTTCGGGCCGTAGGAGCGTTCAACTTGATTGAGGCTCTGCGCGATCAGAAAACTCTTGATGCCGTAGCCCGCCATGAAGGCTAAGGCGCTTTCGAAAAAGTCGAGGCGGCCGAGCGCGGGAAACTCGTCGAGCATCAACAGCAACCGATGGCGCTTGCTGGTGGTGTTCAATTCCTCGGTCAACCGCCTGCCGATCTGATTGAGGATCAGGCGAATGAGCGGCTTGGTGCGGTTGATGTCGGACGGTGGGACGACGAGATAGAGACTGACCGGCTCCTTGCTTCCGACGAGATCGGCAATGCGCCAGTCGCAGCGCGCCGTGACGCGCGCCACCACCGGATCGCGATACAGTCCCAGGAACGACATGGCGGTGCTCAACACGCCCGACCGCTCGTTCTCGCTCTTGTTCAACAGCTCGCGCGCTGACGATGCGATGACGGGATGAACGCCGGCTTCGCCTAGGTGCGGCGTGTCCATCATTGCCCGTAACGTCGCCTCGATGGGACGGCGCGGGTCGGACAGGAAGTTGGCGACGCCAGCCAGTGTCTTGTCGGCCTCGGCATAGAGGACATGGAGGATCGCGCCGACAAGCAGGCTGTGGCTGGTCTTTTCCCAATGGTTGCGCTTGTCGAGGCTGCCTTCGGGATCGACCAGAATATCCGCGATGTTCTGCACGTCGCGGACTTCCCATTCGCCTTGCCGGACCTCCAGCAGCGGATTGTAGGCCGACGATTTGGCGTTGGTCGGATCGAACAGCAGGACGCGACCGTGCTTCGCGCGAAAGCCCGCCGTCAGCGTCCAGTTCTCCCCTTTGATGTCGTGGACGATGCAGCTTCCGGGCCAGGTCAGCAGCGTCGGCACCACAAGGCCAACGCCCTTGCCGCTGCGGGTCGGCGCGAAGCATAGGACATGCTCCGGCCCATCGTGGCGCAGATATTCCCGATCCTGCTTGCCGAGCAGGACGCCATCGGGACCGAGTAATCCGGCGGCGCGGATTTCCTTGTCTTCCGCCCATCGTGCTGAACCATAGGTCGCGACGTTGCGCGCCTCCCGCGCCCGGATGATGGACATGGTGATGGCGGCGGCGATGGACATGATGCCGCCCGATGCCGCGATAGCGCCGCCCTCGACGAAGATCGAAGGCGCGTAGGCGTCGAACGCATACCACCACCAGAACAGCGCAGGCGGGTAGTAGATCGGCCAGCCGGCCAGCTCGAACCACGGATTGCCAAGCTGTGCCTGAAAGCCGAGACGCCATGCGGTCCATTGCGTCGCCGCCCAGGTCATCACCAGAACGATGGTGAAGACCACGGCGATCTGACCCCAAAGGATTCGGCCTCCGCGCATAAAGGCTCCAGTCGAGAAAAGGGACGGAGCCGATCAGAGAGTAGGCAATTATGGGACAGGCAACAGGAAAGAGGATGCGGGAGGGCTGCCGGATACTATCGGCGGCGAATAGGATGGGTTGCGCTTTAGTTATCGCCCGCGTTGTTACTGCTGCGCAACGGGCTGAATCGAATCGCGACGGCTCAATCCGGTCGGATTGGCCCGGCCTATTTCACTGGCGAGAGTGAGCAGGTTTCGGAGAGCCGCGCCTTGATTGAATGGCGACCACACGGCAGAAAACGACGCCGGCTCGGGTTCATCCGCGATGGGTAAGAAAACCACGCCGGACGTTTGAAGCAGCGACGTGGCCGCCCCGACGATGGTGATGCCGAAGCCTTGACCGACCATCGAAAGCAGCGTGCCGCGCTCGACATTGAAACGCAGGATCGACGGTGCAGACCATCGCCCGGCGAGACGCAGCACAATATGGTCCTGCACCTGCGGCCCGGTGCCGCCATAGCGGACAAGGAATGTTTCCTCGGTTAAATTAGCCCAGGTCACAGAGGACTGTTCGGCGAGCGGATGCCGCTCCGGAAGCGCGACGGCAAGCGATTCTGTCCAGATTCGCCGCGTGTGACAATCGGGCAATTCGGGTGTTCCGGCTACGAATACAATGTCGAGCCGGTTTGCGCGCAGTTGCATGACCGCCTCTCGGGCCGTGCCCTCCGTGATCTCGATTTCGATACTTTGATGCTCGTTACGGTATCGCTCGATCAACTCTGCCAGGAAGCTGCCAGGAATGAGGGCGTGGACGCCGATACGCAAACGGCCGCATTCCCCTGCTGCCGCCATGCCCGCCGTTTTTACGGCGTGGTCGAGTTCATCGACGCCTGCCGCGACATGCTCGACGAAGCGGCGACCGGCCTCTGTCAGTCGGACGCCCCGCGCATGACGCTCGAACAGGAGGATGCCAAGGTCTTCCTCCAGCGTCTTCACGCGGGCGCTGACGCTCGACAGGCTGACGCCGAGCGCATTGGCGGCGTGGCGAAAATTCAAGTGCTCAGCAACGGCGAGAGTCTGAATCAGTGCTGCCAGTGGAATTCTGCTTCCTAATAAAGGAGGAATTCTTCTTTCAAATGTGCCGTTTAATTTGGATCGCAATTGTCGCATATGGTTGTCTATCTTGAGACATCTCTACATTCGCCATGACATACACGATAATGAACCCACTATAAGATCATATAGAAATACTGAAAGGGACTCAGTCTTATGACCTCAATAAGCGATGCTTTCGTTAGAACGCACACACAGGTCATCAGGCGATGCAACGAAACGCTTAGCACCCCGACGGTATCTCGATTTAATTGCCTTTCATATCGGCAGAACCGTTCGAGGATGAAGGTGGAAACAGACATTTCAAGAGCAATGCCGCGAAGAGCGCGATCAGCGCAATGCCTGTTGATACGTAAAGCGCACCGACATCACCAAACCAACTCATGAACATGGCGTAGATGAGCGGGGCTGCCGCCGACAGGATGAAACTCGGGATAATGAGAACGCCAACGAGCCGCCCGTAGCTGCGATGATCAAACAACACGAGTGGAAGTGTGCCTCGCGTGATCGTCAGGATGCCGTTACAGGCCCCATATAGAAACGCGAATCCGAGGCCAATCGCCACAGAGCTTCCGCTAAACAAGCCAAGAACAAAGGAAATTGGCATGATGACACACGCCAGCAGATTAAGAGCGACCGGATCGACCCGACGTCCGAACAATATTTCGCAAAGCCGCGCCGCTGATTGTCCGATGCCGCGCAACGTCGCGATCCACACGGCCACCGGCGCGCCGATTCCTAAACCGATCAACACAGGGATCATGTGTGCGGACATGCCCGCGTTGAGGCAGTTCGCCCCCGTCGTGATCACCGCATAGAGAGTGCCGGCGACGAAGATATCGCGACGCGCTACCGCGAGGGGGACGCTCGCTGCGGCTGACACGCGATCCGGCGAGTGGTCATAGCTCGCGTTCGGAATGAGAAGATGCAGCGGGATCGTCGCGATCGCCAGCACGGCGTATCCGACCAGTGCGCCGCGCCAGCCGAACTGCGTGGATAGCAGATGCCCGAAGGGCCAGAAGACAGAAGACGCCAATCCGCCCAGCAGCGTGATCTGAGATATCGGGCCGCGCGCCTCCGGCCCGCCGATACGCGCCAGGGCGGCGAAGGCCGCGTCGTAGAGTGTCAGACGCATGCCGAGTCCGAGAACGATCCAGGAAGCAAAATACATCGCGACGGTGTGCGAGCACGCAAGCCCAAAGCAGCCCACGGCGTTCATGACCGCGCCGACGTTCATGATTCTGCGGCCGCCATGGCGATCCACCCAACGGCCAGCGACGGGCGACGTCAGCCCCATCACCAGCAATGCGGCGGAGAACCCGCCATAGACGATATCACGGGTCCAGCCGAGGTCCGACGCGATCTCTTCGCCGAAACCGCCGATCAGATAATAGGTGATGCCCCACGAGATGAGCTGGCTGAACCCGAGCGCAACGACGGTCCGGCGCGCGATCACCTCGTTCGCTCTTGCCGGACCGTCAAGGGAAGCGCCGTATCTCCCGGCCCAAGCGCGCGCTGCATCAGGACCGTATCGACCCACTGGCCGAGCTTGAAGCCGACCGAGCGAAGCGTGCCGACATGCTGGAAGCCCAGTCTTTGATGAAGCGCGATCGATCCGGCATTCCCGCTGTTGCCGATCACGGCCAGCATCTGCCGCCATGGACCAGCCTCGCAGCGCACGATCAGCGCCTGAAGCAGGGCCGCGCCAATGCCACGGCCGCCCAGCCCATCCGCGACGTAGACCGAATCCTCGATCGTGTGGCGGTAGGCCGGACGCGGCCGGTAGGAGGTTGCGTAGGAATAGCCGACAATCCGTCCGTCGGCTTCCGCGACCAGATACGGCAGACCGGCGTCAACCACCGAGGCACGCCGCGACACCATCTCTTCAGCCGAGGGCGGAATCTCCTCAAAGGTCGCCAGGCCATTCAGCACATAATGCTGATAGATGGCCTGGATCGCTGTCATATCGGCCTCGTTTGCATCCCGGACGATCACAGCATTATTCATCGGCACTTTCCTCGCCCCCAACGACTCATCTGAGTTTCCTTTTCACGTCGTTCTGCGCAGGCCGCGGGCTTTAGTCGTCTGGATCGCGGCGTCCCCGCCGCGCTTCCCGTCGCGAGAGGCCGATGTCCGCAAGCAGGTGGTCGTCGAGCTCTCGCAACTGCTGCAACTGCCGGATTCGCGACCGTGACGAGCAGGCGAGATATCGCCCCAGCTCGATCCAGAAACCGCAAAACGTTTTGACTCGCCACAACGTCTGTCGCCGACCTTAAGCGGCGGCCCCTATGGCCGCCGTTGCTTGACCATGCCAGATCGGGCTATATAAAAGAAGATTTTAGGAATTATACGAAGCATAAGAGATGCTTTGATGAGAAGTCTCAACCTCGACTACCTGCAAACCTTCGTCATCGTCGTCGAGCACGGCAGCTTCTCGGCGGCGGCGGAGCGCCTGCAGCTTACGCAGCCCGCCGTCAGCCTGCAGATTCGCCAACTTGAAAGAACGCTCGGAGCGGGGCTCATCGAACGCGTCGGGCGGAAGGCGAGGCCGACAGCCGCCGGCGTCGAGTTGCTCAGCCATGCCGGTCAGATTCAGGATGCCGTCGCCGCCGCCCTGGAGGCGGTCGGCAGCCGAACCAAGGGCGTTGCAGGTCGTGTGCGTATCGGCACCGGCGCAACCGCCTGTATCTTCCTGTTGCCGTCGATTCTCGGAAAACTGCGAAAAAAATATCCCGCGCTTGAAATCACCGTTGTCACAGGCAACACAGCGGATATCGCCAAATCGTTGGAAGAGAATACGATCGACGTTGCGCTCGTTACTTTGCCGCTGTCAGGGCGAATGTTCGAGATCATGCCTGTCATCGAAGACGAGTTCGTGCTGATTGCACCGACAGACATGGTGCTTCCGCTCCGCATTACGCCTAGCGTTCTTTCGGCGAAGGCAGTCATCCTCTACGAGCCAAATAGCAATACACGGCGCATTGCGGATAATTGGTTCCTGCGTGGTGGGGTATCATTAAAACCTGCTATGTCACTTGGGAGCGTGGAAGCTATCAAGGAGATTGTTCGTGTGGGACTTGGCTGCGCCATTCTTCCGAGCATGGCTCTACGCAATGAACAAGCCCGGCAGAGTTTGGCCATTCGCTCCCTCTCTCCACAGCTCTCTCGTCAGCTTGCTGTCGTGGTTCGTCGTGACAAGCGTGTGGATACGGGTCTCAGACACACGTTGTCCGCACTTAAAGCGATATGCTCACAAGGTTAGCGCCACCATTGCCGATAGATCAGGTGCAGGCATTCTCACCTAAAAGCATCACATTCCATTGCGGAGCGACGATTGGCTGAATGAGATTGCGGGTGATTAACCAAGCCGGCAAACGCCGCAACCTCTTTAGACGTTTTGCGATCTGTTCAGCGTCAGCGAGAAATTGCACACCGACATTTAGAGCCCCATCTCACGCGCTCTTCCGAGATGCCACGACACCGACCCATCTTGCATGACGCCTACGACCTCGCGGCCAAGCTGCCGGTCGATGACTGGCCGCCATGGGACGAGAGTGAACTCGTGCGCCTGTTCCACGATGGCGAACTTGCCGCTAGTTAGCTGCACGGTCCCGGTGAACTTGCCGCTGACGGTTTCGCCATCGGCGGCGGCGCGGAACGGCAGCGCCTTGTTCGCGGCGATCTCCGCTCCGACGCTGGCGACCTCGCGCTCGCGTAATGTCGCGAGAAGATTGCGCCGATAGAACACGCGGCCGTCCTGCCGACGTGTAGCGTCGCCCTGTTCGATGTGATGCTCGCGGCGCTGGTCCATCGCCTCGCGCACCTGCTGGCCGAAGCCGGCCGAAGCAAGGTCGGATGCGTCAGGCACTACCAATCGGCGGTCGAGCCACGTCGCGCCGTCCGCGCCGATCTGCTTTTCAAGATCGAGCACCGACAGGACGCGAACGCTGGCCTGCCGGTTGCGGCCGGCATCGTAGGCGGCGGCGCGACTCTCGAAGTCCTCGGGGATGCGCCATTGGTCGGCGTCGATCCGCTCGACGATCCCGGCGCGGCGCAACGCCTCCAGCCGGCGCACATGAGCATCGACATAGCCCTCATAATCGCCGCCCGGAACGCGGCCCTCGAACTTCGCCCGCTCCAGATGGCGGCTCGGTCGATAGACGCCATCCTCGGCGATGGCGGCAATGCTTCGGTCGGATGGCCGCTGCGCGGTGTCGGCCGGGCCGATCTCGACGATGCTGCCGATCCGCGCATCTTCAACGCGCGCCGGGTCGATGCCGGCTACATGGTGGGTCCGGCCGTCGATCCCGTCCACCACAACGGTCAGGTTCTCGCCCAACTCGTCGGATAGATACTTATCGACGACGCGGCCGACGAGGGGCTTTTCGGGCGGCCCGTCATGGATTTGGAAGGTGAGCGGGTCGCGCTCCAAGCCATCGGCCCTTAGCGCCTTGTGCATGTTGCGGATGATGTCGCCGCGCTCGCCCATCTCGCGCAAGGTCGGCTCCATGCGCTCGCTCAACTCCCAAACGCCCGGCGCGTGCTCGGTCGCCAGCCCCATCTTGTCCAGCTTGGCAAGACGGCGCAGGCGCAGCGCGCGATTGAACTGGCGGCGCGGCGCGGCCGGCTCTTGGCGAAGGTCGAGGAACCTGTCGTCGGCTTCCTCGACCATAGCCCGGTCGATGCGGGTGAAACGGTCCTGGTCGATCTCGGCCGACAGTTTGTGAGCCTGCTCGATCTCGGTGACGGGGCCAAGTTCGAGGCTCGCAAGCTCGCTCGCCCGCTCGCGCAGCCCGGCAGAGAGATAATCGCCGTTGATGACCAAATCCGCGCCTGTGTCATCGCGGCCGTTGACGACGATATGCACATGGGGATGCCCGGTGTTGTAGTGATTGACCGCAACCCAATCGAGTTTCGTGCCAAGGTCGGCCTCCACCTGGCGCATGAAGTCGCGGGTATAGGTCGTAAGGTCGGACAGGTCCGCGCCATCCTCCGGCGAGACGATGAATCTGAATTGGTGGCGATCCTCCTTGCCGCGATCAAGGAAGGCGTCGCCATCGGCGCGGTCCTCACGCGCCGAATAGAGCTGGCCGCGCTCGCCATCGCGCGATGTGCCGTCGCGCTGGATGTAGCGAAGATGCGCGCGGGCGCGACCGTCCTTCCACGCGGCCCGAACGCTGCGTTGCTTGACCATGACGCGCCGGCTGCCGGGCTGCCGGTGATGCCAGTTGCCGGATATGTTGCGGGCGCGGACGAAGCTCGCGCCCCGGCCGCGCTTCACGCCCTTACCGCTGGCGATGATGGCGCGGGAGCCGCGCGACGCTGTTGACCGGGAAGACGATGGCGCGGCGGGCGCATGGGAAACGGCCGCTCGCTGCTGCCGGGCGATCTTCTTCGCCTGGGTGAAGAAGCTCCTTGTCTTGCCCGCGCGTGGCGCATCGGATCGGATGCGACCGGGCTTCGGCCGGAAGCGGTTTTCGTCGTCGGCGCTCATGCCAGCGCCTCCGGCCTAAACCCAAGAAAATCGGGCGTTCGGCGGTCATGGTGCCGGTCGAAACCCAGCAAAGCCAAGGCTTTGCACAAGATCACGGCTCGCGGGGTCCAAAAACACGGTGCCGCTCGCGGCTCCCCTAAACAGTGTGCAGACAACAACAATTTCCAGAAGCGGCCCGACATGGTGCCGGCTTCTTTAATCTTGCCCTCCGCTCCTTCGGCCCTTTCTCCGCTTCCTGCCTTCACGGTTCTGCTCCATCCGCTGCCTGATTCCGAACACCGATGGATGCCGCGACCCGCGCTGCTGGCTCGTCCGGCAATGCGAATTTGAGACGCCATGTGCGCCATGCTTCCGCGACCGCGCCGCTGCCGGGAAACAGGTCGTCGAGCGTGTCTTCGGGGCGCGCGGCGACCATCTCGAACGCCCAATGGCAGACCGCTTCGGGCTTCGCGCCAGTGAGGCCACGGCGAAGCGTGATGCTCTCCTGAATCCAGTCCCGCATCACTAGCCGCTTGCTGACGACTGGCTTTCGCGCGGCCTTCACGATGACCGGCTCCCACGCAAAGGCGACGGGGATATTGCGCTTGAACGCGGCAAATCCCTTCACCCAGGCCATCCACCGCGCGCCCGTCCGCTCGACCAAAGGCGCGAGCGTCGCGACGGAGCGCGGCGTCGCGGCGGCGTGCAAAATCCAGCCGTCATAGTCGCGCTCCAGCCGCTCTATCAGGCGTGCATGATCGACCTCGCCGGCATAGTCGGGATGGTCGCGGTAGAGATGCGCGCAGCCGATATAGGGCGGGTCCGCGTAGGCGATTTTCATCGACGGTCCCGCTCCGAAACGGACGCAAACAGATCGCCGGATTGCGCATCGGATGACGGCGCGACCGTCGCCCGGCTGTCGGTCGGCCGCACGATAAAGAGCGGAGCGTCGCGCCAGTCGGGCGGCGGCGGCGGTGGTGCTAACGGTGCTTCGGATGTCGCCGTGCCGCCCAGGATCGGCGCGAGCGCGGCGACATAGGCGCGCGTCTCGGCCGGCAGCGGATGGCCGGTCGAACGATGATCGTCATAGCGACCGGGACCGGCATTGTAGGCCGCGAGCATGGCTACGACATTGCCGTAGCGGTCCCACATTTCGCGCAGATACGCCGCGCCCGCCATGATGCTGTCGCGCGGGTCATAGGGATTGCGACCGAGCTGGTAGCGGACGCGCAGGGCCGCCCAGGTGTCGGGCATGATCTGCATCAATCCCATCGCCCCGGCCGATGAAATCGCGCGCATGTCGCCCGCGCTCTCGGCGCGCAGCACGGCGCGAATCCAGGGTTCGGGGATGCCGAACCGCTGCGACGCCTCGGCGATGTGAGCGGCATAAGGATCGGGGGCAGGACGCGCGACCGGCGCGGATTGCGCGACCGCGACGCCCGGCCCGGCGCAGACGGAAAGCGCCCCGGCGAGCAACAGGACGGCACAGCGCCATGCCGCCCCATCGCCGCTATGACGCCAGCCTGCCAGCGTGCTCGCTACGGTCAAGGGTGCGCGCAAAGCGCCGGCCGATGGCCGCCCCTGACCTTCGCTGCGCGCGCCGGCCGTCTTGTCGCCGAGCGGGACGAAGGGATGCGAGTGCGTTCCCGCGAACAAAGGGATGATCGGAAACCGCACCGATCAGTTCCGATCCTCGCGCGCCTTTGGCCGTTTCCACGCCAGCCGAAAGGTGCGTCCCTCGTCGTCGGCCTGGAACAGTGCCGGACGAAATAGCGCGGGGAAAAGCGGGCTGTCGATCTCCAGGGCGATGTAGTCGCCAGCGCGTTCGCCGACACGTTTCCAGCCGCCGCCGATTTCGGGGCCGTCCTCGTCGTCGAGGTGGATGCGGTAGGCCGGCGCGTTGTCGGCGTCGCTCGGCTCGATGGCGACGAGCACGATTGCCTCGTCGATTCCGAACAGCCGGACGCGGCCGGCGTAACCGTTGGCGGTAGGTTCAAAGATATTGGCAGGCATTGTCAGTCTCCTTCTGGTTGGTGGGGGGAAATGCGAAGTCAGTGCGTCGGCGCGCGCCATTGGAAGCGGCCGTCGCCGTCCTCGTCGGTCCAGAGCGGCACCGCTCGGCCGATGATCTGGTCCGTGGAAATCAACCCGAAATACCGGCCGTCCAGGCTGTCGCGGACTTGCCAGTTCATGAGGAAGATTTCGCCGGTATGGATGCGCTGGCAGCCCTGCCAGACGGGTAGCGCACGGCCGATCCGGTCGCGTTCGAGCGCGGCACCGGCAATGATGCCATCGACGGTGATGACGTGGCCGATCCTGCAAACGGTCTGGCCGGAAACGGCGCGCACGCGCTTCAACAGAGGCACGCCCTTCGGCAGATAGCCGCGCTCGCTAAGAAAGGTCGCGAGCGGTTCGGGTGCATCAGCGGCGACAAGATCAGTCACCTCGAACGGGCCGTCGAAGTCGATTGTGTAGAAGCCGATTGGCGCGCTGGCCGATGCGTTCCAGATGAGTTTGATCGGCATCGGCGTGAGGCCGGGATAGCCGACGCCGACAGCCGCGAGCGCCGTTGCGATAAGGAGGCCGGCGCGCGTCATGGGCCGATCCTACGCCGCCCGATCCACGCGGCATGACGTTCCGGCGTGTAGGCGCTCGGCTCCAGATTCGCGGACAGGCGGTTGTGCGCGTGCCGCCAGTAGTCCGGGGACACGTCGGCCGGGTCGAGGCCCAGCGCCTCCACGGCGTCGATGACGGCAAGCGCGCGCTGCACCTTCGGCCAACCGTCGAGGCGTAGCATGATGTCGCCCCCCGGCCGCACGAAGGGCAATGTCTGAAACGGCTCGCCCCGGCCGATGGCGCGCACGATGTCGATGCGGGAAATGATCGTGCCATGCTCGCCGGCAGCCCAGCGGACGAAGGCGAATGTGCTCTCCGGCGCGAAGCCGACGACGCTGCGGCGACGGTCGAGTATCTGTTCGTAGCTCTTACGGCCGAAGCGTATCCAGTGCTCGACCTTGCGTTTGTCGAAGGTCAGTTCAACCAGCGTCGTGAAGGGCGCAGGCCCGTCCGGCAGCGGACGGCCGTGTGCGCCGCGATGCGCGCTGCGGGTCATTGTTCGTCTCCGGGGATGGGATGGGGATTGCGCGCGAGCGCCATGCCGGGGGCGCGTGTCATGGCTCGCCCTTCGGCGTGGCACCGGCACCACGGCGCGCTTGCGCGCGCGCCAAACAACAAGAGTTAGATTCTCTGTTAGATTCTTCTATAGAGTCCGGCGCGCGGTTTGCGCCTGATGTGCCGATAGTGCGTGCGCCTGATGTGCCGATGGCGTCCACACGGTTTTCAACAGGCACTGTGGATGCTTTTGCCGGCCGCATAAGCAGCAGCTCGCGGCCGTTCTCCCGCTCGATCTGGAGCCGATAGCCGGGGAGCCGCTGGCGCTCGGCGATGCGGCGGATGTCGAGCGCGAAGTCTGACGGCCGCGCGAGGCTGCCGGACTTCGCGTGAAGGTGCGAAACCTCGAACGTCCAGCCGTGGCGCTGGTGGCCGGCGTGCTTGCGCGCGACACGGTAAAGCCAACGCTCGATACCACCTGTGAGCCGGAAATAGGCCGGGTCGATGGTGAGAACTAGCGAACGGTCAATGACGCTGTTGTAGAACCATTCTGGTAGGACGAACTCCATGCCCTCGACGCGGCCGGCGCGCGTCGTCATTTCCTCCCATTCATTCACCCAGGAGAATTGCCGGCGACGCCAATGCGGGCCGTTGCGGATCGTTGTGGCGATGACGGTCGATTGCAGGCGCGCGAGCGCGGCTTTCAGCAATAGATATTGATGATTGCCGGTCGGCCGCCCGATGGCGCGCAACAGATGGTAAGGCGTGAAGCGGAAGAAGCGCGACGTGCGAAGGCCGCTATTCTCGGCCGCGACGATCTGCGAGGCCGCCCATATCAGCACATCGGCGTCCCATATGGTCGCCATGCCGTGTTCGGGCATGGCGAGCACCTGCACCTCGACATCGGCAGCCTTGTAGAGAATCGGCTTGGTGCGCGGTGTCTTCGCCAGCGAGAAGAAAGGCCGCTCCATCAAATCGCGCTGGTCACGCGGCGCGGCGTCGCCCGTAGCGACTATGAAGGGGTCGAGCCGGCTGCGTTCGCTGATGTCGGTCGGCCGCGTGGGTCTATGATCGTCGCGCGGCATTCAGAGCTTGCCCCGCTCGTCGGGCGTGAGCGGGCGAGCGGGAAAGACCGTGCCGGCGTTCTTGTCGCGCGTGGATTTGCGGGTGCCGACCGCGCTCCAGGCTTCAAGGTCGCGAACGGTGTAAAGGACACGGCCGCCGATCTTGCGATAGGTCGGGCCGGTGCCGTAGGTGCGATGTTTTTCAAGCGTGCGGATGGAGATGCCGAGAAAGCGCGCGGCTTCCTGTGTGCGCAACAGGCGCGGCGGCAGCTCCGCATTGCGGCGGATGGCCATAAGATCACCTTGGGTTCGTTGATGTGGCCGCCGCAAACTTCGGCGGGCTGTGGCGAACCTTGGCGGGGGATCGGCGGCGCGTAGCGTGCCGCATTTGCGCCTATGCGCTGGCGGCACCCCTTGGGACGCGCCGGCAAGCTGAAAAGATGATGGATTTCAGCGCGTCATTGCCTGTCGCGCCGAATAGGGAAAGACATCCGGGCGCGGTTCGGCTAGACATGAAAGTGGAGCGGACGCGCCGCTCTGGGGCGTAGTAACCCCTCATGACTAGGAAGGTGTCGCCGAATTGGCACCACTCTTCGACCTATGGTCGGGGAGCCTGCGGCGTATGCAACAGGTTCTCCGAACTAAAGGCCGTGGGGCCGTGTCATGCGGTTACTAACTCCCCGATCACCAGAGTCAGAGAGCACCGTTTGCGGGGGCGCACCGCAGACAAACCCTCTCGGATACGGGGAACAGACATGCGAAAGCCTGTCGAACTCGATCCCGATGTGGACGACGAAGCGCCAGCGGGAAACGACATTACGCCTTACGACGAACAGCACTACGTCACTTATTTGCGCCTTCTCGACGCGAAGGCGGACGGCGCGGACTGGAAGGAAGCCGCGCGAATCGTGCTGCATCGCGATCCGGTCGGCGACGAAACGCTGACGCGCCGATGTTGGGAAAGCCACCTCGCGCGCGCCGAATGGCTTTCACGCGCGGGCTATCGCCGAATCCTGGAACAGGCGGTGGCAGCCGGGCGCTGATCGTTGCTGCAATAACCTACCCGCAACAGGCCGGCGCTCCCGTCTGCTGCGCGCGATGCCTGGGCTTGCAAATCGCGGGGCGCGGGCTGAGGCGCACAACTGCCCGTTCGCTCTCGATTTCGATGCCCGCCACATCATAAACTTGCATCGGATCGCCGGGTCGGCTCACTTCCCAGGTCAGCCGCGCATTCGCGTCGAGTTGCACTCTGCTGCCGACCTTGCCGAGAATCGACCGGAACTTGGTGACGGTCATGGGCGCGTTGCCCTTGGTCAGAGGAATGTCCTCGACCTGCAAGACGGTTTCCCGCCACGCATCGGGATTGCCGCCGCAATCGAGCGTGACGAATGAACCGGCTTTAACCTCGGTGACGTGATAGCCGGCCTGCACCTGCCGTCCGTCGCCATAGGTGAGGACAAGAGCCTTGTCGGCATGGGCTTCCAGAACGTCGAGGATCGCCCCGAGCGAAGCGTCATCCTGAAAATCCGTCTTTAGGGGGCTGGCGTGAACGTTCATGTCCGTGTATCCATATTTCAACGATTCTTGAGATGTTGAGATATTAATGAACGAAAAGCAAGCCCTCTCCGCCTTCGCGGCGCTCTCGCAGGAAACCCGCCTGCGTATCGTGCGCCTGCTGGTCACGGCCGGGCCGGATGGGATGCCGGCCGGGGCCATCGGGGAAGCGATGGATAGCGCGTCCTCGTCGCGCATGTCCTTCCACTTGAGCCACCTTGAACAATCCGGCCTTGTCGAGTCGCGCCGCGACGGACGCTCGATCATCTACAGCGCCTCCTATCCGGCGCTGTCCGGCCTGCTCGAATTTCTCATGCGCGACTGCTGCCAAGGTCATCCCGAAGTGTGCAGCCCGGTCGCGAGCAAACTTATCGCCTGCTGTGAACCTGCCACGGACAAAGCCCATGTCTGATAACACTACGCCCGAACGCATCTTCAACGTCCTGTTTCTCTGCACCGGCAATTCGGCCCGCTCGATCCTGGCCGAAAGCATCCTGAACAAGGATGGCGGGGGCCGCTTCCGCGCCTACTCGGCCGGAAGCCAGCCCAAGGGGACGGTCAACCCGCTCGCCATCGCGACCCTCAAAAATTTTGACTATCCGACCGATGGCCTGCGCTCGAAGGCTTGGGATGAGTTTGCCGGGGCTGACGCTCCGGTCATGGATTTCGTGTTCACGGTTTGCGACAACGCGGCCGGTGAAGCCTGTCCGGTCTGGCCCGGTCAGCCGATGACAGCGCATTGGGGGATCGAAGACCCCGCCACTGTAGAAGGCCCCGAGATTGCCCGACAAACGGCGTTCGTGACCGCGTTTCGCTATTTGCGGAATCGTATCGCGGTCTTTGCCGCGCTTCCCGTCTCCAGCCTCGACAAATCGACGCTGCGAGCCCGCCTTGTCGAAATCGGCCAATCCGAAGGCGCAAGCTCGCCGCGCGGCAGCGCGGCATGAGGCCGGTCATGGACATCATTATCTACCACAACCCAGATTGCGGCACGTCTCGCAACACGCTGGCGATGATCCGTAACGCAGGCATTGAGCCGCACATCATCGAGTATCTGAAGACGCCGCCGACTCGGATCATGCTCACGCAGCTTATCGGGCGCATGGGGATTTCGGTTCGGGCTTTGCTCCGCGAGAAGGGCACTCCCTACGCCGAACTCGGCTTGGATAATCCGCAGTTGTGCGACGGTCAGCTTCTTGACGCGATGATGGCGCATCCGATCCTCATCAACCGGCCAATCGTCGTCAGTCCCAAGGGCGTAAAGCTCTGCCGCCCCTCCGAAGACGTGCTCGATCTGCTGCCGCCGCAGCAAGGCGAGTTTTTCAAGGAAGACGGCGAGCCTGTGGTGGACGGGCATGGTCGCCGCGTGGCGACGGCGTGAGGATGATCCATGTCCACCTTTGAACGCTATCTCACCCTTTGGGTGGCGCTGTGCATCGTCGTCGGCATCGCCCTCGGACATTGGTTCCTCAACGTGTTCCACGCTGTCGGCGGGCTGGAAATCGCCAAGGTCAATCTGCCGGTCGCGGTGCTGATCTGGCTCATGGTCGTTCCCATGCTGCTCAAGATCGACTTCGCCGCCCTCGGGGAAGTCGGCCGGCACTGGCGCGGAATCGGCGTGACGCTATTCATCAATTGGGCGATCAAGCCCTTTTCGATGGCGCTGCTCGGCTGGCTGTTCATCGGCTGGTGGTTCCGGCCCTATCTGCCGGCCGAGCAGATCGACAGCTATATCGCCGGCCTCATCATCCTCGCCGCCGCACCCTGCACCGCAATGGTGTTCGTCTGGTCTAATCTGACCAAAGGCGAGCCGCATTTCACGTTGAGTCAGGTTGCACTCAACGACGCCATCATGGTGGTGGCCTTCGCTCCGATTGTCGGCTTGCTGCTTGGTCTGTCCGCCATCACCGTGCCGTGGGGAACGCTAGTCCTCTCGGTTGTGCTCTACATCGTCATTCCGGTGATCGTCGCGCAGATCGTCCGGCGACGGCTCCTTGCGAGGGGCGTCGCTCCGGCGCTCGCCGCGTTGCTGGCGAGGCTCGGGCCGCTGTCGTTGGTCGCCCTGCTGGCGACGCTGGTGCTGCTATTCGGCTTTCAGGGCGAACAAATCATCGCGCAACCGCTCGTCATTGCCCTGTTGGCGGTGCCGATCCTGATTCAAGTCTATTTCAACGCGGGGCTGGCCTATTTGCTCAACCGGGCCTTCGGCGAACAGCATTGCGTTGCTGGTCCCTCGGCGCTGATCGGCGCATCCAACTTCTTCGAGTTGGCGGTTGCCGCCGCCATAAGCCTGTTCGGCTTCCACTCCGGGGCCGCGCTCGCAACCGTGGTCGGCGTGCTGATTGAGGTGCCGGTGATGCTCTCGGTCGTTTGGATCGTGAACCGCTCGAAAGGCTGGTATGAGCGCGACGGCCGACGCGCCGCTCCCGTCGAGGCGGAACACTGATCCAGCATGGTCCAGGCTCAAGCGTCCGAAAATCAACCGCTGTTGTGCCTAATTGGATAGTGCAGCAACAGCCGATAGCCGCCCCGCATCATTTTCAGGCCGTGCGCGACCAATCGCCGGGCCTGATTCTTCCGGGGATCGACTTCCCAATCTTCCTTGGTTCCGCGAAAGCCGAGCAGCACTTCCGCGATGGTGCGATAGCTTTCGCCCCGCAAGCGAGCGTCGAGCGCACGCAGGGACAAGATATGAAACCGGCGAAGCTGCGCGGGCATGGTGCGGAAGTCTGCACCTGGCGCTCGCCCATTCAGGGATCGCCAGAGGCGGCGCGCAGCATGGGCGCGAAGCTCCATGTAGGAATCCATCGGAAGGGATACGGCATAGAAGGCGGCTGCGTCGGGCACGGCCTGGGGCAGCCAGAATTGATGCGTGACGCCATCGACATGCCAGATGCCATGCCATCCGTCCGCCGCGTGTCGCAGGTCGAGGCCGGACAGATGCGCCAGCGTCACAATGGGTTCGGTCACCCCTTCGCGAGGTTGCATCGGAGACAAGAGAACCGCGTGTGGCTGTAGGCTTGGAATCCAGAACAGGGATTGTCGATCAGACGGGGTTTCGGGATCGCATGGGAAATCGCAAACCCCATCGCTGCGTGAATGCGTCCAGTTGGGTCGCGGCCGGTTCCTTCATGCTGGCGATTGTCTCAAAGTCGCGATGATAATCGTCATGGCGACGAAGATACTCCCAAGCGAAGCCGGCGGGAGGAATAGCTTTTGCGTGCCCGTAAGACGCGGGCGCACGCCAATCAATGCGAAGCATGGCGCACTCTCTCTACTCACGAGCGCGCGAGACAACGCCCGGATAGAGAGTTTCTGAAACTGTTGCTGCGGGAAATAGTCAGATTTATCCGAAACGTTGTTCGGACGGATTGGACGTTTATAGTTAATTTTCTTCTTAACAATGATTGCGTGATTCCGCTAGTCGGCGGATTTTTCTCAATCGCTCCAGATGCGCGTAGTAATACGTGAGCCGGCCGGCACATTTGCACATCGTTCAACAAACCGCTCTGCCGACGAATGCCGGAAAAGCGTCCTAGTCCCTACCTGCTGGAAAAGACATGCACCTCATCGCGTGCTGTCTCCACCGTGAAGAACTCGCCGCTCATTTCAGCGTCCCGCGCCATTGCCTCCCAATCAACGTAATAGCGCAAGGCTTCGGGGATTGTGACGCCGCTTTCGGTGGTCAGCTCCTCCATGAAATCGGCGAGGCTGGCGAACTGACCATGATAGCAATCCTGCAAGGCAGTTTCGGCCTGGTCGATGTCGCCGACGAACTGCTCCAGCAAACCCGCGCCTAGCGCGCCATGCTCGGCGATGAAAGCGCCCATTCGTGCCACGCTCTCGATGCCGGCATACTCGTTAATGGTGACGCCCTCGAAACCATCATAATCATGGATGGCATATTCCTCTGCGTCCTCAATGGGGGATCGTGCGAGCATCGCCGCAATCTCGTCCCTGATCTCGTCGGCGTCCTGATCCGCTTCAATCCACGCCCCATGCAGATAACCGTTATTGTAGGCGGCAAGGCAGGCGACATAGATGCGGGGCTTGCTGTCGGTTGCGCTGGTCATGTCTCTGTTCCTTCGGGTTTGGGGTTCAGAGCAGCGAAGCGCCGCTCCTGAACCCTTGCCCGTCGGCGAGACCGGGGTAGTAAGGTGCCAGACAACTCTTTGGCACCGTGGAATAAATGGAGGGGCACCCGTTTACGGGGAGGAAGCCGTTTATGCCGCGAAAGGTCGGAGAGTTTTCTTGCGCCGCGCGAGGGCAGCGCCCTTAGCTCACCCGACCCAAGCCAATGAAAATAAGAACTAAAAGGCTCCTGCCACGACGGCACGAATGCCGCTGGGCGGATGTGTATCCATCGGCTACACTATCGAGTTATGAAGAAAGATGTTGGCATGCGGATCAGACTGGATCGCGAGCTGCGAGATGAATTCCTCGCAGCTTGCAAGATTCAGGATCGCCCTGCGTCGCAGCTCTTGCGGGAGTTCATGCGGGACTATGTTCGTAAGAACGCTGTATCTTCCGGGGCAAATGTAGAGACGCGGAATAAAAAAAGAAGGTTGATGAACCTGCCAAAGTTGGGGGAAAGGTAATTGACGGAGCTTTGCAAATATAAGCTGCTTTCGCCAGTCTCAGCCGGCGAAAGCGATGATCTTCTTGCGAGCAAATCGCCGGACGATGGGTTGCGCCGGATGCAGGCGCTCCTAGCGGACTGGCTTCGCATGGAAAACGTGGTGGTGCTGACTGCCGCCGGCACGTCATTCAGCGCGGGCGGCCGCCTGATGGCCGGCGGGCGAGCGACCAACCTTGAGTGCCAAGTTCTCGAAGCTGTTCAGCGATGCGCGCTGGCAACGGACGCAGCAGCCATCATTAGGAACCGCATATCCCTATGGCCGGCTGAGCCGAAGCAGGGGCCGGTAGGTTTTGAGGAGTGGCTGAGCTACCTGTTCAATGCTGCGGAACTTTCCCAGCCGGAAAAGTCCCCGATCCGCGCGGTAAGCTGGAAAGGCAAGTACGCTGACGGGAAGGACTCTGATGCTAATCCCGATGCGGCCACCATGGAAACGCTGCGGGCGCTAATCGAGCGTGCAATCTTCGCGGAATGCGCTCTTGAGATTGATCGCCGCGAGCTTTCCGAGCCGGATGGTAAGCAGACATCGGGCCATATCCCATTTCTGGCCAAGCTTGCGGCGCGCGACACAAATCTCGGGCGGACGCATCTCTTTACCCTGAACTATGACACCCTGTTTGAGCAGGCCATGGAGGAACTAGGAATCCAATATTTTGATGGGTTCTCTGGCAAGACAAACGCACGCTTCGATCCGGCGGTCTATGGCCTTGATATCTATTATCCCGGTGATGTCGCGGAAGGCCGTGTTCGCCGTTTCGACAAATTCCTTCAATTCTACAAGTTGCATGGCTCAATTCACTGGCAGGCTGACGCAAGTGGGATCATGCGTGCTCGTCACCGTGACCTCGGATTTGCCGCATCGTATCGGGCGGCCGACGCAGCGAAAAAGGCCGAACAACTTGTCTCCCCGAATTTCGAATCAATCAGCTCGTTTGGAATTCTCCCTACCTCCCAGAAATTCGCCCGGACGCTGGACATGCCTTACGCGCACCTATTCCGGCTCCTTCATGCTCGGCTAAATCAGCCGCAAACTTTCTTGATGGTTCTGGGATACGGCTTTGGCGACGATCACATCACACGAATCATTGAGACGGCGCTGATGAATCCGTCGCTGGTAATGCTGGTGGTGGAGCCGAACCCCACCAGCGCCATCGTCCAGCGGGTTCGCCGCTATCAGAGCCTTGGGCAGCGCGCATTTGTGCTGACTGAGCGGGCGGGCGAAGGTGCAGGCTGCTCCTTCGAGGTGGCTACTTTCGCCGATTTTGCCCAAAACGTCATGCCCGATGTCAAATGGCTGGATGACTACAAACGCCTGCGCAACTTCGAGGATCAGCTTCGCAAGGTTGAGGATCGGCCTTCGGGCGAGCCGGCGGCGGCCGTCTGATGGAACAGCCCCGCGTTATCGGCCATGTGGTCGCCGTCAACGGGTTCCGGCTCAAGGTTGAGTTGTCGCCTGATTCTAAGTCGTCCTCCCGAGCCACCCCGGATGGCGTTCAGCGCGCCGTCGCCATCAATGCGTTTCTGACCTTTGATCTGGGAGCAGGATCGCATGCTATTGGAATTCTCAGCGATCTTGAGGCGCGGGAAAGCTTTGATCCGATGCGGGACGATGAGCTTTCGTTGGAACTGATGAAGCCGCGCCGGATCGCCTCGGTCCAGCTTCTCGGAACTGTCAGGCACCTTGGGAAAAGCCTTTGGAAGTTTGACAGTGGCATCACAGTCCTGCCCACTTTGGACACGCCAGCGGAGGTGGCCGACCCGGATATCCTCTCAGGTATCTTTGCAAGTCCACCGCAGCGAAACCGCCCTTATCTTTGGGACGGCAAGCCGTTCGACTATGCGCTGGAGATTGGCCACCAGACCGGCGACGAGAACACGAAGGTTAAGGCGTCCTTCAACGACCTTTTTTCTCGGCCGCTTGCGGTGGTGGGCAATACAGGCTCCGGCAAGTCGTACACGGTGGCGAGCCTTATCCGAGGCATCATCGAGCACGAGGGATTCGGAGCCGAGGCAAAGGCCGATCCTCACATCTTTATTCTAGATATCAACGGAGAATACGCTAACGCTTTTCTGCCCACAGAGAAGGCAACGTATCAGCGCGAGCCGAATCGGATTTACCTCAACGGCACGGAGTTTTGCCTTCCAGTTTGGCTGATGAATGGCGAGGAAATTTGCGAGTGGCTTCAGGCATCTGAAGCGACGCAAGAACCTGTCCTGAAAGACTGGTGGGCGATTGCCAAGGCTGCTGCCGACGACGGAAGCCTATATGACCCATTGCAGGTTGCTATCGGCAAGATCGACTCTGCGCTATCCTGGATGGACGATCCTCGCTCGCCCGCTAGCGGATCATTCGACATCTTCATCAATCACGCTGAGCAGTATGCGACGGGTGCTGATTGGAATGCGTTCCGCAATTCAATTACATGGTCGGGTACGGATCAATGGCGGAAAATTATAAATGACAGGCAGGTAAGAGACGGCCTGGCGACGATCCGCACCTCCATGCTGGAAAGCATTTCGGCGCGCCAGAATGAAGGGGTCAACTTTGCCAAATCGGCTGACTCGCCGCGCTTCGTCGCGGCAGCGGAGTTTCGCGACCCACGCCTTGTTGATCGCGCGACCGATCAGGAGAGCGGCAAGAAGATCGACCAGTATCTCACCACGCTGAAACTACGTTTGCGGACTCGTCTCGATGATCGGCGTTGGCAATCGTTATTCAGCTATGAGCAACAGGATATCCGCAGCTTTCAGACTTGGATGGAAAAACTCGGCGTGGGTCGGTGTTCTGGTCCGCGCGTCTCCGTTTTGGATTTCTCGATGCTGGCCTCGGAGGTGCTGCCGTTCGCGTGCGCGATTCTGGGGCGTCTGCTGCTCGAAGCACGCGAAATGCTCCGCCCCGACCGGCGCAGCCGTTATCCATGGGTTCTAGTTTTGGAAGAGGCGCATAACTATGCCCGCCCGCCGGGCAAGGTCGAGGATCGCGGTCAGACCCTCTCGCGTCGCGCTTTTGAACGGGTCGCCAAGGAAGGCCGGAAATTTGGCTTATCCCTGGTAGTGGCCAGCCAGCGCCCGAGCGAAATCAGCCCTACCATTATTAGCCAGTGCGCCAACTTCTTTTCGCATCGCTTGCAAAATCCAGATGACATTGACCATTTTCGCCGGATCATCCCGAAACAGGCTCAACGTCTGCTCGATCAGGTGACGGTGCTTGCGGCGGGCGAGGCGATTGTATTCGGTAGCGCGCTGCACGTCCCAGCCCGCGTTCAGATCAAGTTGCCTAAGCGCGAGCCATGGAGTGCAACGGCAGCACCCTACATCGACTGGGCAACGACTGAAGCCTTCCCCTTAATCGATGTCGTTGAGAACTGGGGATTAGCGGCCAAGCCTGAGCACAGTGATACGGCTGCCCAGCCAGTGGAATTGCAGCCGGCTTCAACCGCTACGTCCCGGAATGACGAGATGGATGATGAAATTCCGTTCTGACTTCCAACAACAGGTTTCGCGTTAGCGTTGACCGAAGATATTGATGGATTTCATAGGGTTGACGCTAATTTTCAAGGACTATTTTGGGAGGGCTATGGCGTAAACATAGTTATCATCTTCACCCGGCGCGGTGCGCCACTTACCGATCTGAATTCGCTAGTGTTTTTTGCCTCTCTGAGGGCTGGCGGGGTGCTGGTCGTCTATCCGGGGTAACACCCGGGTAACACGGCCGGCGTCGACGATCCTCTCATGCTGAGCCGAGCGGGCTGCATCGCGCCCCCACCAACCACTTGATGTTCGTCTGGGCCGACAGCGACCGCTCCCAGGCAGTAACGCAGTTGCACTTCCTATCAATTCCAATATTCTGGAAATATGGAACAGGTTGACGCAGTGAGGCGGCTTTCCGCCTTGGCCCACGAGGGGAGGCTTTCCATTGTGAGGCTGCTCGTGAAGGCCGGACCCAATGGCCTCGCGGCAGGCGAGATCGCCCGCGGCCTCGCGATGCTCCCGAACACCCTGTCGGCCAACCTCAACGTGCTCTCGCATGCGGGGCTGGTGCGGTCGCTCCGCGAGGGTCGGTCGATCGTCTACTCGGCCGACTTCGCACGGATGGGCGAGTTGCTCGCCTTCCTCATGGAAGACTGCTGCCAGGGTCGGCCGGAGGTCTGCGTCCCTGTTCTCGCGACGGCAGGCGCGTGCTGCCCTGCTCCCGCCGAGCCCGCGTGAGGAGGACCGGAATCGTGGATTCCGCCGAACCCGAAGTCGCATCACCCGTCCAAGTTGATCTCGTTCACGTGGAGCAGCACAGCCCAGGCTGGGCCGAGATGCTCGACGTCCTTGCCGCATCAGGCTTGCCGACCGACGACCTCGAAGAACCTGGCCAACACTTCTTTCGACTCCCTGGAGCGACGGCGTTCGGCGGATATGCCCGGGGCGGTTCGGCCGTTCTCGTCCGCTCGCTCGCCGTCGGCCCTGGCCAGCGAGCGGCAGGCATCGGATCGGTCCTGCTCGCTGCCTTGCTCCAACGGGCCCACGCCGAAGGAGCGCGGGAGGCGTGGCTCCTGACGACGTCCGCCGCGCCTATCTTTGCCCGGCACGGTTTCCGGCTGGCGGACAGGGACATGGCGCCGGCAGTCGTCACCGGCAGCTTGCAGTTCCAGGGGTTGTGTCCGGCGTCCGCCCAGCTCATGTGGCGTCCTATCGATGGGAGTGGGGCGTGACGGCCTTTGACGTCCCACGCCGCCTTGCCGCCGAGGGCTTGGGCACCTGCCTGCTGGTGGCCACCGTGGTGGGATCGGCATCATGGCCGTGAAGCTCACCAAGGACGTCGGCCTCGCACTGCTCGGTAACACGCTGCCGACCGGGGCGATCCTCGTCGTCCTTATTCTGATCTTCGGGCCGGTCTCGGGCGCCCACTTCAACCCGGCCGTCAGCCTCGTCATGGCCCAACGCGGGCGCATGCCATGGGGCGAACTCGGACCCACCATCGCCGCGCAGGTGATCGGCGGGATCGCAGGCTCCCTCATCGCCCATGTGATGTTTGACCTGCCGGTCTGGCAGGCCTCGCAGACCGTGCGGTCCGGAGGCGCCCAGTGGTTCGCCGAGTTCGTGGCGACCTTCGGGCTCGTCCTGACCATCTTCGGCGTCGTCCGCTTCCGGCCGGAGAGTGCGCCCGTAGCGGTGGGCCTCTACATCACCGCAGCCTACTGGTTCACGGCGTCGACGTCCTTCGCCAATCCGGCGGTGACGATCGCCCGTGCCTTCACCGACACCTTCGCCGGCATCGCGCCCGCCAATGTGCCGGCCTTCGTGGTCGCGCAGGTGATCGGTGCTTTCGCCGCCAGCGCCCTCGCGGCATGGCTGTTCGCATCAGAGCCGCAGACGCGCACCTGAGGGGAGCCATGGACGTCGTCATCCACCACAATCCCGAGTGCGGCACTTCGCGCAACGTGCTGGCCATCATCGAGGCGGCTGGCTACCGGCCGACCGTCATCGAGTACCTGAAGACGGGATGGACACGCCCGCAGCTTCTCGGCCTCTTCGCAGCCGCTGGCCTGACGCCGCGCACCGCCCTGCGCGAAACGAAGTCGCCCGCCGCGGAACTCGGCCTGCTCGACCCGTCGGTGCCGGACGAAGCGCTGCTGGACGCCATGCTGGAGCACCCTGTACTCGTCAACCGCCCCATCGTCTGCACCGTGAAGGGCGTGCGTCTGTGCCGGCCCAGCGAGGTCGTACTCGACCTCCTGGAGCGCTGGCCCCCTGGCCCCTTCGCCAAGGAGGACGGTTCGCCGCTGATCGATGCGCAGGGCCGTCGGGTGGCGTAGAAGACGCGCGACTTCTCCTGCGCCCGGACCCGCGAACGATGACCGACGACTTGCCGAACTTGCACGAGGATCTGCTCCCCGCGACCGATCTTGCCCGGCTCCTGCCGACCAGCCGGGCGACGCATCCGCCCCGCATCCTGCTCCTCTACGGCTCGGTCCGGACTCGCTCCTTCAGCCGTCTGGCCTCCCAGGAAGCCGCCCGCATCCTTCGTTGGCTCGGGGCCGAGACCCGCATCTTCGATCCCTCCGGCCTGCCTCTGCCGGACGACGCGCCAGCGGACCACCCGAAGGTCCGCGAACTGCGCGACCTCGTGACGTGGTCGGAGGGCATGGTCTGGTGCTCGCCGGAGCGGCACGGGTCCATGACCGGCATCATGAAGGCACAGATCGACTGGATCCCGCTTGCGCTCGGAGCAGTGCGGCCCACCCAGGGCAAGACGCTCGCGGTGATGCAGGTGAGCGGCGGGTCGCAGTCGTTCAACGCGGTGAACCAGTTGCGCGTCCTCGGCCGCTGGATGCGCCTCATCACGATCCCGAACCAGTCGTCGGTCGCCAAGGCCTTCGCCGAGTTCGACGACAACGACCGGATGAAGCCCTCGCCATACTACGACCGGATCGTCGACGTGATGGAGGAGCTGGTGAAGTTCACGCTGCTGACGCGCGACTGCGCCACCTATCTCGTCGACCGCTACTCCGAGCGGAAGGAAAGCGCCGAGGAGCTGTCCAAGCGCGTCAACCAGCGCTCGATCTGACCTGCGGGAGCGGATGATCCACGTCATCGCGCGACCACGCTTCACGGCTAGGGTCGTCGCCGATGGAGACCGCCATGCTGCCGTTCCGCCCCCTCGACGCGCCCACCCCCTTCCTCTTCTTCACGGGGAAGGGCGGCGTGGGGAAGACGTCCCTCGCCTGCGCCACCGCGATCGGGCTCGCCGACCGTGGCAAGCGCGTGCTGTTGGTCAGCACCGACCCCGCGTCGAACCTCGACGAGATGCTGAACACGACGCTCGGGAACGCGCCGACCGCCGTTCCCGGTGTCGAGGGACTTTCAGCCATGAACATCGACCCGGAGCAGGCAGCCGAGGAGTACCGCGAACGGGTCCTGGCGCAGCTTGGGCCGGAGGCGAATGCTGACGAGCGTGCGACGGTGCGCGAGCAGTTATCGGGTGCCTGCACGACCGAGATCGCCGCCTTCGACGAGTTCGTCGGCCTCCTGGCTGGAGAGGTGAAGGGCTTCGACCACGTCGTCTTCGACACGGCCCCGACCGGCCATACCCTGCGGCTCCTCAGCCTGCCGAAGGCGTGGACGGGGTTTCTGGAAGGCAACGACCGGGGCGCGTCCTGTCTCGGTCCCCACTCGGGGCTCAAGATGCGCGAGGCGCGGTTCCGCCAAGGCCTCGAAGCTCTGTCCGATCCCGGACGCACGACGGTCGTTCTGGTGACGCGGGCCGACCAGGGTGCGATCCGGGAGGCCGCACGCACCTCAGGCGAGTTGCAGGAACTCGGACTGTCCAATCAGGTGCTGGCGGTTAACGGACGGTTTCGGTCATCGCCCGGATCCGACCCCGTTGCCGGGGCCATCGCCGATGAGCAGGCCCGGGCGCTGGCTGCCATGCCCGACGCGCTGGCTCGGCTGCCGCGCGACGAGATCCCACTCCTGCCGTTCGACCTCGTCGGGCTCCCCGCGCTGCGGGCTCTGCTGAACCCGGCCGCCGCCGGTGGTGTACCCGTTGTGCCGGCAAATGCGTCCGCGCCTCTCCCAAGCCTGTCTCGACTGGTCGACGATCTTGCCGAGGCCGGCAAAGGACTCGTCATGGTCATGGGCAAGGGGGGCGTCGGCAAGACCACCATTGCAGGGGCCATTGCCGTGGGCCTGGCGCGGCGCGGGCATGGCGTGCACCTGAGCACCACAGACCCCGCCGCGCACGTGTCCTTCGTGGTCGACACACCTCTCCAAGGCCTGAAAGTGGACCGGATCGACCCGCAGGAGGAGACCCGGCGCTACATCGAGAAGGTGATGGCGGGTAAAGGCAAGGACCTGGACGAGGAAGGGCGGCGCCTCCTGCGAGAGGACCTCGCGTCACCCTGCACCGAGGAGGTCGCCGTCTTCCACGCCTTCTCACGGATCGTCGCGGAGGCCCGCAGCGCGTTCGTCGTGCTCGACACGGCGCCCACCGGCCACACGCTGCTGCTCATGGACGCGACTGGCGCCTACCACCGCCAGATGACCCGCGACTTCGAGCCAAGCGGTGCGGGCCGCATGATCACGCCGCTCATGCGCCTTCAGGATCCCGCCTACACCCGAGTGATCCTGGTGACATTGCCGGAGACGACGCCCGTGTCCGAGGCGGCCGCCCTGCAGACGGACCTGCGGCGCGCCGGCATCGAGCCCTACGCCTGGGTCATCAACCGCAGCCTTGTCGCCTCGGGAACGGGCGACCCGCTCCTGCGATCGCGACTGGCCCGGGAGACCGCCCAGATCGAACGCGTGCGCGACGGCCTCGCGGAGCGGGTGTTCGCGTTGGGCTGGCAATCGCAGCCTCCGGTCGGCTTGGCGCGGTTGACCGAGGTGGTCGCCCCGAAAGGCAGGTAGCAAAGGCGGGAAGCTGTCTCTCCTGGGCACCAATCCCATAGTTTTATCGTTGTATTTCAGCACATTGCGGATGTAGCTCGTTACCACATTCAGTCCCACGGTCGGTTCGGCGACGTGCTGTGCGTCCTGTTTTCTCAGGCACGAGGCCGTTAGTCCTCGGCCAGCCGGTACCCCACACCGGGCTCCGTGAGGATCACTCGCGGTTCCGATGGGTCCGGCTCGATTTTCTGCCTGATCTGGCCAACGAAGACCCGCAAGTAGGGTGTGTCCTGCCCGTGTGCCGGACCCCAGACTTCCGTCAGAAGCTGGCGATGCGTCATCACGCGGCCAGCGTTGCGCATCAGTACGGCGAGCAACTCGAACTCCGTTGGCGTCAGGCGGATCAATTCGCCAGCGCGGGTCACCCGGTGGGTCGAAGGGTCGAGGACGAGGTGGCCAACCTGCAGCGGACCCGCCGGCTCCGCCACCGCGCGCGCTGGGCGTGTGACAACGCGCAGCCGGGCCAGAAGCTCGCCAATCCCGAAGGGCTTGTTGACGAAGTCGTTGGCGCCGAGATCGAGGGCCGCGATCTTTTCCGCCTCGCGGTCGCGGGCCGACAGCACGATGATCGGCACGTCCCCCGTTCGCCGGATCGCGGCAATGACATCCTTGCCATCCATGTCCGGGAGGCCAAGGTCGAGGATGATCGCGGCGGGCTGCAGCATGTCGGCGAAACGGATGGCGTGACCGCCGTCGGCGGCTCCCGCGACGCGGTAGCCCGACGCCACCAGCGCGGGTTTCAAGAACCGTTGGATCTGCGGCTCGTCGTCGACCACGAGGACGAGCGGTTGCGACGGTGCGATCATGCCGCCTTCCTCCGGGTGCGAGGCAGCCGAACCGTGAAGCGCGAGCCCACTCCGTCGCGCGCCGGGCTCTCCAGCGCGATGTCGCCACCCATAGCCATGGTCATTCCGCGGGCGATGGCGAGGCCCAGGCCAGTCCCTGCGGCGGCCGCGTCGCCGGGCGCGGCGCGACGGAACTTCTCGAAGATGACCTCGCCTTGAGACGCTGGAATGCCCGGCCCGCAGTCGGTGACCGAGACAGCGAGGTCGTCGCCGCTCATTGCCGCCGTGACGTCTACAGGGCCCGCCGCGCCGGCATATTTGGCGGCGTTGTCGAGCAGGTTGAACAGCACCTGCTCCAGCAAGGTGGCGTCCGCCTCCACCAGTGGCTGATCGGCCGAACCGACCACCGTGAATGTCACGCCGGGATGGATCATCCGCGCCCGGGCGACGGCGGCGCGGATAGGATCGGCAACGTCGATCCAGTCGCTGCGCACGGCGAGGGCACCGGCCTCCACGCGGGTCATGTCGAGAAGGTTACCAACGAACCGCGAGAGGCGACGCGCCTCGTCCTCGATCGCGGCGAGGAGGTCCTGACGCTCGGCCTCGACCATCGACGGGCCCAGTTCGCGCAGGGTGGTCACCGATCCAAGGATCGTCGCGAGAGGCGTGCGCAGGTCGTGCGATACGGACGAGAGGAGCGCATTGCGAAGCTGCTCTTCTCGCGCGGCTGCGCGAGCTTTCGCCGCGGCCTCGGCATGGCGCAACCGCAGAATGGCCATGCCGGCCTGGCGGACCACCGCGTCGAAGGCGTGGATCTCCTCGTCTTCCAGACCGCCGATCATTTCGACACCAAGAACCGCCTCGACGTTGTTGCCGCCTTCAACAGGCCGGAACGAGAAAGCCATGTCACGGCTCCCGACGCCGGGCGGCCGTTCCTCCGGCAGGCCCTTCCAGGCGAGGATGGCGGCCTCTCGGTCGGCCATTCCGAGTTCCATACTGGACGGCCACGCCGTGACCAGCACGAGGTCGTCGCCGGCAGGCTGGAACAGCGCGGCGCGGCGCTGCAACGTTGCCGCGAGTTGCTCCCCGGCCGCCGCGAGCACGTCCTCCCTGCTCTCCGCCACCGACAGGCGCCCGGCGAAGTCGTTCAACGACTGGACGATCTGTGCACGACGGCGGGCGATCTTCGCCTCCCGACGCAGCCGACCGGCGAGGTTGCCGGTGATGACGCCTGCCGCGACGAACACCAGCAGCCCGAAGACGTCCGCCTCGTTCGTCACGGCGAAGGTCAGGACGGGCGGAATGAAGAAAAAGTTGAAGGCGAGCGAGCCCAGCAGCGCCGCGGTCACGCCGGCCGCCACTCCGTGCGCCACGGCCGCAAGGAGCACAGCGATCAGGAACAGGAGCGACAAGCTTGCCGGGGGCAATACAGGTGCCATGACGAGGGCAAGCCCCAGCGCGAGAGCCACGACGCCCATCACCGTCAGCGTCGCCCTTATTGCCTCGCCAGGCCGCTCCATGAGTGGCTTCCCCTCCGGAGCGCCGAGCCCCGCCGGTTCGGACCCTAGCCAGAACGCCCCCTTCGGCGAAGCGCAAACCGACCGCCGACGGTCGCCTTTACGGCTTCCTTATGCCTGCCGGCCCGATCCCGCATCGCGTCCTTACGCCGCTCGTTCGACAAGAGGGATCATCCCGCCGTGCCGTCGTCGTCGAAACAGAGCGCCGCGGCACCGATCGTCGAAGGGCCTGCGATGAACAGCACCGACACCTCCCCGTTCTCAACACACGTCCCGTCCGCTGAGCCTGTCGGTGCGGGACCGCCAGTCCGGCATGCGGGATTCTGGACCCTGACCCTCGGCTCCATCGGCGTCGTCTACGGCGACATCGGCACGAGCCCCCTCTATGCGTTCCGAGAAGCCCTCTCTGCCGCTGGAACGGCCCACCAGGGTGTGCAGCGGGCGGACGTCATCGGCGTGCTGTCGCTGATCCTCTGGGCGCTCATCGTCATCGTGACGATCAAGTACGTCTTCTTCCTGCTGCGGGCCGACAATGACGGCGAGGGCGGCACGCTGTCGCTTCTGGCGCTCGCACAGAGGGCGTTGGGCCGGCCATCGGCCGCCGTGTTCTTCCTTGGCGCAGCCGGCGCAGCCCTCTTCTACGGGGACGCGCTGATCACGCCGGCGATCTCGGTGCTGTCCGCTGTCGAGGGCCTGAAGCTCGCAACCAGCAGCTTCGAGCCGTATATCCTCCCAATCTCCGTCGCGATCATCCTCGGCCTTTTTCTCGTCCAGAGCCGAGGCACGGCGAGAGTCGCGGTCTGGTTCGGTCCGATCACGCTCGTGTGGTTCGCGGCAATGGCGGCGGGTGGCATCCTCCACATCGCCGACGATCCCGGCGTGATCGCCGCCTTCGATCCGCGCCATGCCCTGGCTTTCCTTGCCGGCAACGGGAAGGTCGGGCTGGTCGCCCTCGGCGCGGTGTTTCTCGCGGTCACCGGGGCGGAGGCCCTCTATGCCGACCTCGGCCACTTCGGTCGCCGCCCGATCCAGTTCGCATGGCTCGCCGTCGTCTTCCCGGCCTTGACCCTGAACTATCTCGGCCAAGGCGCACTCGTAATGGCGCGACCGGAAGCGCTGGAGAATCCCTTCTTCCTCCTCTATCCGTCCTGGGCTCTGCTGCCGATGGTGGCGCTGGCCACGATGGCGACGGTGATCGCCAGCCAGGCCGTCATCACGGGCGCCTATTCGCTCACGCGGCAGGCCGTCCAACTGAGGCTCCTCCCGCGGCTCGAAATCCGCCACACTTCCGAGACGCATGCAGGACAGATTTACATGCCGCAGGTCAACGTCCTGCTGCTGGTCGGCGTCCTGCTGCTGGTTTTCCTGTTCGGATCGTCGAGCCGGCTCGCCACGGCCTACGGCATCGCCGTCACGGGAACGATGCTGGTGACGGCGAGCCTCGCCTTCGTCGTCGTCTGGAAGCACTGGCGCTGGCCCCTGTGGGCCGCCGCCACAATCGTCCTGCCCTTCGTCGGGATCGAAATCGTGTTCCTCGGTGCCAATCTGTTGAAGCTGTTCGAGGGAGGCTACGTGCCCGTTCTGCTGGCGCTGGGCATCATGGTCATGATGAGCACGTGGGTGAAGGGCACGCGGATCCTGTTCGAGAAGGCACGCCGGCAGGACGTCTCCATCGCCGACCTCGCGGGCAGCCTGGAGAAGAAGCCTCCCCTGATCGTCCCGGGCACGGCGGTGTTCCTGACCAGCGACCCAGACACCGCACCCGCCGCGCTCCTGCACAGCCTGAAGCACTACAAGGTCCTGCACGAGGCCAACGTGCTGCTGACTGTCCAGACCGCGACCGTACCGAGGGTCGCGGGCGATGGCCGCGTCCGCATCGAGCCGATCGGCGGCCGCTTTTCCCGCGTCGTTCTCACCTTCGGCTACATGGAGGAGCCCAACGTGCCGGCCGCGCTGGCGCTGTGCCGCAAGAAGGGTTTGAAGTTCGACATCATGTCGACGTCGTTCTTCCTGTCGCGCCGGAGCATCAAGGCGTCCCCACGCGGCGGCATGCCGTTGTGGCGCGACAGGATCTACATCCTCCTGGCGTCGAACGCGACCGACGCCACCGACTACTTCCGCATCCCCACGGGACGCGTGGTGGAAATCGGCTCGCAGATGACGGTCTGAACGCGGTCGGAGCCGCCAACGACAATAATCTGGCCCATTCAGTTCGGATCCGTCGGTTCTGGATGAGCATGCCCTTTGTGAACCGGCGCTGAACTGGTTCAAGAAATATCTCTTGCAGATCCTAAACAGACTATCTATATGTGAACCATGCATAACAGACCATGGGTCACTCCGATGTTCGTCCGTGCCTACCTCCGCGCATCGACTGAGGATCAGGACGCCCGTCGAGCGCGGACCGACCTGGAGAAGTTCGCCACCGAGCGCGAGTTGAAGATTGCAGCCTTCTACGTCGAGAACGAGAGCGGCGCGAAGCTGGCGCGGCCGGAGCTGTTCCGCCTGCTGGAGGACGCCCAGCCCGGGGACATGCTGCTCGTAGAGCAGGTGGACCGACTGTCGCGTCTGACGGCCTCCGACTGGGAGCGCCTGAAGTCGGAGATCGCGGCCCGCAAGTTGCGGGTTGTCGCGCTCGACCTGCCGACCTCTTGGATGATGGCGACCCCGAACTCCGACGACTTCACCAGCCGCATGTTCGAGGCCGTCAACGGCATGATGTTGGACGTCCTCGCCGCGGTGGCCCGCAAGGACTACGAGGACCGCCGCCGCAGGCAGGCTCAGGGGCAGGCCCGCGCGAAGGCCGAGGGTCGGTACAAGGGCCGCCCCGAAGACGTGAAGCGTAACGCCGGCATCATGGACATGCTTCGGGCGGGCATGTCGTGGTCGAAGATCCAGGCCGCGACCGGGTGCAGCCGCGCCACGTTGGCCAAGCTCACCAAACGACAGGCCGAGGTCGGTGCTCGCGCCTAGGACGACGTGTGTGTCACGGGGGCGCCGCGAGGTAGCTGTCGATCTTGTCGATCAGACTTTCGATGTCTGCTCGCCGAAGAAGGGTGGCCAAGGTCTTCAGGCGCGGCTTGTCCTTCATCTGGGCCCTTAGCAGATCAAAGGCCTGCGACGTCCAATCGTTCATGGGATCAACGGGCGACTTGGCCCGCGTCGTCGTTTCGGCAGTCGCCGGTGCCGGGGATCTCGTCTTCGACGGCGCGCGTCCCGACTGACGCATCAGTTCGGTCGCATCCGCGTCCCTCACTCCCTTCTGGGAGGCCGCCAATGCCAGCACCTTGTTGATGACCTCGTCCGGGGTGGAGCGTGCCGCCAGCTTGTAGGCGGTCTCCAGGCGCAGATTCGAAAGCCTTTCGAATTTCGACCCGAACCGCTCGGCCACGTTCATGTAGTTCTCGGCGGTGCGAGCGGTCATGCCGAACTCGGCATTCAACCAGGGCAGCCACTGCCCCCGCTTCAGGAGGTCCTTGGCCCGATGAAGATCACGGCCAATCGCGACGATCTCTTGCCTGACGCGGTTCAGGCGCCCCCGAACGGCGGTCGCGATGCTCTCCACCTCGCCGGGCAGATCGTGCGCAAGCGCGCCGGAGGGCTGCATCTCGTCGGCCCGCAGCTCAGCCGTGCCGATCGGGACGGAGTGGTTCTCGGGTTCGACGGACATCACCGACCCTCCCTCTTGATCATGAGCTTCTGCAGCATCCGCAGCACCTCGGCGTCATCAGCGTCCGCGGCAGCTACCGCCGGAGGCGACGCCTGCTCGACCCCGAGGCGAGCGATGATCTCACCCTGCCGATACGTCGGAACCGCGCCGTAGCTCGTGAACGTGGTGAGCACTCCGTCGTGCCCTATGTTCTGGCTCCAGGCCTTGAACTCTTCGGGCGTCCGGCACTCGCGCTCGCCCATCTGCACGAGCATGTCGCGGAACCGATGAGGGCTCGCATACGGAAGTCCGACGCGCTCGAACGCCGGCTTGATGATCTCGCGAACAGGGCCGGTCCCGGACCAAGCTCGCCGCGCAAGACCAACGGGCCGGAACCTGCGGTCGGGTCCGAGCGCGAGTTTCGTCGCGGGGAAGAGGGGATCCGTCGGACCCCACAGAAGCTCCTGCTTCAGGAAGGCCACGTAGTCGACAAACGCGTCCAGGATCTCCTTGTCGAGGACGACGAAGTACGTGCGGAAGGTCTTCCGGAACTTCGTCCTCACCTCCGTTCCCGCCTGGTCGACGAACCGCCCGGCGACGTCGACGTGCTGCAACTTGAAGGACGCGACAGCATCCGCTCGGGCACCCGTCAGCGCCAGGAAGGCGATCAGCGCGCGGTTGCGCCGATCGATCGGCGACTGATTCGGCATCGCTCTGAGCACTGCACGGATCTGGTCGAGCGTCGGGATCACTTTCGGCTTGGTCGCCGCAGCCATCGTCTCCTCCGCGCGCGACAGGCTGAAGTAGTCGCAATCGCCGACGGTGATGCGCTTATGTCCGGGGCGCTCGCGCAGCCAGAGGAAGAAGTTGCGCAAGTGCTTCATAATGGACGCCCGGGATGCGGCGCTCAGAGGGCGCCCGGTCGTGCCCTTCGTCTCCGCGAGCTTCCGCTTGAAGGCCTGCGCCTGCGGCGGCCGGTAGGTCTTGAAGTCCCGGAAGCTGGTGTGCTGCTCGAAGCGCAAGATGGCGCTGAGAGCGTCGTCGATCGTCGCCTCGCCGCGCCCACGAGCGTGCTGGAGATGCTCTGCATACTCCCACTTCAGGCGCTCGTTCGCGTCGTTCCTCATCCGCATGCGCGGTCTCCTTCTCAAGTCACAATTCACGCAGCGCCCGCGCCCCTGTCATAGGGTCGGCTTGCGTCGCACGTGATGGACATCCAGATCCCCCGCGACCTGCGCCACCTTCGTCGGGTTGACGATCCTGCTCATGAGCCGTCCGCAGAACGGGCAAAGCCCCTGCAGCCTGCCAACCCCAGCGTCGTCGACAACGAAGTCGGCCATGTCGCCGTCGGGTCTCCGGGGCGTGCGACAGGCCAGGCAGTAAATCGTCCCGGGTGGCGACACCTTCCGATCCGCGGCGCGGCGACCGCGGTGAAATTCGATCGCGTCCCCGCCAAGGATCAGAAGCGGCTTTCCGCCGATCACCGGCAGCCCCTTCTTGATCCAGTTCCGTACCGTGTTGCGATGGGTGCCGGTGGCCTCGGCCAACTCGTCAATCCGGTAGGTCCGGTTCGCCTTCACGCGACGTAGGTTGATCCGCTTGGCCACCTCACTCCTCTCCCGCGCCGGTGACGTCCGACGTCGAGCGCTGTGGCGCGCCGATACGGGCCAGGGCCCACGCGTCGAGGTCGGCAGGCGCGTAGAGGGGGGTGCGGCCGGCCTTGCGAAAGACGGGTCCCCCGCCGATGACAGCCAGCTTGGCCAGCCACTGCCGCGAGCAAGGGAAGCCGTACGAGTTGCGGATGTACTCGGCCGCGTCGGCTCGGGTCAGGTAGCGCGCCCCTGCCGGGGAGGGGTGGTTGGTTTGCATCGTCATCTCGCCGCTGAAGCCGGGAATGCCCGGCGGTTACGGGATATGACGTCGGCGATTTGCGAGGCCCGAAACAGAGGCCTGAAATTCGCGCCCGGCGATTATTTCGGGCCGTTCTTCGCCGCGAGGAATGCGTGACCGATGTTGTTCCTGATCGTCTTCACCGTCGGGACCAAGGCGCCTTCGTGTGTCCGTTGGAGCCAATCGCGCAACGCGGCAGCTTCCTTCCCGACGCGCTCTTCTAGAATTCCCTCGGCCACTCGTCTGTCGAACTCCGAGCGGATGAGATCCATCGAAGTCGGCCTCCCAGGGGCGCCTGTCCTACGCGGCACAGCGAGATCGAAAGGCCAGATCTCGGCGACCTTCTCCTTCGGCACCATAAGCCGCGTCCAGCGCTCTTGCTGTCCAACAAGGAGCGCATCATCGAAGCCGTTCCGCCACTGCTCGTCTCCGGCGTAGGGTTGCGATCTCAAGTACAGGTCCGAGCCGTTGGTAAGGTCGGACGGTACGCCGACGAAGGGTCCAACGAAGCGGCACGCCGCGACCGTAAGAGCAGGGATCACCTCCCGTACGCCATCCCGTTCCCCCGTCAGCGGGATATGTCCGGACGCGATCTGGGGCATCAGCAACTCGAACGCCATCTGCCATCGAGAGGTGTCGCCGATCTCGACGGTCTCTCTGCCGCCCGAGGTGGCGAGCCAGAGGAGGGCGTGGAAGACGGTCATGAAGCCGGGACCGTCGGGTCGCACGACCGTCGGAAGGTCGTGGATCATGGGCGGGGGTCCGGGCTTCCAGAATCGCACCACGTGGTTTCGCGGAACCAGCACAAACCCATAACTGCCTGTGCCGGCAGCGCCCATACGGTGGAAGCGGTCGTCCTCGCTGTCGGTGTCGATGTCGAGGTCGATCCACTCTACCTGAGAAATGTATTGCCGCGGGCCGTCAGGCAGCGGGACACCCGTGGCAGTCAGGGTACCCAGCCGGAGCCTGTCCATGAGTTGGGCGTGGGCGTCAGAAAGTGTCACGAGCACTGGGCGTGCCTCTCGCCCAACCGACCGCGGCGCGACTTCAACGAGATGCAGGGTAAGGAAGGTCGGTCGGTCGTGCGGCTCTAAGGACCAAACCTCCCGATCGGCGCCAGAGCTGTCTGCCAGGCGAAAAAGCCGCCATGTTCGGCACCGAACTGCGTACGCCGGCCACGCCTCACGCACGGCATCCGGCGACCGCCACATGATCCATGCCAACGCCATGATCGGCGTCCAGTACGGCTCCCCCATGGGGTCGTAGTCGGCGGGGTCAGGCTTGAGGGCCAGGGGCTCCAATCCGAGTCTCAATGCCTCGGCTTCGGCCTCGTCGGGCGAAAGCCTGCCCTCGGCCACGGCGTCGATCAGGTCATCCCGGCTAGGCATGCCAACCTCCTCGGTCGGTCGCCAATGTAACCTACGAGGCGGCCCCGATCGGCCAGGGAACCACGGTTTCCACACACGACACGGAACGGCAGCAGCCCAAACGACCGCGGATCGCGACCTCGATGCCCACCACCCTAATGAGGCCTTGGGCGACGAAGGCACTTTGGGAAGTGATCACGGGGATCTACTGCCCTTCCGCTTCATCGGCACGACCACGCTGGCTGGACGGTCTCCGAGCGCCACAGAAATCGAGCTCGAAACAGTGTCGGCAGCACGACGAAGCGGAACGTCCGCGAGGTGGCTGTAACGGTTGGTCGTCTTGATGTCGGCGTGTCCGAGCAACCGGCCGACGATGGTGAGCCCCATGCCGCCCGCCGCGCCGAAGCTGGCGAACGTGTGTCGGAGGTCGTGCATTCGGACATCGTCGAGCCCGGCGCGTGCGCGGATCGTTACCCAAGGACGCTTGAGATCCGCCCGCGGTTTGCCGGGGACTTCGCCGGGGATCACGTATGGGCTGCCCTCGACACGGCCCAGGTCAGCGAGGATCTGGATGGCGGGACTGCCGAGGAGTACGGGCTTCCAACCCGTCTTGCTGTCAGGCAACAGGATGACGCCGCGCTCGAAGTTAACCTGCTCCCACCTCAGCTTCAGGATCTCGCTCAGGCGGCAACCGGTCAGGATGAGGAGGCGGATTGCCGCCACCGCATAGGGGTCGATCTTCGTTCGGCGCGATGCGGCGTCCTTGGGCAAGTGCTTCGCGCCCGGCGCGTCGAGTTCGACGTCCCACAGGATTCCGATCGTCTCCGCTTCCCGGAGCGCCTCGCCGAGACGCTGCAACTCGTCCGTCGTCAGGTATCGGTCACCGCGCCCATCCTCGTACTTCCGCACGCCCTTGACCGGGTTGTCGGCACGGAGGCCTCGCCGAACCGCGAAGGTGAAGATCCCACCCAGCAGACGGGTGGTGCGGGTTGCCGTCCCCTTGCCACCGCGGACAATGGCCCGCCCGTGCTTGCCGGTCTTTACGTCGGCCGCGGTCTTGCCCGTCGCCACGTCCCGCAGGAACCGCTCGACGTCGGCCGAGGTCACCTCACCGATCAGCTTTCTGCCGAGGAGCGGCTTGATGTGCCGCTCGATCCGCCCACGGTCCGAGACCAGGGTGGACGCCTTCTTGGTGGGGCACCCCTCGGCGAGGTAGATGTCGCACAGGTCCGCGACCGTCTGCTCGGATCGAGCCTTGGCGCGCTCGTGCGCCACGTCCTGACCGAGTTCTGCCTTCGCGAGGATCGCCTCTGCCTCCTTGCGCGCTTCGTCCGCCGTGAGCTTGCCGACCTTGCCGATGGTCACCTTGCGAAGGGCGGTGTTGCGCCCGCCGGTCCGATACATCGCCACGTAGGACATGCTGCCAGTCGGGCGGACGCGGACGCCGAAACCGGGCAGCTTGCTGTCGAACGCTGTGTACTCGGTCGCGGCCGGCCTGAGGGCATCGACGACGGTCTTGGTGATGCGCCTCGCCCCCGCCTGCCGCCTGTCGAACGTCCTGTCCGTCGCCATGTCGATCTCCTCGGGGTAACACCGGGGTAACACGCCCCGGGTCATCCTGGGGAAGACCGGTAAGCGGCCAGATCGCACCATGTCAAGGAAATCAGCGGTTTAGCAATCTCAAGAAACCATCGGGAAGCATCAGAAATCCGCTTCCCTGCCCCTCCGAAGGCAAAGGTCACACGTTCGAATCGTGTCGGGTGCGCCACTCAACTATCTGAAATAGCTGGTCTTTCTTCGCCTGGAGTAGGTGAGGCATTGGCTGGGGGCCTTCAGGGTACGCCGGGTGACGCGGCGGCACATCCGACGGCTCCCCGGAGAATCCTCGCCCGGACCCCCGAACTGCATTTCGTCGGCCGCTCGTTGTCGTACCTCGACCTCGTGCGCAGCGGTGGACGGGTGCGTTCGCTCGTTTACCCTCCTGAAAGGTCTCGTTAGGCAAACACGCGTCGATCGGGGCTGGAGCTTGGCCGGGACGCGCGAGGCGCGCTCCGGCGCCGGTCCGGATGATCCGACCGGAGGCGACAATCGTAGTCGCCGGTTGAATGCCATGTCGAAGTCGTGGGACAGGTCTGGTTCTCGATCCGTGATGATGCGCCGTGCCGTGCACCTTCTGGTCGTGCTTGCGCTCGTCGTGTCCGGGCTCGTTTCCGCTTTCGGCGGGAGCGGCGATCACGCTCCTGCCGGGCACATGGTCCTCGCTGCCTCGGGTGACGGACTGACCCGGGAGGGCGGAACGGATTCTCACGGATGCGACGACCTGGCTGAGTGCCAGCACGGCAACTGCCAGACGACGTCACTGATCTCGCCGTCGGCGATGACGCCTCTGGCAAAATCCAGCCAGTGCCGCCTGCCCTTCGCGCTCGCGGCCGCCCCGCCTTCGCGGGTGCCACCCGGACCCGAACGGCCTCCTCGCCTCCTGCTCGCCTGATCGCGCCCGGCCCGTCCGGGCTGTCTCGGCATTCGATCATCCAAGAGCAGGACGATGACCATCACGAAGCGATTCCTCGCATCCCTCCTTGCCGCCTCGATTTCGCTGGCAGGCCTGAGCGCCAGGGCCGGCGAAGGCCACGACCACGGGGCCCAGCCGACCGGCGCCGGAGTCCCTGCCAGTCCCCGCGTCGTCGCCGACAGCGAGAGCTACCAGTTCACCGGGATCCTCGAAGGCGAGGTTCTCGTCATCTACCTCGACCGCGCGCGCGACAACGAACCCGTCACCGCCGCGGAACTGGAGGTCACGGTCGACGGCGAAAACCTGAAGGTCGAACGCCAGGACAACGGCACGTACGAGGTCGTGAGCCCCGCGCTTCGCGCTTCCGGGGAAAAAGAGGTTCTCGTGACCGTGCGCGAGGGTGACGCCAGCGATCTCCTGATCGGCACCCTCAGCGTGCCGCCGGCCGCCGTGGCCCATGCGGCGTCCCCCTGGAGGCTCGACTTCCACCAGTTGACGGCGCTCCCGATCAAGCCGGACCTTGCCATGCTCGGCCTACCGTTGTTCGGCGCCTTCCTGCTGGGCGCGGCGTTCCGCACCCGGCCCGCCATCATCGGTGCCTTGATCCTCGCCGGCCTCGCGACCCTCTTCGCCACCACGACGGTGCGGGCGGGCCCCGGCCACGACCACGGCCCCGAGCCCGCAGCAGCGGCCAACGGCAATGCACCCGCGAGGCAGCCCGACGGCTCGATCTTCTTGCCCAAGCCGACCCAAAGGCTCCTCGACGTGCGCACCACCGTGGTGGAGCCCCAGTCGGCCGTCCGGGCCGTCCGCTTCCCCGGTCGCGTCGTTCCCAATCCCAACCGCAGCGGCTTCGTCCAGAGCACCATCGCCGGCCGCATCGTCGCGGCGAATGGCGGCCTTCCGCGGCTGGGGCAGACCGTGAAGGCCGGCGACGTCCTCGGCTTCGTGCAACCCGCCTTCGCCTCGATCGACGCGTCGAACATGCGCCAGACGGAGGGCGACCTCGACCAGCGCATCAGCCTCGTCACGGCGCGGCTGGATCGGCTTCGTCGACTGGCCTCCGCCGACATCGCGTCGCGGGCGAGCCTGGAGGAAGCCGAGATCGAACTGCAGGGCCTCCGCAAGCGTCGCGAGGAACTGCAACAGGCGCAGAACCGCCCAGAACCCCTCGTCGCACCCGTGGACGGTGTCGTGGCGGAGACCACGCTCGTCCTCGGCCAGGTGGTCGCGCCGTCCGACATCCTCATGCGGATCGTCGACCCCTCCGGCTTCTGGGTCGAGGCGCTCGTCTACGACCAGACCACCGCGGGCGCCGTCACGTCGGCGTCGGCCATGGCGGTGGACGGGGCCCGGCTCAAGCTGTCGTTCGTCGGGCGCAGCCGGGCGCTGCAGCAGCAGGCCACGCTCGTCCACTTCGAGATCCTCGACCCGCCGGCACACCTGGATGCGGGCGCGCCGGTGACCGTCATGGCGACGACGGGCGACCCCGTCAGCGGGATCATCCTGCCGCGGACCGCCCTGGCGCAGTCCCCCAACGGTCAGACCGTGGTGTTCCAGCACAAGGAGGCCGAACTCTTCGTGCCGAAGGCCGTGCGCATCGAGAACCTCGATGCCGACCGCGTGCTGATCGTCGGCGGCCTTGCCACCGGCGACAAGGTCGTCGTGCGCAACGCTCCCCTCGTCAACCAGGTGCGGTGAGGCGGGACCATGTTCAGCTTCCTGGTCAACCAGAGCCTGCGCCACAGGCTCTTCGTCATCGCCGCTGCGCTCCTGCTCGTGGCCTATGGCAGCTTCGTCCTGCCGCGCCTTCCGGTCGACGTGTTCCCCGATCTCAACCGGCCCACCGTCACGCTCATGACGGAGGCCGAGGGCCTCTCGCCCCAGGAGGTCGAGCAGCTCGTCACCTATCCTATCGAGACCGCCATGAACGGCATGCCGGGCGCCATGCGTGTGCGCTCGGTGTCCGGCGTGGGGCTGTCGTTCGTCTACGTCGAGTTCGGCTGGGAAACGGACATCTATCGCGCGCGCCAGCAGGTCGCGGAGCGGCTGTCGGTCGTGCAGAGCCGCCTGCCGGCCGGTCTCCAGCCGCAGATGGGGCCCGTGTCGTCCATCATGGGCGAGATCATGCTCATCGCCCTCACCGGTCCGGGCATCTCGGCGATGGAGCTGCGCGAGATCGCCGACTGGACCATCCGGCCGCAGATCCTGACCATCCCCGGCGTGTCGCAGGTCATCCCGATCGGCGGTGAGGTCCGTCAGTACCGGGTCTCGCCCGACCTGGTGCTGATGAACAAGCTGAAGATCACGCCCGACCAGCTCGAAGCGGCCCTGCGGCGGTTCGGCACCAACACGGGCGGCGGGTTCGTCGACCAGCACGCCCGCGAGTACCTGATCCGCAACATCGGCGTCACCAACCGCCTCGATGACCTGCGGAACCTCGTCGTCACGACGCGAGGGGAGCAGTCGATCCTGCTGCGGCAGATCGCCAGCGTGGACTTCGCGCCGCGGGTCAAGCGCGGCGACGCCGGGCACCAGGGCAAGGGCGCGGTCATCATCGGCGTCCAGAAGCAGCCATCAGCCGACACGATCACGGTGACTCGCGCCATCGAGGCCCAGCTCGCCGAGATCCAGCGCACGCTTCCCGCGGGGGTCGTCGCCGACAAGATCCAGTTCAGGCAGGCCACCTTCATCGAGCGCTCGATCGACAACGTGAAGACGGTGCTCATGGAAGCGGCCGTCGTCGTGGCCGTCATCCTGCTGCTGTTCCTGATGAACGTCCGGGCGACGCTCATCTCCCTGACCGCCATCCCGATCTCCATCCTGATCACCGTCCTGGTGTTCAAGGCGTTCGGCCTGTCGATCAACACGATGACGCTCGGCGGTCTCGCCATCGCCATCGGCGAGCTGGTGGACGACGCGGTCGTCGACGTCGAGAACATCCTGCGCCGCCTGAAGGAGAACGCGGAGGCGGCCGTGCCGCGGCCCGCGATCGACGTCATCGCGGCCGCGTCGCAGGAGGTGCGGTCCGGCATCGTCTACGCCACGATGATCGTGGTGCTCGTCTTCGTCCCGCTCTTCGCGCTGTCGGGCATCGAGGGCCGTTTGTTCTCGCCGCTCGGCGTGGCGTACATCGTCTCGATCCTCGCCTCGCTGCTGACGTCGATCACCGTCACCCCCGTGCTCGCCTACTACTTCCTGCGCAAGGCCAAGCCTCACGAGGCGCGTGACAGCGCCGTCGTGAGGACGCTGAAGGCGGGCAACCGGCGGCTCCTCCTGTGGGCCCTTGACCGGCCGGCCGCCATCGTCTCGTGGGTCGTCGTCAGCGTGACCGTGGCGGGGATCGGCGCCTTCCTGCTGCCGCGTGCCTTCCTGCCGCCGTTCAACGAGGGTACGATCCTGGTGTCCCTGCAGTACAACCCCGGTATCTCGCTGGCCGAGTCCAGCCGCCTGGGCAGCGTCGCCGAGCGCATCGTCATGACGGTGCCTGAGGTCAAGTCGGTCGGCCGCCGCACCGGACGCGCCGAACTCGACGAGCATGCGGAGGGCGTCCACACCTCAGAACTCGACATCGACCTGCAGCGGTCCGACAGGCCCAAGGAGGATGTCTACGCCGAGATCCGCAGCAAGCTCTCGGTGCTGCCGGTCGCCGTCGGCATCGGCCAGCCGATCGCGCACCGCCTCGACCACATGCTGTCAGGCATTCGCGCGCAGGTCGCGGTCAAGATCGTCGGGGAGGACCTCGACACCCTGCGGACCCTGGCGGAGGGAGTCCGGTCGCGGCTCGTGACCATTCCCGGGCTCGTCGACGTGCAGGTGGAGAAGCAGGTGCTGATCCCGCAGCTGCGGGTAACGCCGGACTTCGAGCGCGCGGCCCTTTACGGCATCACGCCGGCCGCACTGACGGAAGCACTCGAAGGCCTGTCGAACGGGAGGGTCATCTCGCAGATCGTCGAGGGGAACCGCCGCTTCGACGTCGTGATGCGGCTGTCGGACGAGAACCGCTCGACGACGGGCCTGAGCGATCTGCTGGTGCCGACGCCGAAGGGCTTCGTACCGCTGCGCCTCATCGCGACGGTGGAGGAGGCGGAAGGGCCCAACCAGATCCTGCGCGAGAACGGCCAGCGCCGCATCGTCGTCTCCGCCAACGGGGACGGCAAGCGGGACATGGCCGCCATCGTGGCCGACATCCGGGGCGTGCTGGCCGACACCACGTTCCCGCGCGGCTACGTCACCGCCATGGAGGGCACCTTCAAGGCGCAGGAGGAGGCGACGCTCGTCATCGGCGCGCTGTCGCTCGTCTCCCTCGCGCTGGTGTTCATGGTGCTCTACACGCGCTACCAGTCGGCGGCGCTCGCGGCGATCATCCTGACCAACATTCCGCTCGGCCTGATCGGCAGCGTCGTGGCGCTCTGGATCGCGGGGCAGCCGCTTTCGGTGGCCTCGATGATCGGCTTCATCACGCTGGCCGGCATCTCGGCCCGCAACGGCATCCTCAAGGTCTCCCACTACATCAACCTCGTCCTGTTCGAGGGCGAGACGTTCGGTCGGGACCTCGTGATCCGCGGCAGCCTTGAACGGCTCACCCCGGTGCTGATGACGGCGCTGTCGGCCGGCCTTGCCCTCATTCCGCTCCTCATGGGGGCGGGCGAGCCCGGGCGGGAGATCCTGCATCCCGTCGCGGTGACGATCTTCGGCGGCCTGATCAGCGCCACGCTGATCGACACCTTCCTCACGCCGATCCTGTTCATGAAGTTCGGCCGCAAGCCCCTGGAGCGAATCCAGTCGCAGCGCGCCTCGCAACCCGCCGGCGGCCTCACGCTCGCCGACGCCTACTGACCCCCCAACCAAAGGACACACTCATGCCCAGGCAAAACCTCATGGCCGCCCTTGCGACGGCGACGCTGCTGGCCTTCAACACGCCGACCTTCGCGCAGGGGACCGGTCCGAACGGCGGGCTCCTGTCGAGCGACAAGAGCCACGCGGTCGAGTTGATCGTGAAGCCTGCCGAGATCACGGTCTACCTGATCGACAGCGGCAAGGTGGACGTCCCCACCGGCGCCACGGTCCGCGTCGTGGTCCAGGATGGAACGCGCAACGAGACGGTGCCGCTGACCGTCGACGGCAACCGCCTGACGGGCAAGCTCGCGGCCCCGCTGAACAAGGGCGCACGCGTCGTCGTGACCGGCAAGGACAGCCACGGCCACACGCTCCAGGGGCGCTTCGTCATCCCGTGAGCCAGGGCCCGGCCAGCGGCCGGGTCCTCCCGATCACATCGACGGTCGGAGATCATCCGAACCCGGCAGAAGACCCGAGGCGGCGACATCCACCCGCCGCCTCGCCCTCGGGGGCAGCGAGCCCCTTGAGAAATGCTTGGCCCTACCCGACAGCCAGATCGAAGAGCAGCTTGGCGTTCAGGGCGATGATGACGGCGGCGACGAGGGCCGCGATTCCGGTCAGCCAGCGCGGCGCGACGAGGACGCCCATCTTGCGCCGGGACGCGGTCAGCAGCAGCAGCGGCACGACCGCGAAGGGAAGCTGCAGGCTGAGGATCACCTGGCTGAGGATCAGCAGCTTGGCGGTCTCACCGGCACCGTAGAGCCAGGTCACCGCGATCGCCGGCACGATGGCCACGAGACGCGTGACGAGCCGCCGCAGCCAGGCCGGAAGGCGGATGTCCAGGAAGCCTTCCATGACGACCTGACCCGCCATCGTGGCGGTCACCGTCGAGTTCAGCCCGCAGCAGAGCAAGGCGATGGCGAACAGGGTCGGGGCAATCGAGGCACCCAGCAGCGGAGCGAGCAGTTCATACGCCCGTCCGAGTTCGGCCACCTCGTGCTCGCCCACCTTGTGGAACGTCGCGGCAGCCAGGATGAGGATCGAGGCATTGATGGTCAGGGCGAACAGGAGGGCGCCGGTCGTGTCGAGCGTCGTCCACTTCAGGGCCTCGCGCTTCTCGGCTTCCGTGTCGCCGAAGGCACGCGTCTGCACGATGCCGGAATGGAGGTAGAGGTTGTGGGGCATCACGGTCGCCCCGATGATGCCGAGGGCCAGGTAGAGCATTCCCGGGTTCGTCACGATGTCTGCCCGGGGCAGGAAGCCAACGAAGACCTCGGACCACACCGGCCGCGCCATGATGATCTGCGCCGCGAAGCACAGGGCGATGACGCCCAGCAAGGTCACGATGAACGCCTCGATCCAGCGAAATCCCTTGGTCTGCAACCAGAGGATGACGAACACGTCGAGGGCCGTGACGATGACGCCGATCTCCAGCGGCAACCCGAAGAGCAGGTTGAGGCCGATGGCCGTGCCGATGACCTCGGCGAGGTCCGTGGCGCAGATGGCGAGTTCGGCGAGGAGCCACAGCGGCCACGAGAGCACCCGCAGATAGGCATCGCGGCATGCCTGCGCCAGATCGCGCCCGGTGGCGATGGCAAGCCTCGCGCAGAGCGACTGCAGCACGATCGCCATGAAGTTGGAGACCAGCGCGACAGCCAGCAGTGTGTAGCCGTACTGCGCACCGCCGGCGAGAGACGTCGCCCAGTTGCCGGGATCCATGTAGCCGACAGCGACGAGATAGCCCGGACCGACGAAGGCCAGGAAGCGCCGCAGCGGCGTTCCCCGCGCATCGACGCTCACGGACCGGAAGACGTCGAGCATCGAGGGATCGCCACGCTGTCGCCGCCAGCCGTCCTCGACGTCGTCCGGCTTTTGCGGCAGCGCGGCGGTCATTCCGGATCCTCCCGCCTCTACGGTCGTTATTGATAATCAGTTGCAAGAACGCGTCTGGCAAGTCACGAGTGGGTGTTCGCCTACACATTCACAACGCGCAGGTGATTTTCGCGACCGACTCCGGAGCCATGGGCCTCACAGGGCCTGGCCACGCCCAGCGACGTATCGAAGGCTCCCCGACCTTGCTCAGGCCAGGGCGCCGTGGGTGTGGGTGGGATCGGCGAGGGTCTCGATGACCTTGCAGTCGGAGACCCGGCCGGAGGCGCAGCGCTTCAGCATGCGCTGCAACTCGTCCCTCAGGGCCGACAGGCGGGCGATCCGCTGCTCGACCTCGACGAGGCGGGCCCGTGCGACGGCGTCGGCCGCGGCGCAGGACTGATCGGGGTCGTCCTGCAGCGCCAGCAACGTGCGGATCGCCTCGAGTTCGAAGCCGAGCTCCCGGGCATGCCGGATGAAGGCAAGGCGGCGCAGGTCGTCCTCGTCATAGAGGCGACGGTTGCCCTCGGTCCGCGGCGGGGCCGGAAGCAGGCCGATGCTCTCGTAGTAGCGGATCGTCGGCACCTTCACGCCCGTGTGGCGGGCCGCCTCGCCGATCGGGAACGAATGTCCGGTCATCGCGCTTGCTCCTCTAGCGACTGGAGGATGTAGAGCATCGCCGACGGACTGCACAGAGGCCTGCCATGAACGACCCGACGACCGTGATCCAGACCCGCTATCGCGTCGCCGGCATGGACTGCGGAGGCTGCGCCGCGAAGGTGGAGGGCGCCGTCCGCCGCGTGCCCGGTGTCGCGGACGTGTCGGTTTCGGTCACAGCCGGCACCATGACCGTCCGCCATGCCGCCGAGACCGATCTCGCCGCGATGGAGAAGAGGATCGCGGGCCTCGGCTACGGCGTGACCCGGACCGCCGAGGCAAAGGTCGCACCGGCGTCCCACGCGCCGCAGGATCACGCGGGATGCTGCGACCACGACCATGGCACCGGCCATGATCACGGCGATAGTGCTCACGGGAATCACGGTCAGGCCTGCGGTCATTCTGCCTTGCCCGGCGCCGCCACAGCCACCCGCGGCGATCACGGCCACCGGGAGGAACGACCACACGCGCACGACCACGGCAAGTCGACGAACCCCGCCGGCCTCCACGGCCATGACCACGGCCCGTCCGACGGACCATGGTGGCGCTCTCCGAAAGGGATGCTGACCATCGCGAGCGGGCTCGGGCTCGCAGCGGCCTTTGTCCTGGGCAAGCTGTATCCGGGCATCGAGCGCTGGGCGTTCGAGGCGGCCATGCTGATCGGCCTCGTGCCGATCGCGAAGCGCGCCATCATGGCGGCGCTGGCCGGCATGCCCTTCACCATCGAGATGCTGATGACCATCGCCGCCGTCGGCGCCGTGATCATCGGCGCGGGCGAGGAAGGCGCCGCGGTCGTGTTCCTGTTCCTTGTCGGCGAACTTCTGGAGGGCGTCGCGGCCGGCAAGGCGCGCGCCAGCATCCAGGCGCTGGCCAAGCTCGTCCCGAAGACGGCGCTGCTCGAAGACGGCGGACGCACCCGCGAGGTTCCGGCGGAGACGTTGGCTGTCGGGTCCGTCGTTCTCGTGCGGCCGGGGGACCGGATTCCGGCGGACGGCCTCATCCTCTCCGGCGAGAGCGCCGTCGACGAGGCCCCGGTGACCGGGGAAAGCGTCCCGGTGCGCCGGGAGCCGGGCGACAGCGTGTTCGCCGGCACCGTGAACGGCGAGGCGGCGCTGCGAGTGCGGGTCACGGCGGCGGCCGCCGACAACACCATCGCGCGCGTCGTGAAGCTGGTCGAGGAGGCGCAGGAGAGCAAGGCTCCCACCGAGCGCTTCATCGACCGGTTCTCCCGGTACTACACGCCGGGGGTCATGGTGGTGGCCGCGCTCGTCGCGGTGGTGCCGCCGCTCGTCTCCGGCGGCGCCTGGTCGGAGTGGATCTACAAGGGCCTCGCCATCCTGCTCATCGGCTGCCCGTGCGCCCTCGTCATCTCGACGCCCGCCGCCATCGCCGCGAGCCTGTCCGCCGGCGCCCGGCGCGGCCTCCTGCTCAAGGGCGGCGCGGTGCTTGAGGCGGTCGGGACCGTCACGGCCGTCGCGCTCGACAAGACCGGGACGCTCACCCAGGGCCGGCCGCAGGTCACCGACGTGATCGGCCTCACGAGCGATCCCCGGGAGGTCCTGCGCGTGGCGGCCGCGCTGGAGACCGGATCGAGCCACCCCCTTGCCCTCGCCATCCTTGCCCGCGCCTCCGCCGACGGGATCGAGCCCGGGCGTGTCACGGACGCGAGGGCCCTTGGCGGGAAGGGCATCGCGGGCAAGGTGGACGGGACGGAAGCCTTCCTCGGGTCGCCGAAGGAGGCCGCCACGCGGGTCGCGATCGGGACCGACCTCCAGACCCGCATCGAGAGCCTCAACCACGAGGGCAAGACCGTCTCCATCCTCGTCGTCGGCAACGCCCTCGCCGGTGCCATCGCCATGCGCGACGAACCGCGCCCTGACGCCAAGGCGGGGCTCGCCGCGCTCAACGGCGCCGGCCTCAAGACGCTCATGCTGACGGGGGACAACCGCCGCACGGCCGAGGCGGTCGGGCGGGACCTCGGCATCGAGGCGCTGGCGGAGCTGCTACCCCAGGACAAGCAGCGCATCGTCGGCGAGTTGCAGGCCGCCGGCCACCGCGTGGCCAAGGTCGGCGACGGCATCAACGACGCGCCGGCGCTGGCGGCCGCCCATGTCGGCATTGCCATGGGGGGAGGAACGGACGTGGCGCTGGAGACCGCCGACGCGGCGGTTCTGCATGGACGGGTGAGTGACATCGCCGAGATGATCGCGCTGTCGAAGCGCACGATGGCCAACATCCGCCAGAACATCACGATCGCGCTGGGACTGAAGGCCGTGTTCCTGGTGACGACGATCGCCGGCATCACCGGCCTGTGGCCCGCCATCCTCGCCGATACCGGCGCCACCGTGCTGGTCACGGCCAATGCGATGCGCCTGCTGAAGGGGCCGAAGGCGACGACGTGAGCCGTGTGTGAGGCGGCCCGTGGTCCTCCATCCGCCGTCCGCCGCTTTGACGGACATACGCGGTCTTTCAAGAAGCACGACCGGCCTACGCGTCGGGACGTGCTCCTGGGACCTGCGTGCCTTAAGCGCCGACGGGCATGTCGGCACCGTCGGCCCGGGGCAAAGCTGCCGCCTGGTGGAAGGTGCCCGTGGTCACGCCGGAGAAGAAACCATCAGGGCCGAATACGTCTCCAAACGCTAATCGGTTACGCCGTTACGCCACGCGCCGACAAGTTGCAGCCCCGTTCACTGATGCGGATTCATGCCGCGCGCCAGCATCAGGTGGTGCTGCGAGTGGTGCATGCCACGCGTCATGATGCCAATGAAGCCGAGGCCGCGGATCTTCGTCGCATCGCCGACGCGAGGCGAGGTAACGGTGAGCGCGGCGCCGCCGGGGCGTTCCTCGGCGCTCATCCGCCAGCCCCCGGCGCCGTCCATCGTTGCCGCATGAGCTGAGACCATCCGGCGGATCGAACCCGTAACTTCACCATCCCCGCTGACTACAAACCGCGCTCCACCATCGACGGGCTCAGCGGCGACACGCGCCCGGAGGGTGACCGCGTCCATGTCGACAAGGTGCCGTCGGAGGGCCTCGATGTCGACCTTGCTCCAATCCGTCGTTGGGTCGGCCTCCAGCAGGGAAACAATCTCCTGAATGGCAGCGAAGGCGGACTGTCCGGGTTCGTGCGGCCCGCTCACGGCCGGTTGCGCTTGCGGCGGCATCGCATGATGCGCGTGCTGGGCGATCGCTGGGAGAGGGCCTGAGAGGGCAGCGGCGAGGACGAGGGCACGGGCGAGCATGGCGAATGGTCCTTGTGATCAGGCGGACATCTTGCCGCGTCGACAGGTCCGCGCGCATGATAGTGATCATGTCTGCATCCGCTTTCGAGGGTCTGCGCGTCCGCCGGCACGAGTACGCTCCAGGGCATGTCCTGTTCAGCCGTGGCCGACCAGTCCGCTCAATGCACCGCGTTGTTGAGGGCCTGGTCGAACTCGTTCGCCATGGCTCGGAGGGTCGGACACTGGTGCTGCAGCGTGCAGGCGCCGGTGCGATCGTGGCGGAGGCCTCGCTCTTTTCGGCCACATATCACTGCGATGCCGTGGTCAGGCGAACGAGCGTTCTCGAGAGCGTGAGCGCCGCCGACCTTCGGTCAAAGCTGAAGGAGCCACTCGTCGCGGAGATGTGGCTCGCGCGTCTCTCGCACGAGGTGCAGGCAACGCGCACGCGCGCCGAGATTCTCTCTCTGCGGACGGTGTCCGAGCGGCTATCCGCCTGGATGGATGTACACGGCCCCCTCTCGACGGATAGGCGATGGGTTGATGTGGCCGGAGAGATCGGTGTCAGTCCCGAAGCTCTCTATCGAGAGTTGGCGCGGCGGCGGTCCGCACGTCGCAGCAAACGGCCGACTGCGACGACGTAACGCGATCCTAGTTTCGGAGGATGTGACAGCCCAGGCATGCCGACCCGAACGCCGCAGCACCCTCGACGGAGACGCGGCCGGCGCTATCTCGCGTCCGGGATCCACGGAGGAGCACGTGACGGCAATCCTCGACCTCGTCGAAGCCTACGGCCCGTTCGTCTACGGCCTCCTCTTCCTGTACACGTTCGCCAAGAGCGGCGCCCTGCCCCTCTTTGCCGGCTATGCGGCACAGGCCGGGGCCCTCGACGCCGGTATCGTCGCCGGAGCGACCTTCGCCGGTGGCTACCTGGGCGATGAACTCAGGTTCTGGATCGCCCGGCGTCACGGCGCGGCGTGGCTGTCGCACCGCCCCCGGCTCAAGCCCCTCGTGGACCGCGCGACGTCGTTGCTGACGCGATACGGACGCGCCTACCTGTTCGCCTACCGGTACCCGAAGGGCCTGCGTACGGTCGGGGCTTTTCCCGTCGGCCTGACCGACATGCCGTGGCGGCGCTTCACCCCGCTCAACGCGGCATCGGCCGCGACCTGGACGGCCGTGATGGTCGGGCTCGGATACGGCTTCGGACCGATCATCGAGGAGGCGGTGCAGTCAGGGTTCGGCGTCGCGAGCGTCGTGCTGCTCGTGGCTTTCATTGCGGTCGCCGCTGTTCTCTGGCGACGTCGCGAACCGCGGGCTGCCGCGTGACGAACCGAGGGATCGCGGCAGGCGCCCCTCCGATGCCCCCGATCAACGCGTCCTACCTGACCTTCCGAGCTTCCTCGACTTCCTGGGCCACCAGCATGAACAGCTGCTGCGGGCCGAAGGTCGTCAAGGGCCTGCCGTTGACGAAGAACGTCGGCGTCCGCTCCACGCCGTTCGCCTTCACGTCGGCCACGTCCACGTCGAGGACGCGGTCGACCTGAGGAGCGACTGCCGCGACCCGCGCACGGGGTACGTCGAGGCCTGCGGCGCCGGCCAGGCTCCACGCCTTCTCCAGGTCGGGAGCGCCGTGGACGGCCCACTGCGGCTGTCCCTCGAGGAGCGCCTCCAGGACGGGCTCGAACCGCCCCTGCGCGCGCGCCGCTTCGAGGATTCGCACCGCGACGTCTGAGCCTTCGTGGAAGGGCGTGTAGCGGATCACGAGGCGCACCTCGTTCGGGAACGTGGCCATGATCCTCTTGACGATCGGATGGAAGGCCCGGCAGGCCTCGCACGACGGATCGAAGAACTCCACGATCGTCACCGGCGCTCCGGCGGGCCCGATGACGGGCGAGTGAGCCCTCACCAGCGTGGACGAGGCCGACTGTCCGCGCTCGGGCGGACGGCCGAAGCGGTCGTAGAGGACGCTGCCACCCACGAAGGCGGCGCCTGCGATCAGCGCCACGACGATGACGAGGAGGCGTCTAGACATTCGAATCCTTCCGGCCGACGACGAGGAGGAGAGCGCCAACGCCCGTGAAGGCGATGAGTGACAGGTAAGGGAGCGGGAGGCCGAGGATTGTCATGTCGGCGCCGGTGCAGGAGACCCCTTTCCCGCATGGCCTGATCGCCTCGGAGACGACGCCGGCGTAGAGCAGGGAATGGAAGCCGGCGACCAGCCAGCCCAGGACTGCGAGCGGCAGTGCGTAGCGCCAGACGCCGGCATCTCCGCGGAACGCTGCGACCGCGAGGATCACGGCGAGCGGGAACATGAAGACCCGCTGATGCCAGCACAGGTCGCACGGCGTCCGGCCCATGATCTCGCCGATGAACAGGGCGGCCAACGTCGCGGCGAGGGCGATGATCCACGCACAAAGGAGGCACCACGAGGCGGCGCCGCTGGTTGCGCGGTCACGGGGCGGCGGACCGCCGTCGAAGCGCGGAAACACGCCGTTCGGCGAGGCGGTTGGTCGGCTCATGGGCAATGTCCTGTTACATGGGGCCAAGCCTCATGCTCAGCGCGGGACCGGCCGGATGAAGTCTCCGTTTGCTCCGGGGCGCGGACGCGGTCGCCGTTCATGGCTCGCCACGCTGGACGAGCCGACGCGCCTTGGAGGCGATCGCCGCGGGCGTGTCGTGGGGGTCCAGGGTTCCGACGAGGCGCCCATCCTTATCCGCGAGCAGAACCGTCGCGGAGTGGTCCATGGTGTAGCCACCGCCCTCCAGGGGCTGCTTGCGATAGGTGACGTAGAACGTCTTCGCCATCGCCGCGAGTTGCTCCGGCGAGCCCGAAAGGGCGATGATCCGCGGGTCGAACGCGGTGAGGTATTCGGCGAGCACCTGCGGCGTATCCCGTTCCGGATCGACGGTGACGAAGACGACGGTCAGCCTGTCGGCATCGGCGCCGAGGTCCTTCAGGAGGGTCGTCATGGTCATCAGGGTCGTGGGGCAGACGTCGGGGCAGTGGGTGAAACCGAAGAACCACGCCGTCGGCTTGCCGAGGTAGCTGCGCTCGTCGACCGCCCGGCCTCGGTGGTCGGTCATGGTGTAGGGCTTCACGAGGGATACGCCGGGCCCGAGCGGGGTGCCGGGAGCCGTCGGGCCCGGCCAGAACCACAGCACACCCGCGCCGGCCAAAGCCACGGCCACGAGGGCCCACAGCGTGACTCTGAGGGTTCGCAGGCTCATGAGTGGCCCCGGGCGGAGGTCGCCACCATGGGCTGGCGTGCGCGGAAAACGGCGTCCGCGAAGATCATGGCGCAGCCGCCGACGATCGCGATATCGGCGCCATTGAAGGTGGGCCAGTGCAGCCCGCCGGCATGGAGATCGATGAAGTCCGTGACGGCGCCCCGACGCCAGCGATCGACCGCGTTGCCGAAAGCTCCGCCGGCCATGAGCGCGAGCCCGACCCGCTCCACGGAAGTGCGAGCGAGGGTCGCCCAGACGAGCAGTCCGAGCGACAGGCACGCGGTGACGAGAGCCACGACCCCGGGATGGGCAGCGAGCATGTCCTGGAACATCCCGAAGCTGACGCCGGGATTGAACGACAGGGTCAGGTTCAGGAAAGGCGTCACCGGCACCGGAGACGGGTCCGCCTCGAACCGGTCGAGGATCAGACCCTTCGACCACTGGTCCCCGGCGAGGACGGCGGCGGACAGAAAAACGGCGGCGCCGGCGACGCGAACCTGAACCATGCAAGAGCCCTGCAACGTGAATCGTTGCCGGGGCGTAGCATCTCTAGCGGCTAGAGGAGCAAGGGGTGTTCCCGCACGTTGGCGGCGGTCAATCATTCATGTTCTGACGAACAGGCTGAACTGAAAGCGCTGAACGCTTCCGGCAGGGGGCAGCCATCGTCAGCATAGTCCTGCCATCGTCGTGGAAGTTTGGCTTGCCATGGGCTCCCTGTCGTCTCGCGAGATCGTCTTCATCGCGCCATGGGTCATGTGAGGGCGCTCAGTCCGTGGATCGCGACGTAGACTCCCACGGCCGCGATGAGCCCGCCGGAGACGTAGGGCGCCCTTGCGGCCACGGTCGAGAACCAGCTCACACGCTCGCGGACCTTCCGGGCGCTGATGGCAGCGACGGCACCGACGGCGACGAGGGTGATCGCGAGGCCGATCGAGAAGCAGAGGACCAGCACCGCGCCGAGGGTGAACTCCTTCACCTGCAGGCACAGCAGCAGGACGGTGATGGCCGCCGGACAGGGGATGAGCCCGCCCGTGAGGCCGAACAGGATGATCTGCCCGTTGGTGACGGGGCGGTTGGCGAAGCGGCGGCGGATGTCGTTGGCGTGCGCCAGCGCGTGTGGGTCCTGGTAGTCGTCGTCGGTCGCCCGTAGCCCGCGCAATTCGTCGTGGATCGGGTCGTGCCGGTTCGTTCCGTTGCCAAAGACGAGGTCGTAGTCGTGACTGTGCCCGGCGTGGCCAAGGCTGAGGCGGACCATGAAGTCGTGCGGCTCCGCCACGGGATCGTTGCTCTCCAGGAAGCCGTCGCGCTGGTGGAAGCTGATGAACTTCTTGATCGTGCCGTCGGGCCGCTCGATCTCGATCGTCACTTCCGCTGGCGACCAGACATGACCGCTGACGCTTCGGACCCGCCAGTGGCCGCCATCTGCACCGCCAAGGCTCAGGGCAACGAGGCCGTGGCCGCTGTCGATCAGGCGCTCATCGGCCTCGTCGACACCGCTGTCGTCCTCGTGCCGGGAGGCGGCGACGCCGTACCCCCCATGGTGCCCGTGCCCGCCGTGATGACCATGCCCGCCATGGTGGCCGTGACCACCGTGATGGCCGTGACCGCCATGGTGGCCCCGACGGCCTGCTCCTGCCGCCATCAGCGCGCGGCGTTTGTCGTCGTATGTGCGCCACACCATCCATAGCCCTATCGCCACGATGATGACGCCGGAGATCAACTGGAACCACGGCTCGAACGTCTCCGGCGCGGTGCCACGCCACAGGTACATTCCACCGAGCGCGATCGCCCATACGACGGCAGTGTGGGAGATCGTCGCCGCCACGCCGAGCATGACCGCCTGCAGGACGGTGCCTCTGATCGCGACGATGAACGCCGCCATCATGGTCTTCGAATGCCCGGGCTCCAGCCCGTGGAGAGCCCCGAGCAGTATCGCGCTTGGGACGAAGAACCATGCGTTGGCGGCACCCTGCTGGAGCAGTTCGGCGAAGGAGGGCATGGGCTGCCTCAGAGGTACTTCGTGATGTCGCGGAACTCGTCGATCGTGCGGCGCTGTTCGCGTGGCAGGGGACCGACGAGGTCTTCCAGACAATGGTCGAGGTGATCGCGGATCAGCGTCTTCTTCGCCTCGGAGATCGCCTTCTCCACCGCGTGGAGCTGCTGCGCGATGTCGAGGCAGGGGCGACCCTGTTCGATCATCTCGACGATGCTGCGAAGGTGCCCGTCCGCGCGCCGGAGGCGCTTGACGATGTCGGGGTGACTGTGGTGTCGCTTGGTCATGATCACGACCTATCCCCCCGGTGGGGATGACGTCAACACGTTAACCCCTATCTCGACCAAGACGTGCTACCCGGGATGTCGATGATTCGCGTCACGATGACCCTTGCGAGAGCCTGCTTTGCTCTGCTTCTGGCGGTGGCGATCGTCCTTTCGCCGCCGGCGATGGTCGCGCCCGTCGTCGCGGCCCAGAGCGACATGGCAACTGGCGACGTGCATCCGGACACCCCCCATGGTCATCACGGCCACGTCCACGCGTTCGACGACGAGGACGCCCCCGGCAGCAAAAGCCACGACCCGCTGGACCATTCTCACGAGCCCGGCACGATGCCGGCAGCGTCCACGGCGACGACCGCATCCCCCCTTCGGATGCAGACGGCCATCCCCGACGAGGTGAGGTCCGGCATGCGGCCGATCGGGATCGAGCGACCTCCGCGCGACGGCGCATCCGGTTCGATCCGCGCGTCCTAGCGACGCAACGCATCCCTTCGTTCAAAAGGTTTCCGCATGCCCAACCTCGTTCGGGCGGGCTGGAGCACGTTCGCGCCCCGTGGGGGCCCCATCGTCCTCCTCGCCGTCCTTCTATCCCTGTCCTTCTCCCTCGACGCGCTCGCCCACGCGGTCGCCGAAGGGGACAAGGGCTACATCCAGGAGATCACGGGGGTTCACTTCATCCCCTTCATGTACCTCGGCGCCAAGCACATGATCACCGGATACGATCATCTGCTATTCCTCGCCGGGGTGATCTTCTTTCTCTACCAGCCGAAGCACATCGGCCTTTACGTCACGCTGTTCGCGATCGGCCATTCGACGACGATGATCATCGGCGTCTACTTCGACATCTCGGTCAGTTCCTACATCATCGACGCGATCATCGGCCTGTCGGTCGTCTACAAGGCGCTCGACAACATGGGCGCCTACCAGCGGTGGTTCGGGTTCCAGCCGAACACCAAGGCGGCCACGTTCATCTTCGGCCTGTTCCACGGCTTCGGCCTCGCCACGAAGGTGCAGGAATACGACATCGCGCCGGACGGCCTGCTCACCAACCTCATCGCCTTCAACATCGGCGTGGAGGTGGGGCAGCTCCTCGCGCTGGCCGCGATCCTGATCGCCATCAGCTTCTGGCGACGGACCGACAGCTTCTGGAAGCACGCCTACACCGCCAACGTCGCCATGATGACCGCCGGCTTCGTCCTCACCGGGATGCACCTGACCGGCTACTTCGTTTCCCAGACCTGAGGTTCCAGACCATGTACAACTCAGACATCCCGAGCCGCGCGGAGCTTCCGTCGACGCGGCAGCTCATCCGCTCGACGATCATCGCCCTGATCTCGGCCATGACCATCCTCGTGACGATCGTCATGCCGGCCGAGTACGCGATCGACCCGACGGGCGTCGGCCGTCTGCTGAAGCTCACCGAGATGGGCGAGATCAAGAAGCAGCTCGCCGCCGAGGCGGAGGCGGATCGCATCAAGGACCAGCAGTCCAGCGCCGGCGGGCAGCGCTCCAACATCGACCTGCTGCGCCAGATCGGGCAGTGGCTCGTGCCGTCCGCGGTAGCGGGCGAGCGGATCGTCGTCGCGCAGGCGACGCGCACCGACGAGACCGTCATCACGCTGAAGCCTGCCGAAGGCGTGGAGTACAAGATCGAGCTGCCAAAGGGCGGTCAGGTCCAGTACCGCTGGACGGTGAGCGGCGGCGTCGTCAACTACGACATGCACGGGACACCGAAGGGCGGCGGCAAGGAGAGCAGCTACAAGTCCGCCCGCGGCGTGCCGGGCGACGAGGGCACGCTCGCAGCCGGCTTCGACGGCACCCACGGGTGGTTCTTCCGCAACCGCGGCTCGCAGCCGGTGACGATCACGCTGCAGACCACCGGGGCCTACGCGGAGATCCGCAAGGTCATGTGAGGTTGGGCTCCCGTCGCCCGGTGCGGCGGGAGCACCCCACCAGCGGAGCGATGGCGTGCCTTAGGTCGCGCGTGTGACGAGCACCTTGTCGATCCGGCGGCCATCGAGATCGACCACCTCGAAGTGCCAGCCCAGGACGGTCGTGGCGTCGCCGGTACCGGGCAGCCTGCCCATGGCGTTGATCACGAAGCCGGCGACGGTCTCGTAGCCCCGCTGGTCGGGAAGCGTGACGCCCAGTTTCTCCGCCATCTCGTCGGCGGGCATGTAGCCTGCAAACAGCCAAGACCCGTCCGGACGCTGGTATGCCTCGGGCTCACCGATCCCCTCGTCCGACCGGAAGGCGCCGGCGATGGCGTCCAGAACGTCGGCCGGCGTGACGATGCCTTCGAAATGCCCGTACTCGTCGTGGATGAGGGCGAGCGGAACCTCGGCGTGGCGAAGCACCGTCAGCACCTGCAGCGCGTCCAGCGTGTCGGGAATGACGGGCGCCACCTTCAGGTGCCTTCGAACGTCGAGCCGCTCGCCGCGCAGCAGCGGCGGCAGGAGATCCCGCACCTGGACGACACCGATCATGTTGTCGGGATCGCCCTCGCAGACCGGCAGCCGCGCCCGCGTCGACTTGACCAGCGCCGCGCGCAGGGTCGCCTCGTCGGCGGAAAGGTCAAGCCACTCGATGTCGGTGCGGGGCGCCATGAGGGCCCGGACGGGACGGTCGCCGAGGCGCAGGACGGCGGAGATCATCTCCCGTTCCTCGCCCTCGATCACGCCAGCCGACTGCGCCTCCGCCACGATCGTCCGGATCTCCTCCTCCGATACGGCGTCGTTGCCCTCCTCCCGCAGGCCAAGGATGCGAAAGATCAGGCGCGTCGAAGCGTCCAGGGCCCACACGACGGGCGCGGCGCTCCGCGAGACCACCAGCATCAGCGGCGCGACGGCACAGGCGATGCCCTCGGCGTTGCGCAGGGCAAGGTTCTTCGGCACCAGTTCGCCCACCACGACGGACAGGTAGGTGATGACGCCGATGACCGTCGTGTAGCCGAGCGCCTCCGCCACCGTCGTCGAGATCGGGAAGCGCTCCGCGAGGATCGCCGAGAACGCCTCGCCCAGCGCCGCGCCCGAGAATGCGCCCGCGATGACGCCGACGAGGGTGATGCCGATCTGCACGGTCGACAGGAACCGTCCCGGATCATCGGCGAGCGCGAGAGCCGTGGCGGCGCCGGGTCGCCCAGCATCCGCCATGGCCTTCAACCGGACGCGACGCGCCGAGACGATGGCGAGTTCGGAGAGCGAGAAAAGCCCGTTCAGGGCGATGAGAACAGCGGCGACGATGAGTTCGAACACGAAGTCTTCGAGCCGGACCAAGCAAGGGCAGCCGGCTCATCCTTCTTCTATTGCGAGGTTGGTAAGGTGGCGGTCGGTGCCACCGTCGTCAATCGAACATCCGCCTGAGGATCGCGGAGGCCTGTCGCTGTCCATCGGGCGCCCGCATCGCGGCAGCAGCCACGGGAGCCTTGGCTTCATCTTGCAGGACTGGCGTAACTCCCTCGGACCGCCATCGCCCCTCTGGCTCCAGGACCGATGACGCTTCAGGACGCTGCTCCGTTCAGGGTGCCCGGAGCCTGGCAGCCTTCGTCCACGTCAGGGCACCGTGGGTGCGGGTGGGATCGGCGAGGGTCTCGATGTCCTGGCAGTCGGAGGCACGGCCGGGGGCGTTGGCAGGCTGGTCAACGGGTCCTTCAGACCGCCCGTTCGCCTCCGTCCCCTGTCCTGCCCCCGCTAGATTCGCTGCCCGCCCCTATAGCGGGCATAGATGGACTGTCCGCTTCCGAAGAGCACGACCGGATAGACGTCGGGACGTGCTCCGGGGACCTCCATGCCAGGCGAGCCGACGGGCATGTCAGCCACGGCAAGTCCAAGCGCACGGGGCCGCTCCGCGAGCAAGCGGATGATCTCGGCGGCTGGAACGTGACCTTCGATCACGTATCCGTCGACTTCGGCGGAATGGCAGGACGACAGCGCCGCCGGAACCCCCAGCCGCAACTTGATCGCGTCCATGTTCGTCTCGGTCAGCACGTCGACGGGAAAGCCCGCAGCACGGACATGTTCGACCCAGCCCGTGCAGCAACCGCAGTTGGGATCCTTGTGGACGCGCATGGGCGGCAGGCCGGCCGCCCAGGCGGAGCGGGACAGCAATGTTGCGCCGAGCGCGGCCAGCGCGGTCCTGCGGCTTAGGCTCATCGATTCACTCCAGAATGGGCACTGCTTCGGATTGGGCGCGGATGATTGAAGCAGGAGTGGGCTCGGGCGTCACGACCCAGTCCTCACGAGGCGCCTTGGTACCATCGAATTCCCTGGCCGACGGCGGCGACAGCCCCTCAGGCCGCCTGCGTGCGGAGGATGGAGCAACGCCCATGGTCCTGAGCATCGAGGCCGGCGGCGCGCCGTCCCGCGAATTGCTCCAGCCTCCCGTTCGGGATGGAGTCCATCAGTAGATCAGCGGGTTGAAGCCCCACATGCCGTAGTCGAAGGCGAAGGACTGGTTCATCATCGCCGTCATCTGCTGTTCGTTGGCCAGGTTCTGCTGGAAGACCATCTGGCGGTAGGTCTGCCACGCTTGCTGGTTGCCGACGTAGAGGCAGCCGCAGATGGTCGGGTCGGCGTAGATCCAGACGGGCTGCCCGTTGTTCGTCTGCTGGACGAACCGGTGCGGCGGGAGCGTCCGTATGGCGGTGATCTTCTCCGGCGTGTCGGCGGGGCGCATCTGGAAGCCGGCGGCCGAGAGCATGTTCTCCTTGTCCTGGACCGCCGTCTGGCAGGCAGCGGTCGCGAGGATAACGAAGCCGAGGACGAGGGGCTGGAGGGCCTTCATGGGATCGACCTTTCGATGGTGCTCCCGCCTGACGTCAGGGACGGGCAGCCGCAACGGATCATCAGCCGGGGCCCAGCAATCTGCCTGACGCCGGCGCGAGCGCCGGCGTCACGCTTCCGACGCGGCCGGTACCGGGGTGGGTGAAGCAGCCGGCGTCGCCGGCTTCCTCCTCTCGTCGAGCCTCTGGAGCAGCACGAAGAATGCGGGGACGAACACGACGGCGAGGCAGGTGGAGGCGATCATCCCGGAGAAGACGCTGAGGCCCAGCGAGCGGCGTCCGTTGGCACCCGCGCCGGTCGCGAACACGAGCGGCAGCACGCCGAGGATGAAGGCGAAGGACGTCATCAGGATCGGCCGGAAGCGCGTCTTCGACGCCGCGATGGCGGCCTCGATGATCGGCTTGCCCGAGAGCCTCTGCTCGCGCGCGACCTCGACGATCAGGATGCCGTTCTTGGCGGACAGCGCGATCAGCAGCATCAGGCCGATCTGCGTGTACAGGTTGTTGGCGACCCCGAGGGCCGTGAGCGCGGAGGCCGGTCCCACCAGCGCGAGCGGAACGGCGGCGATCACCGCGAGCGGCAGCAACCAGCTTTCGTACTGGGCGGCGAGCACGAGGTAGACGAGCAGCACCGACATGGCGAAGCCGACATAGAGGAGGTTGCCGGTCGCCTTCTCCTGGTAGGACATGGCCGTCCAGCTGGTGCCGACGTCCTTGGGAAGGGCCCGCGCCGCGGCCTCTTCCATCGTCGCCATGGCCTGCCCCGAACTGAAGCCGGGACCCGGCGAGCCCATCACGGTCGCCGACGGGTACAGGTTGTAGAGCGTGATGATCGACGGCCCGACCTGCTGCGCGAGCGACGCCACGCTGGCGAGCTGCACCATCTGGCCGGTCTTGCTGCGCACGTAGAGGTTCAGGAGATCGTCCGGTTGCAGCCGGAAGGCAGCGTCGGCCTGGACGTAGATCTGCAGCGACAGGCCGAACTTGTTGAACTGGCCGACATAGGTGGAGCCGACATAGTCGGTGAGGACGGCGAACACGTCGCCGACGTCCACTCCCATGGCTTCCGCCTGCAGGCGATCCACGTTGAGCGCAACCTGCGGGACGTCGGGCCGGAACGTGGTCAGGAGGCGCTCGACGGAGGGGCTCTTGCGCGCCTCGGCGATGAGCGCCTCGGTCGACTGCATCAGGCGCCCGTAGTCGAAGCTGCCGCCGAGAAGCTGCGTCTGCATCTGGAAGCCGCCGGCGTTGCCGATGCCCTGAATGGGCGGCGGCACCACGACGAAGGCGCGCCCCGAGGCCAGCGTGTCGAGGCGCTTCTGCAACTCGCGCAGGATCGACAGGATGTCCTCGTGGCCCGCCTTCTTGCGGGCTTCCCAGTCGTCGAAGATGACATAGTTGACGCCGCCATTGGCCAACGTCGCGCTGTTGTCCAGCACGGAAATGCCGGCGATGGTGATCACGTCCTTCACGCCCGGCGTCGCCAGCGCCATCTTCGTCGTCTGGTCGAGTGCGTCGACGGTGCGCCCCAGCGCGGCGCCGTCGGGGAGTTGCACGGCGATCAGCGCGTAGCCCTGGTCCTCGTTGGGGATGAAGGCCGTCGGTAGCCGGGCGATTCCCCAGACCGCGCCGGCCGAGATCAGGATGCCCGCGAGCACGACCGCGGTGCTGCGCTTGACCAGCCCGCCCACGAGCCGGACATAGGCGTCCTCGCCGCGGCCGTAGACGGCGTTGAAGCCGCGGAAGAAGACGTTGCGCTTCTCCGGCGGGACCGGCTTGCGCAGGAAGCGGGCGCTCTGCGTCGGGCTGAGCGTCACCGCCATGATCGCGCTGATCAGCGCCGTCGCCGCGATGACCATGGCGAACTGCGCCAGCATCTTGCCCGTGAGGCCGGGCAGGAAGGCCGCCGGCAGAAAGACGGACATCAGCACCAGGGTGATGCCCAGGATGGGTCCGATCAGCTCCTTCATCGCGTCGACGGCCGCGTCGTGGCCGGACTTGCCCTCCTCGATCTGGCGCGAGACGGACTCGACGATGACGATGGCGTCGTCGACGACGATGCCGATGGCCAGCACGACGCCGAAGAGCGTCGACAGGTTGATCGTGAAGCCCAGCGCCGACATCCCCGCGAAGGACGCGATGATCACGACCGGGATCGTCGTCGCCGGCACGAGCGTGGCTCGCAGGCTCTGCAGGAACACGAGGATGACGATGAGGACCAGGATGCCGGCCTGGTAGAGCGTCGTGTACACCTCGTCGATCGACGCCTTCACGAAGAGCGTCGTGTCGAAGGGGATCCCGTAGCGCAACCCCTGCGGGAAGCGGGCGGAGAGCTCCCTCATTTTCTCCGACACAGACTGGCCGACCTGCAGCGAATTCGCCTCGGGCGTCTGGTAGATGGCGATGCCCGCCGCCGGCCTGCCGTTGCGCAGGAACTGCTGCGCGTAGGTCTGGGAGCCGAGTTCGACACGCCCCACGTCGCTCACCTTGACGAGGCGGCCGCCGCCGGCCGTTTCCGTCTTCACGATGATGTCGGCGAAGGCGGCCGGGTCGCTCAGCCGGGACGCGATGTCGAGCGTGTACTGGAAGTCCTGCGTGGCAGGAGCCGGGGGAAGGCCCGTCTGCCCCGGCGACACCACCTGGTTCTGGTTGCGGAGCGCGTTGATGACGTCCGACGGCACCATGCCGAAGGACTGCAGCTTGCCGGGGTCGAGCCACACGCGCATGGCGTAGCGACCCGCACCGAACACGTTGACGTTGCCGACACCGGGTAGCCGGGCCAGTTCGTTCACGAGGTTGATGGTCGCGTAGTTCGTCAGGTACAGCGAGTCGAACGTCCCCGTCGGGGAGTCCAGCGTGACGATCTGCAGGATCGCGGTCGACTTCTTCTGGGCCGACACGCCCTGCGCCTGCACCGGGAAGGGGAGGCTCGCGAGCACGTTCGAGAGCCGGTTCTGGACGAGGACCTGCGCCGTGTCCGGGTCCATGCCGATGCGGAAGGTCACGGTGAGCGTGTAGGTGCCGTCCGAGGCGCTCGTCGACTGCATGTAGAGCATGCCGTCGACGCCGTTGATCTGCTGCTCGATGGGGAGCGCGACCGTGTCGATGACCGTCTGCGGGCTCGCGCCGGGATATCGCGCCGTCACCTGCACGGTGGGGGGCACGATGTTCGGATACTGGGAGACCGGCAGCGTGTAGACCGCGACGGCACCGATGATGACGAGAATGATGGCGACGACGTTGGAGAGGACCGGATGCTCGATGAAGAACTTCGACATCACTGGCTTCCGAAGGTCGCGGCCTGGTCGATCGGGATCAGCTTCGGCGCGACCTTGAGCCCCGGCGTCGCACGCCACAGGTCGGCGATGACGATGCGGTCATGCGGGCCCACGCCGCCGACGATGCGGAGCCGATCGACGAGGTCGCCGGGCTTCACGTAGCGCTGCTCGATCGTGTTCTGGGCGTTGACGACGAGCACGTAGCGACCGCCCTGGTCGGCCTGGATGGCGCGGTCGGGCACCATGACCGCGTCGGGGATCACCTTGCCCCGCGGCAGCCGGATGCGGACGGCCTCGCCGGGCAGCAGGGCGCGGTCGGGGTTCGCGACGACGCCGCGCACCATGATCGTGCCCGTCTGGGTGTCGATGCCCGGCGCGATGTACTCGACGAAGCCGCGCATGTGGAACGACGGCACGCTTTCGATCCCGACGTCGACGGGAACCTTCAGGAGCTCCTGCTGCGTCAGGCGGCGAGGACCGATGTTCTCGCGGATCTTGATCAGGTCCTGCTCGCTCACATTGGCGACGACATAGATCGGATCGAGTTGCACGATCTCGCCGAGGTTCGGCGGCTGGCCTGCTCCGCCCACCATGGCGCCGACGTTGACGAGGGCCTTGCCCATCTGCCCGGCGAACGGCGCCCGCACCTCCGTGTAGCTCAGGTTGAGACGGGCGATCTCGGCCTGCGCGCGCGCCGACGCCAGCTCGGCCTCGCTCTTGCTCGCCTGGAAGTTCCAGTTGTCGACGACGACCTGCGCAGCCGCTCCCCGCTTCTGCAGCGCGGCGTAGCGTTCCACTTCCCTGCGGGCGTAGGCCAGGGCCGCCTCCGTGGCGCGCACCTGCGCCTCGGCCTGCGCCAGCTGGGCCTTGTACTGGGCCTGCTCGATGGTGAAGAGCAGCGCTCCCTGATCGACCGTCTGCCCATCGGCGAAGTGAACGTCCTCGAGGAAGCCCGGGACCCGAGCGACCAGTTTGACGCTGTTCACGGCCGCGGAGGTGCCGGTGAGTTCGATATGCTCCTCGAAGCGCTGAACCTTCGGGTAGGCAACCGGGATCTGCGGCAGAGCCGGGGCCGGCTGTGCAGCAGGCGGGGCCGCGGCCGGCGCAGGAACCGACGGCGCGGCAGCGGCCGGAGGGGCGGGCTGGGCTGGGGACGATGGCGCCGCAGGAGCCGGTGGCACGGGGCGAACGGGTGTCGCCGCTGGAGCCGTGCTCGGCGCAGGCGTGCGGTCGAACAGACGCTGGAACCAGTTCTCCGCCCGGACCGGGGAACCAGCCGTCATGACGGCACCGGCGAGGAGCCAGGCTCCGCAGGTCGGCCAGACGATCCGTCCAGAAGCGTTGCGCATCGCGAGCGGCTCCTCTCAAAAGTCCGGCGGTCGTACCGTCGGCCCCCGATCCTGTGGGCCGGGAAGGCCGGGCGCGGCGTCGGGCACCCGACCATTCGTGTCGAGGAGCCCGCCCCAGTCGGTCCGCTTGCGCATCTCCTCGGCCACGGCGGGCGGGACGAAGCCCTTGCCCTCGCGCGCCTGCCATCCTCCGCCGACCGCGCGGTAGATCGCGACCACGCCGGTCGACACGCCGCCGCTGGCGACGGCCAGGTTGTTCTGCGTGCCGTAGAGGCTCTGCTGGGCCTGCAGGACGGTCGTGAAGTCACGCGTTCCGCCCTGGTACTCCAGGATCGCGATGTCGAGCGCCTTCGCCGCCGACGTCGCGCTGCGCCGCAGGGCCTCCGCCTGCACGCGCGACAGGGTGAAGGCGGCGATGCCGTTCTCGACGTCGGCCTGGGCCTTCAGCACGGTGTTCTGGTAGTCGACGATCGCCTGCTGCAGGGCCGCGTCCTGCAGGCGAACCTTGTTGGTGATCTGGCCGTAGTTCAGCAGGTTCCACTGGAAGGACGGCCCGAGGGCGTAGGTCATCCCGGCGTTCTTGACGACCTGGTTCAGGTTGGCGCCGTTGACGTTGCTCGCCACGCCGCCGAACGAGCCGCTGATGCTGATGGCCGGATAGAGTTCGGCCACCGCGACGCCGACCTGCGCGCTCTGCGCGGCGACCCTGAGTTCCGCCGCCCGGATGTCCGGCCGTCGGCGGAGGAGGTCCGCGGGGATGCCGATGCGCACCTGCGACGGAGCCGCGGGGATGCGGCCGGTGCCAGACGCCATGAGAGCTTCGAGAGGCTTGGGTTCCATGCCCAGCAGGACGCGCAGGGCGTTCTGGCCGCGGCGGAGCTGGATCCCCAGTTCGGGGATCGAGGCCTCGGTGGTCGCCAGGATCGTCTCGGCCTGGAGCACGTCGAGCTCGCTGCTGGCGCCCTCCTTGAAGCGATCCCGCGCGATCCGCAGGACCTCCCGCGACTTCACCACGTTGGCCCGCGCGATGATGATCTGCCGTTCGAGCGTCCGGATGCCGATGTAGGTCGACGCGACGTCCGCGAGCATCGTGACGAGCACGTCGTCATAGGTCGCGATCGATGCGAGGTAGGCCGCGTCGGCCGATTCCACGCCGCGCCTGAACTTGCCCCAGAAGTCGAGTTCCCACGCGACACGGACGCCGAGCGAGTCCCGCCAGTAGTTCTTGAGGCCGCTGGCCGCGGTGGGATCGGCCTGGCTCGAACGGCTGAAGCCGATGGAGCCGTCCGCCGACTGCTGCTGCGGAAAGACCTCGCCAACGGCGATTCCCAGTTCCGCCCGCGCCTGGAGGACGCGGGTGCCAGCGCTCAGGAGCGTGAGGTTCTCCGCCTGCGCCGTCGCCACCAGCCTGTCGAGCGTCGGATCGTGAAAGCCCCTCCACCACGCGGCCGTCGCGTTGGGAGCGCTCTTCAGCGAGGCCTCCCGCCATTCCAGCCAAGTCGGCGCGACCTTGGCGGCGGGGGTCGTGAAGTCGGGTCCGACGGCACATCCTGCGAGCAGCAGCACCGACACCAGCGGCGCGGCCCGCAAGGCCGTCACGCGCGCCGTTCGCGCCTTCTCGTTCAACGCCCAAGCCACGCCTGCCCGCCCCGCGCCCGTGCGGCTCGACCCCGACGCCGCACGCTCCATCGTTAAGGCTCCGGTCGGGCCGCGACTTGATATTTCGCGACAACCTGACCGAAAGACGGGGGCTTCAGGCACCGCCGGGAGGATGGGAGGGACCTGTCCACGCTGGCCGTGAGGCGCGCCACTCCTGCGCACCCACGCCCGCCCAGCGACGGAAGGCATGGGCGAAGGCGGCTGCTTCGGAATAGCCCAGCCACAATCCAATCTGGGTCACCGAGAGACCCGTTCCCTCAAGAAGTTCTCGCGCCACGTCATACCGGACCTCGTTGAGCAACGAGCGGAAGGTCAGGCCTGCATCCTGCAGCCTCCGATTGAGGGTCCGCGGATGGATGGCCAACCGGCCCGCGAGCGAAGCCAGGTCGGGCGTCCCGGAGAGCACCATCGACCGGAGCAGCCGGCGCGCCATATGCGGCACGCTGGGTTCGCGCAGAGCCCAATAGGACCGCGCGGCCTCTTCGAGGGCAGCACGGCGCATCGGATCAGCCCCGCGAACGGGCCTGTCCAGCTGGGCGGCGGAGAAGACGAGTCCGGCCTCGCCGGTGCCGAACCGGACGGGAGCACGAAAGAGCTTCTGATAGATCGCCGGCTCGACCGTCGCCGGCCCCGGCATCAGAACCTCGAGGGGCTCGCCGGCCCCGAGTTCCTGCGAAAAGCGGGACCCCGCAGCGATGGCGCCTTCGGCGAGGATCCGCCCCGTGCGAAACCCGGGCTGATAGACGGCGTAGCCGATCGTGACGGTCTCGCCCCCGTCGGCGACATAGACGACGGACCCCCGGACATAGCGGTGCTGGTTCTCCGCGAGGTCCTCCATGGCCCTGCGGATCGTTGGCGCGTGGCGCATCAGGTCGCCGACGAGCCCCAGAGACGAGAGGGATGAACGCTGCCCGGTGAGAAGGCCGATATGCGGCGCCTTGGCGATGCGGACGGCCTCCGCGAGCAGGCGGTCCAGTTGCTCGAAGGGAAGCTGATTGTCCTCGCGCGCGATGGCAGCGGCCGGGATTCCCGCCGCCGCAAGCACGGCGCCGGCCTCGACACCGAGATCGGCGAGAGCCTCAGGCAGTCGCGCGAGAACGCCGACACGCTGGAATCCTGCGTCCGCGTCCATTCGGTCCCCACGGCGGCAGCGAAAGCTCGGCCATTCAAGCGCGAGTTTCCGTGTCCTGTCGAGATCGCGCGAATGCTGACCGGCGGGCAGCGCGGGCCTGTCCGAAACGATCAAGCTGCGGGTCATGTGCAGGCCTATCGTCCACGATCAGGGAGCCGGACGGGGAGGGCAGCGCTTGGAGACTCCGGAGACAACGGGCGACGCGCCCACTGCCTTCTTCCGCCTGATGCAGGGGCTGCTGCCGATCCGGCCATCCGATGTTCCTCGCGACGTCCTCGCCGGCGTCACCCTCGCGGCGCTCGGGATTCCCGAGGTCATGGGCTACACGAAGATCGCGGGCACGCCCGTGGTCACCGGCCTCTACACCATCCTGCTCCCCCTGATCGTCTTCGCGATCCTCGGCAGTTCGCGGCACCTCGTGGTCGCCGCCGACTCGGCGACGGCAGCGATCCTCGCGGGTACCCTCACCGGGGCCGCGGCGCTCGGCAGCGCGCACTACGTCGAACTCACTGGTCTCACGGCCCTGCTCGTCGGCATCATGCTGTTCGCCGCGCGCCTGCTCCGTCTCGGCTTCCTCGCGGACTTCCTGTCCCGCAGCGCGCTGATCGGCTTCCTCACGGGTGTCGGCGTGCAGGTGGCGATCGGAGAACTGTCTGGCCTCATCGGGCTGGAGAAACAGGGCCACGGCAGCGCGGAGCAGCTGCTGTCCTTCCTTCGTCGGCTGGGCGAGTTCCACCTGCCGACCCTTCTCGTGGTCGTCGGCGTCCTGGGGACGATCATCCTCTTCGAGCGCTTCGCGCCCAAGGTTCCCGGCGCCCTGATCGCCGTGATTGGGGCCATCGCATCGAGCGCGCTCTTCAACCTGCAGGACAAGGGCATCAAGGTCATCGGCGCCGTCCCCAGCGGCCTGCCGCACCTGACGCTCCCGACGCTCGACATGGGCTCGCTCTCCGTCGTCGCGACGGCGGCGGCTTCCTGCTTCGTGGTCGTGCTCGCCCAGAGCGCGGCGACCTCCCGTGCCTACGCCAACCGCTACAACGAGCGCTTCGACGAGAACACGGATCTCGTCGGCCTCGCCGGGGCGAACGCCGCGGCCGCCCTCACCGGCACCTTCGTCGTCAACGGCAGCCCGACCAAGACCGAGATGGTGGACGAGGCGGGCGGACGCAGCCAGCTCACGCACCTGACCACCGCCGTCATCGTGCTGATGGTCCTGCTCTTCCTGACCGGTCCGCTCAGCCTCCTGCCGGCAGCCGTACTCTCGGCAATCGTCTTCCTGATCGGCGTGAAGCTCGTCGACTACAACGGCCTTTCCGAGCTGTTCCACGTGCAGAGGGACGAGTGGGTTGTCGCGGTCATGACGGCCCTCGTCGTCGTCGGCCTGGGAGTCATGGACGGCATCCTCGCAGCCGTCCTCCTGTCGCTGATCGCGCACGTCCGCCATAGCTACAGGTTGCGGACGCGGCTTCTTGTGCCCGACGGACGTGGCGGTTTTGCCGAGCAACCCGTCACCCCGGACCATCAGGCGGCGCCGGGGGTCTTCGTCTACCGGTTCGAGGCCGACGTCTTCTACGCCAACTGCGGGCGCTTCACCGACGAGGTCCTTCGGCTCGCCGGGAGGGCGGGCACGACGACGGTCATCATCGACGCGTCCGGCATCGACTCGATCGACTTCACGGCCGCCAAGGCCCTCATGCAGTTGCACGCCGAACTGGAGAGGCGCGGCGTGCGGATGATCGGCGTTGCCGTCAATGACGATGTGGCACAGGCCATGGACCGGTACCGCAAGTCGGAGGGTCCGAACGGCCGCCTGTTCTCGTCCGTCGACGCCGCGCTGCAGGACGCCATCGAGACGTCCGGGGCAGGGAGATGAAGGATCCGGTGACAGGCTCCCGCGGAACGCCGGACGAGGGCTTGCTGCGAGGCCGTGGCGTCTTCGCCGAACGGCTCGCAGCGGGACGGGAGTCCCGCAGGCGCGTCACCCGAGCGAGCCTCGCGGCTTTCCCCGCGCCGGACCGGGACGTCCTCGAACTCCTGACTCGCTCGAACGAGGGGCGGCTCCTGGAGTTGATCCCTGTCCGTACCGCGCGGATGCTGGTATCTCCCCTGTCGTTCTTTCGCGGCGCCGCGTGCCTGATGGCCCACGATCTCTCGCCGCTGCCGCGCACCGAGATCGTCTGCCAGATCTGCGGCGATGCGCACCTTTCGAACTTCGGCTTCTACGCCAGCCCCGAGCGCCGCATTCTCTTCGGCCTGAACGACTTCGACGAGACCCTGCCGGGGCCGTTCGAATGGGACGTGCGCCGCCTCGCCGCCTCCTTCGCGATCGCAGGCCGGATGTACGGGCTGGGCAAGCATGCCCAGAAGCACCTCGCCATGCGGGCCTGTGCCACGTTCGTCAACGAGGTTTCCAAGCTGAGCACGATGGGCGTCCTTGCCGTCTGGTACCAGCAGTTCACGGCGGCCGGCATGGTGGCGATGGCCGGAAAGAAGAAGGTTCGTCAGGCCGAAGAGACCGAGATGAAGCGTGCGCGCCATTCCACGTCGGCGGCCCTCGCCGGGCAGGACACCGAGGTCGTCGACGGGCGGCTGCGCATCCGAGAGGAGCCGGACCACATCTACCACTATCCAGGGTCGACCCGAAGGAGGCAGGAGTTCGACCACGTCGTCCGGGATTTCTTCCGGCACTACCGGAACAGCCTGCCGGACGAGCGCAGAACACTCTTCGACCGCTTCGAGCTGGTCGACGTCGTCGTCAGGGTGGTTGGCGTCGGATCGGTGGGCACCCGATGCTACGAGGCGCTGCTGATGGCCGACGGGCAGACGCCCCTCTTCCTCCAGATCAAGGAAGCCAGGGCCTCCGCCCTCGAGGAAGGACTCGGGCCCAGTGCCTACGGCAACCACGGGGAGCGGGTGGTGGCAGGACAGCACCTCCTGCAGGGCGCCAGCGACGTCTTCCTCGGCTGGGCCCGCTCCTCGTCCGGCATCGACTTCTACGTCCGCCAGCTCCGCGACATGAAGGGCGCCTTCGACCCGCTGGAGATCGGCAAGGCGGCCCTTCACGACTATGCCGACGCGTGCGGCACGGCGCTCGCCAGGGCGCTCGCAAAGGCCGGCGACGCGGTCGCGATCCGCGGTTATGTCGGCAAGTCGGACGCCTTCGCGGAGGCCATGGCCGACTTCGCGGTCGCGTACGCGGATCAGAACGAACGGGACTACGAGACACTTCAGGGCCTGCGCAAGGCCGGACGCATCGCAACGGACGACCGTTGATGAGCGAAGGTCCCGAACCCTTCTACGTCACGTCGTTCGAGGAGATCGCCTGGGGTCTTGTCCTCATGGCGCTGACGCTCGTGATCCACGGAATCGGGACGACATGGGCGATCCTCTGGACGCGGGCTCCCGCGCCGAATGGTCCGTCGCCCGGCTGGCGGGACCTCGTCCGCATCATCGTGCTGGCGGAGCTGCTCGTCCTGATCCACCTGCTGGAGGTCGTCTTCTGGGCGGGCTTCTTCTTCTGGAAGGGGAGCTTCGCCAACGTCAGCATCTCCTACTACTTCGCCCTGCTCGAATACACGACCGTCGGGAGCGACTATAACCTTCCCTCACGCTGGCGCCTGCTGGAAGGCATGATCGCCATCAGCGGCCTCCTGACCTTCGCCTGGTCCACCGGCGTTCTCATGACGGCGGTACAGACCGCGCAGGACCGCCGGGTGGCCGAGCGTCTCGCCAGGCGCGAGTGACCGGCGTCGTCAGCGACTGCTACCTGGCACTGGCGGGGCATACCGGCGATGCGTCGGGGATGATGACTCCGTTGGCCGCCGCATACGTGTCCCAGTCCCTCAGCAGGCGGCTCCTCACCCGCGGTTCCCTGGCGCTCAGGTCGCGCGTCTCGCCCGGGTCTCGGGCGAGATCGAAGAGCTGCCAGTCCCCCGTCCCGGCGGGCGGGCACATCCACAGCAGCTTCCAGTCGCCCCGACGGACGAAGCGGTTGCCGAAGAGTTCGCCGGCGATCGGCCCGCCCCGCTTCCTGACCGCGCCGCGCGCATCGTCCAGCACGGGTTGCAAGGCGCGGCCCTGCAAGGGCAGCACCGGACGGCCTTCGAACGTCGCGGGATGCGCGACGCTCGCTGCCTGCAGGATGGTGGCCGGCACGTCCGTGACATGGCTCAGTGCCGCCGAGATGCGACCACCCCCGACGACGCCCGGGCCGGCGACGATCATCGGAGCGCGGATCCCGCCTTCCGACTCGTAGCCCTTGAACATCCGGAAGGGCCCGGCGCTCACCTGCGCCCACGCGGCGCCGTACTGGATGAATGTCCCCTTCGTTCCCCAGTCCTCGAAGCGGCTGTTGTCCCAGGGTGCGCCGATCCCCGCGGACGTACCCTCGGGGCCGTTGTCGGACAGCACGATGAAGAGCGTGTCGTCGTAGAGGTTCCGGTCGCGCAGGTAGCGCACGAGCCGGCCGACGTTCCAGTCGAGGTGCTCCAGCATCGCGGCATAGAGTTCCATCCTGCGTGCCGACTGCCTTTTCGCCTCCGGCGTCAGGGTGTTCCAGGCAGGGATGGTCGGCAGCCGCGGATAGACCGTCGCGTTCTCGGGCAGCAGCGAAAGGCGCTTCATCCGCTCGATGCGGGCGGCTCTCGTGGCGTCGTAGCCCGCGTCGTAGCGGCCGCGAGCCCTGTCCAGCCAGTCCGGCGGCAGCTGGAAGGGATCGTGCGGCGCCTGGAAGGCGAGGTAGGCGAAGAACGGCCGTCCGTCCGCGCGCTGTTCCTCGATGTTGTCGATGATGGCGTCGGTATAGTCGACGCTGGAGTGGAAGCCCGGCCTCAGCTCGGTCAGGACCTTGCCGTTGCGCGTGTAGAGCTGCTTCTCGCCCTTCGCGCCCCACATGTCGTCGAAATGGCTTCCGCCGCCGGGGATCAGCGTGAGGTCACGCTCGAACCCCCGAGCCGCCGGAAACTGGCCGGGCTCCTCGCCCATGTGCCATTTGCCGGCCATGTAGGTGTGGTAGCCGGCCTGCCTCAGCAGGGCCGCGACGGGCGCCACCCGCTGGTTGAGGTGGCCCTCGTAGCCGGGTCGTCCCTTCTGGTTGGGGGCGGTGAACTCCGCCATGTTGCCGAGCCCGGCAAGGTGGTTGTCCACCCCGGTCAGCAGCATCGAGCGAGTCGGCGAGCACGTCGGGCCGACGTAGAAGTTCGAGAAGCGGACGCCCACGGCGGCGAGGGCATCGATGCTGGGCGTGGCGATCTCACCGCCGAACGCGCCGAAGTCGGCGTAGCCGGCGTCGTCCGCGACGATGAGCACGATGTTGGGCGGCTTCGGTTGTGCGCTCCCCGGCGAGGTCAGTCCCGCAGCGGCGATAATGGAGAGGCCGAGAAGGCCAGCCGCCCGCCGCCATCCTATCGGGCGCCCCTTTCCTCGTGCCAGCACGGATGTTCTCCCACAGAATCCACGCCCGCCACGGTTCGGGACGCCTGCGGCGCTGTAAATGGGTGGTCCTACGGATGCCCGGCGGCAGAACCGCCTTTCGAGGCGATCGTTCGAGCGGAACCGGCCTGGGGAACCGTTGCAGTTTCCCGCGCCGTTGTTGCGCGGTGAACACGAACAGGACGCCCGGCACGGCGTAGGCTCAGCATGGTGACAGGAAGGCGCCCGCGACGCGGGTTCGGGAGGGGTCGATGCGGGGCATCAGGGCGGCTGCGGCACTGGCGGGGTTGATGGGCTGGGCGGTGCCCGGGTGGGCCGCCGACCTCCCGGCGCCGGCCCCGGCGGCCGCGCCGCAGGTTCCGGTGGTGGACATGGGCTGGACCTTCCGCGCCACGCCCTACGCCTGGCTCACCGCGCTGAACGGGACCCAGACGATCAAGGGCCGCACCATGGACGTGAACGCGTCCTTCGCGGACATCGTCGACAACACGATCGGCGACGGCGGCACCCTCGTCGCGCTGATGCTGGACATGGAGGCGCGCTACGGGAAGTTCGCCCTCCTGGCCGACGTCATCGCCGAGAGCATCTCGATCGACAAGTCCGGCTTCAAGACGCGCGGCGTGACGCCGGGCGTCACCGGCACGCTGGGCGCCGGCCTCGACATGCAATACCAGATGGCCATCGTCGAGGCAGGCGGCGCCTACGAGGTGGGGCAGATCGGCCCCGTCGCCTTCGACGTGCTGGCGGGGGCGCGCTACTGGTACCAGAAGATCGACGCGACGCTCGATCTCAACGGAACGGTCGACCTCGGCAATCTTGTCGTGGAGGGTGGACGCGTCGTCGCGCGGTCGGGGTCCGTCGACTGGATCGACGCCTTCGCCGGCGCACGCGCCCGCGTCTCCATCGCGCCGAACCAGCATCTCGAACTGCGCGGCGACCTCGGTGGCGGCGGCAGCAAGTTCACGTGGAACGCGCTGGCCGCGTACGCCTACGACTTCACCACCAGGAACGGCGTCACCTATTCCGGGGTGATCGGCTACAAGGCGCTCTACGTCGACTACGTGCAGGGCGAAGGCCGCAACCGGTACGAGTTCGACATGGTGCAGCACGGCCCGGTGCTGGGCCTGAGCATCCGGTTCTGATCGCGTATCGCGGGACCTGTCCGCCGCTACCCCGCGGGCGCCGTGACCACCTGCGTGTTGGCGACGACACCCGGTGATGCGGTCGCGGGAACCGGGGCAGGCGGCTGACCTGCGGGCACGGCAACCTGGATGTAGGTGGGCGTCGAGGCGGCAAAGCGGAGGCCCGCCTTCGGCAGGTCGGTCAGGAGCCTGCGGACGGCCTCGCGCTGGATTTCGCTCGGCCTCGCGGGAATCACCGTGAACTTGAACCCGATGACGAGGACGTCGTCGAGGACCTCTGTCACGCCCTGCATCTTCAGCGGATCGATGAAGTCGGGCGCGTAGTCGGTCTCGTCGATCAGCTGCTGGCCGATCTTCTTCGCCGCCTTTCGCAGCTTGTCGAGGTCGACGTCACGCGGGAAGCGGAGGTTGATCTTGATGGTCGACCAGTCGCGGCTGAAGTTCGTCACCTGCCCGAGCTGGCCGAACGGGATCGTGTGCAACTGACCGCTCTGGTGGCGCAGGCGCAGGGAGCGCAGCGCAAACCCCTCGACCGTCCCCTTCGCCTTGCCGCAGTCGATGTACTCGCCCACCCGGAAGGCGTCCTCCGCGAGGTAGAACACGCCCGTGATGATGTCCTTCACCAGCGTCTGGCTGCCGAAGGAGATGGCGAGGCCGAGGATCGAGGCGCCCGCGACCAGCGGCGTGATGTTGACGCCGAGGATGGAAAGCACCGCCAGGCCGAACATCGCCACGGTCAGCGTCAGCAGGGCGGCGCGCAGGAGCGGCGCGAGCGTCTTGGCGCGCGATCCCGCCCCGGTGGCGGGGGTCGCGGCGGCAGGGTCCGGCGTGGCCGGCGCCAGATAGGCCTGCGAGACGAAGTTGATGACCTCCCAGGTGATGAACCCCGCGAAGGCGGTGACCGCCGCCAGCCACCAGTGGCGGCTGGCGCTCGGCCAGTCGTCGGCGCTGACGAGCGAGAGCGATTCGACGACCCAGACCCTCGCGAGAAATCCGGCCGCGGCGATCAGCATGAGCACGCGGGCGAGCCGCGCGCCTGACCTCAGCAGCCGGGCCTCGACGTCGCTGCGCCCGGCAGCCGCGTCGGGATGGCCCTGAACCCAGCGGACCAGCGTTTCGCCGAAAAGCAGGAGGATGACGGTCGTCAGCGTCGCCATGGTGCCGAAGGGCACGTCCGGTCGGTCAGCCAGGGCCGCGTAGACGCGCAGCAGCAGCACAAGCGCGACGAGAAGCCCCATGCCCAGGACCCAGGCGTGCGAGCCGCGGGCCACGGCGGCCGGCGAGCCGCTGCCGAAGAGACGTCCGATCCACGTTCCGAAGACGTCCCTCTTGCTCCACACGATCCAGCCATAGGCGATCGGCATGATGGCAGCGGTGACGAGCAGTTGCGCCGGAAGGTAGGCGCTGCCCGCGAGGAGGGCGCCCCAGACCTGTCCGATCCGGGCCAGCACGGCGACCGCGAGAATCCCCCGCTTGAGCCGGGATGCCTGCCCGTCCTCCACCGGCGCCAGCCGTGCGGCGGGCCACGTGGGCCGCAGGAACACCTCCAGCAGGAAGCGGAACACCACCACCGTGACGACCGCGTCGAGGATCGCGGCCGCCACCAATGTCTGGTTGCCGGCGCCAGCGAATGCAGCCCCGAGCGCCACGCGGCTGACGAGCAGGACCGCGAGGGGCCGCAGAAATTCCAGAAGGGCGGCCTTGACCGTCGCGCCGAGCCCTGCCCTCTCCGGACCCTGTCCGATCAGTCGCTGGCAGCGGCCCCGGATCGCAAAGCCGATCAACAGGTCGATGAGGACAAGGGCGATCAGCCATCCGGCCAGGGCCGACAGGAACGATCCCGTGCTGCGCCCCCCGTCGCCGCTGCGGTCGAGCCCCGTGATCGCGGCGGCGGTGGCAGCCGGCAGCCCGGGGATGGACCGGAAAACGCCAGGTGCGCGACCGGCGAGTTCCTCCACCATCTCGGCGAACTGGTCGACGTCGTCCGGATCCTTCTGGGCTCCCGCAGCGGTTGCCGGCGCCGCGGCGGCCGCGGTCGGCTTCGTTGCCGCCATGGCCGGGCCGGCGACGCGGCTGTCGAACGCCATCGCCGCAAGCACGCCCAGCAGGAGGCCCAGGGCCACCCCGAGCCGGATCAGTCGAAGGCCATTCCCGCGCGACATGCACCCCCCCGGGTCAGTGGACGACCGGCCGGTCCGTCCGTTCAGCAGCAGTGTTCTTCGTGGCCCGGGACGACGCAGGCGGCTGCCTCGTCGCCCCCGGGCACGCCGTCAGTAGCAGGGCGGATAGGGGTAGTAGCCGCAGGCGGGCCGCGGCGCGGCCGCGGCTGCCGCAGCGCCGACCATGGCCCCGGCCGCGACCCCCGCGCCCACCCCGTAGACCGGGTCCGGGTGCGCGTACCAGGCGCCGTGGTAGACGGGCGGGTGGTAATAGGCCGCGCCGCCGCGATAGTCGTCCGGCGCCCGGGCGACGGTGGTTCCGCCGACGCCGCCCCAGTGGGCGACGCCGCCGCCATAGGCGCCCCTCGCCGCGAACGCGTCGATGAACAGCGCCACCGGGCCGCTGGCGCCCGCGAGGCTCCCCTCGAGAACGGCCACGTCGAAGGTCAGGGTGGTGCCGTCGAGCCGGGGCGTCTTCAGCGTGACGACGGCGTCGGCGACGTCGCCGGGCGTGGAGCCGAGCACCGAGACGGTGGCGTTGGGCGGGTCCTTGGCGAAGCTGTCCTTGCCCTCGTCCCACTGCATGATGAACTGCTTCGTCGTCTCGTGGCCGGCCGCCCTGTAGGGCCGGTCGGCGAAGACGATCGTCGTCGGCATGACGCCGGTGAGCACGAGCTTGCCGCCGTCCAGCCTGGCGCCCGCGGCGTTGATCACGGCGAGGGAGGGAATCGGACGACCCGCGCTGGCCGGCGTCCCGATCGTCTTCGCCCCCGGGACATGGGGCGTCGCGCCGGCGTTCTGGGCATGGCCGGGTGTCGTGGCCAAGGTCACGATGGCCGCTGCAGCGGCCAGCAGGCTGAGATGGGTCGTCCGGATCATGCGCATCGCGTCCCCCTTGCTGAAAATGGGAGGCGCCCCCCGGGCGCCCCCTTGCGTGTCATGGTGACCGGCGTCACCCGGCGCGTTTCACGGTGGCCGGTGCCGCTTGGCCGAAGTCGCTTGGCCGAAGTCGCTTGGCCAAAGTCACCTGGCCCAAGTCACCTGGCCCAAGTCACCTGGCCAAAGTCGCTTGGACGCCGGTCACCCGGACCCTGTCACTTGGCCAGGACGATCCCGCGGTCCTTGCGCATCTTGTCGAAGACGATCTCCATGGCCTGGATGATCTTCACCTGCGGGTTGGCCTTGCAGTACACGATGGTCTCGTGCTCGGCCTCCTTGCCCTTGGTGAAGTCCATGTAGTGGCGCTTGGCGAGCCCGTTGTACCAGCCGCTGTACCAAGCCGTGAGCGCGTCAGCGTCCTCCTGGAACGTGCCGGCGAGCTGGGCGCAGGTCAGCGCCTGCACGTCGATGTAGCCGTCCTTGTCGGCATAGGCGGAGAGCGGCACGGGCGTCTGGGCCATGGCGGGAACGGACACGATGGCAGCGACGGCAAGCGCGGCGCCGACGGCGAAGGTCGAGGTCTTCATGGATGTTTCCTCTTCGATTGTGTGAATGCAAGTCCCAGTTGTCACGACGCGCATGTGCCGCAGCGTGACAGCCTCGTTCTCCTCGTCCGGGTGGAGAGAGGCCGTGCTCGCCTGGCCCTTACCTGGCAAGCTTCACCTCGCCGATGCGCCAGCTCTTGTCGAAGAACGAGGGGAGCGGGCTGTACAGGCGCAGGATCGTGAACCAGCCTTTGCCAGGCACGGTCTGGATCCAGTTGCCTCGCGGAACACCCTCCGGCTTCGTCGGTCCGAACCAGATGGTCGTGCTGCCGTCGACGGACGGGTCCGCGGCCGGAGAGGGATAGTTCTGGCTTCCGGCCCGCGGATAGTTCTGCGGCGTCTGCAGCATCGACCGCGTCTGGTTGTCGTAGAGCGTGAGCGACCAGAACGCCTCTGCCGGGATCTTCGGCGGCAGCGTCACCGTGTAGGTCTTCGCGCCGTCGAACGGGTTTCCGTCGGAATCGACGAAGCCCATCAGATACTGCGAGCCGACGCCCGGGATGCGCATGATCATGCCGGGGGAGTCGAGCGTATAGCCGTAGTAGAAGGCCGTGCGGGAATCGAGGGTGCGCGCGCCGGTCGGCGGAAGAGGCTTGATGACCCCGGCCTCGAAGAGCGGAGGCGGGGTCTCGAAGAAGGCGCCGCCCTCCCAGAGCATCGATCCCCAGCTGGAGTTCGGGTAGTAGGCCCAGCCGGGGTGCTTCATGGCGTAGCGCCAGTTCAGCGCCCGCCCCGTCGCCTGCCCGAACGCGGCCGCGTCGGCGAGGATCTTCTTCATCCGCGCATCGGGGTTGAACGGCTTGCCCTTGGCGATGCCGATGGCGGCGAGCTGGCCGGCGAGCTCGATGTCGTAGCTGGTGGCCGGCTGGCTCTGGACGTTCTCGTTGATCAGGTCGAAGAAGCTCGCGTCGCTCGGCGGGATCGTGTTGAAGGCGAGCCCGCTGCCCTCGATGAATTTCATCTCGGGGATCTTGGGCTCGCCGGCGAGCCGAACCTGCCCCTCCAGCGCCTGCGCGAGGCTCGTCCCGTAGGAGCCAGGCTCGTAGGGATAGACCTTCATGGTCTTCTTGATCGTCTCGACGGCCGGCGCCGGATCGTTGTTCTGGAGATAGGCCCGCGCCGCATAGAGCGCGAAGTTCGTCTCCGAGCGCCCGATGAAGTAGCCGCCCTCCGGCAGCGGTCCCTTGTAGTCGGGTCCGACGATCAGGTACTTGCCGCCCATCCCGCGGTCCGGTCCGGGACCGCCGATGTCGATGATCCAGGAGAACCACATGTCGTTGATGGTTCCCACGGCGTTCGGCGGCTGCTCGATCACCACCGGGCCTTTGCTGAGGTCGAGGCCGGTGAGGTAGTAGACCGTGTCGGCGTTGGCCGTGAGGAACAGCGAACGCGAATCCATCAGCTTCGAGAAGATGACGACGTCGCCGGGCTTGGCCCCGATGCCCTCGAAGCCCTTGACGATGGCCAGCGCCGAGGCGCCGCGGAAGCTGTTGTTGTAGACGCTCAGCGCCTGCGAGAAGTCGAGGATGTCGTAGGTCCTCGCGGCCGTCTCGACCGTGGGCACGCCGTTCCTGAACTCGAGCTGCCCGAAGCTCGTCGCAATCGAGGCCGGTGGGCCGAGGGACTCGACGACCTTGTCGGGAACTTGGGCACCTGCCGTCGCCACCGACGCCAGCAGCGCCGCCGCAACGGCGCCGGCACGGCGCGACGGTCGGCCAAGTGTCCTGAATGATCCGTGTCTCATCACCTGCTCCCCCATCTGTCGTTCAGTCGTCTGCCGCCGCGGGCTGCGGCGTCTTGTCTCAAGGCCAGTGGCAGTCGCTGGACCGGGACCAGAGCGCGTCGCCTTCCCGGAACCTGTCGGCGCGTTCGCCGCAAGGGCGTCCCGGCGCGGACCATCGCGCCTCCCGAGGTTCGGACCTGCACACGGGGCGAGCGCCCTCGAGCTATCGACGTCCGAAACTCGGAGTTGCTTTTCGTCACGGTCATTCGCTAAGCCGGATATGAAAATGTTAAGCGGGTTCGAAGGGCCGGGTTTTCGAATGTCGGACAGGCGCACCGGCGAACCGGGCCCCGATGACGCCCTCCAGCGGATGTCCCCGCTCGTCGGCATTCCTCAACTGCTGGCGGAGTTCGGCGTCGAGACCGCCGCGATGCTGGAGGGGCTTCCGCTGACGGCGGACATCTTCGCCGACCCCGAGACGCGCATCCCCTACAGCCAGATCTGCCAGCTCCTGCAGAATGGCGCCGACCTCACCGGCTGCCCGCATTTCGGGCTGCTGCTCGGCGCCCGTGCGGACACGTCCGTGCTGGGTTTCGCCGGACAGTGGATGCGCAACGCACCGACGCTGGGGGCCTCGCTGACCGGCTTCGTGGCGATGCAGCCCTCGGCTTCGCGCGGGGGCGTGGTCTACATGTTCCCAAGCGACGATGCCGTCTATCTGGGCTACGGCATCTACGGACAGCGCACGACGGGCTGGCAGCACCTCTACCCGTTGGTGGTGGGCATGGCCAACAACGTCGTCCGGAAACTGACCGGCGGCCAGATCAAGCCGATCGAGGTGCTACTCTCCCTGCGCGAGCCGGCGGACAAGAAGCCGTGGCTCGACGTCTTCAAGGCACCGGTCCACTTCAACCAGCCGCTCTCGGCCCTCGTCCTGCCCCGCCGGGCCATGGACACGCCCATCGAGGGGGCGAGCCCCGTCGACTTCTCCACGCTGGAGCGCAAGGCGGCAGCGCTGATGCCGCCCTCGGATCACGTCTGGACCGATCGCGTCCGGCGCGTCCTGAGGTCGACGATCCTCGAGCGCGAGCCGCTCGTCACCGTCGTGGCCGAGCGGCTCGACGTGCATGTTCGGACACTCAGGCGCCATCTCGCCCGGGAGGGGACGACCTTCCAGTCCGTGCTCGACGACCTACGCTACGCGAATGCCCGCGAACTGCTCGAGGTGACCGATCTCAGCATCGGCGACATCGCGCTTGCGCTGGCCTACTCGACCCATGCCGCGTTCGACACGGCCTTCCGCCGCTGGAGCGGCATGACACCCCAGCGCTGGCGCATGGCGCTGCCGCCACGGTAGGGGCGGCGGCCCGGCGCCGCCGCGAGGTGCACGGCCGGTCTGATCTTGTCGATGCAGGCGACCCGATCAGAATTTCCGGATCATGGCAATGCCGCGCTCAAGCTTTGTGAGGCTCATCTGCTCAGTCTCAGTTCGATTTTCATTTCTCTGAATGCGTATCCCTGCTAAGGACCCTCTCCCAAACAAGGAGACATCATGCCGAAGATCCGCAGTTTCATCGCCGCCGCCTTCATGTGGGCTGGAAGTCTTGCGATCCTCATGCCGCTGGGCTACCTCATCTTCGACAGGACGTCCCATCAGGTGGCCTACCACACGACGATGATCGGCGGCGTGACGTGGATGTCTGTGAGCCAGTACCGGAACGACCGTCGCCAAGGTTGACGGGCCGGCCGCCCCGCTGGTCCCTTTGCCTCGACGCCACAGGAGGGACACGCCATGCCCGCGGCCAAGACGACCATCTGCATCTGGTACGACAAGGATGCCGAAGCCGCCGCGCGGTTCTACGCGGCGACTTTCCCCGACAGCGAGGTCCTCGCCGTTCACCGCGCACCGTCCGACTATCCGTCCGGCAAGGCGGGCGACGTGCTGACGGTGGAGTTCACCGTCACCGGCGTGCGCTGCCTCGGGCTCAATGGCGGACCGGCGGTCCGCCACAGCGAGGCCTTCTCCTTCCAGGTCGCCACCGATGACCAGGAGGAGACCGACCGCTACTGGAACGCCATCGTCGGCAATGGCGGCACGGAGAACGTGTGCGGTTGGTGCAGCGACCGCTGGGGCATCCGGTGGCAGATCACGCCGCGCGTGCTGACGGACGCGCTGGCCGCGGGCGGGGAGGAAGCACGCCGTGCCTTCCAGGCCATGATGACCATGGGCAAGATCGACGTCGCCGCGATCGAGGCCGCCCGACGCGGCTGAGGCGGGCTTCGAGGCCGTTCACGCCCTGCCGGATTCTTCCATTCGACCGCGGGGTGCCGCACGCTTGCCACGCGGACGGCCCCGCTTATGATCGACGCATGTTCGGGACGAAGGGGGATGCCGTGGCGTCGAAGGATCGGATGGGGTGGGTCGGCGTGGCCGTGGCCGGTGCAGCCCTCGTAGTGACGGCAGCGGCAGCAATGGCGCAGGAGACGACCATTGGAATCATCGCCGACCACATCCGCAACCAGGGCTACGCCTGCAAGACGCCGGAGTCGGCGACGCGCGATGCCCAGGCCTCGAAGCCGAACGAGGCCGTGTGGATCCTCAAGTGCGACGGCGTGAGCTATCGCGTCAGGCTCGTGCCGGACATGGCCGCCAAGGTCGAGAAGATCAGCTGAGGCGCGTCAGGCGCCGAAGCGGTAGCCGACGCACGGCTCCGTGAGCACGAGCCGCGGCGACGTCGGCTCTGCCTCGACCTTGCGCCGCAACTGGCCGACGAAGACGCGCAGCTCCGGCGTGTCGTCGGCGTGCTGAGGCTGACCGCGGCGCGACCCCTCACATGGCGCCGATCCGGTCGCGAACCCTGGCAAGGAAGCTCTCCCGCTCGCCCTGCGTGACGCTGTCCATGCGATGCAGGCCGAACCAGCGGGTGCGGCAGCGGGGATGGACGAGCGGCTTGAAGCCGGACAGCAGGATGCGCCGGCCCGGCGCGCCCATCACCATCCACCACCACCACGGCGCGCCCAGCGTGGTCACCACGGCGATGCTGCGGATGTTGGTGAGGACCCGGCCGATGGGCCCTTGCCCATCGGGCATCGTGAAGGTGGCGTGCGGGATCCACACGCGGTCGAGCCAGCCCTTCAGCATCGCGGGCTGCGCGTACCACCAGGTCGGGTAGACGAAGACAAGGCCTTCGCACCAGCGCAGGTTGGCGAGGTGGTCGGCGACCGGCCGCTCGTTCTCGCCCGGCGTGTGGTAGCCGCGGCGCTCCGCATCGCCCATAACCGGGTCGAAGCCCTCGGCGTAGAGATCCGTGAGCCGGGTCTCGTGCCCTGCGGCTGCAAGCGAGGCAAGCACGGTGTGGCGCAGCGCCGCCGAGAAGCTGTCGGGGCAGGGATGGCAGTAGACGACGAGGACCTTCATGCCGGCATGCTCGGGATCAGGACGCGAGCCCCTTGAACAGGAAGGTCTTGCCCGAGCGGAAGTCGTAGGACAGATCCTCCCAGGCGATCATCTTGCCCGGGTTCAGCAGGCCCTGCGGGTCGGCCTCGCGCTTGAAGGCGAGTTGCACCTCGTCGGTCTGCTTCATGCCGCCTTCCTCCAGCGTGTAGCGGTGCGGATTGAAGATCGGCGCGCCCATGTCCTCGTGGATGCGGATGATCTCGTCCAGCCGCTCCTCGCTCGTGAAGCGCACCAGCGGCAGGCCGAAGCAGGTGATCTTGCCGTCGAAGCGGACGAACTCGAGATGCGCCGGTACCTCGTCGCCGAAGCGCTCGTGGATCGCCGTGACCAGCTTCACCTGGTTGGGGAAGGGATAGAGCACCTGCAGGTAGGTGATCGTCGGGTCAACACGCAGCGCGCGCAGCGTGGTGTGGTTCCACGACAGCTCGAAGCCCGGCGGCAGGCCCTTCAGGTCCTCCGGCGGCAGGACGTCCTGCCGGAACAGCACCTCGGCGCCCTTCCAGCGGCGCGTGAAGGCCAGCATCGGCCCGACCGCGAAGTCGGCCATGGTGACGATGGCGATGGCCTTGTCGCGCGGCAGGTACTTGCGGTGGCGCGGGAAGTAGTCGTGCGGCACCGGCGCGGCGACGACCGCGAGGTTCTTCAGCAGCAGGCCGTCCTGCTCGCCCAGCGTGTTGGCATAGTCCGCCGCCTGCTCCAGCGTGTCGAAGCCGACGATCACGTCCGTCCACGCAAAGGCCGGGCCGAGCGGCATCTCGACCTCGGTGATGATGCCGTTGGTGCCGTAGGCGTGGCTGACCTTGTGCAGGTCCTCGCCCTCGAGGTCGAGCACGCGCGGGTTCGCCTCCATGGTGGCGACGCGCAGGCGGATGACGTTGCCGAAGTCGCGCAGGCCGCCCCAGCGAATGGATCCGACGCCGCCCGACCCGCCGGCGACGAAGCCGCCGATGGTCGCGGTGGCATAGGTCGAGGGGTGCAGCCGCAGCTCCTGCTGCGTCTGCGGGCGCGTCTCGTCGTCGATGCGTGCCATCACGGCGCCCGGTTCGGCGACCACGCGGCCGCGGCCGATGCTCTTCACGCGGTTGAAGCCGGAGAGGTCGAGCACGATGCCGCCCGACAGCGGCATCGCCTGGCCGTAGTTGCCGGTGCCCGTGCCGCGTGGCGTGACGGGGATGGCGAGTTCATGCGCCGCCGCCAGCGTGGCGAGCACCTCGGCTTCGGTGGCCGGCGACACGACGATGTCGCCCGTCACGTGATCGAGCTGCCGCTTGAGCTTGGGCGAGTACCAGAAGAAGTCCCGGCTCTTCTGCTTCACCAGCGCCGGGTTGTCCTCGACCCTGATGCCGCCGAGGCGGCGCTTGAGGCCTTCGATGTCGTAGCGGTGGGCGGTCATGGACTCACTTCTTCTTCGGGAGGTAGGCGGTCGCCTCGACTTCGACGAGCACGCGCTCGTCGGGCAGCATCGCGGTGACCTGCACCACGGTGGAGACCGGGGGATCGTTGGGGAAGAACAGCTTCCGCACGCGGTTGTAGTGCGGGTAGTCGCGCAGGTCGCGGAAGTACTGCACGAGCTTGAACACGTCGGTCATCGACCCGCCGGCGCTCTCGATCGTGGCGCGGATGCGGTCGAGCACCCACCAGCTCTGCGCCAGGATCGGCCCCTCCTTCACGTCGACCGACATCTCCCCGGTCCGGCCGATGAGGTCGGCCGCCTCCGGCGGGATGTCCTGGTAGCCGCCGACGACGAGGGAGCGCGCCGGGTCAACCGCGATGATGCCGGAGAGGAAGACGAAGTCCCCCATGCGCTTGAACGCGGCATAGCGCGCCAGCGGGGCGGCGGGGGCGGACGGCGGGGATGAGGTCATGGCGGACGGGCTCTCGTGACGCTGCGCGGGAGCATACAACAGCCGTGCCAGCGGCTGCCAAGCCGTCACCGAAAAGGCCCGCGGCAATGCCGCGGGCCCGTTGTTTCTCGAACGGGACCGGAGTCCCGGTCGCTCAGAGCGTGCTGGACCAGAGGGCCGGCAGGAAGTCGTAGCCGGCGCCGTCCTTCACGATGAAGCCCGTCGCCGGGAACGGCGCGTGGTAGAAGGACACGCGGATCTTGTCCGCCGCCGCGCGGTCGAGCAGCTTCTTGCGGGTGGCGATGGCCATCTGCGGGTCCATGTCGAAGATCGCCTGCCACTCCGGCCGGCGGGCGAAGATGCCCGGATGGTTCGTGATGTCGCCCACGAACATCATCTGCTGGTTGCCGGAGGCGATCAGGAACGCGGTGTGGCCGGGCGTGTGGCCGGGAGCCGCGACGGCGACGACGCCGGGCACGATCTCCTTGTCTGCGTCGAACTTGCGCACCTTGTCGGCGATGGGGCCGAACTGCTTGCGCACCAGCTGGAAGCCGCCGCGCGCCGCCTCGGGAGCGGCGTTCATCTTCGAGTCGTCCATCCAGAACGCCCATTCGGCGGACGGCACCGCGATCTCGGCATTCGGGTAGACGATGGCGCCCTCGGCGTTGCGGACGCCGCCGATGTGGTCGCCGTGGAAATGGCTGAAGGCCACCACGTCGACGTCGCCCGGCTGGATGCCTGCGGCCGCGAGGTTCTTCGGCGTGTTGCCGACGGGGCCGCCCGCGGCATTGCCCGTGTCGAGCAGCACGACCTTGTCGCCCGTGTTGATGACCAGCGTCGTGAAGGTGATCGTCAGCTTGTCGGCCGGCAGGCCGAGCTCGGCGAAGGCGGCGGACACGTCGGCGTCCGAGGCGTTGCGCACGAAGCCCTTCGGCATGTCGCGCGAGACCGCCCCGTCATGGATGGCGGTGACCTCGAAGGCGCCGATCTTGAACCGGTGGAAGCCGGGCGCCTGCTGGTTGGACATCGGGGCCTTGGCCAGAGCCTGTCCCCCGGCGGCCAGCGCCGCTCCCGTGGCGGCCGTACCCGCAAGCATTGTCCGGCGTGTGATCGACATGCAACACCCTCCCTTGGCTTGATCACCGTCAGCCGCGGTCAACTTAGGGTAGCGCGCCCCTCCGGCCAGCGCGTCGTGATCACATTTTTGCGCGCAATTACGGACGGACGGCGATTCATGATGAACGCGTGTAGACGCGAAGCGATGAACGTACAACCTGAAGTTGTTTAACCTATCGACGTCGCGTCATTTCTTCTGTGCATTGACACCGCGTCGACGTTGCTGCTTCCTCAAGACGTTATTTTTTGTTCTAGCCGACTCGATCGTCGAGATCGCCTTCGATCCACGCTGACGTGCAGCGGAAATCCTCGCCCCTGGGCAGCCGAGTTGTCTCGGTCGCCGGGGGAACGGCGGTTGGTGACGGGGATGGGGATTTCATGCATTCGTTTTCCGAGCCCGATTTTCGTGCCCTCGCGCCCCGGCGCATCGCCGTCCTGCTCGCAGGCTGCGCACTGGGCGTGCTGCTGTCCGGCTGTGCGCTGACGCCGACGCCCCTCAGCGAGGCGGAGATCGCGGTAAAGACGGCGGAGGCCTTCAAGGCTGCTACGGAGGCCCAGGAACCCGTCGCCGGGCCGATCGACCTCGGCGAGGCGATGGCCCGCGCGGTCTTCTACAACCTCGACCACCGCGTCGAGCAGCTGGAGACGAGCCTGCGCAACCGGCAGATCGCCTCGGCGGCGGTCTCCGCGCTGCCCCAGATCGCCCTCAACGCCGGCTATACCGGCCGCAACGAGCCGGACGCGTCCTTCAGCCGGAGCCTGCGGACCGGCCTCGTCGACCAGGGCTTCAACGTGTCGACAGACCAGGACCTGCGGACGCGGGACCTGAGCATCTCGTGGAACGTCCTCGACTTCGGCCTGTCCTACGTCCAGGCGCAGCAGGCGGCCGACCGGACGCTGATCGCCGAGGAGACACGGCGGCGCGTGATGGCGCGCATCGTCGAGGAGGTGCGTTCCGCGTACTGGCGGGCGCTGGCGGCCGAGTACCTCGGGCGCGAACTGCGGGCGCTGGAGAAGGAGGCGCGCCAGGCCCTCGCCAACGCGCAGGCACTGGTCGACAGCGGCCGGACGCCGCCACTCACGGCGCTGACCTACCAGCGCGAGGTCTACGACCTGACCGACCGCCTGCAGACGGTCGAGGCGGACGTCGCCGCCGCGCGCAACCAGCTCGCGGCCCTGATGAACCTGCCCCCGGGCACCCGCTTCACGCTGGTGCGGCCGAATGCGGGCCGGGCGCTGCCGGCCGTGAAGGGCCGGCCGGAAGACCAGGTGAAGGAGGCGATCACACAGCGCCCCGAGGTGCGCGAGGCGCTCTACGACCAGCGCATCGCCGACTGGGACGGGACGAAGATCCTGCTGGAGCTCCTGCCGGGCATCAACCTCAACGCCGGCCCCAACTACACCTCGAACAGCTTCACCTGGGCCAATGACTGGGCCGGCTGGGGCGCCCAGGTGACGTGGAACGCCATGCGCCTCATCAGCTACCCGGTCCGGAGTGCGGAGGTGGAGGCCAACAAGGAGGTCCGGGCCGAGCGGCTGAAGGCGACGATCGCCTCCGTGGCCCTGCAGGTGCACGTCAGCCGGGTGCGCTACGAGCACGCGCTCCGCCGCGCGGAGACGCTGGGCAACTACGCCGCGGTGCAGACGAAGCTCCTCGAGAAGTTCGCGGCCTCGGCCGGAGACGCACAGCTCACGAGCGAGAACGAACTGATCCGCGAGAAGCTTGGAGCGCTTCTCGCCCGGGCCCGGCACGACGTCGCCGTGGCGGATGCGCAGAGCGCCTATGCCGCCATCCTCACGACGCTCGGCCGCGATCCCTATCCGCAACTGGGCGGCGCGTCCCTGAAGGAGGCTGCCCAGGCGTTCCGGAAGAACGGGCTGCGGGCTCCCGACGGGAGAGCCTCGTGACGCCAGCCCTGCGGGGGCTTCTGTTGACGGCGGGACTCGTGGCCGCAGGGCCTGCCTCGGCCGCAGGACCTGCCTTGGCCGCACGGCCTGCCTTGGCCGAAGCCCCGGCGTTGGGCGAGGGGCGGGAGAACCGGGCCCATGGCCTCGTGCGATCGCTCGGAGAGGCCACGATCTCCAGCGAGCTCTCCGCCCGCATCACGACGATGCCGTTCCGCGAAGGCCAGCCGTTCCGCGCGGGCGACCTGCTCGTGGCCTTCGACTGCTCCCGCAACGAGGCCGAGCAGGCATCCCTGGAGGCGGAAATGGCCGCGGCGAAGGCCACGCACGACGGCAACCTGGAACTGGAGCGCCACAAGGCCATCGGCGCGCGGGACATGATCATATCGGCAGCACGGCTCGGGAAGGCCGCGGCGGACGTGAATGCCGGCAACGCGCGGTTGAAGGGATGCCGGATCCTCGCGCCTTTCGACGGGTTCGTCGTCGAGACAAGCGCGAACCCGCACGAGATCGCCAACCCCTCGACGCCGCTGCTGCGCGTCGTGGACGCCTCGCGACTCGAGATCGAGCTCATCGCGCCGTCGCGCTGGCTGCGTCGCGACCTCGTGGGGCAGACTTTCGACTTCACGCTGGAGGACACGGGCAGCGTCCACCCTGCCCGCGTCATCCGGCAGGCCGCGGTCGTCGATGCCGTGAGCCAGACGGTCAAGCTGTTCGCCGTGCTGCTCGCGCCGGATCCTCGGGTCAAGCCCGGCATGAGCGGGACGGCGACGTTCTCCGCGGAGGCGGACGGGCCATGACGATCCAGCCCGCCTTTGCGCGGGGCGCGGCGCCGGCTCCGGCCTCGCCGCTGGAAACCGTGCTGTCGCTCGAGGCGGCGGCGCGGGCGGCCGCCGACCCGACGGAGCTCGTGCACGGGATCGCGAACGACTGGCGCCGCCTCCTTCCCTACGGCCAATGCGTCGTGGCGAGGACGACGAACCGGAACGCCCGCGTCCTCGCGGTCTCGGCACAGTCGAGCGTGGAGCGGACGTCGCCGCTCGTCGTCGCGGTGGAACGCGGGCTCGCGCAATGGGTCCGCCGGCTGTCGCGGCCGGTCCCGGCGCGCGCCGCCGTCATGGAATGGACCGCCCTGTGTGCCGATCCGTCCGGCGACACCGGTGATCCGTCGCCCTTCGCCCATGTCTGCCTCGTCCCGTTCGTCACCCGCGACGGGCGCTGCTTCGGTGTCGCCGTCCTCGCGCGGGACATGCCCTGGACCGAGCGGGACACGGCGCTCGCAAGCCGGCTCGGCGAGAGCTACGGCCACGCGTGGGCCGCGCTTCTGGGGCGAGCGGGACTGAAGGAGGCTGCGTGGAAGCGGTGGGTGACGCCGGTCTGCGTCGCCCTCCTGCTCGGTGCGGGGCTCGTCCCCGTGAGGCTCACGGCGCTGGCGCCGGTCGAGGTCGTGCCGCGGGACGCGGACGTGGTCAGTGCCCCGATGGAGGGCCTCATCGACACGGTCGAGGTGGCTCCCGATACCGACGTCCGAAAGGGGCAGGTGCTCGTCCGGATGGTGGACACTGCGGCCCGTAGCCGTTTCGAAGTCGCGGAGCAGAACGTCGCGGTGGCGCGGGCGCGCGAGCAGCGCCTGACGCAGGCCGCCTTCGCCGACAAGTCCGCGCGCCGGGAACTCGCCGTGGCGTCGGCCGAGCTCGGTCTCGCCGAGGCCGAGCGGAACGCGGCCCGCGAGCAGTTGGCCCGCTCCACGATCGTCGCCGAGCGTGACGGCGTGGCGGTTTTCGCCAGCCGCAAGGACCTCGAGGGCAAGCCGGTCACCACGGGCGAGCGCCTGATGACGCTCGCGGATCCGAAGCGCATCGAGTTCCGGATCGAACTGCCGGTGAAGGATGCCATCGTCGCACGCGACGGCGCGGCGGTGCGCATCTACCTCGACTCCGATCCGCTGGCGCCGCTCGACGCGACCGTCGAGGACGTGGCGTTCCATGCCACACCCGTGCCCGGCGGCGGACTGGCGCTGGTCCTGCGTGCCGTGCCCGATGCCGCCACGCCGCCGCCGAGGATCGGCTACCGGGGAACCGCCCAGGTGCGGGGCGAGCCGGTTCCCCTCGGCTACCTCCTCCTGCGCCGGCCGATCACGGCCCTGCGCCAGCAGGTCTGGCTGTGAACCCGGCTGCAGTGGCCGACGAGGGCCTGCCGCCGCTGCGCGAGGACCTGCGCATCCTGCCTTCGTCGCCGCTGCCCGGCGGCGCGCCGGGCTGGGTGGTGCTGGACCCGGTCCGCCACCGCTACTTCCAGATCGGCCGCGCGGTGCTGGACCTCCTGTCCGCGTGGCCGGCTGGAACGCGGTCAGGGTTGAAGACGAGGGTCGCCGCCCGCAGCGCGCGGCCCGTCTCCGACGACGAGATCGACGGCGTGATCGCGTTCCTCACTGCGCACGAACTGACGCAGGAGCCGGCCGGCGGCGCGATGGCCCTTGCGAGGAGGGACAAGGACAGGACCCACCACTGGCTGGCCTGGCTCATCCACAACTACCTCTTCTTCAAGGTGCCGCTGCTGCGGCCGCAGGCCTGGCTCGACCGGCGCCGCGGGCTGGCCCGCGCCGTGTTCTCCGGCCCCGTGCTCGGCCTGACCGGAGCCGCGGGGCTCGTCGCGCTGGCGCTCGTCGCCCGCCAGTGGGACCACTTCGTCGCCACCGCACTGTCCTTCTTCACGCTGGAGGGCGCGGCGCTCTATGGGCTCAGCCTCGTTCTGGTGAAGACGATCCACGAGCTCGGCCACGCACTGATGGCGAAGCGGTACGGCGTGCGCGTGCCGTCGATGGGCGTCGCCTTCATGGTCATGGCGCCGTTCCTCTATTCCGACGTCAGCGATGCGTGGCGCCTCCGCTCGCGCCGGCAGCGGCTGGCCATCGACGCGGCCGGCCTCGTCGCCGAGGTCATGCTGGCGGCGTGGGCCCTTCTGGCCTGGGTGTTCCTTCCGGACGGCATCCTGAGGTCGATCGCCTTCGTGACGGCCACCACGAGCCTCGTCCTCAGCCTTCTCCTCAACCTCAACCCGTTCATGCGGTTCGACGGGTACCACCTGCTGGCCGACGCATCGGGCATCCCCAACCTGCAGACCCGCGCCATCGCCGTCGGGCGCTGGCTGATGCGGGAGGTCCTGTTCGGGCTCGGCGCGCCGCCGCCGGAGCCGTTCGAGCGGCGAACGCTCGTCATCCTCGCGCTCTACGCCTACGCGATCTGGATCTACCGCTTCTTCCTGTTCCTCGGCATCGCCCTGCTGGTCTACCACATGGCCTTCAAGGCGCTCGGCGTGGTGCTGTTCCTCATCGAGATCGTCTGGTTCATCGCACGGCCCATCGCCATGGAACTCCGCGTCCTGTGGGGCGGCCGGCATCTCGTGGCGCGGAGCCCGCGCAGCCTGGTGACGCTGATGGCCCTCGTCGGCCTCGTGGTGGCGGCCGTGGTGCCGTGGTCGACGTCCGTCCGCGTCCCGGCGCAGGCGGGGGCGGCCGTCGACGCCGCGGTCTATCCGCGCTCGCCCGGCCAGGTCGTCGAGGTACGAGCCACGCCCCTCGCGACGGTGGCGGAAGGCGACGTCCTTGTCGTGCTGCGCTCCCGCGAGCTCGAGAGCGAGATCGAGCGTGCAGGCCTGCGCATCGCCCTGCTCGAGCGCAGGCGGGACCGTGCTGCAGCCGATGCCGGGGACCGGTCCGAGTGGATCGTGCTCGGCAGGCAGCTCGACGCCGAGAGGCGGCGGCTGCAAGGCTTCGAGGCGCAGCGGAGCGACCTCGTCGTCCGGGCGCCGGCGCCGGGCGTCGTGCGCGAGCTCGATCCCCTGCTCAAGCCCGGGACGTGGGTGAACCCGCGGACACAGATCGCGCGGATCGTCGGCACCGAGACCGGAGAGGTCCGCGGCTACGTGGCCGAGGCCGACCTTCGGCGCCTGTCGCCGGGGACCCGGGGACGGTTCGTGCCCGAGGATCCCCAGATGCCGGCCGTGCCGGTCGTGCTGGACTCCATCGGCCGGACCGCGGCGGAGGATCTGGACCTCCTGCCCCTCGCGTCCACGAACGAGGGCCCCGTGCCGGCCCTGCAGGACGGGCGGCGGCTCAAGGCCGGCGCCGCCGTCTATCCGGCCATCATGACGACCGCCGGCCCCGTGCCGCCCACCGCCAGACGGGGCACCGCGGTTCTGGAGGGACATGCCGAGAGCTTCGCGGTGCGCGCCGCGCGCCACGTCATCGGCGTGCTCATCCGCGAATCGGGGACGTGAGGAGCGCATGCCCCCACGCCGCGCTGGACAGAACGAGATCGGCGAGCTTGGCTGGGCGGCATCGAGGAGACCGCCCATGCCCCACTTCGCCGCAAACCTGTCCATGATGTTCAACGAATGGTCGTTCCTCGACCGGTTCGCCGCCGCGGCCGACGCCGGCTTCGACGCGGTCGAGTTCCTGTTCCCCTACGAGCACCCGCCGGAGGCGATCGGTGAGCGGCTCCAACGCCACGGGCTCACGCAGGCCCTCTTCAACCTGCCGCCGGGGGACTGGGCCGCCGGGGAGCGCGGCATGGCCGCGATTCCCGGACGCGAGGCGGAGTTCCGCGAGGGGGTCGCCAGGGCTCTCGACTACGTGGCCGCCACGGGCACCCGGCGCGTCCACGTGATGGCCGGCCTCGTGGCGCCCGACGCCCGCAGCATCGCGACCTACAAGGAGAACATCGCCTTCGTGGCGCAGGCGATGGCCCGCGCGGGCGTGTCGGTGATGCTCGAGCCGATCAACGGACGAGACATGCCCGGCTACTTCCTCGGCGATTTCGGGCTCGCGACCCGGCTGATCGGCGAGATCGGCCTCCCGAACGTGCGCCTGCAGTTCGACGTCTATCACCGGCAGATCATTCACGGAGACGTGACCAGGGGCCTCGAGGCCCTCATGCCGCTCACCGGCCACGTCCAGGTGGCCAGCATTCCCTCCCGGAACGAACCGGCGGGAGAGGAAATCGACTACGGCTTCGTTTTCGCCACGTTGGACCGCCTCGGCTACGACGGTTTCGTCGGATGCGAGTACCGTCCGCGCAACGGCACGCTGGAGGGGCTCGGCTGGTTCGCGCCGTGGCGACGGCGCTGAGACCTCAGGGGGTCGGCGTCGAGTCGGAGCGCCGGATGCGGCGCTCGAACGGATCGGGAAAGGGCGCGGCGAAAGCCGTCGACAGCGTCTGCATGATCATGCGGATGTGGTCGGAGGCGACGCTGTAGTAGATGATCTTGCCTTCGCGCCGCGCCTTCACCAGTCCGTCCAGCCTCAGGCGCGCGAGCTGCTGAGAAACCGCCGCCTGCCGGCGTCCGAGGGCTCGTTCGAGCTCCGTGACGCTTTTTTCCCCATCCATCAGGAGGCACATGATGACCAGCCGCGCCTCGTGGGATAGCGCCTTCAGCAAGGCGGTCGCATCCCTCGCGCGCAAGGCGAGTTGGTCCATATTCGGGGTCGTGGACATGAAGAAGAGGTATTTCCGGTAGTGCTGCGTGCGGCCGTGAGTTAGACACGGCGGGCCCGCTTCGTAAAGACTATTGTCCTCTTTTCGGCACGATTTTGGACCCGTTCCGGACCGGGATAAGCTTCCCATCGCGATACATGCGGTCCATGCGGGGAAAGTGATGAGAAAGGTGCTGTTCATCGCCGCCGACCAGTGGCGCGGCGATGCGCCGCGTCTCTTCGGCGGGCCGAGCCTGACTCCGAATCTCGATGCACTGGCCTCGGAGGGCACGACGTTCGCGCGACATTTCACGCCGGCGGTACCGTGTGGACCGGCGCGGGCGACGCTGCTGACGGGGCTCTATCCCTTCGTGCACCGCTCGGTGCGGAACGCCACCCCGCTCGATGCGCGCTTCTCCAACGTGGCTCTGGAGGCGCGCCGGGCCGGGTACGACCCGGTGCTGTTCGGCTACACCGATTCGTCCGTGGATCCGCGCACGGTGCCGCCGGACGACCCGCGCACGCGCAGTTTCGAGGGCATCCTTCCCGGCTTCCGGCTGGAGGCGGCGCACAACGAACTCAGCCTGCAGCCCTGGGCCACGGACCTCGTCCGCAAGGGCTACGCTGTTCCGGACAAGCTGCATGACCTCTACAACCATCCGGGCCGCACCCGGAAGATGGAGCACTTCTCCCGCGATCCCGCCCTCTACCGGGCGGAGGATTCCGATACCGCCTGGCTGACCGAGCGCCTGCTCGACTGGTGGCGGCTGCGACGGGACGATCCCTGGTTCGTGCATCTCGTCTGGATGCGGCCGCATCCGCCCTTCATCGCCCCCGAGCCCTACAACATGCTCGTCGACACCGGCCGGATCGCGGCGCCGCGGCGGCGGGAGGCCCTGACGGACGAAAGAGCCTTCCATCCGTTCCTCGACGCCTGGCTCGACGAGATGGACAACCACGACTACCTGAAGAGCCAGGTGAACCCGCTCCGCGCGACGATGGACGACGTCATGGCGATGCGGGCCGTCTACGGCGGCCTGATCGCGGAGGTGGACGCGAACCTCGGCCGGCTCGTGGAGCATCTCAAGCAGACCGGCGAGTGGGACCAGACGCTCGTGATCGTCACCGCCGACCACGGCGAGATGCTTGGTGACCACTGGTGCTGGGGCAAGGGCGGCTGGTTCGACCCGGCCAACCACGTGCCGCTGGTGATCCGCATGCCGGGCGCGGACCCGGCGGCGCGGGGGCGCGTGGTGGACGCGTTCACCGAGAGCGTGGACCTCGCGCCGACCATCCTCGAGTGGATCGGCCTCGAGCCTCCCGCAGACATGAACGGCCGCTCGCTCCGCCCGTGGCTCGAGGGCGCCACGCCCGGCGATTGGCGCGACTACGTGTTCTGGGAGTACGACTTCCGCACGCTCGGCAGCGGCGGGATGGAGCAGCACCTCGGCCTGCTGCCCGACCAGTGCACGCTCGACGTCATCCGGGAGGAGCGCTGGAAGTACGTCCACTTCACGGCGCTGCCGCCGCTCCTCTTCGACCTCGCCACAGATCCGGGCGAGTTCGTCAACCGGGCGAACGACCCGGCCTGCGCGGGCGAAGTCGCCCGCCTCGCCCAGCGGCTGCTCTCGCACCGCATGCTGCACGCCGAGCGCTCCCTCGCGAACACGAAGCTGGGCAAGCACGGCGTGCGCACCTGGTCAGGGGACCGCGGCAACGTGCCGCGCGATTTCTGGTCACTTTGAATCCAGTCAGGGGGTAATCCCACCGCGGGTGCCTGTTTTTTTGGCACCTCCCGGGCCGTGCCTGATCGGCGGGCACTCCGGCCCTCCGAACGGCCGTGCTCAAGCCTCCCGCGGTCGGTGTGTCGCCCTCCCCGGCTGCGCAAAGCGGCCCGACACGCGCCTGACGCGGCGGTTCGGGAAGCTGGCACGGCGCTTGCCACCACGGTTCACGGTCAATCCGGTTCCGAGGGGACAATTCATGACTCGATCGTTCAAGGCATTCCTGACGGGGGCCGCCGTGGCCGCCGGCGTCACGCTCGCCTCTTTCGGCGCGCAGGCGCAGAACACCATCAAGGTCGGCATCCTGCACTCGCTGTCGGGCACGATGGCGATCAGCGAGACGACCCTGAAGGACGTCATGCTGATGCTCATCGAGGAGCAGAACAAGAAGGGCGGCCTGCTCGGCAAGAAGCTCGAGGCCGTCGTGGTCGACCCGGCCTCGAACTGGCCGCTCTTCGCCGAGAAGGCGCGCGAGCTGCTGACGAAGGACAAGGCGGCCGCCGTGTTCGGCTGCTGGACCTCGGTGTCGCGCAAGTCGGTGCTGCCGGTGTTCGAGGAGCTCAACGGCATCCTCTTCTACCCGGTGCAGTACGAGGGCGAGGAATCCTCGAAGAACATCTTCTACACGGGCGCGGCTCCGAACCAGCAGGCGATCCCGGCCGTCGACTACCTGATGGAGAACGAGAAGGTCCAGCGGTGGGTGCTGGCCGGCACCGACTACGTCTATCCGCGCACGACGAACAAGATCCTCGAGGCCTACCTCAAGGCCAAGGGCGTCAAGCAGGAAGACATCATGATCAACTACACGCCGTTCGGACATTCCGACTGGCAGACGATCGTGGCGGACATCAAGAAGTTCGGCTCGGCCGGCAAGAAGACGGCTGTGGTCTCGACCATCAACGGCGACGCCAACGTGCCGTTCTACAAGGAGCTGGGCAACCAGGGCATCAAGGCGACCGACATCCCGGTCGTGGCGTTCTCGGTGGGTGAGGAAGAACTCGCCGGCATCGACACCAAGCCGCTCGTCGGCCACCTCGCCGCCTGGAACTACTTCCAGTCGGTCGACAACGCCGACAACAAGGCGTTCATCGAGAAGTGGAAGGCCTTCACGAAGAACCCGAAGCGCGTGACGAACGACCCGATGGAGGCGCACGTCATCGGCTTCAACATGTGGGTGAAGGCGGTCGAGAAGGCCGGCACCACCGACACCAACGCCGTGATCGACGCCCTCATCGGCGTCAGCGTGCCGAACCTGTCGGGCGGCTTCTCCGCGATGATGCCGAACCACCACATCACGAAGCCGGTGCTCATCGGCGAGATCAAGGCGGACGGCCAGTTCAACATCGTGTCGCAGACCCCGGGCCTCGTGGTCGGCGACGAGTGGTCGGACTACCTCGAGGGCTCGAAGGACCTGATCTCCGACTGGCGAGCCCCGATGTCCTGCGGAAACTTCAACGTGAAGACCGGCAAGTGCGGCGGCGCCACGAAGTGATCGCCCGCACCTGAGACAGCCCGGCCGGCGAGCCTTCGCCGGCCGGTTCCAGGCGGCGCCGTCGGGAGGGGACCTGGACGCGCCGTTGCGGGCGGCCCCGCTTCACAAGGCTACGGCCGCCCGCCCCCTCTTTCGTCCGCTTCCCGCGAGCTCCTGCCAGGGCCGGTCCCATGCCTCCTTCCGCCATCCCGAGGGTCCTGCGCGCCGTCGCCGGACTGTTCGCCCTTCTCGCGGTGATCGCCGCCGCCCCCGGCGGCGCGAGGGCCCAGGCCCCCGCCGACGCCGCCTTCAACCGGATGGCGACCGAGACGTTCAACGAGATCGAGGCCGCCATCGGCGATCTCGCCGCCACGGGCAGCGAGCGGGCCCAGCCGGCCCTCGAGGCGCTCGCCGCCGGCAACCTCGTCTACCGGCAGGCAGACAAGGCCGTCTTCATCAAGCAGGCCGACGGCACGGTCCTCGATGCGCGCACCGGCGCGAAGGTCGAGGCCCCGTCGGGCACCCGCCCCGTCCGCGTCAACAACCGCATTCGCCGCGCGCTCGACGCCGCCCTGGGTTCGCTGACGCTGCTCAATCCCGATCCCGCCAAGCGTCTCGCCGCGGCGGAGTCCGTTTTCAAGTCCCGCGACGTCAACGCGCTGCCGGCACTCGACACGGCCATCGGCAAGGAGACCGAGCCGCGCATCAAGCGGGCCCTGCAGCAGGCCCGTGCCGCCGTCGTCCTGCTGAGCGACCAGTCTTCGGACGCCGAGAAGGTCGCGGCCGTGGACGTGATCGGCGACCGCGGCGACCAGGATGCGCTCAACCTCCTCGGGCTCGCCGCGTCGAAGTCCTCGCCCATCGTGAAGCTGGCGGCTGAGACGGCTTCCGCCACGATCCAGCGGCGCCTGGCGCTGCTGTCAGGCCTGCAGAACGCGTGGTACGGCCTGTCGCTCGGCTCGGTGCTGCTGCTCGCCGCCATCGGGCTCGCCATCACCTTCGGCGTGATGGGCATCATCAACATGGCGCACGGCGAGATGGTGATGCTCGGCGCCTACACGACCTTCGTGGTGCAGGAGTTCCTGCGCACGAAGTATCCGGGCCTGTTCGACTGGTCGCTCGCCATCGCGCTGCCGCTGGCCTTCCTCGTGGCCGGAGCGGTGGGCATCGCCATCGAGCGCGGCGTCATCCGCTATCTCTACGGCCGGCCGCTGGAGACGCTGCTGGCCACGTGGGGCGTCAGCCTGATCCTCCAGCAGACGGTGCGCTCGATCTTCGGCGCCAACAACCGCGAGGTCGGCGCCCCATCCTTCATGGCCGGAGCGTTCGACTTCTACGGCTTGACGATCACCTACGGCCGGCTCTGGATCATCGTCTTCGGCCTCGCCGTCTTCGTCGCCCTGCTCTTCGTGCTCAAGGCGACGTCGTTCGGCCTGAAGATGCGGGCGGTGACGCAGAACCGGCGCATGGCCTCGGCGATGGGCATCCGCACACCGTGGGTCGACAGCCTCACCTTCGGGCTGGGTTCCGGCATCGCCGGCATCGCCGGCGTGGCGCTCTCGCAGATCGACAACGTCTCCCCCAACCTCGGCCAGAGCTACATCGTCGACAGCTTCATGGTCGTGGTGTTCGGCGGGGTCGGCAACCTGTGGGGCACGCTGGTGGCCGCCCTGTCGCTCGGCATCGCCAACAAGTTCCTCGAGCCCTTCGCCGGCGCCGTGCTGGGCAAGATCGCGCTGCTCGTCTTCATCATCCTCTTCATCCAGAAGCGCCCGCGCGGCCTGTTCGCGCTCAAGGGCCGGGCAGTCGAAGCATGATCACGATGAAGCTCATCGGCGGCCTCGACCAGCGCGGCCGCATCTTCCTCGCGATCCTCGCGCTCGCCGCCGTCATGGTGCCGGTGCTGAACCTGATGGTGCCGCCCGGTTCGCCCTTCCACGTGCCCACCTATGCCGTGTCGCTGATGGGCAAGTACCTGTGCTACGCGCTGCTCGCGGTGGCGCTCGACCTCGTGTGGGGCTACTGCGGCATCCTCTCGCTCGGCCACGGCGCGTTCTTCGCGCTGGGCGGCTACGCGATGGGCATGTACCTGATGCGCCAGATCGGGCCGCGCGGCGTCTACGCCAACCCGATCCTGCCCGACTTCATGGTGTTCCTGAACTGGAAGGAGCTGCCGGTCACCTGGTACGGCTTCCAGTTCTTTCCCTACGCCATGCTGATGGTGCTGCTGGTGCCGGGGCTGCTCGCCTTCGTGTTCGGCTGGTTCGCCTTCCGCTCGCGCGTCACCGGCGTCTACCTGTCGATCATCACGCAGGCGATGACCTACGCCCTGCTGCTCGCCTTCTTCCGCAACGACATGGGCTTCGGCGGCAACAACGGCCTCACCGATTTCAAGGACATCCTGGGCTTCAACATCCAGGCGCAGACGACCCGCGTGTCGCTGTTCGTCATCACGCTGGCGGCGCTGGCGGCCGGCTACCTGCTGGCGCTCGCCATGGTGAACTCCGCCTACGGCAAGGTGCTGATCGCCATCCGCGACGCGGAATCCCGCACGCGCTTCCTCGGCTACCGGGTGGAACGCTTCAAGCTGGTCGCCTTCACCGTCTCGGCCTGCATGGCCGGCGTGGCGGGTGCGCTCTACGTGCCGCAGGTGGGCATCATCAACCCCTCCGAGTTCGCGCCGGCGAACTCCATCGAGGCGGTGATCTGGGTCGCGGTCGGCGGCCGCGGCACGCTGGTCGGCGCGGCGCTCGGCGCCGTGCTCGTCAACTGGGCGAAGACGTGGCTCACCGGCGCCCTCCCGGAGATCTGGCTCTTCGCGCTCGGCGCGCTCTTCATCGTCGTCACGCTGTTCATGCCGAAGGGCATCGTCGGCACGCTCTCGGCCTGGAGCCAGCGCCGCGCCGAGGAGAAGGCCGCGAGGAAGGCCGGTCCCTCGACCGCGGCACCCGCTGCCCCCACCCCGGCCGTGGCGGAGTGAGCCGATGACCGAAGAACAGCTCACCCAGTCCCTCCTCTACCTCGACGGCGTCGGTGTCTCCTTCGACGGATTCCGGGCACTCAACAACCTGTCGCTCGTCATCGGCCCGGGCGAGATGCGCGCCATCATCGGCCCGAACGGCGCCGGCAAGACGACGATGATGGACGTGATCACCGGCAAGACGCGCCCCGATACGGGCGACGTGCTCTTCGGCGGCAACGTGGACCTGACGAAGCTCGACGAGGCGGCGATCGCGGAACTCGGCATCGGCCGCAAGTTCCAGAAGCCCACGGTGTTCGAGAGCCACACGGTCGTCGACAACATCCTGCTCGCCAAGAAGGGGCCGCGCGGCGCGCTGTCCTCCCTGTTCGGCTGGCGCAACCGTGTCGAGGAGGCGGAGCTCGAGCCGATCCTCGTCAAGATCGGCCTCGCCGACCACCGCCACCGCATGGCCGCCGACCTGTCGCACGGGCAGAAGCAGTGGCTGGAGATCGGCATGCTGCTGGCGCAGGACCCCAAGCTCCTGCTCGTCGACGAGCCGGTCGCGGGGATGACCGACGCCGAGACGGAATCCACTGCCGAGTTGCTGACCTCCATCGCCCGGGACCACGCCGTGGTGGTGGTGGAGCACGACATGGCCTTCGTGCGCGCGCTCGGCTGCAAGGTCACCTGCCTGCACGAGGGCAGCGTGCTCGCCGAGGGCACCATCGACGCCGTCTCCGGCAACGAGCGCGTCATCGAAGTCTACCTGGGGCGCTGAGATGACCACCCTCGCCATCGACGGCATCGACCTCTACTACGGCGCCGCGCAGGCGCTGCGCGGCGTCTCGCTGAAGGCCGAGACGGGCCAGGTGACCTGCGTGCTCGGCCGCAACGGCGTCGGCAAGAGCTCGCTGCTGCGCGCCATCATGGGGATCCAGCCGATCCGCAACGGCAGCATCGCGTGGAAGGGAGAGACGCTCGGCGCGATCCCGCCCTACGACCGCGCGCGGCGCGGCATCGCCTACGTGCCGCAGGGCCGCGAGATCTTCCCCCTGCTGACGGTGAAGGAGAACCTCGAGACGGGCTTCGCGCCGCTGAAGCGGCAGGACCGTTACGTCCCTGACGAGATCTTCGACCTGTTCCCGGTCCTCAAGGACATGCTGAACCGGCGAGGTGGCGACCTCTCCGGCGGCCAGCAGCAGCAGCTCGCCATCGGCCGCGCGCTCGTCACCCGCCCCACGCTGCTCGTCCTCGACGAGCCGACGGAGGGCATCCAGCCTTCGATCATCAAGGACATCGGCCGTGCCATCGCCTACCTGCGCAACAAGGGCGACATGGCGATCCTCCTCGTCGAGCAGTACTTCGAATTCGCCCGCGACCTGTGCGACAGTTTCGCCGTGATGGACCGCGGGCAGATCGTGCTCGCCGGCCGCAAGGACGACATGGTCGAGAGCGATGTACGCCGGCACCTTTCCGTCTGACACGACGCCCGGCGGCGCGGGCGGCGACCTTCCCGCCTATGTGCGCGCCGAAGGGCGCCTGCGCATGCGCCTCGCCGCCCGCCCGCGCGGGACGGAAGCGATCGAACTGTCCGAGAGCGGCGGCTACCGCATCCGCTTCCCGCGCGCGGCCGCCGGCTGCGAGGCGGTGATGATCAACACCGGCGGCGGCATGACCGGCGGCGACCGGCTGCAGGTCGAGATCGCCGTCGAGCCCGACGCCGCGGCCGTGGCCACCACGCAGTCGGCCGAGAAGATGTACCGCTCGACGGGGGCCGACACGCAGATCGACGTGCGGCTGTCGCTCGCCGGGCGAGCGCGGCTCGCCTGGCTCCCGCAGGAGTCGATCCTGTTCTCCGGCGCTCGCCTGTCCCGGCGGTTCGAGGCGGACGTCGATCCTTCCGCCTCCCTCACGCTGTGCGAGGCGATGGTGTTCGGCCGCATCGCCATGGGCGAGACGCTGGGCGACGGGCTGATCCGCGACCGCTGGCGGGTGCGCCGCGGCGGGCGGCTGCTGTTCGCCGAGGACATCCGGGTCGACGGGCCGCTGGCCGGAGCGCTGGCGCGGCCGACGGTCGCCGGCGACGCGCTGGCCGTCGCCACCGTGCTGCACGTGGCTCCCGACGCCGAGGCCCGGCTGGAGGACGCCCGCGCCGCGCTGGAGGGCGCCACGAGCGATTGCGGAGCCAGCGCCTGGTCGTCCATGCTGGTGGCCCGCTTCGCCGCGCCGTCGCCGTCCGCCCTTAGGCGGGACGTGGCGCGGTTCCTCGAAACCTTCCTCGCCATGCCGCTTCCGCGCGTGTGGCAGTGCTGACCGACCGCTGACGAGGGCCGACGATGAACCTCTCACCCCGCGAAAAGGACAAGCTGCTCGTCGCCATGGCGGCCATGGTCGCCCGGCGCCGGCTGGAGCGCGGCGTCAAGCTGAACCATCCCGAGGCGATCGCGCTGATCACCGACTTCGTCGTCGAGGGCGCCCGCGACGGGCGGTCCGTGGCCGACCTGATGGAGGCGGGTGCCCACGTGATCACGGCCGACCAGGTGATGGACGGCATCGCCGAGATGATCCACGACGTGCAGGTTGAGGCGACCTTCCCCGACGGAACCAAGCTCGTCACCGTGCACAACCCGATCCGCGGCGCCTCCGGCGCGCTGACGCCCGGCGAAGTGACGACGCTGCCCGGCGACATCGCCATGAACGAGGGGCGCGAGACGGTGACGCTCACCGTCGCCAACACCGGCGACCGGCCGATCCAGGTGGGCAGCCACTACCACTTCTTCGAGACCAACCCGGCGCTGTCGTTCGACCGGGCGAAGGCCCGCGGCATGCGCCTCGACATCCCGGCCGGAACCGCCGTGCGCTTCGAGCCGGGGCAGACCCGCGACGTGCGGCTCGTGGCGCTGGCCGGCGACGGGACCGTCTACGGGTTCCGGCAGGACGTGATGGGCAAGCTCTGAGCGGGAAGGACCGACGACGATGGCGACCACCCTTTCCCGCTCCGCCTATGCGGACATGTTCGGCCCGACCACCGGCGACAGGGTGCGGCTCGCCGACACCTCGCTCGTCATCGAGGTGGAGAAGGACTTCACCATCTATGGCGAGGAGGTGAAGTTCGGCGGCGGCAAGGTCATCCGCGACGGCATGGGCCAGAGCCAGCGCAGCAACGCGGAAGGCGCCGTCGACACCGTCATCACCAACGCGCTGATCCTGGACCACTGGGGCATCGTCAAGGCTGACGTGGGCATCAAGGAGGGCCGGATCGCCGCCATCGGCAAGGCCGGCAACCCCGACATCCAGCCCGGCGTCACCATCGTCATCGGCCCGGGTACGGACGTCATCGCCGGCGAGGGCAAGATCCTTACGGCCGGCGGCTTCGACAGCCACATCCACTTCATCTGCCCGCAGCAGATCGAGCACGCGCTGATGTCCGGCGTCACCTCGATGCTGGGCGGCGGCACGGGCCCCTCGGCGGGCACCAACGCCACCACCTGCACGCCCGGCCCGTGGCACATGATGCGGATGCTGCAGAGCTTCGACGCCTTCCCGGTGAACCTCGGCCTCTCCGGCAAGGGCAACGCGGCGCTGCCGGGTGCGCTCGTCGAGATGATCCGGGCCGGGGCCTGCGCGCTGAAGCTGCACGAGGACTGGGGCACGACACCGGCCGCCATCGACAACTGCCTGGCCGTCGCGGACGACCACGACATCCAGGTCATGATCCACACCGACACGCTCAACGAGTCGGGCTTCGTCGAGGACACGGTGAAGGCCTTCAAGGGCCGCACCATCCACGCCTTCCACACGGAAGGCGCCGGCGGCGGGCACGCGCCCGACATCATCAAGGTGGCGGGGCTGCCCAACGTGCTGCCGTCCTCCACCAATCCGACCCGGCCGTTCACGGTGAACACGCTCGACGAGCATCTCGACATGCTCATGGTGTGCCACCACCTCGACGGCTCGATCCCGGAGGACCTCGCCTTCGCCGAGAGCCGCATCCGCCGCGAGACGATCGCCGCCGAGGACATCCTGCACGACATCGGCGCGCTCTCGATGATGTCGTCGGACAGCCAGGCCATGGGCCGCCTCGGCGAGGTCATCACCCGCACGTGGCAGACGGCCGACAAGATGAAGAAGCAGCGCGGCGCGCTTTCGGGCGACGGGCCGGGCAACGACAACTTCCGGGCCAAGCGCTACGTCGCCAAGTACACGATCAATCCGGCCATCGCGCACGGCGTGTCGAAGCACATCGGCTCGGTGGAGCCGGGCAAGCTCGCAGACCTCGTGCTGTGGTCTCCCGCCTTCTTCGGCGTGAAGCCCGACCTCGTGGTCAAGGGCGGCATGATCATCGCCGCGCCGATGGGCGACCCCAACGCCTCCATCCCGACGCCGCAGCCGGTGCACTACCGGCCGATGTTCGGCGCCTTCGGCAAGGCGCTGACGGCGACCTCGATGGTCTTCACCTCGCAGGCGGCCATCGCCGACGGCCTGCGGGACAGGATCGGCGCGACGAAGGAGTTCGTCGCCGTCGAGAACGTGCGCGGCGGGATCACCAAGGCGTCGATGATCCACAACGGCGCCACGCCCGACATCCAGGTCGACCCGGAGACCTACGCCGTGACCGCCGACGGGGAACTCCTCGTCTGCGAACCGGCGAAGGAACTGCCGATGGCGCAGCGCTACTTCCTATTCTGAGCCGTTTCCCCGACGTCGCGTCCAGGCTCTTCCAGCCGTCTCGCGGCCGACCGGGCCCGCCCGGCATGCCCCCGCTGCAGAGCGGCCATCCGCCCTCGGGCGACGGCGGCATGGCGGCGCGCGTCCGTCTGGCCTAAAGCTTCCCGGGGGGAAGCGGCGACGCGGGCAGGCATGGCGACGGCGGTCACACGGGCCACGGCGGTGCTGGCCGTCACGCAGGTGACGGGCTGGGGCACGACCTTCTACCTTCCGGCCATCATCGGCCGCGCGATGGCCCGCGACCTCGGCCTGACCACCGAGTTCGTGTTCTTCGGCGTGACCCTGATGGTCATCGTGATGGCCGTGGTGTCGCCCTGGCTGGGCAAGCGGCTGGACCGGGTCGGCGCGGCCGGGTCGCTGGTGGCGGGTTCGTGCGTCTTCGCGCTGGCGCTGGCGACGCTCGGGATGGCACGCGGCCCGACCTCCTACGCCGCGGGCTGGCTGCTGATCGGGCTCGGCGGCAGCCTCGCCCTGTCGCTGCCGGCCTTCACCGCGCTCGCGCAGGTCGCCGGGCAGGCGGCGCGAGGCAGCATGTCGACGCTGATGCTGTTCACCGGCATCGCGTCCTCCATCTCCTGGCCGGTCACCGGCTGGCTCGACGCCCATGTCGGCTGGCGCGGCGTCTGTTTCACCTTCGCCGTGGTGCATGTGCTGCTCTGCCTGCCGCTGCACGCCTTCGTCCTGCCGCGGCGCAGCGCGGTGGCCGGCGGCGCCGGCCCGACGCCGGCACCCTCGGCGGTGACGCCGGAGGGCCGGCGGCTCGCCGTGCTGGTCATGGCGCCCTGCTTCGCCCTGTCCGGCTTCGTCTCCTGGGGCCTGTCCCTGCATGTCCTCGAACTGCTCGAGCAGTCGGGGCTGAGCGAAGCCGTGGCGCTCACCGTCGCCTCGAGCATGGGGCTCGTCTCGACGGGGGCCCGAGTGGCGGACTTCGCCCTCGGCCGGCGCTTCTCGCCGATGAAGACCGCGCTCGGCGCCTGCGGCCTGATCGTGATCTCGTTCGCGGTCTTCGCCGTCTTCATCGGCTCGCCAACCGCGGCGATCGGTTTCATCGGGCTCTACGCCTTCGGCACCGGCCTCTTCGCCGTCTCCCGCGCCACGCTGCCGCTCTGGGTGTTCGGATCGGCGAGCTACGGTACGTTCGCCGGGCGGCTCGCCTTCGGCCAGAACGTCGCGAACGCAGTCGCCCCCGTGGTCCTGGCCTTCGTCATCGACCGGCAAGGCATCGGCCCGGCCATCGGCCTCCTCGGCATCGCGTCGGCAGGGGCCTTCCTCCTCCTCGCGGGCCTGACGCTGGTCGTGCGGCGCCATGAGGTTCCGGTGCCGGCTGAGGCGGTGGCGGCGCCGGAGACGCGTGCCTGACCGGGCGCCGCGTGCTATCAAGCGCGGCCGATCCGAGGAGCGTCCCTATGCTGCGAGCCACCGCCGTCGTCCGCAAAGCCGCCGTGAAGCCCGAGCGCGTCGCCGACACCGTCGTGCTCGACCATGACGGCCGCCATCGCCGCCGCATGACCCTGACCGGAACCGGGGGGCTGGCCTTCCTGCTCGACCTCGAGAAGGCGACCGTTCTCAACGACGGCGACGGGCTGAAGCTGGAGGACGGCCGCCTCGTGCAGGTGAAGGCCGCCGCGCAGAAGCTGCTGGAGGTCCGCGCCGAGAACCCGCTGCGCCTGCTGAGAGTGGCCTGGCACATCGGCAACCGGCACACGCCGGCCGAGATCACCGCCGACGCCATCTACATCGAGGACGACCACGTGCTCGCCGAGATGGTGCGCGGGCAGGGCTGCAGCGTGACCGCGGTCGAGCGCCCGTTCCAGCCGGAGAAGGGCGCCTACGACCACGGCGGGCACGGGCATCACCACGACCACGACCACGATCATGATCATGATCATCGCCACGCCCATGGTCACGACCATGACCATCAGCATGGCCCCGGCTGCGGCCACGACCATTCGCATGACCATGCGCACGCTCACGGGCACTCGCACGACCACGGTCACGAAAAGGCCCACGCCCCCCACGAGCACGGGCCGGGCTGCGGCTGCGGGCACGACCATCACCACGACCACGGGCACGACGACCAGCACGGCCACGGCGGGCACGGCCACAAGCATGGCTGAGACGGCCCTGCTGCCGCTCATGGTGTGGCTGTCGCCGGCCTTCCCGGTCGGCGCCTTCGCCTATTCGCACGGGCTCGAATGGGCGGTCGAGACGGGGCAGGTGAAGGACGCGGCGACGGCCGAGGCCTGGATCGCCGGCCTCCTCGACCACGGCTCCGGCCGCAACGACGCGGTTCTGCTGGCCTGCGCGTGGCGCGCCGTCACGGCGGGCGACGATGCGGCCCTGCGCGAGATCGCCGAGCTGGCCGTCGCCCTTCAACCCACGCGGGAGCGGCACCTGGAGGCCACGGCGCAGGGCAACGCCTTCCTCGCCATCGCCCGCGCCTCCTGGCCGGCGCCGGCCATCGACCGTCTGGCGCGACAGTGGGACGGCGACGTCGCCTATCCCGTGGCGCTCGGCGTGGCGGCGGCCGGGCATGGCCTGCCGCTTGCACCGACCCTCCAGGCGGCGCTGCTCGCCTTCGTCGCCAACCTCGTCTCGGCCGCCGTGCGGCTCGGCCCCATCGGCCAGACGGACGGGCAGCGAGTGACGGCTGCGCTGCTGCCGCGCGTCGAGGCCGCGGCCGCCTTCGCCGTGTCCGCGACGCTCGACGACCTCGGCGGCGCGGCGTGGCGGACGGACATCGCCTCGGCCCGGCACGAGACGCAGTACACCCGCCTGTTCCGCTCCTGACGACCGACCGACGAAGGATCGACGATGACCCGTTCCACCGATGGCCGCTCTCTCCATGGCCCCCTGCGCGTCGGCATCGGCGGGCCCGTCGGCTCCGGCAAGACGGCGCTGATGGAGGCGCTGTGCAAGCGTTTCCGCGACACCTACGACATCTGCGCCATCACCAACGACATCTACACCAAGGAGGACGCGCGCCTCCTCACCGTCGCCGGCGCCCTGCCGGAGGAGCGGATCATGGGCGTGGAGACGGGCGGCTGCCCGCACACCGCGATCCGCGAGGACTGCTCGATCAACCTCGCCGCGGTCGACGCCATGGTGAAGCGCTTCCCGGCGCTCGACGTGGTCCTCATCGAGTCGGGCGGCGACAACCTCGCCGCGACGTTCTCGCCCGAGCTCGCGGACATCACGGTCTACGTCATCGACGTCGCCGGCGGCGAGAAGATCCCGCGCAAGGGCGGGCCGGGCATCACCCGCTCCGACCTGCTCGTGATCAACAAGATCGACCTCGCCCCGTTCGTCGGCGCCGACCTCGGCGTGATGGACCGCGACGCGAAGCTGATGCGCCGGGACAAGCCCTTCGTCTTCACCAACGTCCGCGCCGGCGAGGGCGTGGCCGAGGTCGCGGCCTTCATCGAGAAGGCGGGCGGCCTCAAGGGTTGAGCGGAACGCTCCTTGCTTCGCCGTCCTCGCCAACACCGACACGAGGACGGCCCATGACCCCGCTCGCCCGCACTCTCGGCGCCGCAACGCTCTTCGCGATCACGACGCCGGCGCTCGCCCACACCGGCGCCGCGCCGCACGTCCACGGCCTTCTCGACGGTCTCGCCCATCCCTTCGGCGGCCTCGACCACCTCGCCGCGATGGTCGGCGTCGGGGCGTGGGCCGGGATGGCGGGCGGCCGGGCGCTGTGGGCCTGGCCCCTCGCCTTCGTCGCCGCCATGGCCGCGGCGGCCGGGCTCGGCGCCGCCGGCCTGCCCCTGCCCTTCGGCGAGGCGGGCATCACGCTGTCGCTCGTCGCCCTCGCCGGGCTGCTCGTCCTCGGGCGCCGCGTACCGGTGGGCTGGGGCGCGGCCGCCTGCGCCCTGTTCGCCACGATGCACGGCTGGGCGCACGGCGCCGAGATGCCTGCGAATGCGGCGGGCCTTGCCTACGGCGTAGGCTTCCTCGCGGCCACGGCCCTCTTGCATGCGTCTGGCCTCGCGGCCGTGCGCATGCTGCGACCCGCAGCGCCCGCGACAACGGCCGGCTGACGGTCCCCTGACGCCCCGCGCATGACTGCACCGCGCCCGCGCGGTGCAACCCTGTCGACCGTTGCCCCGGCCCCGATGCTCGGCTACGCATCGGGGAGAACAGGGGGAAACGCGATGGCGGACATCGACGCGACGGTCGTCGGCGCGGGCGTGATCGGGCTCGCGGTGGCACGCGCGCTGGCGCTGACGGGACGCTCCGTCGTGGTGCTGGAGGCGGCCGAGGGCATCGGGACCGGCACCTCCTCGCGCAACAGCGAGGTCATCCACGCCGGGCTCTACTACCCCGCGGGCAGCCTGAAGGCCCGCCTCTGCGTCGAGGGACGGCGCCTGCTCTACGCCTACTGCGCCAGCCGCGGCGTGCCGCACCGCCGCTGCGGCAAGCTCGTCGTCGCCACGTCCGACGACGAGCGCGCCGCCATCGAAGGCGTCTGGCGCAAGGGCCTCGCCAACGGGGTCGAGGACCTCGAGCTCATCGAGGGCGATGCCGCCCGGGCCATGGAGCCCGACCTTGCCTGCGTCGCGGCGCTGTGGTCCCCCGTCACCGGCATCCTCGACAGCCACGCCTACATGCTGGCGCTGCAGGGCGACGCCGAGAACGCCGGCGCGTCCTTCGCCTTCCACACGCCGTTCCTGCGGGCCGACGCGACGGGCAACGCCATCGCGGTGGAGACCGGGGGCGCCGAGCCGTGGCGCTTCACCACGACGCTCCTCGTCAACTGCGCCGGGCTCGACGCGTCGACCGTCGCGACCGCCGTGGAGGGGCTCGACGCAGGGCGGGTGCCGCCCACGCGCTATGCCAAGGGCAACTACTTCGTGCTCTCCGGCCGCGCGCCGTTCTCGCGGCTGATCTACCCGGCCCCGCACACGCACGGCCTCGGTGTGCACCTGACGCTCGACCTCGGCGGACAGGCCCGCTTCGGACCCGACGTCGAGTGGATCGACGAGCCCCGCTACGACGTCGACGGGTCGCGGGCCGACGGCTTCTACGCCGAGATCCGCAAGTACTGGCCGGCGCTGCCGGACGGTGCGCTGGCGCCCGGCTATGCGGGCATCCGCCCCAAGATCGCCGGGCCGCACGACCCGGCGCCCGACTTCCGCATCGACGGGCCGGCCGAGCACGGCGTGCCGGGCCTCGTGAACCTCCTCGGCATCGAGAGCCCGGGACTGACCGCCTCGCTCGCCATCGCCGCGGAGACGCTGCGCCGGATCGACGGGGACGTCCCCGCCGACCTCGCCGCCTGACAGGCCGAAAGGACACCCGCCGATGACACCGCCTCGCCTCTCGCCCGCCACGCTGGCGTCGTTGCCCGCGGGCGTGCAGCGCCCGGCCTACGACCGGGGCGCCGTGACGACGGGCATCGTGCACCTCGGCCTCGGCGCCTTCCACCGTGCCCACCAGGCCGTCTATACCGACGGCGCCCTGGCGGCGGGCGACCCTCGCTGGGGCATCCTCGGCGCCAGCCTGCGCGCGGCGGACACCCGCGACGCGCTACTGCCGCAGGACGGGCTCTACACTGTCGCCGTCCGTTCGGCCGAGGGCGAGAGCCTGCGCGTCGTCGGCGCGCTGCGCGGCGTGCTCGTGGCGCCGGAGGATCCCGCCCGCCTCGTCGCCGCCATGGCGGACCCCGCCGTGCGCATCGTCTCGCTGACGGTGACGGAGAAGGGCTACTGCCACGACCCGGCCGCGGGCACGCTCGACGAGAGCCATCCCGACATCCGCCACGACCTCGCGCACCCCGATGCGCCACGCTCGGCGCCCGGGTTCCTCGTCGCGGCGCTGGCGCGGCGGCGGGCGGCGGGCGTGCCGCCCTTCACGGTGCTGACCTGCGACAATCTCCCGGCAAACGGGCACACGGTGCACCGGGTCATCGCCCGGCTGGCCGCGCTCCGCGATCCCGGGCTCGGCCGCTTCGTGGCGGACGAGGTGTCGTGCCCCTCGACCATGGTGGACCGCATCGTGCCCGCGACGACGGACGCCGACCGTGCCCGCGTGGCGGAGACGCTCGGCGTCGCGGATGCGTGGCCGGTGATGACCGAGCCGTTCAGCCAGTGGGTGATCGAGGACCGCTTCCCGCAGGGGCGGCCCGACTGGGAGGCGCAGGGCGCCGAGCTCGTCGCCGACGTGGCGCCATTCGAGACGATGAAGCTGCGGCTCCTCAACGGCGCGCATTCCTCGCTGGCCTATCTCGGCTACCTCGCGGGGCGGGAGACCGTGGCCGACGCGATGGCGCTCGAGCCGCTCGCCGTCCATGTGCGCCGGCTGATGGACGAGGAAGCGACACCGACGCTGAGCCTGCCCCCCGGCGCCGACGTCGAGGGCTACAAGGACCGGCTCATCGCCCGGTTCCGCAACCCGGCCCTGCGCCACCGGACGTGGCAGATCGCCATGGACGGCACGCAGAAGCTGCCGCAGCGCCTCCTTGCCACCGCGCGCGACCGTCTCGCCGCCGGCGCGCCCGTCGACCGCATCGCGCTCGGGGTCGCCGCGTGGATGCGCTACGTCGCCGGGATGGACGAGGCTGGCAGGCCCATCGACGTGCGCGATCCGCTGGCCGCAGAGCTGCGACGCCGCGCCGACGAGGCCGGCCCCGTGGCGGCACGACTCGCCCCTGCACTGATGGGCCTCGAGAGCGTCTTCGGCCGCGGCCTCCCGGCAGACCCGCGCTTCACCGGCCCGGTGACGCGCGCCCTCGGCAGCCTGATCGAGCGCGGTGTCGCGGCGACGCTCGCGGCCGCGAACGCGCGCTGAAGGCCCCTACTCCACCCGCACCGTGACGCTGTCCGTCGCGCCGAGCGCGTCGACGACGGAGACGCGGGCGAAGCCGGCGCCGTCGGGCGTCCACAGCGCCTGCCGCCGGGCGGCTGCGACCGGGTCAGCCGCTGCGAGGGGGCGGCCGTTGACGAGCCATGTCAGCGGCGGCACGCCGCCGAGCGCCTTCATGGCGAGGGGCGCGGCCGCCGCCGCGGCGAGGCCGAGGTCGACGCGGGCGCCGTCCGGCGGGAAGGCGATGCGCAGCGCGGGAGCCGCAAGGCTTGCCGTCTTGGGGATGTCGCGGCGCAGCTGGCGCAGCGGCGGCGGCAGGTGCGCGGTCGTGGCGACGAGGACGTCGCGGGGCGGCGGGATGGGCTCGGGCTCGCCGCCGAGGCGCGCGAAGGCGTCGAACAGCAGCGGCGCCGCCACCTGCCGGCCGACGAGGCCCGTCACCGCCGCGCCGTCCGGCCGGCCGACCCAGACGCCCACCGTGTAGCGCCGGTCGAACCCCACCGCCCAGGCGTCGCGGTAGCCGTAGGACGTGCCGGTCTTGAAGGCGAGTTTCCCCGCCGGCGCGTTTGCCGGCGGCGGCGCGCCGCGCAGCACGTCGTAGACGTACCATGCCGCCACGGGCTCCGAGATGCGGACAGGCGGCCCGGGGGCCGTCTCCGCCGTCCAGCGCAGCGTCGGCACCTCGCCGCCGCGCGCGAAGCCGGCGTAGAGCCGCACGAGGTCGGCGAGGCGGATGCCGACGCCGCCGAGGCCGATGGCGAGGCCGGGCGGTGCCTCGCGCGGCAGAACGAGGTCGGCGCCGGCGTTGCGCAGCCGCGCCAGCAGGCGGGCCGGGCCCACCTCGGCGAGCAGTTCGACCGCCGGCACGTTGAGGGAGAGCTGCAACGCGCGGCGCGCCGTCACGGCGCCCTGGTAGGTGAGATCGAAGTTCTCCGGCGCATAGAGGCCGAAGCGGGAGGGCCGGTCGTCGAGCACCGTCTCAGGATGGGCGATGCCGTTCTCGAAGGCGAGGCCGTAGATGAAGGGCTTCAGCGCCGAGCCGGGCGAGCGGACCGCCTGGATCATGTCGAGCGCGCCCGCGCGTTCCGCCGCGAGGTAGTCGAGCCCGCCGACATGGGCGCGGACCTCGCCGGTGGCGTTGTCGACCACCAGCAGGCCCGCCGTCAGGCGCGGCCCGAGCGCCGGCACGCGCTCGCGCAGCAGCGACTCCAGCGTTGCCTGCAGCCGGCCGTCGACGGTGAGGCGATGCACGCGCCGGTCGGGCGCGGCGCGCACGGCGGCCTCGGCGGCGTGCGCGGCGAGCATCGGGCCGGGGCGACGGGCCGTGGGCACCGGCTCGGCACGCGCCGCCGCCACCTCGGCGGCGGGCATCAGGCCGCGGCCCTCGACGCGGGCGAGCACGCGCTCGCGCGCCTCCCGCGCGGCCTCGGGCCGGCGGTCCGGACGCCGCGCCTCCGGCGACTGCGGCAGCGCCACGAGGAGCGCCGCCTCCCCGGCGGAAAGGCGCTTCGGCTCCTTGCCGAAATAGGTGAGCGAGGCAGCGCGCACGCCCTCGAGGTTGCCGCCATAGGGCGCCAGCGCGAGATAGAGGTCGAGGATCCGGTCCTTGCCGAAACGCCGCTCCAGCTGCACCGCGCGCACCATCTGGCGCAGCTTGGCCGCGGCACTGCGTTCCTCGCGCGGCTCCAGCAGGCGCGCGACCTGCATGGTCAGCGTCGAGCCGCCGGAGACGATCCGCCCGTTGGCGACCGCCTGCCACGCGGCCCGCACCACGGCCCGCGGATCGACGCCGCGATGCTGCCGGAAGCGAGCGTCCTCGTAGGCCTCCAGCATCGCGATGAAGCGAGGGTCGACGTCCGCCGTCGTCACCGGCAGGCGCCAGCGCCCGTCCGCCGTGGTGAAGGCGCGCAGCAGTCGCCCCTCGCGGTCGAGCACGACGGTCGAGCCGTCCGGCACGCGGGAGAGGTCGAGCGGGCCGAGCGCGTCGACGAAGCGCCAGAGCGAAACACCCGCGACGACGGCCGCGGCCGCCGCGACGACGGCGGTTCGCTTCGCCCAGCGCTTCGCCCTGCCCGCGGCCACGGCGCGTCTCCCCGCCTCAGCGCGCCGGCGTCACCTCGACCGTGCCGTAGGCGGTCCGGCCGAAGCGCTCGGGGCGGTACATGTCCTCCACCACGGCCGGCGGATGCACGTAGCGGCCCGGCGAGACGGCCCGCACCGTGTAGGCCAGCGTGAAGAACGCGGGCTGGCCGGAACTGCGGTCGATGGCGGCGACGAACCGGTCGTCGCGGTACTCGGTGGCCACCGGCTCGATCTCCTGCTTCAGCCAGTCGAGCGGGGCCAGCGTATCGCCGTTGACGAGGCGCGGGTTGTCGATCTCGAGACCGGCCGGCAGCATGTCAACGAGCAGCAGGCGGGCGAACTTTGCCTCCGGCTCCGTGACCTTGAGCACCACCACCAGCCGGTCGTTCTGGCGCACGCTGGAGAGGTCCGTCCTGGTGCCGTCCAGCTTGTAGAAGCTGCGATCGACAGCGTAGCCCTGCGAGGCGGCGGGGTCGCGCGTCATCGGCTGACCGGAAAGCGTCAGCACCACCTGCGCCGGCGCCTGGCCCGCGTTGCCGACCGCCAGCGTGCGGCCCTCGATGGCCGGCCCCCTGAGCGTGCGGAACACGGCACCGTTCTGGCGGACGCCGTCGAGCGTGATCGCCATGCTCTCGCCCTCGCGGGCCAGCGCCGTGGCGGCGAGCACCATCCACGCATTCTCCTGCGTGCTGGTGTAGGCCGTCGCGCCGCGCGCCTCCTCGACCACCGCGCCGGCGCGCTGGATGAGGTCGCGGCCCTGGTTCGCCTCGGCGACGAGGGCGAGCACGCCCGCCCCGTCGCGCAGGCGCGAGCCGTAGTCGGCGCGCGAGACGGCGCCGTCCCGATAGGCGCGCAGGCGGTCGAGCGCGGAGCCGAACGCCGTCTGCGCCCGCCCCCGGTCGCCCAGCAGCGCCAGCGCGGCGGCGATCTGCGCGCGGGCCAGCGGCGTGGAGAAGGAGGTGAGCTTCGTGTCGGAGAGGTAGCGCAGGTCGCCCATCACCGGCCGCCCGTTGCGGGCCAGCACGTAGATGGCGTAGGCGAGCCCGGCCGCCCGGTCGTCGGCGACGTCCGTGGTGTTGGCGACGGTGTTGCGCAGCCGGTCGAGGGCCGTCTCCACCGCGCGCGTCGGGACGGCGAAGTTGCGCTCCCGCGCCCGGGTCAGGAAGTCCGTGACGAAGGCGTCGAGCCACACGTCCTCCGAGCCGCCGACCGACCACAGCCCGAACGAGCCGTTTGAATCCTGCCGCGACAGCACGCGCTCGATGGCGTCGCGGATGCGCTGGTCGACGCCGTCGTCGAGCGCCAGCGCCTGCGTCGCCGCGAGCCGGTTGACGTAGAGCAGCGGCATCGCCCGGCTGACGACCTGCTCGGTGCAGCCGTAGGGATAGCGGTCCAGCGCCTGCAGCAGCGCCGGCACGTCGATGCCGCCATAGGGCGAGACGGCCAGCGACACGGCGCCGGTGCCGGGCAGGAACTCGGCGACGAGATCGTCGCTGACGCTCACCGTGCCGCCGGGCGGCAGCGGCCGCACGATGCGCCGGTAGATCGTGGAGCTGCCCGGGTTCACGCGCAGCCGGAAGTTCTGCACGGCCTCGATGCCGGCGCCCGTGAGCTTCAGGTCGAAGGTGGCGGTGCCGAGCCCGGCCGCCGTCACCGGGATAGTCAGCGAGGCGCGGCCGTTGGCCGGCAGCTGGATGGTGCTGCGCGTCGCCGAGGCAGGCAGGACCACCGGTCCGGTCACGTCGAGGTCGACCGTGTAGGTCCCGGCCGGCCCCTCGACGTTGTCGATCTCCATGTGGAAGCGCGACTGGTCGCCGAGGTTGAGGAAGCGCGGCAGCGTGCCCGTCACCACCACGGGATCGCGGACGATGACCTCGGTGCTGGCGCTGCCGGTGCGGCCCTTCGACCACGCCACCGCCATCACCTTCACCGTGCCGTTGAAGGCCGGGAGGTCGAAGGACACGGTGGCGGTGCCGTCGGCCCCCACCTTCACCACGCCGGAGTAGCGGGCGAGCGGCTCCTGCGTCGGCGGGTTGGCATCGGCCGAGAGGCCGGCCGCGTCGCCGCCGCTGCGGATGGCGCCGCGCGTGCCCTGCATGCCGTCGATCAGGTAGCCGTAGAGGTCGCGCACCTCGAGCGGCAGCTGGCGCTGGCCGAAGAAGTGGGCGGAGGGATCGGGCAGCTCGTAGCCGGTGAGCGCCAGGATGCCGACGTCGACGGCGGCGACGGTGACGAAGGCCTCCTCGCCCGGCGACAGGCCGGCGAGCCTGACCGGGATCTCGAGCGCGCCGCGCGGGCGCACCTTCTTCGGCGGGTCGAGCGACACGGAGACGCTGCGCGCCGCCTTGTCGACGGCGAACCAGGCGACGCCGAGCGCGCGGCCCGGCATGCGCTTCGCCGCCTCCTCCAGCGGCCGGTGGGCGATGGCCATCACGTAGGCGCCCGCGCCCCAGCCGGCCTCGACCGGCAGGCTGACACGGTTCTCGCCCGGCTTCACCGCCAGCGTGCGGATCGTGCGCACCGCGTCGGAGACGACGGCGATCGTCGCCTGTCCCGCGAAGCGCGGGTTGAGCGTCACCTGCATCGTGTCGCCGGCGGCGTAGGCCGCCTTGTCGAGCGACACTTCCAGCAGGTCGGGCGTCTGGGCCGTGGCGTCGCCGCTCCAGCCGACCGTGTAGGCGACGCTGGTGGCGTCCCCGTCGCTGCCGCCGGTGACGTCGAGCCGGTAGCTGCCGATCTCGGCCGCGACCTCGATGCGCCCCGGCGCGGCGGCGGCCGCGTCGAGCGTGCCGTCGGCGACGCGTCGGGTGGAGGTGACCGGCTCGAACGACCAGCGGCCGTCCTGCTGGAACCACTGGTAGCGCTTCTCCACGCGGTTCAGCGTCCAGCGCAGGCCGCGCTTGGCGAGCCGCGCGCCGTCCGGGGCGACGTAGAGCACGTCGAAGCGGGCAGGCGTCCCCTCGCCGATGTCGTCGCCGAAGAGCCGCTTCACCGCGACCACCGGCCCGCGGGGGCGGATCGGGATCGTGACGGTACGCTGCACGGCGCGGCCGCCGGGCTCGCCGACGCGCAACGCGATCTTCGCCTCCAGCGGCCGGGGCGCCACCACCTCCGGCAGCGGCACGCTCACCGTGGCGCGACCCTTCGCGTCGGTCGTCACCGGGTCCTCGAGGCTGCCGGACGCAGGCTCGAAGCTCTCGTCGGCGAGGCCGACCGCGTAGCCCTCGAGCCCCGGCAGGCCCGGGCCCTCGGCCGGCTGCACCACGAACTCGCCGGTGACGTCGAGGTTGGAGCCCGGGGCCCCGTAGAGGAAGTTCGCCAGCACGTCGATGTCGGCCGGCTCGCCGGGCCCAAGAGTCTTCTGCTTCGGCGTCAGCTCCACCGACAGGCGCTCGGGGACGTAGTCCTCGACGAGGAAGCTCGTCTCGCCGATCGAGGGGCCCTTCGGGTCGGCGTAGGCGACGACGCGCCACGTGCCGTGGGCCGCGCCGGCGAGCAGCGGCAGCGCGAAGGCGCGCCCGCCCTGGCCCTGGTCCTGCACCACCGTGCGCTTGTACTCGACGCCGTCGGGGCGCCGGGCGACGAGGGTGAGCGGCAGGCCGGGCACGGCCACGCCGGCGGGGTCGCGCAGCAGCGCCGTGACGTAGACCGTCTCGCCCGTGCGGTAGACGCCGCGCTCGGCGTAGAGGAAGGCATCGAGCCCGCGCGGGGCGACGCGGCCCTTCACGCCGCGGTCGGTGAGGTCGAAGGCCGCCTGCCCGAGGTCGAGGAAGCCGTAGTCGCCGCCGGCGTCGCTGGCGACGACGAGGCTCGGCGCCATTCCGGCCGTGCCGCGCGCCAGCCCCGGGTCGAAGGCGACGTGACCGGTGGCGTCGGTCGGTCGGGTCGCGAGGATCTCGTTGTTGCGGGCGATGAGCCGGATCTCGACGTTCGCCATCGGCTGCGCCGAGGCGAGCGAGCGGACGAAGACGTGCACGCCGTCGTCGCCGACGAAGGCCGTGAGGCCGAGGTCGGACACCACGAACCACTGCGTGGCGCGGGTGCGCCAGTCGTCGGGGTCGTAGTCGTCGCCGGTGGTGGCCGAGGCGGAGGCAGACGGCGGCGTACCGTCGTTCGGCTTCGCCGTCATCACGTAGACGCCCGGCTGCAGCCTGCCCACCGCCTCCGTGACCGGGAAGGCGGTCACGACGTCGCGGTTGAGCTCGGAGCGGGTGTCCATGGTCCCGGTCCAGACCTTGACGCCCTTCTCGTTGCCGATCTGGCGGGCGCGGTAGGCCTCGAGCTGGCCGAGGAAGTCGTCGGAGCGCAGCGTCGGCAGCAGGTTGCGGTCCCCGATGCGGCTGATCTCGACGTCGACCCGGGCCGTATTGACCGAGACGAGCGGGATGCCCTCCTGCCCGACGCGCGGCAGCACGTAGTTGCGGCCGGTGAAACGCACGCTCGGCGAGCGGTCGCGGACGTAGATCTCGTAGTCGGCGTTCTTCAGCAGCGCCTCGCCGACGGAGGACGGCAGGCCCTGGCGCAGCACGATGGCGTAGCGCTCGCCGTGCTTCAGCCCGTCGACGCACAGCTGCTGCTCCTCGGCCGCGATGGCGGCGTTGGACGATCCCGCGACGGCGATGAAGGGCGCGAAGTCCACCTTGCCGCGCGCCAGCGGGTCGGAGAACTGGAAGCAGACGCGCGGCGAGGCGCTGTCCGAGTCCACCTTGTAGTCGGTGATGCGGAAGCCGTGCTGCTCGCGCATTGCCTGGTAGACGGACCGCAGGGCCGCGTCGTCGGCGAGCGCGAGGCTCTGGCGGTAGGCGTCGAGCGCCGGGCGCCAGATCTGGCGGGCGGCGAAGCTGTCGCCCAGCAAGGCGAGGGCGGCGGCCTCGTCGGCCCGCGCGGTGGCGCGCTGGTAGGCGGCGTAGGCGGCCACGGCGGCGCGCTGCTGCAGCTGCCACCGCTCGCTGCCGTTGGCCGGCGCCGCGGCGAAGGCGACGCGGGCGAAGGCCAGCCAGTTGGCCGGGTCGCGCGCATCGGCGGCGACGGCGGCGGCGAGGATGGCGAGACCCCGCTTCGCATCCCGGTTCGCGGCGGCGGTGCCTTCGGCGCGCAGCTGCGCGGCCGGACGGCCGGCGAGCGCCGCCGGGGCTTCCTTGCGCAGCTGTTCCTCCAGCCGCACCCCCTCGGAGGCAAGATCGTCGCGCACGAAGGCCTTCTGTGCCTGGGCCTGCGCCGCCGACGGCGGGGCGAGGCCAAGGGAGCCCAGCGGGCCGAAGGGGCCGGCCAGCAACAGGCCGGCCGCCAGGAGGAGGGTGGCGGAGAGGGTGCGGGTGAGCGCGCGCATCGTCGATGGGTCCGGACCGGGATGCGGAAGCGTAACACCGGAAGCGGCGTGTGCAATGACACTCGACCCCTGCGTGCGCTTCTGCGACAGTCCCGGCCATGCTCGACGGGGGCTGCCCATGAGGCGACGGCGGAATTCAGGTCCCGGCCATGGCGGATGCCTCGCCGTGGCGCTGGCGGTGGCGGTGGCGGTGGCGGGCATCACGGAGGCAGGCCCCGCGGCCGCGCAGCAGCCCACGGCGCAGGCGGCGCCCGTCGACCCCCTGTTCGCGGAGGCGCAGAAGACCTTCGAGGCCCTGCCGGAGGCCGACCGGCGCGCCGTTCAGGACGACCTGATCTGGACCGGCGACTTCACCGGGGCCGCCACGGGCGGCTTCGGCCCCCTCACCTTCCGCGCCATCGTCGCGCTGCAGAAGCGGTCCGGGTTGAAGCCGGACGGCATCCTGCAGCCGAAGGACCGCGCCGCGCTCGCCCAGACGGCGGCGAAGGCGCGCGATGCCGTGCGCTTCACGAAACTGCTCGACGGCCGCTCCGGCGCCCGGATCGGCGTGCCGCAGAAGCTCCTCGACCGCACCCGCCAGTCGCCCGACGGCACCGTCTTCGCCTCCGCCGACGGCACCGTGACGCTGGAGCTGACGGCGCCGAAGGCCGAGCTGCAGCCGCTCTACGACCTCCTGCGGGCCGACGGCCCGAAGCGGAAGGTCACCTACAAGGTGCTGCGCCCGGACTGGTTCGTCGTGTCCGGAGAGGGCGACGGGCGGCGCTTCTACACCCGCGTCGCCCAGACGCCCGCCGGCCTGCGCGGCTACACGCTGAGCTACCCCGTGGCGCGCGCCGCCGAGTTCGACCGCATCTCGATCGCCGTCGCCAACAGCTTCGAGCCCGTGCCCGGCGCCGCCGTGGCCACGGCGCCCGCGACGCCCGGCCCGTCCCCGGGGCAGCCTGCGGCGCAGGCACCGGGCCAGGCCCCGGCCACGGCTTCGGGGCCGCTGCTGCTGTCGGGCTTCGTGACCGGTCCCGGGCAGGTGGTGACGGTCGCCGCCGTCGAGGCCTGCCCCTCGCCGCTCGCCGGACGCCAGCCGGCGAAGATCCTCTCCGTGGACAAGGCGGCCGGCCTCGCGGTGCTCGACGTGCCCGGTCTCGCGGTCCCGGCGGGCGCGGTGCGGGAAGGGCGCCCGGCGGACGGCGAGCCGCTTGTCGTGCTGGCGCAGGCGGCCTTCGGGCGCGACGTGCAGCTCGCCGTCGTGCCCGCCGAGGCGCGCATGCCGGAGAGCGGGAAGGCCCGCGTGTTCGCGCCGCTGCAGCGCGGCGCGGCCGGCGCCGCCGTCTTCGACCGCTCCGGCGCCCTCGTCGGCCTCGTCGCCTCGCTGGCCGTCGAACCCCGCCTCGTCGCCGGCGTGATGCCGCAGGCGAGCTGGCCGCTGGTGCCCGCCGCGACCGCGCTGGCGGCCGGCAAGGCGCAGGCCTCGGCCGGGTCTCCTCCGGCGCAACCGCTGACCGCCGGCGCCATCGCCGCTGCCCAGCGCGGCCGCGTCGTCGCGGTGGAGTGCCGCTGAGGGGGGAAGGACCGGGCGCGGCCGCCCCTCATCCGGTCCCACGGGCGCGGGCTGTTGCCCGCTCCCGCATCCTTCGGAGCACGAGCCGGGCAAGCCCGGCGCGTGCGGGCCACCTTCTCCCCGTGCGACGGGGAGAAGGGAACGGTGCCGGCGCGGGAGCTGGAGAGGCGCAAGGTGAGGCGCGGTCGATGGGCGCCCCTTCGCCCCGCTTGCGGGGAGAAGGTGCCCCGAAGGGGCGGATGAGGGGCCGGTGTCCGGTTCTGACATCCCCTCTGCCGATCGTTCGATTCGACGGCGCGGTTGACTCGGTCGGCGTCGTCTGGAATCCGTATTGGAACAAAACAGGAACTCTTCCATTGACGGGCGTCGAGACCGTGGAGCCATGAGCGCGACCGCGAACCCTTTGCTGTTGCCTGCGCTGCGCGAGCGCGTCGCCGCCATCGGGGCGGACGGCCGCGCGCGGGCGCTGGCAGGGCCGGAGCGGGACCTCGCCGTCCCCCTCGGCCATGCGGCGGCCGACCGCATGCTCGGCGGCGGCCTGCGCCGGGGAGCCGTGCACGAGGTGCGGCCGGCGGCGGCGGGCGACGGCGCCGCGGCAACGGGCTTCGCGCTCGCCTGCGCCGCCCGGCTCACCCGCGCCGGCGGCACGCCGCGGCCGTGGCTGTGGGTCCGCCAGGACCTCGCCGGACGCGAGACGGGCGAGCCCTACGGCCCCGGCCTCGCCGCCTACGGGCTCGATCCCGGCGGACTCGTGCTCGTCGCCGTCGCCGACGCGCGCGACGTGCTGCGCGCCGCCGAGGAGGGACTGCGCTGCCGCGCGCTGGGCCTCGTGCTGGCCGAGCCCTGGGGCGATCCGAAGGCGCTCGACCTCACCGCCGCGCGGCGTCTCGCGCTGGCGGCCGAGGCCTCCGGCGTGCCGGCCCTGATGCTGCGCACCGGCGCCCATGCCGGGCCGCCGGGCGCCGCGACGCGCTGGTGCGTGGCGGCGGCGCCGAGCCTGCCGCTGCCTTCCCTCGGCCGCCTGCCGGGCGTCGGCCGCCCGGCCTTCGCCGTCACGCTCGAACGCCTGCGCCAGCCGGGAACGGTCGGCGAGGGTGGCTCCTGGACCATGGAGTGGGATCCCGATGAGCACCTCCTGCGAGACCCCGTCGTCGCGCCTGCTCGCGCTCGTCCTGCCGCGCCTGCCGACCGACCGGCTGCACCGGCTGAGGGCGACTGGCGCCGCGCCGGCTGACCCGCTCGTCGTCGTCGCGCGCGAGAACAACGCCCTCGTGCTCGCCGCCGTCGACGCGGCGGCGGCGCGGGCCGGGCTGTCGGCCGGCCTGCCGCTCGCCACCGCCCGCGCCATGGTGCCGGCGCTCGCGGTGGCGGAGGCGGACCCGGCGGCGGACGCGACGCTGCTCGACACCGTCGCCGGCTGGGCCGAGCGCTACACGCCCTTCGTCGGCCTCGACCCGCCGGACGGGCTGCTGCTCGATATCGGCGGATCGGCCCATCTCTTCGGCGGCGAGGCGGCGATGGTGCGCGACCTCGTGGGGCGCTGCGCCCGCGCCGGCCTCGCCGCCCGCGCCGCCGTCGCCGGCACGCGCGCGGC